>NZ_PTPX01000002.1:0-116048 GCF_003260095.1 Glaesserella australis
ATTTCAAAAAGTAGGCTTAAAGCCTTGTACTATAAGGCTTTAAGCTACTTTTTAGCAACAATTTTGTCTATTATGCCAAAAACGATCTTAAAGCTTTATAGTACAAGGCTTTAACCCAATTTTTACCAACCTTTTTGTCTACTATGCCCAATTGTTCTAGGCTAAATTATATGAATAGAGTTTATTTTACTTTCTGCAACTTACGATACGCCGCTAACAATTTCTGATGACCTTGCATATTAGATAAGGTTTCATCAGAGCCTGTTAAGTCGTGGAATGGGTTTCCGCCTTGAATTATAGACCACGCAAAATCGACCGCTTCTTTGCCGTACATTTTGTTGAACACCATTCGATATTGCTCTGGTTCACGGTTTTCATCTAAGAATAGCTCAATAGACTGAATTAAACAGCGGTAGTAGTTGTTGCGTTCAGCAGAGAAGACTGACCCATTCATATTTGCTGTCCAGTTCGCCCAATCTAGTGCTTCTTCCAAATTGCCTAAGGCTAAGTGCAACATTGATTTTAACTCGCCGATACGCAAAGTTTGCAACGCAGAACCTTTTTCTGCCACTACACCGATAAACTCACGCACACGAGTCATATCGTCAATGCTTTGCTCGTCTAATTCGTCCAATAACTCTTGATAAGTTTCTTGATCGTGATGGAAATATGGCAGATCAAGCAAGATCTCACGCCATTCCATACCCATATTGTTGTTGGCATAAATCAAGTCGTCTGATGGATAAATGTTCGACATTCCCGGCGCTAAAATACGGCAAGCGTACACGCCCAAATGTTCGTAATCCATAATATAGACTTCTTGCTCGTACTTGTTGAAGATTGCCATTAGGTTGGCAAACTCTTGTTCTGTCGTGCCGGAGAAATCCCAGTGAACGAAATCGTAATCAGCCTCTGATTTGAAAAGATCCCACGAAATCAGACCGCTTGAATCGATAAAATGGGTTTCAAGGTTAGCGTGGTCGGCAACATCATCGTTGTTAAATGATGGCGGTGCGAATACGTCTAAATCTTTTAAGCTACGACCTTGCAAGAGTTCGGTTACGGTACGTTCAAACGCTACTTGGAAATTCGGGTGAGCGCCGAAAGAAGCAAAGCAAGTGCCGTTGTTTGGATTGAGCAAGATCACACAAATCACAGGGAATTCGCCGCCGAGTGAAGCATCGTAGCAAAGGATTGGGAAGCCTTCTTGCTCTAATTTTTCGATAGATGCTTTGATAGTCGGATAGCCGTCAATTACGCTTTGCGGAATTTCAGGTAAGCTGATCGCTTCAGTGATAATGCGGTTTTTGACAAAACGCTCGAACACTTCCGACAAGCCTTGTACACGGGCTTCGTTTTTGGTGTTACCTGCTGACATTCCGTTTGAAACGAATAAGTTTGCAATAATGCTTTGCGGAATGTAAACGGTTTGGTTGTCCGATTGGCGAGTATAAGGCAATGCCACGATACCACGCTCGTAGTTACCCGATTGTAAATCGACCAATAAATCAGGGGTTAAATCGCCATTTGGATCGAAATAATCTAATAAGAATGGATCTAAAATCCCTTCTGGCAAGGTTTCTTCATCTTCAATCTCAAACCATTTTTCGCTTGGATAATGGACAAATTCGCCTTCTGCTAGCTCTTTGCCTAAGTAAAAATCAGACCAAAAATAGTTGGTCGATAAACGCTCAAAGTATTCACCTAACGCCGAAGCTAACGCCGCTTTTTTGCTTGCCCCTTTGCCGTTGGTAAAACATTGCGGGCAATCTACATCACGAATATGAACCGACCACACATTCGGCACAGGGTTGAGCCAGCTTGCTTCTTCAATATTAAAGCCTAAATTTTTCAGTTTGGTTTGGAATTTTTCGATACTCTCTTCAAGGGCGGCATCTTTACCCGTAATAAAGGTTTTTTCAGTCATGGGGTTTCTCTCTTAACAAAATGGCGTGCAGACTATCAAATTCTTGCCGTAAATCAAACAATAGTTCCACTTTCGCAAAAAAATTTCACAATCTGACCGCTTGTTTAGGTAAAATTCGCCAATTTTATTATTGATAGAGATTCAGATGAACTGTGCAGAATTATTAGTGAATGTCACGCCAAGTGAGACGAGGGTTGCCTTGGTAGAAAATGGCATTTTAAAAGAAGTCCATATTGAGCGAGAAGCTAAGCGTGGCATTGTGGGCAATATTTATAAAGGGCGAGTGACCCGTGTGTTGCCAGGCATGCAATCTGCCTTTGTGGATATTGGGCTAGAAAAAGCAGCATTTTTACATGCGTCAGATATTGTTTCTCATACAGAGTGTGTTGATGAAAATGAGAAAAAGCAATTTGTGGTGAAAAATATTAGCGAGCTTGTACGTGAAGGGCAGGACATTGTTGTACAAGTAGTGAAAGATCCGCTCGGTACAAAAGGCGCAAGATTAACCACGGATATAACCTTGCCTTCTCGCTATTTGGTGTTTATGCCTGAAAATAGCCATGTGGGCGTGTCGCAACGGATTGAAAGTGAATCTGAACGGAATCGCCTGAAAACGCTTGTGGAGCCTTATTGCGATGAGCTTGGTGGTTTTATCGTGAGAACGGCGGCAGACAGTGTGAGTGAAGAAAGTCTAGAGCAAGATGCAGCATTTTTGAAACGGTTGTGGCGGAAAGTATTGGAACGCAAAGGAAAATACCCCGCAAAATCATTGCTTTATGGTGAGTTGGCTTTGGCGCAACGGGTATTGCGAGACTTCGTTGGTACTCATATTAATTCGGTGCAAGTTGACTCTAAAATGACCTATGAACAGGTTAAAGAGTTCTTGAGTGAATTTATGCCAGAATTAGCAGAAAATGTGAGCTTATATAGTGGGTCACAGCCGTTATTTGATGTTTATCGTATAGAAGATGGGATTCAAAAAGCCTTAGATAAGCGTGTGGATTTAAAATCAGGTGGCTATCTTATTATTGAGCAAACGGAAGCCATGACAACGATTGATATTAATACAGGTGCATTTGTTGGACATCGTAATTTAGCGCATACCATTTTTAATACCAACATTGAAGCGACACAAGCGATTGCTCATCAATTACAGTTACGTAATTTGGGCGGTATTATCATTATTGACTTTATTGATATGCAAGAAGAAGAGCATCGCCAGCGTGTGTTGGAATCGTTGCAATCTGCGCTTAAAGGCGATCGGGTTAAAACCAATGTCAATGGTTTTACGCAATTAGGATTAGTTGAAATGACTCGGAAACGCACGCGTGAAAGCCTTGAACGTGTACTTTGCTGTGATTGTGCTTCTTGTAAAGGCAGAGGGACAATTAAGTCTGTAGAAACAGTGTGCTATGAAATCATGCGAGAAATTGTAAGAGTTCATCATTTATATTCTTCAGAACGATATGTTGTTTATGCTTCTCGTAGTGTGGCTGAGTATTTAATTAATGAAGAATCTCATGCTTTATTGGCTGAGTTAGAAGTGTTTATTGGTAAGAAAGTCGAAATTAAAATAGAGCCTTACTATCATCAAGATCAGTTTGATGTTGTGGTAATGTAAAGTTAGCTTAAATTTGACTGATAATTTGGAAAAATACGTTAAAAAAACTTGAAAATTATAGGGGGGGCTTTAGAATGCGGGCTTGTTCTTTTGGGACAAAAATGTAAAGCCTTGAAGCATTTATCGCTTCTCTTTTTTATTCATCTCTTGGAGAGTTCTTAAATGAAAAAATTCGTTGGGTTATTTGCAGCTGGTTTAGCAACAGTAGCATTGACAGCTTGTAATGAAGAAAATAAAACTGCAGATGCAGCAAAAGCGCCTCAAGCAGCAGACCAAGGTTCGGTTCACCTTTATACATGGACTGAATATGTACCAGAAGGTTTGTTAGAAGAGTTTACAAAACAAACTGGCATTAAAGTTGTTGTATCGAGCCTTGAATCAAATGAAACAATGTATGCAAAATTAAAAATTCAAGGTAAAGACGGTGGCTATGATGTGATTGCACCAAGTAACTACTTCGTGTCAAAAATGGGCCGTGAAGGGATGTTAATGGAGCTTGATCACAGCAAATTACCTGTGATTGCAGATTTAAACAAAGATTGGTTAAACAAACCTTACGACCAAGGTAACAAATACTCTTTACCACAATTATTAGGTGCGCCAGGTATTGCATTTAATACCAATGACTACCAAGGTGATAAATTTACATCTTGGGGAGATCTATGGAACCCTGAATATAAAGGTAAAGTTCAATTATTAGATGATGCACGTGAAGTATTCAACATTGCATTATTAAAATTAGGTCAAGATCCAAACACGAAAGATCCTGCGGTAATTAAAGCAGCTTACGAAGAGTTATTAAAATTACGTCCAAACGTATTATCATTTAGCTCAGATAACCCAGCTAACTCATTCATTTCAGGTGAAGTGAGTGTGGGTCAATTATGGAACGGTTCTGTGCGTATTGCGAAAAAAGAGCAAGCACCTGTAAATATGGTATTCCCGAAAGAAGGTCCAGTGCTTTGGGTTGATACCCTTGCGATTCCATCTAATGCGAAAAACCCAGATGGTGCACATAAGTTAATTAACTACTTATTAAGCGCACCTGTCGCAGAAAAATTAACGTTAGAGATTGGTTACCCAACATCAAACGTGAAAGCATTAGAAAAATTACCAAAAGAGATTACAGAAGATCCTGCAATTTACCCAACATCTGAAGTGCTACAAAAAAGCCAATGGCAAGATGATGTTGGTGAAGCGATTGAACTCTATGAAAAATATTATCAAGAGTTAAAAGCGGCTAAATAATCAGCGGATATTCAGAAGCCTCAGGGAAAACCTTGGGGCTTTTTTGTTTTTAGAACGAACTTTTATCATCATTTTCGTTCTATATTGCTACTGAAATTTATGCTATGATTTACAGCTAATTTAATTGAGCTAGAGAATTTATGAATATTCGTTTGAATGTGATTTTGCTCTGTATTGTTGCGGTTCTAGGTGGTTGGTATTACAGCCAACAAACGAACGATAATTCAGGGTTAGATCAATTAATTAAAAAAGAAGGGGAGCCTGAATATACGGGAAGCAAAATGAGTACGACCGTTTATGATTTAGAAGGTAAACCACAATATTTTGCAGAGTCTCAAGAAATTAAACGATTTGAAAGCACGGAACGTACAGAATTTTTGAAGCCTTTATTGAATCTTTTCGATAAAGAAACGTCGCTAAAGCAGTGGAAAGTGACGGCAGATTATGCGGAAGTAACAAAAGAAAAAATGCTTAATTTGCGAGGGAATGTCCGCATTGAAAGTTTAGAGCCAACATCACGACTACAAAAAATTGAGACAGATGAGCTTTCTGTAGATCTCAATACACAAGATATTTCAACACAGTCTGTTGTGAAATCTCAAGGTTTAGGATTTACGACAACGGGTACAGGTTTAACAGGGAATTTGAAAAAACAAATTGCCACATTAACAAAAGATGTCAAAACTTATATTGAGCCAACGGTGATTAATCAAACTGGATCATCAACATCTCAATAAGGTAAGGGTAAAGAATGAAATTAATAAAATCGATCTTAGCGACGACCTTATTAAGTGTCGCGTTTTCAGCAAATGCATTAAAAGGTGATACTGATCAACCAATTAATATTGATTCAGGTAGCCAGTCGCTTGATATGGAAAATAATGTTGTCGTGTTTACTGATAATGTTGTGATTACTCAAGGTTCTATTAAGATTAATGCAACTAAAGTCACCATTACTCGTCAAGAAGGTAAAAAAGAGACGATTGATGCATCAGGCTCTCCAGTGACTTTTCAGCAAACTTTAGATAATGGCAAGCCTGTTAATGGAAAAGGAAACAGCGTGCACTATGATTTAGGTTCTGAATTTTTAACATTAATTGGTAATGCTGAACTCAAACAATTAGATAGTTTTATTAAAGCGAATAAAATTACCTATGATGTCAAGAAACAGCAACTTAAAGCAACGAGTGGTGGAAAATCTCGTGTAAAAACAGTATTGATTCCATCACAGTTACAAGATAATAAGAAAAAATAGGATTTTCGATGCCAACGTTATATGCTGAACATCTTGCGAAAAGTTATAAAAATCGACAAGTGGTAAAAGATGTTAGCCTAAATGTCAAAGCGGGTGAAATTGTCGGTTTATTAGGACCTAATGGTGCGGGCAAAACAACGACATTCTACATGGTTGTTGGGCTTGTTCGCCATGATCAAGGTCGAATTTTGATAGATGACCAAGATATTAGTGTTTTACCGATGCATGATCGTGCAAAACAAGGTATCGGCTATCTTCCTCAAGAAGCATCCATTTTCCGTCGTCTAAGCGTCTATGATAATTTAATGGCAGTATTGCAAATCCGTAAGGATTTAAGCGATGCTGAACGTAAAGCTCGGGCAGACGAGCTTATCGCAGAGTTTCATATTGAACATATTCGAGATAGTTTAGGGCAATCTTTATCTGGCGGTGAGCGTCGTCGTGTTGAAATTGCTCGAGCGCTTGCAGCAAACCCCAAATTTATTTTATTAGATGAACCTTTTGCTGGGGTTGATCCTATCTCGGTTATTGATATTAAAAAGATTATCGTCAATCTAAAAGAGCGTGGTTTAGGGGTATTGATTACCGATCATAATGTACGTGAAACCTTAGATGTGTGTGAACGAGCTTATATTGTGGGGAGTGGTCAAATGATTGCAAGTGGTACACCCGAAGATGTATTGAATAACCCAGATGTAAAACGGGTTTATCTTGGCGACCAATTTAAACTTTAATATAACAAGCGGTCAGAACTGTAAAATTTTTTACAAATCTTACCGCTTGAATTTCTTATGATGAAACTAACAACTTTTTTATCCCCTGAAAATATTCATTGTGGGGTAGAACTTTCAAGTAAAAAACGAGCTTTAGAATTTATTGGAAAGCAAGTCGCAGAGAATTTGAATCGTCAATTTCAATGCGATAAAGCACAGGAATTTTGTCCTATTGATTGCTTTGCAACCCTATTTAAACGTGAAAAATTAGGCAGTACAGCCATCAATAATGGGGTTGCGTTGCCTCATGCAAAGTTACCTAAGAATGAGTATATTCAGCTAGATGAACCTATCGCTATTTTTTTACAGTTAGATACGCCGATTGATTATGAAGCACAAGATCATAAAGACGTGGATCTGATTTATGCGATATTATTTCCAGAACAAAATTGTGAGCAATATAAAGGTTGCTTACAGAATATCGCACAACAATTAAGTGATAAAAATGTCTTAAAACATTTGCGTGCAGCTACTTCATCAGAAGAAGTTTGGCAAGTTTTAACCTATGCAGATCAACATACAGATTAATGGTATTGTTGAAAGTAAAGTGAGGATACCAATATGGAATTAGTGATCATTAGCGGTCGTTCTGGCGCAGGAAAATCGGTTGCGTTAAGAGCATTAGAAGATGTGGGATATTACTGTGTTGATAATATGCCACTGCCATTAATTCCACAGCTTGCAGAATATTTAGCAAAAACAGATCGTTCAGCAGTTGTTAGTCTTGATATTCGTAATCTTCCAGATAATCCTGAAACGCTTGAACAAGTTCTGTTAGCGTTGCCTACAGAAATCCCGACTAAATTGGTGTTTCTAGATTGTGGTAGAAAAACATTAATTCGTCGTTATAGTGATTCACGTCGTTTACACCCTCTTTCAACACAAGATTTATCATTAGAAGGGGCGATCGATTTAGAAAATCGCTTACTTGAGCCACTATTTCAGCAAGCAAATTATATTATTGATACGACATATTTATCCTCTCACGAACTTGCAGAGAAGCTGAGAGAATTATTACGTGGCTCCTCCGAAAAAGAGCTCAATATTGTCGTGGAGTCTTTCGGTTTTAAATATGGGGTTCCTGCCGATGCGGATTATGTGTTTGATGTGCGCTTTTTACCGAATCCCCATTGGAATCCAGAGCTTCGCCCAATGACGGGCTTAGAACAGCCTGTGATTGAATTTTTAGAAAAACAATCAGAAGTACATCATTTTATTTACCATACTCGTAACTATCTCGATATGTGGTTACCTGCATTAGAGCAAAACAACCGTAGCTATTTAACAATTGCGATTGGCTGTACGGGCGGTAAACATCGTTCCGTCTATATTGCAGAACAGCTTGCGCAATATTTCAGCGGGAGAGGTAAAAAAGTGCAGGTTCGCCACCGTAGTTTAGAAAAACATCACAATAAGAAAGCCTAAATATGAAAACAGCAGATCTGATCATTGTTGGCGGAGGTATGGTTGGCTTAGCATTAGCAGGATTATTAGCCAATTCGCCTTGCCAAATCAAAATTATTGAAAAACAAGCGCCTGTATTGCCAGAGCAAATCAGTAATCGAGTGAGTGCGATTAATCTTCTGAGCCAGCGAATGTTGGAAAAAATAGGCGCTTGGCAGATGATTCCTGAACACGCACTTTCACCTTATGATCAAATGTATGTTTGGGAAAAGGATAGTTTTGCCAAAATTCATTTTGATAATCAAGATTATGCGATTAAACAGCTAGGTTTGGCGCAGTTAGGCTTTATCATTGAAAATCAGCATATCCAATATGCGTTATGGCAGAAAGTCAGCCAGCAATCAAATGTAGAAATTATCTTAGGTACACCTAAATCATTAGGTGTGAGTGAAAATGGCGCATTTTTAACCTTAGATACTGGCGAGATGCTTTCGGCTAAATTGGTTGTTGGGGCAGATGGCGCAAATTCTTGGGTAAGACAGAAAACAAAAATTCCATTAATTAGCCGAGATTATCAGCATACAGCCTTAGTTTGTAATGTCAAAACCGTCGAACCACATCAAAAAGTCGCAAGACAAATTTTTTCACCTGACAGTATTTTGGCTTTTCTTCCTTTAAGCGATCCTAGATTGTGTTCTATTGTTTGGTCATTACCGCCTGAACAAGCAAAACAGTTTGTGGAGTGTGATGAAAAACAGTTTAATCAGCTGCTGACAATGGCTTTTGATAACCAGCTTGGCTTATGTGAATTGCAAAGTATTCGTCATATCTACCCGCTTACAGCAAGATATGCCCGTGACTTTGCTCAGCTACGTATTGCTTTGGTTGGCGATGCGGCACACACGATTCATCCTTTGGCTGGACTTGGGGTTAATTTAGGTTTTGCCGATGTGATTACATTAGCATCAGAAATTGAAAAATTAGCCATGGTAGGAAAAGATATTGGTGAATATCGTCATTTACGTCAGTTTGAACGCCTACGCAAGTTAGAAGCCGTAAAACTATTGGCGGCAATGGAAGGGCTGAAACAGCTATTTTCTGGAGATAATCCATTGAAAAAATTAGTCCGAGGCGTTGGCTTAAGCTTAACGAATCAAAATGGCTTATTGAAGAAATTTATTATTGAACAGGCAATAGGTGTTTAGGTTGTTTGTTTTTTGTTCGTTTAGTTGTTTTTTATTTGACTTTATGGAACCAATTGATCCAGCTTAAGTCGAATGGCAGTACAATAGCGAATCTTACAGTACGGCATTGTAAGATTTATTTTCTTAGTTTTTAGTATATTGAGGATTGTTCAATGAACAAATTTACCAAAATTAGCGCAGCTGCATTATTAACCCTTTTCTTAGCAGCATGTGATAAACCGGCACCAGCAAAACCAGCGGATGCACCAAAACCAGAAGCAGCTCCGGCAGCACCTGCACCAACAGCAGAAGCACCAAAAGCAGATGTTGTACAAGTTCAAGGTATTGAAGATTTCAAAAAATTAGTAGATTGGAACCAATCTCAAGAGAAAGCGTTAGCGGGTTTCCAAGCTGAATTACAACAAACGTTAGCAACTCAAGATAAAGCAAAAATTGAAGAAGCATTAAAAGCATTTACTCTAAAAGTAGGAGATGTTTTAAAAAGCTTAGATTCTCTTGATATTAAAAATGCAGATGTAGCAGCATTTAAAGCAAAAACGAAAGAAACATTAGAATTATCTAATGATCTTATTTCTGAATCTGTAAAAGTAATGGCAAATCCAACGGAAGATGCTCAAAAATTAATTCAAGAAAAATCTCAGAAGTTAATGCAATCAGGTGCTGATTTACAAAAACTTCAACTAGAGTTACAGCAAAAATTTGGTGGAAAATAATTTTTTCACTCAATGTTTTGGTAAAGCCAGCGATATTTGCTGGCTTTTTCTTTTGCAAAATAAAGAAAAGATCTTACCGCTTATTGTATTTTATCATTCCTGATTTTCTATTCATCCTAGTTAGTGATACAATCCACCATTAATTTTTTATTTATCAAAAACAGATTATGAGTCGTCAAAAGAAAACACGTCGAATTACCGATATTATGCCTGCGAGAAAAGTGGATAAACCCTTTGAGCAACCGAAAGCAAGACCATCTAAAAATCGTAAACCTACTCGTTATGAGCTAGATTTAGCTGCACGTGAAGAAAAGAAAAAGCGCAAGCACAAAGGCTTGCCTTCAGGTTCTCGCTTGAATGAAGGCAATGAACAGAAGAAAATCCAGGAAAAAGAGTTTAAAGATCCACGTATTGGTAGCCGTAAGAAAGTGCCATTAATGGTCGAGTTTGTAAATCAGCCAGAAAAAGGCAGAGTTATTAAACCTGTACCTGTGGAAGTAGAAAAACCAAAACTTTCTCCAGAGATGGAATTAGAACAGTTAGAGAATAACGAATGTTTGAATCAGTTATTAGATGATTTAGAAGCAGGTAAAACATTATCTGCCGAAGATCAGAAATTTGTGGATGAATGTTTAGATCGTGTTCACGAATTAATGACTGAATTAGGTATCGAAGATGAAGAAGATGATGCGGAAGCATTGTTACGTCAGTTTGAAACAATGGATATCAATAAATTCCGTTAAACGCTATGTTACGATTTTTCTTACTTATTTTAGCGATTCTTGTCTTGCTTTCTATGGCTGGCTATGCTTTTTCACTTTATTGGAAATTGCATCAACAAAAAAAGCAGATGAAACAAGCTCAGGTAGCACGTTATCAATCTATTATTGAAAGTATTGAAATTATTGCAAAAGCAATGCTTTCAGAACAATGCGATCTTTCAGAAGGCGTGCTACGTTTAAAACCCTTGTTAGATGTGTTAGGAAAGAAATTAAGTACCTTTCCTGCAATGTGGGCGCTCTATCAAGTGGTAGAAAATATGCCGATTTTGGATGCACGTAAAAATTTAAAACGTAATGAACGTATGAAATTAGATTTAGAACGTGAATTAAAAGAAGCGGAATTAACGGAACAAATCAAGGTGGAACTTCAGCAGTTATTGGATGAAGTTAAACAATTTAAGCAAGAGTTGAAGTAGGTTTTCTTAATGTCAGAAATTATTTGGGATATCAATCTTATCCAAAAATATAACCAATCAGGGCCACGCTATACATCTTATCCAACGGCGTTGGAATTTAATGAATCATATAATGATGATGATTTTAAGGCTGCCGCAGCACGTTATCCAAATAAACCGTTATCATTGTATGTGCATATCCCATTTTGCCATAAATTATGTTATTTCTGTGCGTGTAATAAAATTATTACACGCCATCAGCATAAGGTTGATATTTACTTAGATTATTTAGAAAAAGAAATTAAATATCGAGCGGCTCTTTTCAAAGATCGTACTGTAACCCAAATTCACTGGGGTGGTGGTACACCAACCTATTTAGATGAAGATCAATCATTACGCCTAATGGCAATGCTGAGAAAGCACTTTAATGTCAGTGAAGAAGCAGAAATCAGCATTGAGATGGATCCCCGTGAGATCGAGCTTCAAATGCTTGATCACTTACGTGCGATTGGCTTTAACCGTATCAGTATGGGGATCCAAGATTTCAATAAGGAAGTGCAGAAGTTAGTGAATCGTGAGCAAGATGAAGAATTTATCTTTGCATTGATGAAAAGGGCAAGAGAATTAGGCTTTACATCAACCAATATCGATTTAATCTATGGTTTGCCAAAACAGACGGTAGAAAGCTTTATGTTTACCTTAGAGCGTGTGATTGAATTAAATCCAGATCGTATGAGTGTCTTTAATTATGCTCATTTACCGAGCCGTTTTGCAGCTCAAATTAAGATCAAAGATGAGATGTTACCTGCACCCGAAACCAAGTTACAAATTCTACAAAAAACGATCGAAACATTAAGCAATGCAGGTTACAAATTTATCGGTATGGATCACTTTGCAAAACCAAATGATGAACTGGCTATTGCTCAAGAAAAAGGTGAACTACATCGTAATTTCCAAGGTTATACGACACAAGAAGATGCGGATCTATTAGGATTAGGGGTCTCTGCAATTAGCCTTTTAGGCGATAGTTATGCACAAAACCATAAAGAATTAAAACAATATTATGCAGAAGTGGAAACACGCGGTATCGCATTACATAAAGGTTTGAGCATGACAAAAGATGATTGCTTGCGTCGAGATGTGATTAAAGCATTAATTTGTAATTTCAAATTAGCTTATCAGGTATTTGAGCAAGCATATCATATTGATTTTAAAACCTATTTTGCAGAAGATTTAGAATTATTAGCTCCACTAGCAAAAGATGGATTACTTGAAATTGGAGAAGAAGGTATTTCCGTTTCGCCAAGAGGGCGTTTATTAATACGCAACATTTGTATGTGTTTTGATGTCTATTCAAGACAGCAAGCGAGAAGACAACAATTCTCCCGTATTATTTAATTGGTAAAAATAATGAAGAACTGACCGCTTGTATTTTAATAGGATATGAGTAATCGAGAGTTCATTAACTGGCGCAATTTAACGCCATTTGTAAATGGAAAAGAGTATGAAACAACATCATTATAGTCTTATTTCCCTTGCCGTGATGAGTGCTTGTTACAGCCAATACGCCATTGCTGATTTAAAATCACAATGTCTATTAGGTGTACCACAGTTTCACGGTGAAGTTGTTCAAGGCGATCAAACACAATTACCTGTTTATATTGAAGCAGATAATGCATTAATTAATCAGCCAACAGATGCAACTTATACAGGTGATGTCAGTATCAAACAAGGTAATCGCTCGCTTTTGGCGGATGAAGTCTATGTTGAACAACAAAATGATCAGGCAAAAAATGCATATCTGAGAGGTAAATTTGATTACCGTGATAATCTGATTAACGCGACAGGTCGTGATGCAAAAGTCAATCTAACGAATAACGACGCACAATTAACTAATGCGGATTATCAGCTAGTTGGAAGACAAGGTAGAGGAACGGCAGAAGATGTATCTGTGACAAATGACACTCGTGTGATGAAAAATGCGAGCTTCACAGCTTGTTTACCAAACGATGAGTCATGGTCAATTGAAGCCAATGAAATGGTTCAGCATGTGAAAGAAGAATATGCGGAATTATGGCACGCACGTTTTAAAGTGTTAGGTGTACCTGTTTTTTATTCACCTTACCTACAGTTCCCTATTGGTGATCGCCGTCGTTCAGGGCTATTAATGCCAAGTGCGGGTCATTCAAGTCGTGATGGTTATACCTATTCTCAGCCTTTTTATTGGAATATTGCACCCAATATGGATGCAACGATTACGCCTACTTATTATTCCAAACGTGGTTGGCAAATTAGCCCTGAGTTCCGTTATTTAACCGTACTAGGAGAAGGAAAGGTTGCGGGAGAATATATTGGTAAAGATCGTCTATCAGATTGGACTGAAAGAAGTAAATCTAGACATCTTTTCTTCTGGCAACATAATATGAGCTTTTTAAGCGATTGGCGTTTGTCCGTAGACTATACCCGTGTGAGTGATAAACGTTATTTCTCTGATTTTGACTCTGAATATGGAAATAGTACCGATGGCTATGCAACTCAACAATTTAAGTTAGGTTATTATCAGCCAAACTATAATATTTCTATTTCAGGAAAGAAATTCCAAACGTTTGATGATGCGGATATTGGACCTTATCGTGTACTGCCAAAAATTGACTTTAATTACTATAAAGATCACTTAGTAAAAAATGGTGATTTTAAATTCTTTGCTCAGGTGGCGCATTTTGATAATGATAGCAAACTCATGCCAACGGCATGGCGTTTCCATGCCGAGCCAAGCTTGAATTTCCCATTAGCAAATCGCTTTGGTAGCTTAAATTTAGAAACAAAACTTTATGCAACCCACTATTTACAGAAAAAGGGTAGCGGAGATAATGCGGAAGATATTCAACGTAATGTCACCCGTGTATTACCGCAGATTAAGCTTGATTTTAAAACAGTATTAGAAGCGGATAAGCAAATTTTTAGTGGTTTTACTCAAACCTTAGAGCCACGAATGCAATATCTTTATCGTCCTTATAAAAATCAGGCGAATATCGGTTCTCAGCGACAGTCTAGCCTTGGTTTAGGGTATGATTCCGCGTTGTTACAGCAAGATTATTATTCTCTATTTAATGATCGCCGTTACAGTGGCTTAGACCGAATTGCATCAGCTAACCAAATTACTGTTGGTGGTACAACACGTTTCTTTAATGACAATACGGGGGATGAAGTCTTCAACTTTAGTGCAGGGCAGATTTATTATCTTTCACCGTCTAAAATTGATGATAATTCATTAAACAGTACAGCAAAACGCTCATCTTCATGGTCATTAGAGTCAAACTGGAAATTCCATCCCAAATGGAATTGGCATGGAAGCTATCAATATGATACGCGCTTGAATGAAACGTCATTGGCAAATATGTCATTGCAATTTAAGCCTAAAGAAAATCATGTGGTTCAGCTTAACTATCGTTATGCAAGTAAAAACTATATTGACCAAAACTTAAGTACTAACCGTTATGGCCAAGATATTAAGCAAATTGGTGGTGTTGTTGGCTGGGAATTGACAGATAATGTTTCTATGATGGTAAGCCACTATCATGATATGGCATTGAAAAAGCCAGTAGAAAGTCAGCTTGGTATTACTTATAACACTTGTTGTTGGAGTGCTAATGTTTATACGGCTCGTCGTTTAACTGCAACACCAACAGGTCAAAGTGATACGATTAATGACTTCTATTATGAAAATAAATTCGGTGTAAACTTTGAACTTCGTTTTGGTACAAACTACAGCAGTGGCGTATCAAGAATGTTGAAAAAAGGGAATATTCCGTATACAGAAGCATTCAATATCAACTAATAAAAAAACGGGCATTGCCCGTTTTTTTATTATCTAAGTTCTCTTGCCCCTTGATTATCTACTTTACAAATATGAATAAAGCCTTCGTTGTTTTGTAGATAGTCTTTCTCTAAATAAGCCACCAGTTTGTGGGCGTGTTCTAAATCAGGTGCAATGGCGAACATTGTCGGACCTGAACCTGAAATACCAACAGCTAATGCGCCCAAATCTTTACAGCCTTGGCGTACTTCAGCGAAGTTTGGCAAAAGTTGTTCACGATAAGGTTCTGCAATCAAATCTTTCATCATAATTGCCGCCAATACATCTTGACGAGTATGGCAAGCGTGGATGAATGAGCCTAAGTAGCGAGCCTGTGCAATCATATCTTGACGAGTATAGCTTTTGGGCAAAATAGCACGGGCTTCTGCAGTGGAAACTTCAATGCCTGGGTATGCCAACACCCAATACCATTCGTCAAAAAACGGAATTGGTTGGCAAATGTTCCCTAAAGATTGGGTCATTAGTTGTAAACCGCCCAAATAGCACGGTGCAACGTTATCGTAGTGGATTGAACCTGAAATTCTGCCTTCCAATTCGCCCATCATTTCAAGTAATTCCATTTTTGAGAAAGGCTCATCGTGGAATTTGTTAAGGGCAACTAATGCCGCCACGATTGAGCAAGCACTTGAGCCTAAGCCTGAGCCAATAGGCATATTTTTCTCAAGGGTCAAGCGTAGGTTTTTCACAACGCAGCCACGCAATTTTAGGCGTTCGCTAAATAATACATAGGCTTGATAAACAATGTTTTTTTGCGGTTCTTTCGGCAGTTTACGCACAAAATAACCGACACTTTCTAGCTCAAAAGGTGTATCGCACTCTTCAATTTGAACCACATCACCGAGTAATGAGCCATCAATCGGCGAAATCGCTGTACCAAGCGAGTCAAAGCCTACGCTTAAATTCGCACTAGAGGCTGGGGCATAAATTCGTAATGTCATAGTAAGAATCCTTTTTTCGATTTATGTAAAAGTTATACAAAACTTAACATTGATCGTAGGGGCAGGGTTTATCCCTGTCCATAAATATATTGATATGGTTTCGGGCGGGGATAAACCCCGCCCCTACCATAGCTTATGCAGATGTGACCTAATGTCACTTAGTTTAATGTGCGTAAAATATCAGCAAAAATACCCGCAGCTGTTACATCATTACCTGCCCCGTAACCACGCAATAAGAGCGGAATTGGGCTGTAATAACGGGTGTAGAACGCCAATGCGTTTTCGCCATTTTTCACTTTATAGAGCGGGTCATCGCCATTTACTTCTTTGATGGCGACACGGCATTTTCCGTTTTCAATCGCTCCCACATAGCGTAACACATTGCCACAAGCGGTCGCTTTCTCGATACGTTTTGCAAATTCAGCATCAAGTTCAGGGAGCATCGCTAGAAATTCATCAGCAGTTTTTCCTTCAGAGAAACCTTTTGGTAACACACCTTCGACTTCAATATCGTCAAGTTCTAACGCATAACCACACTCACGAGCCAAAATTAACAGCTTACGAGCTACGTCTTGACCTGATAAATCATCACGCGGATCAGGTTCAGTAAAGCCTTTCTCTTTGGCGATTAAAGTCGCTTGTGAAAGGGTTAATCCTTCTTCTAGTTTTCCGAAAATAAAGGAAAGTGAGCCGGATAAAATCCCTTCAAATTTTTCTACTTCGTCCCCTGCTGCGAGTAAGTTTTGTAAGTTCTCAATCACTGGCAAACCTGCACCTACATTGGTTTCATACAGGAATTTATGCTGACTTTGCCGGGCATTGTCACGCATCTCTTGATAGTAAGCGTAGCTCGAAGTATTTGCTTTTTTGTTTGGCGTAATCACGTGGAAACCTTCTTTTAACGCTCGAGCATAAAGATTTGCTACCGATTGAGCGGTTGTGCAATCGACAAACACAGGGTTTACTACGTGGTGTAATTTGATGAATGAAAGTAACACATCAAAATCAGAAGGCTGAGTTGCGGACTCTAAATCAGTACGCCAGTTTTCCAAACTTAATCCGTTTTGATCTAACAGCATCTTATTTGAGTTTGCTAATGCACAAACTCGGATTTCAATGTCCTTTTTTGCGAGATACTCCTTTTGGCTTTTGATTTGCTCGATTAACTCACCACCAACACCACCAACGCCGACTAAAAAGACATCAACCACTTTTTTATTATTAAACAACGCTTTATGTGTTGCTTTTACCGCTTCAATCGCTTTGTTTAACGGCACAACCGCTGAAATAGAACGCTCCGAAGAACCTTGAGCAATCGCCACAATACTGATATTCGCTTGAGCTAATGCCGAGAAGAAACGAGCTGCAATCCCTTTGGCAGTACGCATTCCATCGCCCACCACCGACACGATAGAGAGATCTTTAATCACTTCAACAGGATCGAGCGAACCTTCTTTTAACTCTTGTGCAAAGGTATTGTTTAACGCACAAAGGGCTTTCTCTACCGCTTTGACTGGCACACAGAAACTAATGCTATATTCAGATGATGATTGTGTAATTAAATTGACGGAAATACCCGCTTGCGACATTGCGGTAAACACTCGAGCCGCCATACCGACCATACCTTGCATACCCGAACCCGATACGTTAAACATCGCCACGTTATCAAGGTTAGTGATTCCTTTCACTTTGAGATTGTCATTGACTACATTGCCATCAATGATCGTGCCTTTTGCGTCAGGATTGTGCGTATTTTTAATTAAACACGGAATATTTAACGGCACTAACGGACCGATAGTACGAGGGTGGATCACTTTCGCACCAAAGTAAGAAAGCTCCATCGCTTCTTGGTAACTCATTGATTCTAAACAAATTGCATCTGGTACTAAACGAGGGTCGCAAGTATAAACGCCGTCCACATCCGTCCAAATTTCACACACATCTGCTTTTAAGCACGCTGCCAAACACGCAGCGGAATAGTCTGAACCGTTACGACCGAGTAACACTAATTCGCCTTGTTCATTCCCTGCGGTAAAACCTGCCATTAACACCACATTTTTCTTCGGAATAGAAAGAGCTTCTACACGTTTGGTTGATTCCGCAATATCCACAGAAGATTCTAAATAGCTACCATGCGCTAATAATTTTTCCACAGGATCGATGCGAGTTACTTCATAACCTTTGGCTTCAAACCAGGCTTTCATCATTGCAATTGAGAGCTTTTCGCCACGGCTATGCACCGTTGCGCCCACATTATCAGGGCAGAATTTGTTTTGAGCCGCTTCAGCTGCAATGCGACAAATATCGTCTAATTCTGCTTTGATAAAGGCACTTAACCCTTCACGGTCGAAGTTCTGATTGACGGCATAAAGTCCGTTGATGATGTTGTTGAAAATATCGGTGGCTTCGGTGAGATGAGATTCGTAAGATTCGCCGGCTTGGGCTTTATCGACAATGGCGACGAGATGGTTAGTGATTTTGGCTGGGGCGGATAATACGCCAGCGGCTTGATCTGCCAAATGTGCCTTTTCGATGATGTCGGCCGCCTGTAAAAAACGCTCTGGATTGGCTAAAGAAGTACCGCCAAATTTTAGAACTCGCATAGGTTTCTCCTGAAGAAAGTTAAATGTTTGCAAATTTGATATTGAAAATTTTCATACAAAAAAACCCGCTTGTATAAGCGGGTTTCTGTGAATCTTGTTCTTTCCGTTTTCTAGCCACGAATACCCGCACTATGTTTGCACATAATGGTCATAATCGTAGTAATGGTTGTCATAGAAAAACGGTTCATAGTTAATCTCTAAAATTAGTGTGAAAAACAGGTGGAAGAATCGTCTAAAACGATAGATTTGTCAAATAGTTTTTGTTGAAAAATTGGATTTATTTATATTAAAAAGAAAGGTGATTTTAAAAAAAGAAAAAATTTTTTTGATAAAGAGATAATTTTTGCGTTAGATCAAAAAAATCTATATTCCGAATAGAGTTTTTGATACTATAAGCGGTGAGTTTATACTCAAATTTTACCAATTATTTTTTGAGGAACAGAAAATGGCATACACATTACCAGAATTAGGCTACGCTTATGATGCGTTAGAGCCGCATTTCGATGCAAAAACAATGGAAATCCACCACTCTAAACACCACCAAGCGTATATCAATAATGCAAATGCTGCATTAGAAGCATATCCTGAATTACTTGAACAATGCCCAGGTAAATTAATTGCAAACCTTGAGCAAGTTCCAGCAGAAAAACGTGTTGCAGTACGTAACAACGTCGGCGGTCACGTAAACCATACATTATTCTGGAAAGGTTTAAAAACAGGTACAACGTTACAAGGCGCATTAAAAGATGCGATCGTTCGTGACTTTGGCTCTGTTGAAGCATTCCAAGCACAATTTGAACAAGCGGCAGCAACCCGTTTTGGCTCTGGTTGGGCATGGTTAGTGTTAGAAGACGGCAAATTAGCGGTTGTTTCAACGGCTAACCAAGATTCTCCATTAATGGGCAAAGATGTAGCGGGTGTTTCTGGCTATCCAATTTTAGGTTTAGATGTGTGGGAACATGCTTACTACTTAAACTATCAAAATCGCCGTCCAGACTATATTAAAACATTCTGGAATGTAGTGAACTGGGACGAAGCTGCTCGTCGTTTTGAAGACAAAGTAAATACTTGCGGCTGTGCAAAATAATTTGTATCCAAACTAATTCAAAAATCCCCGTTATATGATGAATATAATGGGGATTTTTGTTATAGCGTAATAATATGTTGTGTGGCTATCTCTCTGGCAAGTTTGTCGATATGCAATACATCAGCAATTTCTTTTACTTGAATTGGTGCTATATTTTCTACTACGGCACGATTGACTTCTACAATATCAGTAAAGCGAATTTGCTCATTTAAAAAGGCTTCTACTGCCACTTCATTTGCCGCATTCATCGCTGTTGTGGCGTATTGCCCTTCGGCAAAAGCGTCAATCGCTAATTTTAAGTTAGGATAGCGAGCAAAGTCAGGTTCAATAAAGGTAAGTTCTTTAAGTTTGAAGAAATCCAACGGGGCAACACCAGCGTTAATCCGTTCAGGATACGCCATTGTGTGAGCAATCGGTGTTCGCATATCAGGATTCCCCATTTGAGCGATCACACTGCCGTCAATATAACGCACCATGGAGTGAATAATTGATTGCGGGTGAATGATAATCTCCATTTCGTCCGCTGATGCGTTAAATAGCCAACGAGCTTCGATATATTCCAAGCCTTTATTCATCATTGTGGCGGAATCAACGGAAATCTTTTTACCCATTGACCAGTTCGGGTGAGCCACCGCTTGAGCAGGGGTAATCGCACTAAATTCGTCTAACGGCTTAGTGCGGAAAGGGCCGCCCGAACCTGTTAGAATAATTTTGCTCACCCCAAGCTCTGCAAGCGGGCAGAAACCGACTTTTTGTTGCGCTTCAGGTGGCAACGACTGAAAAATTGCATTATGTTCGCTATCGACAGGCAACAGTTTCGCCCCTGATTTACGGGCTTCATCAATAAAAATCTGTCCGCAAGTCACAAGGGATTCTTTATTTGCTAGCAACACTTTTTTGCCCGCTTGCACCGCCGAAAGTGTTGGCAATAAACCAGCCGCCCCAACAATCGCCGCCATGACCATATCCACTTCAGAGTGTGAAGCCAATTCACAAATCGCTTTTTGCCCTGAAAGGACTTCAATATTTAACTGACAAGCGGTGAGATTTGCCCTTAATTTTGTAGCTGCTTGTTCATCGTCTAACGCAACAAAACGGGGGTGGTATTGTTGGCATTGTTCTGTCATTAATTCGACATTTTTTCCGCCGACTAGAGCGAATACTTGATATTTTTCAGGGTTATGATCGACCACAGAAAGCGTGCTTTTGCCGATAGAACCTGTAGAGCCTAAAATCACTAATTTTTGCATTGAAGTAGGTTGTCCTTATTTTTTAATTTATAGGGGTGATTGAACGTGAAATAATATCTTCTAATTGTGTGTAATTCATTTTTGTTAAAACAAGAATGGATGCTGAAATCATCTCATCTTGAGAAACAAACGAAAAATCTAATTTATATCCAGCCTTTTGAGCAAGTTCAGCAATAAATAAACGCTGAACTCGTCCGTTTCCCTCTCGAAATGGGTGATGTACATTGATTTCACCTAAATAAAATGCAAGGCGTTTAATTATATTTTCTTTATCTAAACCAATAAGATAATTTTCATTTTTAAGCTGATTAAATAACTTATTTAATTCTGGCTCAATCCGATGTGGAAAGGTGAATACAGAATTGCCTTTTGATAGAGAACCATCTCGTATTTCACCCGCCCATTCATAAATGGGGGAAAATATATATTTATGAATTGCTTGTAAATGTGCTAAATCAAAATGAGCATTTATCGGATACCGTTGCAAATAAGCAATGCGAAAAGCGGTAAGATCTTTTTCAATATTCTCAAGTTCGTCTGCTGTTTTCGCTCCGAGCTTGTTTTTAAGCACACCATTTTCATCAAGATAATGATCATTTCCGCCATAACGCATATATTTCTTTCTCAGCTTGCTCTAATGTAATTTCCCCGTCAATCCAACGAGAAAAGAGAGATTTAGCTTGTTCACTGACGATTAAACCCTCAAGGGCATTATTATTTATCGCAAAGTGCATTGCATCTTGGCGAAGCTGTTTTTCTTGTGAAGAAAGAGAAGAAAGCATTTTTATTCCTATTCATTTGTAAAGGTTAATTCGACAATCTTTTCGCATCAATTACATCATCAATTTGTGCTATGCGATTGAGTAATTTGTCTAACATTTCCACGTTATTTAACTCAATTTGAATATCGATTGTTGCGATTGAGCGTTTGGTATCAGTACGGCTTGAAACGCCAAGTACATTCACTTTTTCATTTGCCATAATACCGCTTACATCTCGTAATAAGCCATTACGGTCATTGGCGATTACCCGGATCGTTAGGTTAAATTTACCCATCGCATAATTATTGCCCCATTCTGCTTCTACCACACGTTCAGGGCTACTGCTTTGTAGATCAAAGAGTTGTTCGCAATCGGCTCGGTGAATGGAAATGCCTCGCCCTTGCGTAATATAGCCGACAATTTCATCGCCCGGTATCGGTTGGCAACAACGGGCGATATGGTGCATCAGATTTCCAACCCCCTCGACCACCACAAAACCGCTACGGCTTTTTTGTGGCTGTTGGACTTTATTCGCCACGTGTTTAAGAATCGCTTCATCGGCTTGCTCCGCCGTTGTTTTAATCAGCTTACTTTGCAAATAATGCATTAATTGATGTAATCGGATATCACCGCCACCAATCCCAGCATAAAGATCATCTACTTGTTTTAAGTTATAACGTGGTAAGGCAAGCTCTTCAATTTGCTTCTGCGTAAAATTGAATTTCGCCATCTCCGCTTCTAGCATCTCTTTACCGAGAGGGATGTTTTTTTCACGGTCGAGCTTTTTAAACCAGGCAATAATTTTCGATCTTGCTCTTGGTGTATTCACAAAGCCTTGACTTGGTATGAGCCAATCTCGGCTTGGATTAGGATTTTTTTGTGTAATAATCTCAACCTGATCACCCATTTGTAAAATATAGGTGAACGGCACAATTCTCCCTGCAACTTTCGCACCAATACAACGATGCCCCACTTCACTATGAATCGAGTAGGCAAAATCAAGCGGTGTGGCGTTTTTAGGGAGATCTACCACTTCTCCTTTAGGCGTAAAGACATAAACACGATCATCAAAAATTTGACTACGCATCTCTTCAACCACATCACCAGAATCCGCAATATCTTTTTGCCAATCAAGAAGTTTACGTAGCCACACGATTTTTTCTTCATAGCCAGAACGCCCTGCTGCAGCATCTTCTTTATATTTCCAGTGTGCTGCTACACCAAGCTCGGCATCATCATGCATTTTTTGTGTACGAATCTGTACTTCAATGGTTTTATCGCCTTCTCCTAATACCACAGTATGAATGGACTGATACCCATTTGGTTTCGGGTTAGCAATATAGTCATCAAAATGTTCTGGGAGATGTTTGTAGTTTGTATGCACAATACCAAGAGCGGTATAGCAATCTTGTAAATTCTGAACAATCACTCGTACAGCACGTACATCAAAGAGTTGATTAAAACGCAGTTTTTTCTTCTGCATTTTTTTCCAGATGCTATAGATGTGTTTTGGTCGTCCATACACCTGAACATCTTCGACTTCTTCTTGAATACAAGCGGTAAGATCTTCAACAAAATTTGTAATATATTTTTCACGATCTAAACGGCGTTCTGCGAGATCGTATTTGGCAATTTGACGATATTCTTGTGGGTGTAAGGCTCTGAAGCAGTAATCTTCAAGCTCCCATTTTAACTGACCAATACCTAAACGATTGGCAAGAGGAGCATAAATATGCGAGCACTCTTTTGCTGCCAAGACAAGATCTTCTTCGCTTAAACGCTCGGTATCTCTTAGATAAACAATGCGTTCAGCCAATTTAATTACAACGCAACGGAAATCATCGACCATTGCCAACAGCATACGGCGGATATTGTCGATCTGTAAATCAGAAGCATGGCTGGCATTGAGCTGGCGAACGTTATCCATTTCCCAAACGCCTTTGACGAGATTTTTTACATCGTTGCCAAAATGTTCTTTAACTTGCACTAAATCGATAATATTTTGTTTGACAAGCGGGAAGAGCAGTGCAGCCACAAGGCTATCATCATCCATATTCAAACCATGTAAAATCTCGACCATTTCAATGCCAAACCAGAGTAGGTGAGTTTGTTCAAGTTCGAGTTTTTCTTGTGAATAGCGCCAAGCGATTAATAGTTGCTCAAAGGTTATGGGCGACATTTGTAACCCTGCACTCCAACTGGCGAGCTCGAAATTATTTAGATCGAGTTGGTGTGAATGACGAATCGCAACCATAAGTCCTCCATAACGCTTAATATAGAAAGGATTCTTGACAGATTTTGACAATCTTAAATGAATGTAAAGCATTATAGCTTAATTCATTCCAAAATATTGCTTATTTTATGAATTTGCAAAAATTTACAGAAATCTCACCGCTTGTTATCACAATAATTTGTTACGGTTTTGTTATAAATCAAACCTATCAAGACAATTATTTGCACGAGCTAAGCCGATTTATTAGAATAGCCCCCGTTTTTTAAGTGACGGATTTCACTTCATTTTATTTTGTGGGTAGCAATGACAATTCTAGCATTAGGTATTAATCATAAAACAGCATCAGTTGGTTTGAGAGAAAAGGTGGCGTTTGTAGAAGAAAAACGTCAACGAGCCCTTGAAGAAGTTCGTGATCAGAACATTGCTGAAAGTGTTGTTATCCTATCTACCTGTAACCGTACTGAACTCTATTTTCATCAGCCTGATGTGCCGCCACAAGAAGATCACCCTGATAACATTGCTTGGCGTGAGCAATGTTTCAATTGGTTTGCGGATATTCACCAGTTAGATAAAGATGAATTAAGCAAAGCTTATTACTTTAAGCAAAACCTAGAAGCAGCGAATCATTTAATGAGTGTCGCCAGTGGTTTGGATTCATTAATTTTGGGTGAGCCGCAAATTTTAGGGCAGGTTAAACAAGCCTATCAGGACAGTGAAACCTTTTACCATGCACATGGCGGTGCAGTTTCAACTAATCTTTCTCGTTTATTCCAAAAAACCTTTGCCACAGCAAAACGGGTACGTTCTGAAACGGAAATTGGTAGTAGTGCTGTGTCTGTTGCCTATGCTGCTTGTGGATTGGCTCGCCAAATTTTTGATGATTTCAAAAAACTTCGCTTTTTACTTGTAGGCGCAGGCGAAACCATTGAATTGGTTGCTCGTTATTTGATCCAAAATGGCGCTCAAAATATCATGATTGCTAACCGTACTCATATTCGTGCGGAAATGTTAGCTGAAAAACTTGATATGCCAATGCAGATTTTATCGCTTAGTGCATTGCAAGTTGGCTTAAACCAAGCGGATGTTGTGATTAGCTCGACAGGTAGCCCTGATATGTTAATCAGCAAAGAGATGGTTGAAATAGCGCAGAAACAGCGTCGTTTTGACCCGATGTTGTTGATTGATATTGCTGTCCCGCGTGATATTGATGAAAAAGCAGGGGAGCTTGATAGTGTTTATGCTTATAGCGTTGATGATTTACAAAATATCATTCAGCAAAATTTAGCACAACGTGAACAAGCCGCTGAGCAAGCCAAAGAAATTGTTGCAGAAGAAGCAAAAGATTTCTTTGCTTGGTTGAAGCAACAACAATCTACCAATTTGATTAAACATTATCGCCAAAATGCAGAGCAAATTCGTGTAGACTTGCTAGAAAAAGCACTTCATGCCTTAGCACAGGGGCAAGAAAGTGAAAAAGTGTTGAATGAATTGAGCTATAAACTCACCAACCAATTACTCCACGTACCAACACAAGCATTACAGGTGATGGCAAAGACAGGTAATGTGAAAGGCTTACAGAGCTTCTCATCAGCGTTGAAGATTGAAGAGTAGTGGATAACTTCTACTAAAAACCGATGCTGATAATCAGCATCGGTATGGTTTGATATAAAGGAAAGAAATTACAATCCTGCCTTCAAACTCGCTTCAATAAACTTATCTAAATCGCCGTCTAACACCGCTTGGGTATTGCGGTTTTCAACGCCTGTGCGTAAGTCTTTGATACGAGAATCGTCTAATACATAAGAACGGATTTGACTGCCCCAGCCAATGTCGGATTTGCTCTCTTCCAACGCCTGTTTTTCAGCATTCTTTTTCATCAATTCCATTTCATACAATTTGGCTTTGAGTTGTTTCATCGCCTGATCTTTGTTTTGATGTTGCGAACGTCCGTTTTGACATTGCACCACAATCCCCGACGGTATATGGGTAATTCGCACCGCTGATTCGGTTTTATTGACGTGCTGACCGCCCGCTCCTGACGCACGATAAACGTCAATACGCAGATCCGCAGGGTTGATTTCAATATCGAAATCATCATCGACTTCAGGGTAAACGAATGCTGCCGCAAAAGAGGTATGGCGGCGGTTATTTGAGTCAAACGGGCTTTTACGTACTAAACGGTGAATACCTGTTTCGGTTCTTAACCAACCAAACGCATATTCGCCTGAAACTCGAATAGTCGCTGATTTTAAGCCTGCCACATCGCCGTCCGAAACTTCGATAAGCTCGGTTTTGAACCCTTTGCTTTCCGCCCAACGTAAATACATACGTAGCAACATTTCCGTCCAGTCTTGAGCTTCTGTGCCACCCGAACCTGCCTGTAAATCCACATAACAATCTGCCGCATCGTGCGGGCCGCTAAACATTCGGCGAAACTCTAACAATGCCAGTTTTTCTTCTAATTGATTGGCTTCTTGTTGGGCTTCGTTAAAGGTTTCTTCGTCTTCGGCTTCGACCGCCAGTTCAATCAAGCCTTCAACATCTTCAATGCCTTGATCTAACTCTTTAATCGTATTGACGATTGCTTCTAAGGTAACACGCTCTTTGCCTAAAGCTTGGGCTTTTTCAGCGTTATTCCACACATCAGGTTGTTCTAATTCGGCATTGACTTCTTCTAAACGCTCGACTTTCAGATCAAAGTCAAAGATACCCCCGAAGTGTATTTGTGCGTTCAGCAAGATCGGTAAGTTGGTTTTTTATAGGGTTGAGTTCAAACATGGTTATTCCTTTTGATATTAAAAAATTGGTGCATTATAGCTGAATATAGTATTAAGATAAAACAAGCGGTCACTTCTTGGCAAAAGTTTGTAAATCCGCTATACTCGCCGCCCTGAGTTGGTTAGACAATCGCTGGTTTATTGAAGCCCTTAACCGTTGCAAAACGACCTAGTGGGACAAGTAAACGAGAGGAAAGTCCGAGCTACAAAGGGCAGAGTGCCAGATAACGTCTGGGAGGCGTGAGCCTACGACTAGTGCAACAGAGAGCAGACCGCCAGTTTCGGCTGGTAAGGGTGAAAGGGTGCGGTAAGAGCGCACCGCGTGAGTGGTAACATTTCACGGCACGGTAAACTCCACTCGTAGCAAGACCAAATAGGAATCCAACGAGTTGCCCGCTTGGGATTCGGGTAGGTTGCTTGAGCGTATGTGTGAATGTACGCCTAGAGGAATGATTGTCCACGACAGAACTCGGCTTATCGACCGACTCAGCCTTATTTTATAGCGAACAGATTTTTGTCTGTTCGCTTTTTTGTAGGAACAAAACGGCAGGTTTTTTGTCGATATATAGTGTTTCTCTTTTTTAAAGATAAGTTATTAGGTTTAATTTCTTCTTTTTTCCAATGCAAGGGTAGGGACACACTGCGTGTGTCCGTTTATGCGTTCGTCCGATTTTATTTGTTGATTATTGATTGCAGACACACGCAGTGTGTCCCTACAATAGGAAATTCTACCCCTTCAAAGGGGGAAACTATTTTCAATAAGGATCCCAAATGCTCCACCGTTTTTTTACTGTTCTCTTTTCAATATTGTTATCTACATCGATCTTTGCTCACCCCCATTCCTTTCTCGATATGAAAAATAAGGTCTTAATTAACCAAGACAAATTAGACGGCTTTGAGCTAAGCTGGATGCTTGATGAAATTACATCCGCCGAACTAATTTATGAAATCAACAGTAGCCAAGATAAAAAGCAAGCAACGGCAAAAATTCTTAAAGAGTTGGACGACAGTGCGGTGGGGACACACTATTTCAGTGAGCTATATAATCAGCAAAATCAAGCGGTTAAATTTAAGGGCAGACCGCACAAATCTTCCGTTGAGATTAAACACAATCGTATTATTTACCATTTCACGTTGCTACTTGCTGAACCACAAGCAGTGAAAGGGCAGTCTTTCCGCTTTTTTACCTTTGAACCGAGTTACTATTTGGCGATGAATTATGAAAAAGCCAGCGATGTGAGCAGTACTGAACAGTCGCTTTGCAAGGTGGAAATGATTGAGCCGACCGTCAATCAATCCTTGCGTTTATATGCTTCTAAGTTGGATAAAAATGAAACGCCAGATATGCCTGATAATAAAGGGCTGTCGCTGGGGGCTCAATTTGCTCAAAAAGTGAGTATTGTATGTCAATAAAGCGAACATATTTGCTTTGGCTAGCGGTTGGATTGGTAGCGATTTTTGCAATCTATCAGGCGTACCCTTTGATTTTGTTTAAGGTAAGCGAATGGCAACGTGAATTTAATGTAGCTCTGTCAGGGTCGCTTAATCAATTGAAAGAAAATCAACAGCAAGCAGGGCTAACCTTAATGGCGGTGAGCTTTATTTATGGGGTGTTTCACGCAGTTGGTCCGGGACATGGAAAATTTATTCTAAGCAGTTATCTCTCTTTTGAGCAAACCAAGCTGCCACAAGCGGTTAAAATCACCTTACTTTCTGCATTGGTTCAAGGTTTTGTGGCGATTGCGTTAGTCACCGTGATTGTGGTGATTTTTACCCTATCTCGTAGCTATTTTAACCTTACGCTAAAATGGGTTGAACGGGGCAGTTTTGTTGTTATGGCTCTATTTGGGCTTTATTTTTGTTATCAAGCCTTGAGCGGTTTACGGACAAAATCCCAAGTGAAAGGTTTTAAAATCAAGCAGTTGCAACAGACTTCTCAAAAGTTACCGCTTGTTACCTTGCCACATCATCAACATTCGGCACATTGTGGCTGTGGGCATAAGCACTTACCGAGTTCAACAGAAATAGAGAAGGCAACGGACTGGAAAAGTACTACAATGTTGATTTTCAGTATCGGGTTACGCCCTTGTTCTGGGGCGATTTTGGTGCTGTTTTTAGCCTATACCCTTGATCTTTATTGGTGGGGTGTTTTTTCCGCCTTGTTAATGGCAGTCGGCACAGGCTTAATGCTTTCAGCTTTCGCTTGGATTGTTTTATTTGCCCGAGACAAAGCGGTAAAAGCGGGTCGATGGTATCTCTCTTTTGCAACGCATAAACAATTTGCTCGCTATGGAAAGTTACTGGTCGGAGTAGTCCTGATTATCTTTGGTATTACTTTATTTCATAGCAGTTTGCTTGATACAAGTAGTAATTTATTATTTAAACGTTAATGAATCATTAACTTTTTTTATTAAATAAATTAAAAAATCTTTTCAAAAAACAAAAAATCATTAAAATGCAGACTTTATTTTTAAAATGAGGTCTGAATAATGGAAAGCATCGTTTCATTGTTTGAAGGTATGCTAAAGTGGATCGTTAACACAGTTGATGGTCCACTTTGGGATATTACGGTTCTAACCCTTTTAGGTGTCGGTCTATTTTTTACTATTACCACTGGTTTAGTTCAATTACGTTTATTACCACGTAGTATTCGTGAAATGTGGTTTGGTCGTGCTGCAGATGGTGATTCTCTAACGCCATTCCAAGCATTCGCTACGGGATTAGCAAGTCGTGTAGGCGTAGGTAACGTTGGCGGTGTGGCAACCGCAATCGCTCTTGGCGGTCCTGGGGCTGTGTTCTGGATGTGGATTACGGCATTAGTAGGTATGAGTAGTGCTTTCGCTGAATCCTCTTTAGCTCAAGCTTTCAAAGTTCGTGATCCGAACGGTATGTTTCGTGGCGGTCCGGCATACTATATTGCAAAAGGCCTAAAAGCGCCTTGGCTTGCTATTGCCTTTGCAATCACACTTATCTTTACTTTTGGTTTTGCCTTTAATGCTGTTCAAGCAAACTCTATTGTAGAAGCAACTCGCAATGCATGGGAGTGGGATCCGCATTATGTTGGTGTTATTCTTGTTGTGATCACTGCAGCGATTATTTTTGGTGGAGTAAAACGCATTGGTCAAGTCTCTTCAAAAATCGTTCCTATGATGGCATTGTTCTATTTAATTATGGCAGTGATTATTTTAGGTATGAACATTGAACGTGTACCTGAAGTGTTAAGCAATATTATTACCAGTGCTTTTGATTTCTCTGCAATGGCAGGCGGTATGTTTGGTGCATTGTTCTCACAAGCGATGTTACAAGGGATTAAACGTGGTTTATTCTCAAATGAAGCAGGTATGGGTTCTGCACCAAATACAGCTGCAACCTCTGATGCGAAACACCCTGCAAGCCAAGGTTTAATCCAAATGCTAGGTGTATTTGTCGATACCATCGTGGTTTGTACTTGTACAGCGATTATCATCTTAATGTCTAACGATTACGGCAATGAATCTTTACGTGGCGTGTCGTTAACCCAAAAAGCGTTGGAATTCCATGTAGGCGAATTTGGATTACACTTCTTAGCATTCACATTATTGTTGTTCTGCTATACCTCAATTATCGGTAACTATGCTTATGCAGAAAATAATATTCGCTATATTCGTAACAAACCAAGCGTTGTTTTGGCATTCCGTTTAATCGTCCTATTCTTTGTTTACTTTGGTGCAGTGCGTGATGGCGGTATCGTTTGGGCATTTGCTGATACGGTTATGGCATCTATGGCAATGATTAACTTGGTTTCTATCGTATTACTTGCACCGATTGTTTGGGTGATTTTAAAAGATTACCAAAAACAAGTGAAAGCAGGTATTGAGCAACCTATCTTCAAAATTGAAGATCACCCAGAGCTTATTCGCCGTGGTGTAGATCCACTTATTTGGAAATCAAAAGAGTAATTTCTTCTTGCTAAGATAAGCGGTCAGATTCAGGCAAATTTTTACAAATTTTTCTCCTGAACTGACCGCTTGTTTTTTCGTCTTTTCATATTCTAAATATGAATATGTTTCATGTTGAATAACAAAAATATTCAGCGTAATTTATGCCATCTTTTATGGAGTAATGAGCTTTATAAATGAACTTTTGTGTATAATATTTACGTTTAAGGTCTTTATTTAGGAATCCAATATGAAAAAAAATCTTATCACAACATCAATTCTATTCTCACTATCTACATTAGCCTTCGCTCAAGTGGAATTAGAAACAGTAAATGTCTATTCCGCTTATGCAACGCCAGTCAATCAAGATAAAACTGCATCAGCCGTCACGGTATTAACCGAAAAAGATTTTGCTGAACGCAACGCCACTTATGTGAGCGATGTGTTGAAAACTGTGCCAGGTGTGGCGATTGGGGCAAATGGTGGACGTGGTGCTGTGACGAGCTTATTCTTACGAGGTGCCGAATCAAATCACGTAGCGGTTGTTATTGATGGGGTTAAAATGAATCCTGTAAGTGATGCGTTTGATTTTGGTGGATTAAGTTTAAGCAATATTGAGCGTATTGAAATATTGCGTGGAGAACAATCGGCTCTTTGGGGAAGCGATGCGATTGGTGGTGTAATTTACATCACAACGAAGAGCGGACTGTATAAAGATAAACCATTTAATGTTGATTTTGACTTCGGCACTGGCTCACACGGTACTTATGATGCTTCTGCAACGGTATCAGGACATCATAATAATTTCTATTATGCCCTACACGGCGATAGTCATCGTACGCGTGGCATTTCAGTGATGAGTAAAGATAAATTTAACTACACTGCTCAAGATGGCACATCAATTACAACGGGCGGAGCAGTGGAACGAGATAAATTTCACCGTGATAATACATCATTACGCTTAGGTTTTGATGATAGTCATAAAGGTGTTGAAGTATTTGCTTCTCATCGTTCTCAAACTACACAAAATGATACGTCTTTATATTCAGAAGCAACCGATAAAGATTATTTCCGTGAGAGAGAAACGACTTTTAAATTAAGTGGTTATGTGGGTAATGATCAAGATTTGCTGAAACATAAAGCGAATGTTAGCCACATCAAAAATGATTATAACTATTTTAGTGCTTATCCTTATTCAAAAGATTGGAAAAAACTGGCTACTCAATATCAATTAGATATTAACTTTGATCGTGATGGTGCGGTGACACAGGGTGTGAGTCTTTTAGGTGAATATCAAAAATCACATTATGAATCAGCTTCTGTATATTCGACATTCAAAGAGCAAAAACTGACTGAAAAAAGCCTAGCAGCAGAATATCGCTTATTTACAGAGACAGATCATAGTCTTTCATTAAGCGGGCGTGTTACCGATAGCTCAAAATTTAACAGCAGTATTACAGGACGTTTGGCGGGAGCTTATCGTTTGTCTGACAACTTAAAAGCTCACGCAAGTGTTGGGACCGCAGTACATAATCCAACATTTACCGAGTACTACGGTTATTCGGCAACTTACTTAGGCAACCCAGATTTGAAACCTGAGAAAAGTCGTGGTGGTGAAATCGGTTTATTACTTGAAACAACAAATAAATGGCATAGTTTAGATACCACCTATTTTTCACGCATTGTAGATAATTTTATTACCAGTGAAGCGGTATCCCCCAATGTAAGTCGTGCAATCAATGCAGATGGCAAAACTAAGGTGAAAGGGGTGGAAGTTGTTTATAAAGGGAAATTAACAGAAACATTGACCGCCTATGCTAATTACACTTACACACAAAGTAAAAATGGCAATCATAAGAAAGGGGTTGTGGGTACAGAGTTAGATCGCCGCCCTAAACATACTGCAAATGCAGGTATCGTTTATCAAGTCACGGATAAACTTGGTGCGAGTGCAAATATAGCGTATGTTGGAAAACGCCTTGATACTTATTGGGGAAGTTATCCATCAAAACGTGTTAAATTGCCATCTTACACATTAGTAAATTTAGGTGTTAATTATCAAGTAATGCCACATATTCAAGTATATGCAAATGTTAATAACCTATTTAATAAAAAGTATGAAAATGCAGTTGAATACGGTCAAGACGGTCGCAACCTTTATGTCGGCTTAAAAGGCAGTTTCTAATTTAAACGCTATATAAATAAGGGGCAAATGAACGTTTGCCCTTTTTTATCGAAGGAATGAGATAAATGAAATTGTGCGAAAAACCGTATCACTGAAATGTAATCGATAACAGTATAAAATCAATGCAACGCAAAAATAAGCTCACTCCATTCATGCTGACAAGCGGTCTGTTTTTTTCCATTATTTACCCACAAAACGCTCAAAGCCAGCAATTTGTCTCGCTAACCCTGTGTAGCGACCGCTTGCTAATGGAACTGGCTCGCCCTGAGCAAGTTGCGGCGATGTCGCCTTATTCCAAAAATCCGTTGATGATGTTGGATAAAGTCAATCTGAACAAACCAACCCTTGAACCGCAATTAAGCCAGCTTTTACCTTATTTGGATAAAACAATGCTGATTAATGAGCAGTTTTATCCGCAGCTTGTTGCAGACTTAAAACAACTGGGTGTAAACATTTTACCTATAAACGACAATCCCCAAACGCCAGAGCAACTGTTTGATTTAATTAGTGATTTAGGTAAAGCAATACAAAATGAAGCTAAAGCGGAACAGCTTATCACGCAATTAAAATTGCAAAATTTCCACCTAAACCGACCGCTTACTGATACGTTGATATTGTCAGATACTGGTGTGGTAGATACTCAACAGCCGAACTACAAAACCTTGCTGACTTTGCTCGGCTTAACGCCTTTAAAAACCACGCTTACGCCGCAAAATTTTTCCCTTGAAAAAGTGGTGTTAAGCCAGCCTAATGTGTTGATTTCTTTAACGGATAAACAAAGCTACAATGAACAAGCAGAATTGCTTTCTCATCCGTTATTGCAGAATTTCTTTAAAAATCAACCGCTTGTTTCTATACCACTGAAATATACTTACTGCTTTGATCACGGTATTTGGCAAGGGGCAGAGAAGATTTATCGACAGTTTGAAAACAACAAGCGGTAAGACATTGGTAATTTTTTGCAAGTGATAAATTTTAATTTTTCGATCAAGATCGCAAAATTCGTTATTGACGCTTTTCTATTTCAATGTGCTGTATATAATTTCAAGTGTGTTTTTATATAGAAAGGAAACTTTGATGAACGCTAAACTTGTTAAAGAAACCATCTCCGCACAGGGTATTGACATCAATATCTACACATCTGATTTTGTGAATGATTACATCAGTTTGACGGATATTGCAAAATACAAAAATGCAGACGATCCTAGATTTGTCATTCAAAACTGGTTACGCAACCGCAATACTATTGAATTTGTTGGACTATGGGAAATTTTAAATAATCCCTATTTTAACCGTGTGCAATTCGACACCTTTAGAAGTGATTCGGGCTTAAATCGGTTTACAATGACACCACAAAAGTGGATTGAAAATACTAATGCTATAGGCATTGTGTCAAAGTCGGGGAGATATGGCGGTACTTTTGCTCATAGCGAAATTGCTCTTGAATTTGCATCTTGGATTTCACCTGAGTTTAAGTTGTATATTATTCAGGATTATAAACGGTTGAAAAACAATGAAAATTCGAGTTTCTCAAGAAAATGGAACTTACACCGTGAAATCGCCAAAATGAATTACAAACTTCATACCGATGCAATAAAAAACTATCTCTTAGCAGATTTAACCGCCGATCAACTTAGTTATCAATATGCCAGTGAAGCAGATTTGTTGAATGTGGCTTTATTTAACAAAAGGGCGAAGCAGTGGCGAGATGAAAATCCGAATTTAACGGGCAATATCCGTGATTATGCAAATTTGACGGAATTATTAGTGCTTGCAAATATGGAGAGCTATAATGCGATTTTAATTAGCAAAGGCGTTGAGCAAAAAGCACGAATGATTGAGCTGCGTAACCTTGCCCGTTCGCAACTGACCGCTTTAGCACAGTTAGAGCAAATGCCGTTACAAAAATTAGAATATCAAGAGAATGAATATAATCCGACTTAATTTGATCCTGTTTATCCTGCTGGTTAGCTTGGTGAGCCTTGCTAGCTGGTACGATCTTGGCAGTTTTTCCGCACTTAAAAACGCTGAGGGAATCATCACCGATATGCGTCCGTTGGTACTATGGGATATTCGTCTGCCACGAATTTTATTGGCGGTTCTAACTGGGGCAAGTTTAGCGGTAGCAGGCAATGCAATGCAGGGGATTTTTCAAAATCCGTTGGCAAGTCCAGGTTTGTTGGGCAGTGCGAACGGAGCAACTACGGCGAGCGTGTTTATGCTCTACTATTTTTCTGTACCGTTTACGCTGTTATTGATTGGCGGCGTGTTGGGAGCGTTGGCGAGCTTTCTGTTGGTTTACCTAATCGCTAAAAATCACGGCTCCACGATGATGATTTTAAGTGGCGTAGCGGTCAATATGTTGCTCGGTTCGGCAATCGCGTTATTGCTTTCTAACGCCGAAAGCCCTTGGGCATTGGCGGAGTTATATCGCTGGTTGCAAGGTTCACTGGTTTGGGCGAAATTGGATACCTTGTTGATTTCCTTACCGATTGTACTACTCGGGTTATTCTGCCTTTATCAACAACGCCGTTATCTCGATTTGTTGACTTTTGGCGAAGAAACCGCCAGCACAATGGGCGTTGATCCGAAGCGTAGCTTTTTTATCACCACACTGGGCGTAGCGTTATTAGTCGGGGCAACCATTCCACAAACTGGCACGATTGGCTTTATCGGCTTAATCGCACCACATTTGGCTCGAGTTATGCTGAAAAAACGTCCGTCTCAACTTTATCTCACCAGCGGTCTGATCGGGGCATTGATTTTACTGATTGCCGATCTCTGTATTTTGTATATCCCGTTTTTCTCACAAATCTATATCGGCACGCTGACCGCCATTATCGGCGCTCCGTTTTTGATTTGGATTTTGCTCACCCAACAACGGAGAATTGCCCATGATTAGACTTGAAAATGTATCCCTTGCCTACGGCTTATCCCATATCAACGGCAAAATTCCGCAGGGGAAACTGGTCGGTATTATGGGGGCGAATGGGGCTGGAAAGTCCACATTATTGAAAAGTATTGCAGGGATCTTACCGCTTACAAGCGGTGAAATTTGGCTAGGAAATTGCAAATTGTCCACAATGACGGCAAAGCAGAAAAGCGAGCAACTTGCTTATCTTGCACAAAATACGCAAATTTATTGGGATCTCTCGGTTTATGATGTGATCGCTCTCGGCTTGCCGACACCGACCAAAGATGAACAAGAAAAAGTGAGATCGGTTTCCGCTCAATTTTCCATTGAAACCTTGCTAGATAAACCCTTCCGCCAACTTTCAGGGGGCGAAAAGGCACGAGTTCAACTGGCTCGTTGTTGTATTAAAGATACACCCTTATTGCTTGCTGATGAACCCATCGCACCGCTCGATCCTTATTATCAGCTTGATATTATGGAACAGTTTAAATCACTCACACCACAAAAAACCTGCGTGGTGGCTATTCATCATTTGGATTTAGCTTATCGTTTTTGCGATGAAATTATTCTACTGAATAAAGGGAAATTGCTGGCAAGTGGGGCTGTTCGTGCTGTATTGAACCAAGAAAATTTAATGACCGCCTTTGGTATTCAAGCGGTCATTGATGAGCAAAATGGAGAGATTCGTCAAATCCAAAAAGCGTAGTGTCGTTAATCAAACCGATCCGTTAAGATAAACTGCAACACAGCATCCATTCGCAAATGGGGGATCGGTTGACTGAAGTCGATCCTTTTCGGCTCAAATTGATCGAACTCGAAGCGGTTGTTTTGCCAATAATTTGCGTCAGGCAAGCGACTTGGCACACTGCCCGGGTAAAGTGTCACGACTTTGTGATCGCTTGAACGCACGCCTCGAATCGCTTTAAAGCTCTGTCCGTTTTGGGTGGCGATCACAGGTTCGGTGGCTCGAATGGCGGAAATGGCTTGATAGCCCGTTTCAATTCCCTCAAATTCGGCGTGTCGTCCGCCCTCTTGTACCAGCTGTCGCATTAGGCTCTCCAAATTCGGCAGTTGCTCGCTAGTGATATGATCCGCTTTGGTGGCGATAAACAGTAGTTTGTCGATATTGGACGAAAACAGGCGACTAAACAGCGAACGGTTGCCGTAATGGAAATGTTTAAACAGCTGTTGCAAGCCTGTTTTCATCTCGATAAAGGCTTGGTGGCTATGGTTGAGCGGTGTCAGGCAGTCCGCTAAAATCACTTGGCGGTCAAACTGTGAGAAGTAATCTTCATAAAACGGCTTGACGATTTTCTGCTGATAGTGGCGATAACGTTTTTTCAAGGTGTGAAAAATGCTCTGTTCAGGGCTTTTTTCAAGCTGTTCCCAGTCGTGTTCGCTGAGATCAAGCAAAGGGAAAAACTGATAGACTGGCGCACCACGCTCTGCATTAGGCAACACAAACCGCCCTGGCTGAATATATTGCATTCCGACTTCTTTACATTTGAGCAAGTAAGAGGTGTAATCTTCACTTAATTTTGCTAACAAATTTTCATCGGTTTTTGCCGTAAGATCCAACTGTTTCACCTGTTCAAGCCAGCCTTGAGCCAATTCTGCTCGTTCGCCTTTATGTACAAGTTGTTGATTTTGCGACCATTCTTTGAAATCTTGCGAGAGTAACGGTAGGTCTAACAGCCATTCGCCCGGATAGTCAAAAATATCAAGGTAGAGCGTGTTAGTCTCTTTGATGTGGCGAAGTAAGCTATCACGGCGTTGATAGCGGATCGCAAGGCGGATTTCACTAATACCCGTTGTGGACGGCGACCAACTAGGCGGATCCTTTTCAAAACATTGGCGATTTTTATCGTACTCAAAACGGGGAATGGTGAGATCGTGCTGCTCCACCCGTTTGACCGAGATAATTTGCCCGTTACGAGCAGGGGCAAACAGGTTCAAATGGGCATTATCGCCCGTGCCGATATGCAAAAGTTGATCGACAAGACTGGTGATAAACGCCGTTTTTCCACTACGGCTCAAGCCTGTTACCGCAAGGCGTAGATGATTATCCAACCCACGTTGGACGAATTTGTGTAGTTGATGTTGGAGTTGTGTAAACATATTTAAAAATGAAAAATTACCACCCCAAAGCCCGATGAGCCACCGCATTGCGAGCCAGTGAGCAGTGAGATAAGCCTAAAAGGGCTAGATTGCGAGCGACTTGCATTGGTAAAAATTCGCAACTAAAGAGCGAAATCAGTCCGCTTGTGCTTTGCATAATACGAGTTTGGTCGGCTTGGCGTTGTTGTGCAAAGGCTTGCAAGATGTCGTGATCGCCTAAATCTTTTCCTTGTGCAAAGACTTTGCCAAGTTGTGTAGCTAACTCAAACAGATCTCGCATACCTAGATTAAACCCTTGCCCTGCCACAGGGTGCAACAGTTGTGATGCATTGCCGACAATAGCTAGGCGGTGATGCATATGGCTTTCGCTTTTTTGCGAAGAAAGGGGATAAACAAACCGCTTGCTAACCTGTAAAAACTTGCCGAGTTTCCAGCCAAATTGTTGCTGTAAAGCGTGTAAAAATTCGCTGTCGGACATTGCCATTGGCTCTGTCGGATCGGCAACGCACCAAACCAGCGACATCATTTTTTCGTTTAATGGCAACAGGGCAAAAGGACCTTGATGAGTAAAGCGTTCAAAAGCGTGGTTGCGGTGCGGTTCGGCTAACATAACATTGGCAATAATCGCCGATTGTTGATAATCCTTGATGAATTGGGTGTTTACGCCACATTGTTGTGCCACTTGAGATTGAATTCCGTCACACGCCACCAGTAGTTGAGCGGTCAAGGCTTTGCCACTGTGCAAGGTGATTTCGCACTGCTCTGTTGTACGTTCGATATTCGCCACAGTATCAGGGCAAAAGAGTTCAATGTTCGGCTGTTGGGAAATCAAGTTAGAGAGCTTTTCCCCCAGTTTTGCCAGCTCCACCACTACGCCCAATTCAGATAAGCGTAGTTCATCAGCTTTTAAGGTAGTTTTGCCAAAATGCCCTTGATCTGATACTTGAATTTGCTTGATCGGCGTGGCCATCGCATAAACCAACTGAGCCAAATCACCGTTTAATGCAAGCGGTCGAATTTGGGCTAATTTTTGCAAACTACCATACGCCAAAGCGATAGAACGAGCATCAAAACCGCCTTGTTCGGCGTAGTTCGGCACATTTTTTTCGACAATCGCAATCTGCATTTGGTGTTGGCAGACAGAACTTAATGCTAACGCCAACACAGAGCCAGTAATGGCTCCGCCGATAATTACCACATCAAGATTTTGTTTCATCACAAGTACCAATTTGTAGGGGCGGACCGATGTGTCCGCCCATTTATATCTCAGGTGTTTCGGGCGGACACATCGGTCCGCCCCTACCATTTGGACATCTATTTCACTTCAATCAACGCTTTTTCACTATCCGCTTCAAGCAATCTGCCCACAGGATAAAGTGCAACATTTGCTGCTTTTGCAATTTCTTTAACAGTTTCGACCGCTTGTGGTTTCACCGCAATCAGTAAACCGCCTGACGTTTGTGGATCGCACAAGATCGCTTTTTGTTCATCGCTTAATGGCGAAATTAAATGTCCGTAGCTGTCGAAATTGCGATTTGTGCCGCCCGGTACAGCCCCTTGTACGATATAGGCTTTTACGCCGTCAAGGGTTTGGATTTGGTCGAAATAGACTTCCGCTCGCAAGTTTGAGCCTTGACAGATTTCCGCCAAATGCCCGAGTAAGCCAAAGCCTGTCACATCGGTCATCGCCGTGATTTCTTCCACTTTGGCAAATTCCGCCCCGATTAAGTTCATTTGACACATCACATCACGAGCTAAATTTTTATGTTCAGGCTGTAATTTGCCCTGTTTTTCTGCGGTGGTCAGCACGCCGATACCTAAAGGTTTGGTGAGATACAGCTCACAATCTGCCTGTGCGGACGCATTTTTCTTCACCTGTTCCGTTGAAATAATGCCCGTGACCGCCAAACCAAAAATCGGCTCAGGTGAATCGATAGAGTGTCCGCCCGCTAAAGCAATGCCCGCCTGTTGGCAAGCAAAACGACCGCCTTCGACAATTTGTTGAGCAACTTCGGCAGGTAACTTATTGATTGGAAAGCCTAAAATCGCTATCGCCATAATCGGCTTGCCGCCCATTGCAAAAATATCGCTAATCGCATTGGTGGCGGCAATTCGCCCAAAGTCGAAAGGATCATCGACAATCGGCATAAAGAAATCGGTGGTACTGACGATTCCAACACCATTGCCAATATCGTACACCGCCGCATCATCTTTGGTTTCGTTACCGACTAATAAATTCGGATCGATAAATTTGGCTTGTTCTGTATGCAGAATTTGCTCAAGCACTTTTGGGGAAATTTTACAACCGCAGCCAGCACCGTGACTATATTGGGTTAAGCGAATAGGTTCATTTTGCATTGTTACCTCTTTGTGTCTCTTATTTAACCTAAATAAAGAATGACGAGATTGTACTCTCATTTGCAAAAAATTGACAGTAACCGACCGCTTGTAATGTGGTAAACTATCGCCATTTTTTAGCAAACTCAATTCATTATGCCAACAGTCAATCAATCCGCCCTTGTGCCGTATAGTGCCGAACAGATGTATCGGCTCGTCAATGATTATGAAAAATACCCACAGTTTTTATCAGGCTGTGTTGGTGCAACAACGTTAAGTTTGGGTGATAACGAACTAAACGCCGAATTGGTGATCCAAAAACTCGGCATCAGCCAGCGTTTTAGTACCCATAACACCATGATTCCAAACGAAAAAATCACAATGAAACTGATAAATGGTCCATTTCGCTATTTACACGGAGCTTGGACATTTCAACCTTTTGATGAACAGAGTTGTAAAATCAGCTTGCAGTTGGAATTTGAATTTTCAAGTCCAATGATTAGTATGGTATTTGGTAAAATTTTTAATGAATTAACGCTCAAAATGGTCAATGCCTTTAAACAGCGTGCAAAAGAGGTGTATGGTGTCTGAAAACGGAAAAATCGTGGTGGAAGTAGTTTATGCTCACCCAAATAAATACTTTTTGAAGAAATTAGAATTAGATAGCCCGCTCTCTATTCAAAATGTAATTTTGCAATCGGGCGTGCTACAAAAATATACCGAAATTGATTTGCGTGAAAATAAAGTCGGGATTTTTAGTCGTCCTGCGAAATTGACGGATTTGGTCGAAAATGGCGATCGCATTGAAATCTACCGCCCTTTAATTGCTGATCCGAAAGAGATTCGACGCAAAAGGGCAGAAGAGCAAAAAAAATAGATGTTGTTGCAAATTTGCAAAATTTTCATGAAATCTCACCGCTTGTGGTGGGATTTTTCATTTTCTCTTTCCCGCTATTTTAGAATTTACGCTATAATAGTGCCATTTTGCGTCCATTTAACTTAACGCAAACTAATTTTTAATGAGGTTTATATGACTCCTGTTGTTGCCCTTGTGGGCAGACCAAACGTAGGAAAATCTACGTTATTTAACCGCTTGACCCGTACCCGTGATGCGTTGGTGGCGGATTTTCCCGGCTTAACCCGTGACCGAAAATATGGTCACGCAAACATTGCTGGACACGACTTTATTGTGATTGACACGGGCGGTATTGACGGCACTGAAGAGGGCGTAGAAGAAAAAATGGCAGAGCAGTCGCTGCTTGCTATTGAAGAAGCGGATGTGGTGCTGTTTTTGGTGGACGCTCGTGCTGGCTTGTTGCCTGCGGATGTGGGGATTGCACAATATCTTCGCCAACGTGATAAAACCACAGTGGTGGTGGCGAACAAAACCGATGGGATTGATGCCGACTCGCATATTGCGGAATTTTATCAATTAGGCTTAGGCGAAGTTGAGCCGATTGCGGCGGCACAAGGGCGTGGCGTTACACAGCTTATCGAGCAAGTGTTGGCTCCCCTTGCAGAAAAATTAGAAGAACAAGCGGTTGATTCTGACGAAAATATTGCAAATGATGAGCAAGATGAATGGGATAGCGACTTTGATTTTGATAACGAAGAAGATACGGCGTTATTAGATGAAGCGTTGGAAGAAGATCAGGAAGAAGCAGACGATAAAAACATCAAAATCGCCATTGTTGGTCGCCCAAATGTAGGTAAATCAACCCTTACCAACCGTATTTTAGGCGAAGAGCGTGTGGTGGTTTTCGATATGCCTGGTACAACCCGTGACTCGATTTATATTCCGATGGAACGTGATGGTCAGCAATATACTATCATTGATACCGCTGGGGTGCGTAAGCGTGGTAAGGTGCATTTAGCCGTTGAAAAATTCTCAGTTATTAAAACCTTGCAAGCTATTCAAGATGCGAATGTGGTGTTGCTCACCATTGACGCTCGTGATGGCGTGTCCGATCAAGATTTATCGCTCTTGGGCTTTATTCTCAATGCTGGGAAATCCCTTGTGATTGTGGTGAATAAATGGGACGGCTTGTCGCAAGATGTGAAAGATAATGTGAAATCAGAGCTAGATCGCCGTTTAGATTTTATTGATTTTGCTCGAGTGCATTTTATTTCAGCCTTGCACGGCAGTGGCGTGGGTAACTTGTTTAGCTCAATTCAAGAAGCCTATCAATGTGCCACCAAGAAGATGACCACTTCGATGCTCACTCGTATTTTACAATTAGCTACAGACGATCACCAACCGCCGTTGGTAAACGGTCGCCGTGTGAAATTAAAATATGCTCACCCAGGAGGCTATAATCCGCCGATCATTGTGATTCACGGTAATCAGATCGAAAAATTGCCTGATTCTTATAAGCGTTATTTGTCGAACTATTTCCGTAAGAGCTTGAAAATTATCGGTTCGCCGATTCGTGTCTTGTTCCAAGAAGGAAATAACCCATTTGCGGGCAAGAAAAATAAATTAACCCCAAGCCAGTTACGTAAACGTAAGCGTTTGATGAAATTTATTAAGAAAAGCAAAAAATAATTGAGATTAACATTATGATGATGCAATATTCTCCACAATTTAACCATGCCAAAGTGCTTGTACTCGGTGATGTGATGTTAGACCGTTACTGGTTTGGTTCGACCAATCGAATTTCGCCCGAAGCTCCAGTGCCTGTGGTCAAAGTGCAAGAGAATGAAGATAGAGCAGGTGGTGCGGCAAACGTGGCAATGAACATTGCAAGCCTGAATGTGCCTGTCACTTTACACGGTTTAATTGGACAAGATGACGCTGGGCGTGCGTTGGATAAGCTACTTAGCGAACATCACATTCAAAATCAATGTGTAGCGGTCAGTTCACACCCAACCATTACCAAATTGCGTATTCTCTCTCGTCACCAACAGTTGCTCCGTTTGGATTTTGAAGAAGGTTTTCACAATTTAGATTGCCAAGAACTTCTTGCAAAATTATCGGCGGAAGTAACCGCTTACGGTGCTTTAGTGCTGTCAGATTATGGCAAAGGGACGTTAGATGCGGTGCAACAGATGATCCAAATTGCTCGCCAAGCGAATGTCCCTGTGCTTATCGATCCGAAAGGTACGGATTTTGAGCGTTATCGTGGGGCGACTTTATTAACGCCAAATATGGCTGAATTTGAAGCGGTGGCAGGGCATTGTAAAGATGAAGATGAGATTGTGGCGAAAGGCTTAAAAATGATTGCTGATTTCGATCTTACAGCGTTGTTAATCACCCGTTCAGAAAAGGGAATGACGCTACTTCGTCCAAATCAAGAGCCGTTCCATTTACCAACCCAAGCGAAAGAAGTTTATGATGTCACAGGGGCAGGTGATACGGTGATCAGCGTGTTGGCGACAGCAATTGCAGATGGTCGTCCTTTAGAAGAAGCTTGCTATCTAGCCAATGCTGCTGCTGGTGTTGTGGTTGGCAAATTAGGTACATCAACCGTCAGCCCAAGCGAATTAGAACAAGCCATTCACCAACGTGCAGAAACAGGTTTTGGCGTGGTCTCAGAATCGGAATTAAAAGCCATTGTGCAACAATCAAAAGCCCGTGGTGAGAAAATTGTGATGACCAACGGCTGTTTCGATATTCTTCACCCAGGACACGTTTCTTACCTTGAAAATGCTCGTAAATTAGGCGACCGATTAATTGTAGCGGTAAATACTGATGCGTCGGTAAAACGCTTAAAAGGCGAAACTCGCCCGATCAACGAGTTAGATGCTCGTATGGCGGTATTGGCAGGTCTAGCGTCAGTGGACTGGGTTGTGCCTTTTGGTGAAGATACCCCACAGCGTTTAATCGGCGAAATTTTGCCAGATTTATTGGTAAAAGGCGGAGATTACAAGCCTGAAGAGATTGCAGGTAGCGAAGAAGTTTGGGCAAATGGTGGCGAAGTACGAGTGTTGAACTTTGAAAATGGTTGTTCGACCAGTAATGTTATTAAGAAGATTCAATCTTTGTGAACCTTTTAGTAAAATAGGCTTCTAAATAAGAGTTATTAGTTTAATCACCTAAGGAAATAGACATGAAGTTTTCTCAAGTAAGATCGTTATTTATTGCAGGTTTTGCTTTATTAGCGTTTTCAACCGTGAGTGCAGAAGAAAGGGTTGTTGCAACAGTGGATGGTTATCCTATTATGCAAAGCCAAGTAAAACAGGCACTAGGTAAGAAAGCGAATACGGATGCGAATCGTAAGGCTGCACTAGAGAGCGTTATTGATGATTTTGTTGTTCAACGTGCTATTCAAGAATCTGGTATTAAAATAAATTATGCGTATGTTGATCAGGTTATTGAAAATATTGCTATCCAAAATGGGATTACTTATGGTCAGTTACTTGACTATTTGGATTCTCAACGTATTACATTAAATCAATATCGCCAACAAATTGCTCACCAAATGCTAATGGAACAAGTTCGTCAGCAGAGTATTGGTAAAACAATACAAGTAGAGCCACAACAAGTTCAATCCCTAGCTAAAGAGTTGTTAGAAAAGGCAAAATCTTCTGGTAAGTTACAGACAGTAACAGGAACGGAACATCGTGTAAGTCATATTTTGATTAAGACCACACCAGTTTTAAATGATGCTCAAGCAAAAGCAAAATTAGTTTCTCTTGTTGCAGATATTAAAGCAGGTAAAACAACTTTTGAAGATGCAGCAAAAGCAAACTCTGTAGATTATGCTTCTGGAGCAGATGGTGGAGATTTAGGCTTTAATTTCTTAGATGTTTATGATCCTGCCTTTGCTAAAGTTGCACAAAAAAGTAAAATAGGGGTGATTTCTGCTCCATTTAAATCACAATTTGGTTGGCATGTTTTAAAAGTCACAGATACTCGTCAGGGTGACCGTACAGAAGATGCTTATTTACAGAAAGCTTATGAGCAACTTGTAGATAAGCAAGCTCAAGCGGCATCAAAAGATTGGGTTAAAGTATTAAAAAGTAAATCTGAAATTAAATATTTCTAAATTGAATTTATTTGATGAACCTCGCACTTGCGGGGTTCTTTATTTTATTAAATGTGTAAAAAATAGCGGGAAAGTCACCGCTTATTAGGATATTCAATGAGTTCAAATTCAAAAAAACATCTTGGGCATACTGCTCGTAAACGTTTTGGTCAAAACTTTTTACATGATCAGAATGTAATTCATAATATTGTGGCGGCAATTAATCCGCAAAAAGATCAGTTTTTACTGGAAATCGGCCCTGGTTTAGGAGCTTTGACGGAACCTGTGGCGGATTTGGTTGATCATTTAACAGTAGTTGAACTTGACCGTGATCTTGCAGAACGTTTACGTCATCACCCATTTTTACATCAAAAATTAACGGTAATTGAGCAAGATGCGTTGCGTTTTAATTTCCGTGACTATTTTGACAGCCTTGCTTTAAATGGTAAGCCGGTTAAAGTATTTGGTAACTTACCTTACAACATCTCAACGCCATTGATGTTCCATTTGTTTAAGTTTCATGACTTAATTCAAGATATGCATTTTATGCTGCAAAAAGAGGTCGTTAAGCGGTTATGTGCCGGGCCAAACAGCAAGGCATACGGGCGTTTAACCATTATGGCACAATATTATTGTCAAGTGATGCCTGTGTTAGAAGTACCTCCGTCAGCCTTTAAGCCAGCCCCGAAAGTAGATTCTGCTGTGGTGCGCTTAGTACCTTACAAAACTTTACCGCACCCCGTGAAAGATATTTACTGGCTAAATCGCGTGACGACACAGGCTTTCAACCAACGTCGTAAAACTTTACGTAATGCCCTTTCAACACTATTTAGTGTAGAACAGTTAGATGCATTAGGGATAGATCTCAATTCTAGAGCTGAAAATCTTTCTCTTGCCGATTATGCCCGTTTAGCAAATTGGTTATGTGATAATGCTTTAGAACAACCAGAGAAGGATATAGATTTTACAGATTTAGATGAGTAGAAGAAAAGGCATATAAAACAAGTTTTATATGCCTTTTTTCAAAAAAAAAGCACTCAAACTGAGTGCTAATTCTTTTGATCTAATTCGAGAATGTGTGAATTACTGTTTTATAAAAGGAGACAAATAAAACAAGACCAAAAGCAAAAACTAAAGGAGGAAATCGTTTGGCTCCTCCTGCTGGACTTGAACCAGCGACATACGGATTAACAGTCCGCCGTTCTACCGACTGAACTAAGGAGGAACATAACGATGTGAATAGTAGGGAAATTCAGCCATCTCGTCAAATGGCTAGACTCAACTTTTCAATTCTTGAATAATGGGTGAATTTTAATCTTGTTCTTTACTACAAACCACACAATTTGACTGTTTCGGCAGTTTCATTTCACGTATAGAAAAATGTAATCCATCGATCATCAATAATTTTCCTGATAAGGTTTTGCCGATATTTAAAAGCACTTTGATTGTCTCTAAGGCTTGCAAACTACCGACCACCCCAACAATCGGAGCAATCACACCTGCTTCCACACAGCTCAATACATTTTGCCCGAAAAGCTGGCTTAAACATTGGTAGCAAGGCTCATCTTGGTGATAACTGAATACACTCACTTGCCCTTCAAACCGAATGGCAGAGCCTGACACAAGCGGTCGCTTTGCCTGAAAACAGAGCAAATTAAGCGTATTACGAATATCGACATTGTCGGTACAATCTAACACCACATCAAAAGTCGGAATAAGCTCCACCCATTCACTTTCGGTGAGATGAGCATTAATGGTTTCAATCTCAATATGTGGATTAAGTGCCGACAAACGTTGCTTCGCTGAAAGTACTTTTGGCATATTAAGGGTTGCATCAGTATGCAAAATTTGGCGTTGTAGGTTGGAAAGAGAAACTGTATCAAAATCCACCAACGTCAAATGCCCTACGCCGCCACTGGCAAGATATTGACTTGCCGCACAGCCCAAACCGCCCAAACCAACAATCAACACTCGACTGGCTTTGAGCTTTTCCTGACCGTCAAAATCCACGCTTTTGAGCATAATTTGACGGTTGTAACGTAACATTTCGTGATCGGTGAGTTCCATATTATCTCAATAAATAATTAAACGGCTGAATAACCACTTGCTCGCCCACAGCCACATTGCCACGCTCTTGTTCAAGCACGATAAAACAGTTGCTTTCATTAAAGGCACTGAAAATGTGTGAGCCTTGTGTGCCAACACTTTTCACGTCAAGTTGCCCTTGTTCGTTGGCATAGAAAAAGCCCCGTTGGAAGTCTTGGCGACCGACCGCTTTTTTCAACGGAACAGCGGCACAAGCGGTCAGTTTCGGCGAGAAATTTGCAATTTTTTCATCGGAACTGCCCGCTAGCTTTAACAACGCAGGTTGCACCAGTTGGTAGAAGGTTGCTAATGCAGACACAGGATTACCTGGCAAACCGAAGAACCACGCTTTTTCCAATTTACCAAAGGCAAACGGCTTGCCTGGTTTCATCGCAATTTTCCAAAAGCCGATCTGCCCCAGTTTTTCTAGTACGTCTTTGGTGAAATCCGCTTCGCCCACCGAAACACCGCCGCTGGTAATCAGCACATCGGCTGCTTGTTGAGCTTCTGTAAAGGCTTTTTCAAACAGCACAGGATCGTCAGGCAAAATGCCGTAGTCGAGAATGTCGCAATTCATCTTCTCAAGTAGCAGACGTAACGTAAAGCGATTGGTGTCGTAAATTTGCCCGTCTTGCAATGGGTTGCCGACCGAAACGAGTTCATCGCCTGTAGAAAGAATCGCCACTTTCAAGCGTGGGTAAACCGCCACTTTGTCAATCCCCAACGAAGCCAACAACGGCAGACTTGCCACATTCAGCAAACTGCCTTTTGCCAACACTAAATCCCCTTGTTTCACATCTTCACCAACACAACGCACGTTGTCGCCCTGTTTTTTCGGCGAACGGTTGAAAGTCACAGTGCCGTCAGCATTTAAGGTGGTATCTTCTTGCATTACCACCGTATCCGCTTCGGCTGGCACTTTCGCCCCCGTCATAATCCGCACACAACAACCCTGTGGCATTTCGGCTAAAAATGGGCTACCTGCAAAGGCTTTACCAACAACTTTAAACGTTTGGTATTGTTCAAGATCCGCCATTCGCACCGCATAGCCGTCCATTGCAGAATTATCAAAATTCGGCACGTTAATCGGTGAGAAAATATCTTCCGCACAAAGGCGATTAACCGCTTGATTTAACGGCAGAATTTCTTGAGACGCAGGGCGTGGAAGTTGGTTGAGCATTGTGTCTAATGCTTGAGAAAGAGGGAGTAGAGACATTTTGTGTACCTATAAATGATTTGTAGGGGCGGGGTTTATCCCCGCCCATTAAATGTAAATTCGGGCAGGGATAAACCCCGCCCCTACAAAATATGTAACCTATTCCATTTAGGAAATGGATTACCCCATCTGTGCCTGTGTAATAAAATCTTTCAGCCCAAGCAAGATGTTGTTAATTGCGACCGCAGAGAGAATTAACCCCATTACACGACTGATAATCGCCGCCCCTGCGTGTCCGATAAAGTGTTGGATACGGTTTGCAATTAAAAATAACAGATAGGTGATCAACAAGACGGATAACATAATCCCTGTAGTGACAACCTGATCACCAAAACTATAACGATGGTTATCGGTCAGCAACACCACCGCCATCATCGCGCCAGGTGATGCAATGGACGGCACTGCAAGGGGATAAACGGCTAATTCATGCAAGTTACTTTTCATTTTGATTTCTTGATCGGGCTTGCTTTCCCCAAAAATCATCGTTAAGGCAAACAGCAACAAGACTAAGCCCCCTGCAATTTGGAATGCCGAGAGCGGAATTTGCATTGCGTCAAGTAACCACTGTCCTAAAACTAAGAAAAAGAGTAAAATCCCCGCCGCAATTAAAATCGCATTACGGGCAATCTTACGGCGATCATCGGGAGATAAACCGACGGTTTTGGCTAAGTAAACGGGAATTGAGCCTATCGGGTCAATTACCGCCCAAAGTACAACAAACTGGACAACTAACGAGTCAAACATTTACTTTCCTTGATTAAAAAAACGATGTCGTTATTGTGCAACAAATTCCCCCTAAAACCAAATAACTTATTCAAATTTCAATGATTTTTTTTACAGATTTAACCTTAAAACGTGGTCAAACGATCTTACTTGAACAAGCAAACGCCGTTATTCACACAGGGCAAAAAGTCGGCTTAATCGGCAAAAATGGTTGTGGCAAATCATCTTTGTTTGCCTTGCTAAAAAATGAGCTGTCTGCCGAAGGTGGTGAAGCCAGTTATCCGAAAAATTGGTCAATGGCGTGGGTGAACCAAGAAACGCCCGCCCTTGATATACCTGCGATTGACTATGTGATTCAAGGCGACCGAGAATATACCCAACTCACCGCTCAACTGGAGCAAGCGAATCTTGATAACAACGGCAATTTGATTGCGACACTCCACGCTCAACTTGACACCATTGATGCGTGGAGCATTCAATCCCGAGCCGCCACCTTGTTAAACGGCTTAGGCTTTAGCACGGAACAGCTACAACTGCCTGTCAAGTCTTTCTCGGGCGGTTGGCGTATGCGGTTGAATTTGGCTCAAGCCCTGATCTGCCGTTCCGATCTGCTATTGCTGGACGAACCGACCAACCACTTGGATTTAGATGCGGTGATTTGGTTGGAGCGTTGGCTGAGCAACTATCGTGGTACTTTGCTACTGATTTCCCACGACCGAGATTTTCTCGATCCGATTATCGACCGAGTGTTGCACATTGAACAGCAAAAACTGTTCGACTACACGGGCAATTATAGTGCTTTTGAAATTCAACGAGCGGTCAAATTGGCTCAACAAAATGCAGCTTATCAGCAACAACAGCTGAAAATGGCACATTTGCAGAAATTTATTGACCGCTTCAAAGCCAAAGCCAGCAAAGCAAAACAGGCTCAAAGCCGAGTTAAAGCCCTTGAGAAAATGGAGCTGATCGCCCCTGCCTATGCGGACAGCCCATTCTCTTTTGAATTTAGACAACCGCTTTCATTACCTAACCCTTTGTTAATGATGGAAAAAGTGAGTGCAGGCTATGGCGACAAAACCGTGTTGCAATCAGTCAAACTCAATCTAGTTCCTGGTTCTCGTATCGGCTTACTTGGGCGAAATGGGGCGGGTAAATCAACGCTGATCAAACTGTTAGCAGGGGAAATTCAGGCTCAATCGGGGCATACCCAACTGGCAAAAGGCGTTCAGCTTGGCTATTTCGCTCAACATCAGCTGGACACTTTAAGAGCCGATGAAAATGCCTTGTGGCATTTGGCTCGCCTTGCCCCTGAAAAGACCGAACAGGAACTTCGTAACTATTTGGGCGGCTTTGCCTTTCACGGCGACAAAGTCAAACAAGCGGTCAGTTCGTTCTCGGGCGGTGAAAAAGCTCGGCTGGTGTTGGCTCTGATTGTGTGGCAACGCCCGAATTTATTGCTATTGGACGAACCGACCAACCATTTAGATCTCGATATGCGTCAAGCCTTAACGGAAGCCTTAACCCAGTACGAAGGATCGCTTGTGATCGTTTCCCACGACCGCCATTTGTTGCGTAGTACCGTGAACGAATTTTATCTGGTTCACGACAGCAAAGTGGAAGAATTTAACGGCGATTTGGACGATTACCAAAAATGGCTCAACGAGCTAAATGCTCAACTTGAACTTGCAAAAAAAGCCGACAATCCCACCGCTTCCACAAATGAAAACAGTGCGGTAAACCGCAAAGAGCAAAAGCGTCAAGAAGCCGAGTTACGCCAACAAACCGCCCCACTTCGCAAGAAATTGACGCAGTTGGAAAAAGATCTCGAAAAACTGACCGCTTGTTTAGCCACATTGGAAGAAACGCTTGCTTCCCCTGATATTTACGAAGCCGAAAATAAAGCGAAACTCACCGACACACTGGCAAAACAAGTCGCTACGAAAAAAGCGTTGGAAGATGTGGAGATGGAATGGTTGGACGTGCAGGGGGAGTTGGAAGAGCTGTTGAACAGCTAATTTCATCACTTTGAATTTATTTTTATAGAGTATTGAACAGTGTTGTTACAATCAACATTTTGACTAAATTTAATGATTAACAGATCTTAACTTAAACATTTTCTACTGTAAGGATTCATATGAAAACCGCCCAACTTTACCTCTACGCTATTCCTGTTGAAACAGGGGTTATTTTACGCAATCGCCGTTTAAAACAGCGAGAAGGTTTGATTATTCATTTGCAACAAGATGATAAAGAAGGTTGGGGTGAAATTGCGCCTTTGCCTGAATTTAGCCTTGAAACTTTGGCTCAAGCGGAAATGGCGACTCGTGAATGGATTGAAAAATGGCTTGCGAATCAAGATGAATCACTCGATGATTATCCCCCTTCCGTTGCCTTTGGTATCAGCTGTGCATTGGCAGAACTGGACGGTACTTTAGGCGAACAGGCTAATTTTCACACCGTGCCACTTTGCTATGGCGATCCTGATGAGCTTTATGTGGAGCTTGAACAGATGCAAGGGGAAAAAATCGCCAAAATCAAAGTGGGGCTTTATGAAGCAAACCGTGATGGGTTAATCGCTGATATGTTTTTGGAAGCCATTCCCGATTTGAAATTACGCTTAGATGCTAACCGCTCGTGGAGCTTGGAGAAAGCGTTGCTCTTTGCAAGCAAAATTGCTCCAGAGCGTAAACATCGTATTCAATTTTTGGAAGAGCCGTGCAGAACTCCTGAAATGTCTCGTCAGTTTGCGATGCAATCGGGCATTGCAATAGCGTGGGATGAAACGGTGCGAGAAAAAGATTTTTTGGTAAAAAAAGAGCCGAATCTTACCGCTATCATCATCAAACCAACTCTTGTTGGCTCTATTGACAAATGTGTGGCTTTGATTGAACAAGCACATCATCAAGGCTTGATCGCCGTCATCAGTTCAAGTATTGAGTCAAGTTTGGGCTTGAGCCAATTAGCTCGTTTGGCGTATCAATATACGCCTAATACCTTAGCAGGATTGGATACGTTAGATTTAATGAAAGTCCAATTATTAAGACAATGGGGAGATTCGGCGTTGCCATTGGTGGATTTGAAAAGTGAATTTGTGACCAAAATCATCTAAAAACTGGCACGAATGGTCGTGCCAACTTTCTATTCACTACGCCAAATCAGTGTTGCCATTCGCCCTGTGACGTTGTCTCTACGATACGAGAAAAATTGTTCTGCATCACAGTAGGTACAGTAATCGCCCCCTGAAATATCGGTAATACCAAGTTTGTTTAAACGCTGGCGAGCAATTTGGTAAAGATCGCCGAGAAACTTACCGTTTATCAATTCATCAGGCACAAAGGCTTCTCGTGCTTGGGGATCAACCGCTGCAAACTGCTCAATCACATCTTCACCCACTTGAAACGCCGTTGGTCCAATCGCCGGTCCGAGCCAAACGCTAATGTCTGCAGGATCGCATTCAAATTCGGCAACGGTTGCTTCTAACACGCCATCGCACAAACCACGCCAACCTGCGTGAGCCGCAGCAACTTCTCGCCCATCTTTACTGCAAAACAATGCTGGCAGACAGTCGGCGGTCATCACCAAACAGACTTGATTCGCTTGATTGGTGTAAACTGCATCGGCTTCAAGGTTATCTCCTGCGTAAGGCAAGCGAATAACTCTTGTGCTGTGAGTTTGGGTCAAATAGATGGGAAAATGCGGTAAATTGCCCTGTTCGTGCAAGATCTCACGGTTAGCTTGCACCGATTTAGGATCATCGCTAACGTGATCGCCAAGATTGAAACTATCAAAAGGGGCTTGACTTACCCCACCCTCACGGGTTGTCGTGAAAGCGTGAACAAAATCAGGCACAGACCAATTTGGCAGAATTTTGTTCATTGCTTATTTTCTCACCGCAATCGCTTCAATCTCAATGCCAACATCTTTCGGCAAACGAGCGACTTCAACGCAAGAACGAGCAGGGAAATTTGGGTGATTATTTTCACGGAAAAAGGCTTCATATTCCGCATTCACCGTTGCAAAATCGTTCAAATCTTTAACAAATACGGTGGTTTTTACAATATCCGCCACAGATAAACCCGCTTGTTCGATGATCGCTTTCACATTTTCAAGGGATTGACGAGCTTGAGCCTTAATTTCCGCCGGCACTTCGCCCGTATGTGGATTAACAGGAATTTGCCCTGAAGTCAGCACTAAATTCCCCAAATCGACTGCTTGTACATAAGGTCCAATCGCTTTTGGGGCATTTTCTGTATGAATAACGGTTGTCATAGAATCTCCTTGTGAAGTAAAAAAGAGTGTAGGGACACACTGCGTGTGTCCGTTTTATTGTTAAATATATCATTTTGTTGATACATTGCTTGCGGACACACTCAGTGTGTCCCTACTTTTCATTACCTTTTGCTGAATTATCAACAGCCCCTAGAGTTTGAAAGTTTTTTTATGGTTTGTAAATAGTTATAATAGCGAAATTCAAATTTATCTGTTTTCAATCAAAACAACCCCAGTGAGAATATAATGAGCATCAACGTCACCGAAATTGTTTTACACCAACTTCATCAAACAGCAAGTGAAACGCCTGAACTAAACACTATATTGCGAGAAGATCTTTTAACGATTACCCCTGAAGCTGAACAGATGATGTTGCAACTTCATCAAGCCTACCAAAATAAAGCGAAAGCCTATGGCGTGTTTCAGTCGGAATCCATTTTTGCCCAGCAATTAAACCGCTTGTTAGAAGCGGAAACCGAGTTTTTGCCGTTTAGTCATAGCTGTGCCAAAATGTTGGCGACTGAGTTGGTGAAATATCCTTTTGCATCGGGCGGTACTTTTATTCTCTGCCGTTATACCTTTTTAGCCACAGAGTATCTGTTTATTGCCTTGATTGATAGCCGTGCATCAATGTTGGTTGATGAAAAATTGGAAGTCAAACGCACTGAATATCTCGACATTACCCAATACGATATCGCCTGTCGTATTAATCTCACGGAACTCAAACATAATGCACAATCAAACCGCTATCTCACCTTTATCAAAGGGCGAGTGGGCAGAAAAGTGGCTGATTTCTTTATGGATTTTTTAGGGGCAGAAGAAGGCTTAAATCCGCAGTTGCAAAATCAAACCTTGTTGCAAGCGGTGAGCGATTATTGCGAACAGGGCGAGTTAGACAGCAACCAAACACAAGCGGTGAAAAAGCAGGTATTTGATTACTGCAAAGGGCAAATTAACAGTGGCGAAGAAATTGCGATCAGCGAACTTTCCGCTTCGTTGCCAACACTCAATGAAATTGAATTTGCGGACTTCACCCAACAGCAAGAATATGGCTTAGAAGAAAGCATTCCCCCTGTGCGTAACGCCTTGAAAACCTTAACCAAATACTCAGGTTCAGGCAAAGGGGTAACGATTAGCTTTGATGCAGAATTATTGTCTCAACGTATTATTTGGGATGAACTAAATGATACTTTAACTATCAAAGGATTGCCAGCTAATCTGCGTGATCAGCTAGAACGTAATAAATAATGACATTTAATCGGCGATTTCGGTATAATCGCCAAAGTTTTTGAAAAGAAGGTTATCTACTATGAAAATGAAATCACTGATTGCTGTTTTATTACTTGCTTTGGGTGTAACTGCTTGTTCTACAGTAAAAAAAGTCGTTTATCGCATTGATGTGCCACAAGGTAACTATTTAGAGCAAGATAAGATTGATCAGCTCCAAGTTGGAATGAATAAAGAGCAAGTACAATATTTACTTGGCACACCAATGTTAAGAGATTCATTTGCTCAAAATCGTTGGACTTATGTATTTATTTTACGTAAAGGACATGATGAGCCTATTCAACGCACCTTATTTGTTCATTTTGATAATAAAGGTTTAGTGAGTAATATTCAATTAGATAAGTCTCTTGCTGAATCTGAAGCTCAATAAATATATTGTTAAGATTAATATGGGTATATCCTCATTTCGTATTAAATATAAATGAAATGGGGATTTTTTATTAGAAGTATTAGGTGGTTTTCTATGAAATTTCTTATTGTTTTTGGTACTCGCCCAGAAGCCATAAAAATGGCACCATTAATTAAAGAATTTCAGCATAGAGCTCTCGATTTTAAAGTTTGTGTGACAGGTCAGCATCGTCAAGTTCTTGATCAAGTATTAGATTTTTTTGAGATAAAACCTGATTATGATCTTAATATCATGGGGAGTCAGCAGACATTATCGGAATTAACCTCTCATATATTAATAAAAATTGAGTCCGTTTTAGAAAGTTATCAACCTGACATTATTTTAGTTCATGGAGATACAGCGACAACTTTTGCTATATCATTAGCAGGCTATTATCATAAAATTAATATTGCCCATATTGAAGCAGGTTTAAGAACAGGTAATCTTTATTCTCCTTGGCCTGAAGAAGGCAATCGGAAACTCACGGCAGTATTAGCCAATTATCATTTCGCCCCGACAGAATATGCTAAACAAAATCTATTGAAAGAGAATATAGAATCATCGCATATTTATGTGACCGGTAATACAGTCATTGATGCTTTATCAATGACGATAAGGAAATTAAATAGTAATACTAATATTGGAAAACAATTAAATAGGAAGTTTCATTATTTAAATCAAAAGCAATTTATCCTTATTACTTCACATCGTAGAGAAAATTTAGGTGAATCCTTTGAACATATTTGCCAAGCAATTTTATGTTTAGCTGAAAAGTATTCTGACGTTCAATTTGTTTTTCCTGTACATTTAAATCCTAATGTATTTGAACCTGTGCATCGTTTGCTTTCAAATAAGCCTAATATTCATTTAATCGAACCTCAAGATTATTTGTCTTTTATTTATTTAATGGATAAATCTTATTTTATTTTAACAGATTCAGGTGGTGTCCAGGAAGAAGCTCCGTATCTAGGTAAACCTGTATTAGTTATTCGTGATGTGACAGAAAGAAATGAAGCAGTAGAAAATAAGAATATTAAATTGATTGGTACATCACAAGCAGAAATTATTAAACATGTTTCTTTATTATTAGAAAATATAGAAGAATTTTCTTCTATGGCAAAGATAAGTCATTTTTATGGTAATGGTCAGGCAGCTAAAGCTATTTTAGATATTCTACAGAATTTAAATAAAGGGGATATGCTATGACTCAATTTAATCATATTTCTGTCATCGGATTAGGCTATGTGGGATTGCCTACGGCGGTTGCGTTTGCTCAATCTGGCATAAAAGTCAGTGGCGTTGATATAAACTCACATATTATTAATATGGTTAATCGAGGTCAAATTCATTTTGTTGAGCCAGAATTAGAGATTGCCTTAAAAACGTGTATAAAGCAAAACACATTTTTTGCACGTACAACGCCAGAAGCAAGTGATGCTTTTTTGATTGCAGTTCCTACGCCTGTAGATCATAAAACACATGAAGTTGATTTAAGTTATATTCAATCTGCTATTCAGTCTCTTGCCCCTGTATTGCAGAAAGGGAATATTATTATTTTAGAGTCGACTGTCCCTGTAGGAACGACAGCACTTTTAGCTGATTGGTTAGCGACATCTCGCCCCGATTTGACTTTTCCACAGCAGTTAGGGGAGTATTCAGATATTCGTATTGCTTATTGTCCTGAAAGGGTGTTGCCAGGGAAAATCATGCATGAATTAATGGAAAATGATCGCATTATTGGTGGTATGACTCAAGCCTGTTCAGAACAAGCGGTCAGATTATATCAATATTTTGTTAAAGGTAAGTGTTTGATAACAAATAGTCGTACAGCGGAAATGTGTAAATTGACCGAAAATGCTTTCCGTGATGTTAATATTGCTTTTGCAAATGAGATATCAATGATTTGTGATAAATTAAATATCAATGTTTGGGAATTGATTTCCTTAGCAAACCATCACCCAAGAGTAAATATTTTACAGCCAGGCTGTGGTGTTGGTGGGCATTGTATTGCCGTTGATCCTTGGTTTATTGTAAATAAATCTCCAGAATTGGCTAAATTAATTAAAACAGCCAGAGACGTTAATGATAGTAAACCTAATTGGGTGATTGATAAAGTCAATGAAGCGGTAGTTACTATTTTAAAAGGGCAGCCGACAAAGTCTATCCATGATTTAAGAATTGCTTGTTTAGGCTTGACATTTAAAGCAAATATTGATGATTTAAGAGAAAGTCCCGCGTTATATATTACAGAAAAATTAGCTCACGATTATCCTAATCAGGTTTTGGTGGTAGAACCACATATTCAAGTATTACCGAATAATTTGCTCAGTCAGGGAGTTATTCTGACCGATCTTAAATGTGCAATAGAACAAGTGGATATTCTTGTGATATTAGTTGATCACGATCTTTTTAAAAGCTTGAATTATAACGAGATAAATGAGACAGTTTTAATAGATACAAAGGGGATCTTTCATTAGGATAGGAATAAAAAAACCCACTGCATTCAGTGGGTTTTTGTTCATTAAACGCGTTTAAAGTCTAAGTGAACGAGTTTTGGTTTAGTTGGGTGGCGTTGAATCGCTTGTACTTTTACTTGCTCTTCTTTACCAGCAACAACGATAGTTAAAACTTCGTTGTAGAACGCATCGTGTACTTGTGCGTTGTTTACTTTGTCGTGGTCTAAGATGATTGATACAGCTTCTGCTTTACCACCGTAGATGATTGCAGGCACTTGACCATTGTGACGCAGGCGGCGGCTCGCACCCTTACCTTGCGCCGAACGAACTTCAGCTTCAAATTTGAATGACATAATTAAATTCTCATAAATAAAAAGGGAACCTCAGGTTCCATTAAGATAAAAATAGCAGGCGACCCAGCTATTTCCCTAAAATTTTACGGCAAAAAGCCGAGCGCACATTCTACTAGAATCTCAGTATAAATCAATCGACTTTTTTCTTATCTTCGATGTACATTAGTATAATTTAGTAAGTCAGCGTAATTTTTCGTAATGAAGTAAGCAAAACGAGCAATTTATTGTAGAATATGGCGGTTTTATATACTTTATATTTTGTCTTATTTACTAGGAGTAAAACGAATGGCAAATACACAGCCAACCACACATCTAAGTCCAGAAAATATCCAAAATGTCAAAAATGCCATTTTGCATAAACTTGTTTTTGCTTTAGGCGTAGAACCTCGTGAAGCGAGCAAACGGAATTGGTTAAACGCATCACTTCGTGTTGTACGTGATCTTTCTACGGAATCTTGGTTACAAACTCGTCGTAGCCAAGCGGCAAATACCAGTCGCCGTGTTTATTATCTTTCAATGGAATTTTTAATGGGAAGAACCTTTAGTAATGCAATGATTGCTGAAGGTGTTTACGATTTAATCCGTGCAGCATTGGATGAGCTAGGCCAAGACATCGAAGAAATCATCAATGAAGAAGGCGATCCAGGTTTAGGTAACGGTGGTTTAGGTCGTTTAGCTGCCTGTTATATGGATAGTTTAGCAGCGATGAAAATTCCTGCGATTGGCTATGGTATTCGTTATGAATACGGTATGTTCCGCCAAGAGATCAAAAATGGCGAACAAGTGGAAAATCCTGATTACTGGTTAGAAAAGGAATTTGCATGGCCTTATTTGCGTTCAAGTAAAAAATTCCCTGTGCGTTTTGGTGGCAGAACTTGGCAAGAGGGCAAAAAAACCGTATGGCAACCAGATGAAGAAATTATCGCTCAAGCCCACGACCAACTTGTTCCAGGCTTTGAAACCACTGCAACCAACAGCTTACGCTTATGGTCTGCTCACGCTGGTGAAAAATTATTCGGCTTAGCAGACTTCAACCGTGGCGACTATTTCGCTGCAATGAGCCAACAAAACAGCTCTGAAAACGTGTCTCGTGTGCTTTACCCTGATGATTCAACCTACAACGGTCGTGAATTGCGTTTACGTCAAGAGTATTTCCTTTGCTCTGCGTCTGTGCAAGACATCGTGCGTCGTCACGAAGTGGAATCAGGTTCTTGCTTGAACTTGGCTGAAAAAGTGGCAATCCATTTAAATGATACCCACCCAACCCTTGCAATTCCAGAGTTAATGCGTATTTTAATTGATGAAAAAGGTTACAGCTGGGAACAAGCGTGGAACACTACTCGCAAAGTATTCTTCTACACTAACCACACTTTAATGAGTGAAGCGTTAGAAACCTGGCCAGTGGAAATGGTAGCACGTATTTTACCACGCCACTTACAGATCATTTTTGAGATCAACGATTGGTTCTTACAAGAAGTACGTGAAAAATTCCCAGGTGATGAAGCGTTAGTTCGTCGAGTATCTATTATTGATGAACATGGCGATCGCCGTGTCAGAATGGCTTGGTTAGCGGTTATTGCATCAGGCAAAGTCAATGGTGTAGCGAAAATTCACTCTGACTTAATGGTTGAATCTATTTTTGCCGACTTTGCGAAAATCTACCCAAATCGTTTCACGAACGTCACAAACGGTGTAACACCTCGTCGTTGGATCCATATCGCAAACCCAGGTTTAGCGTCTATTTTAGATAAACATATTGGCAAAAACTGGCGTACCGATTTAACCGAATTAGATAAATTCAACGCATTTGTTGATGATGCTGACGTACAAGCGGAAGTGGCTGCGGTGAAAGTAGAAAACAAACGCAAACTCGCCGCTTACGTTGAACAAACGCAAGGGATCAAACTCAACCCTGAAGCGATTTTTGACGTACAAATTAAACGTATCCACAAATACAAACGCCAACAGTTGAATGTGTTGCATATCATTGCACACTACAACCGCATTTTAAGAAACCCAACGGCAGATTGGCAGCCTCGCGTCTTTATCTTCGCAGGTAAAGCGGCAAGTGCTTATTATGCAGCGAAAAAAGTGATCCGTTTAATCAACGATGTGGCGAACGTAATCAACAACGACAGCCGTATTCGTGATTTAATCAAAGTGGTCTTTATCCCGAACTACAGCGTCAGCCTTGCACAGTTAATCATTCCAGCAGCAGACGTATCGGAGCAAATTTCTCTTGCAGGTACAGAAGCGTCAGGGACATCGAATATGAAATTCGCCCTAAACGGCGCATTGACGATTGGTACGTTAGACGGTGCAAACGTAGAAATTTTAGACCGTGTTGGCAACGACAACATCTTTATTTTTGGTAACACCGTAGAGCAAGTAGAAGAATTACGTCGTAATGGCTACTCACCATATCACTACTACGAAAAAGACGGCGAATTAAACGAAGCGATCTCACAAATCTTAAACGGCAAATTCTCGCCAGAAGATCCGTATCGCTATCAAGATTTAATTCTGTCATCAGGCGACTACTACCAAGCTTGTGCCGATTTCCGTAGCTATGTTGATGCACAAGAGAAAGTGGCTGAATACTTCCGTAATAAGAAGGCGTGGACACGTTCGGCGATCATCAACATTGCGAATATGGGCTACTTCTCTTCAGACCGCTCTGTGTTAGATTATGCGAGAGACATTTGGAAAATTGAACCAATGAACGAAACGCAATTGTCTTCACAACCGAAAGTAGCAGAGATGATGAGTGATACAAGTAAGTTGCTGATTATCAAGTAATGGTAACGCTACAAGCGGTATGTTTTGCTGAGAATTTTGCAAATTTTAGACGGAATCTAACCGCTTGTTAGCTATAAAAAATGGACGCTTATGCGTCCATTTTCGTTTTAATATTTCCGTGTTAACTCTTCCTTGGTAAACATCATCAACGTTGGGTGACCTTGAAGGAACTGGTTATAGTAATCATAGGCTAACACATTTTGTACATAACCACGGGTTTCTAGGAAAGGAATAGATGCAATAAATTCGTCCATTGCAAGTGTGCCATTCGCTCTTTCTAACCAACGTGTCACACGATGTGGCCCTGCATTATAAGCCGCTGCAATTAAAATACGATTATTTGGATATTTTTCATTGAGTTCGGCAAGGTGTGCTGTGCCTAGCATAATATTCTTAAAGGGATCAAGGAGATCTCTTTCTGCGCTATAAACTAACTGACTATTTTTTGCTGTTTGGCTGGCGGTTGATGGTAACATTTGCATTAATCCCAACGCATTTGCATGTGAGCGAGCTTGGAAATTCCAAGCGCTTTCTTGGCGAGCGATTGCCATCGCAAAGGTTTTTGTCACTGACTTACTTTGTAGATTGAGATCAAACCAATCAGAGTAGGCATTTGGTAAACGAAGTGACAAATAGTCCCACGCTTTTGCTTGAATGGTTCCTTCAACGGCTAAGTCGTACCAATCTTGCTGTAGCGCAAATTCACTGAATGCAATTTTTTCTTCAAAACTGACCGCTTGTAAAAGATCTACCCAAGCTAATTTAGCCTGGCTAAAACGTTTTAAGTGTCTTAGTTCAGTGATGCGATCAAGTTCAGGTTTAAATTTTGCAAGTTGCTCATCGCTTAATGGCGTGACTTGAGGTAACGTTGGTTGGTAGGGCTTGCCTAATTGCTGAGCGGCAAGCATTGGGTAAAATCCCCGCTCTTTTGCAAGCTCAGTCAGTAAATTTTGTTGCAGAGCAGGGTAGGCTTTCGCCAGCCAGTAGCGCCATTCCACTTTGGATTTTCCTTCATCGCTTAAAATTTCTAACCACTCTTTGAGATCACTTTTTTGCCAAATTGCCATGCGTAAACGGCGTTCGGTTAAATGATCTGCTTTTAACGTTTTTAGTTGCTCATCTCGCCAAAGTTGAAAAATCGGATCGCTATTATCAAAAATTTGGTTAATAAAACTGATTTTCCAAGAGCGTAATTCGTCTGCGGTAAGTTGCCATTTTTCAGCCCAAGCTTGATAAGGTGAAAAATCGGGTTTATCGGTCTGTTCCGAAAGCGTTTTGACAAATTTTGGAAACGCATTTATGACGATTTGTTTGTTTTGTTCTGCAAGCGGTTGGTTTTCAACAAAATTTTGCAATTGGTTTGGGGAATTAACCAGTTGTTGTAAAGCGGTTAGCCATTGAGCTAATTCACTCTCTTTTGTATTCAATGCTAAATCAGCAATGCCATTTTTACTATTTTGGGTAAAGAGATTAAGGGCTTTCTGTTTGATTTTTTCGGCAGTTTTCAAACCTTGATCTCGCCAATAACTTTCAATGCTTGCACAACTTGATGGTAGCGTTTCATTGGTGAGCCATAGTGTCTCAAATTGAGCAAGCAGTTGATTCATCTCTGTAGATGAATGCATTGGCTGATTTCCTGCTTGTTCTGCTTCTGGATTTGGTTGGAGTTTTTCTGCCACTAATTGATATTGCGCACCAAGCACTTGGCATTGGCTATCAATGCCTTCAGCCATAACTTGTTTACTGTAATCAAGCAAGGCTGCAAATTGTTGCTGCTGATAGAGCATCTCTATTGGGCGTTGATTTAGCTTGTTTCTTTTGGCAGTGTTGGGATACTGATTTGAAAATTGAATAATATCTTCGGTTGTCGCTTGATTGGCTTTCATCTTCGCTTTCAGCAATGCCCAAGCGATCTCTTCTTGAAGGGGATAGCCGTTTAATGTGGATTGTAATTGATTGATGATCTGCAAGAGCGGCACAGAGAGTTCCCCTGTTCGTTCTGCCGCTTGGAGCAACGATTCTAGCTGAAGAAAATTCTCCCGTTGTTGCTGACGTTTTTTTTCATCAAGCTGAATTTGTTGCGTCCAGGATTGTTTAAGTTGCTGTACTTCCGCATCACTCCATACTTTAGTTGTAGGCGTTTGATTTGCCCATACATAAGTTGTTGTGATACATAATGCTAACAGTGTTTTTTTCCACATAATGATTATCCTATTTTATCCGTGCTACTTAGAATACAAAAACCGCTTGAAGTTTCACACAACAAGCGGTTTGTTTTGATATATATTTTGCAATTATTCTTCGATCACAACTTTAGCAATATAGTCTAAGTTACGGTAGCGTTGTGCATAGTCAATGCCATAGCCGACAACAAATTCATCTGGAATCGCAAAGCCAACCCATTCGACTGGCACATCAATTTCACGGCGAGATGGCTTGTCTAAGAGTGTGCAAATCGCCAAAGAAGACGGCGCTCTGAGATTAAGAATGTCACGGACTTTGCTTAAGGTAAAGCCAGTGTCAATAATATCTTCAACGATTAACACATCTTTCCCTTGAATTTCGCTATCCAAATCTTTAAGGATTTTCACATCTCGGCTAGACTCTGTGCTTAATCCGTAACTTGAAGCGGTTAAAAAATCAATTTCAACAGGAAGATCAAGATGGCGAACGAGATCAGCCATAAACATAAAAGAACCACGTAGTAGCCCAACAACAACAAGACCTTGGCTATTATTGTGCTGATAGTAGTGATTAATCTCTTTAGCAAGTTCTACGATACGTTGTTGAACTTCTTGGGTAGAAATGAGCGTTTCAATGTGATGCTTTTTCATAAACAAGCCTAAATAAATGGCACGCCCTAAAGGATTCGAACCTTTGACCCACGCCTTAGAAGGGCGTTGCTCTATCCAGCTGAGCTAAGGGCGCAAATAAAAAGTTAACAGGGAAGTTTAATATGAAAGGAGTGGTCGGCGAGATAGGATTTGAACCTACGACCCACTGGTCCCAAACCAGTTGCGCTACCAAGCTGCGCTACTCGCCGCCGTAAATATGGTGAGCATTATAGGTGATTTCTTTGTCTCGTCAATAAGTTTTTGATTCATCTAAATTAAATGCATGTTCTTTAAACATTATGCATAATTAATACTTACTTAAAGGGATTTTTTTTGAGAAAATAACAAATAATTCCGCATTTTATCTTTAGGAGAATTTATGTCCGCACAAGTGATTTCTGGTAATACATTGGCGAGTAAAATTAAAGAAGAGATTTCAACACACATTTCATTACATATCGCTCAAGGTAAACGTGCGCCTGGGTTAGCGGTCATTTTAGTTGGAGCTGATCCCGCATCTCAAGTGTATGTTGGTAGCAAGCGTAAAAGTTGTGCAGAATTAGGGATTATATCCAAATCTTATGATTTACCAGAAACAACCACGGAACAGGAATTACTCAATTTAATTGAAACATTGAACCAAGACGAAACTGTCGATGGTATTTTGGTTCAATTACCACTCCCCAAACAGATAGATTCTACAAAAGTCATTGATGCAATTCGTCCAGATAAAGACGTAGATGGCTTTCATCCTTACAATGTAGGGCGATTATGCCAGCGTATTCCCACTCTAAGGGCTTGTACACCTTACGGCGTGATGAAATTACTTGAAACGACGGGCGTCAATTTATATGGTAAACATGCAGTTATTGTTGGTGCATCAAATATTGTTGGTCGCCCTATGGCATTAGAGTTGTTATTAGGTGGTTGTACAGTAACTGTTACTCATCGTTTTACACAAGATCTTGAAAGCCACGTTCGCCAAGCTGATATTCTGGTTGTTGCAGTAGGTAAGCCGCGATTTATTCCGGGTGAATGGATTAAAGAAGGGGCTATTGTGATTGATGTGGGGATTAATCGTGTGGATGGTAAGTTAGTGGGAGACGTGGAATATGATGTTGCGTCACAAAAAGCGAGTTTTATTACGCCAGTCCCTGGAGGTGTTGGACCGATGACCGTGGCGATGTTGATGCAAAATACTTTACAGGCTTATCGCCAACACTTAGGTTTATAGCAAGAAAAAGCTAAGTCTTAGACTTAGCTTTTTGTTTTTTATTTTGTTAGAAAATTCATAAAGCCCGTGATCATGCCTAAATTGATAATATCAACAAAGAATGCTCCAACAAGCGGTACGATCAAGAACGCTTTATGCGAAGGACCAAAGGTTTCTGTAACTGATTGCATATTAGCGACAGCCGTTGGTGTTGCACCTAAGCCGAAACCACAATGACCCGCTGAGAGTATTGCCGCATCATAATTACTTCCCATTACTTTAAATGTCAAAAAATATGCATAGATAATCATTACTGCTGTTTGTACTAGAAGAATGATAAGCATAGAACCAGCTAATCCTGTCAATTCCCATAATTTGATGCTCATTAGTGCAATCGCTAAGAATAAGCTAAGTGATGCGTTACCAAAGACATCAATTGCACGGTCGAACATATCAAATTTAAACACGAGAGTTAATACATTACGCAAAAGAACACCAAAACCTAATGCCCAGACAAATTGTGGAAGTCCTGAATCAGGCAGAATTTTCACCATAATAGATGAGAAAGCTAAGCATGCGGCAAAGAGTGCCATTGTTTCAATTGTTGATGTTGCAGTAATGAGACGCACATTATCGACATCTTCAAAGGTATCACCAGCATATTTATTCTCTGCAGTTTCTACTTTGGTATTGTGTTTGGTTGGGGAAATTTTCATTTTATTGACTAGACGACGTGCAACTGGTCCGCCAATTAACCCACCCGCAACAAGACCGAAAGTTGCAGAAGCCATAGCCATTTCTATTGCACCTACAACACCATATTTTTCAGCAAAAATAGCAGCCCATGTTGCACCGGTGCCATGTCCTCCTGTGAGAGTAATAGAACCCGTAATTAATCCTACAAGAGGATCTAATCCTAAAAATGTAGCTAATGCTACACCAACACTATTTTGAATAAAAATAAATGTACTCACTACGACTAAAAATAGAACTAAAGGAATGCCACCCTGTTTTAAGCGAGAAAAGTCTGCGGAGAGTCCAATAGATGAGAAAAAGATCAACATAAAGGCTGTTTGCAGGGATGCTTCAAATTTAAAAGTAATACCAGAGAATTTATAGAGACAAAAAATAATGGTTGCTGCAAATAGGCCACCAGCAACAGCTTCTGGGATATTAAAATCTTGTAATAATTTGATTTTATTGACAAAAACTCGACCAATTAACAATACTAATGTTGCGGCAATAAGTGTGTGATAACCATTTAATATGATTGGCTCCATTTCATTACTCCTTTTAGTTATAAAAAATGAAGGGCGAATACTAGTATAAATAACTAAATGTGTCAAAAAAGGAGAAAAATAGGATGAAATGTTATTAAAATGAAATAATACTCCTAAAACACCTCTATTTTTTGAGTTAGATCTCATTTTTTCCAGATTAGCTTTGATACAATCGATCCTAGTTCTATTTTTATGAGAGGCTTATATGAGCGAAATTGCGTTAACAGTTAGCCTATTATCTCTGGTCGCTGTCATTGGCTTGTGGATAGGGCATATAAAGGTACGAGGCGTAAGTCTTGGGATCGGTGGGGTTTTATTTGGAGGTATTTTAGTTTCCCATTTTATGACTCAATATGGTGTGACTTTAGATGCACACACGCTACATTTTATCCAAGAATTTGGATTAATTCTTTTCGTTTATACCATTGGTATTCAAGTTGGACCTGGTTTCTTTGCATCTCTTCGGCAGTCAGGCTTAAAGCTCAATGCTTTTGCTCTAATGATTGTAGGTTTAAGCGGTGTGTTAGTCATCTTATTACACAAATTTTTTAACGTGCCATTACCTGTTATTCTCGGTATCTTTTCAGGTGCTGTAACAAATACCCCATCTTTAGGTGCAGGTCAGCAAATTTTAGCTGAATTAGGGGGGGATACATCTACTGCTGTAATGGGAATGGCGTATGCGATTGCCTACCCATTTGGTATTGTCGGTATTTTATTGGCGATGTGGCTAGTCCGCATTATATTTAAAGTGAATGTAGATAAAGAAGCGGATGAATTTGATTCTGTCTCAAATAGTAAAAAAGAAGGTTTAAGTACATTGAATGTACGAGTAACGAATCCGAATATTAATGGATTAATGTTAAAGGAGCTTCCTGATTTTGATTTACATGACGTAGTTTATTCTCGTTTAAAGCGAGATGAAGAGCTTTTCGTCCCTAAAGTTGAAACAAAAATTCAAGTCGGAGATGTACTGCATATCGTAGGTGAAAAAGCAACCTTGCATAAAATGCAGCTTATTTTAGGAGAAGAAGTTAATGTCTCTGTTTCTACAAAAGGTACGATGTATAAAAATGAGAGAGCGGTTGTTACCAATGAAAAAGTATTTGGAAAACAAATTCGCCAATTAATGCTAAAAGGGAAATATGATGTCGTGATTTCTCGCTTAAATCGTGCGGGTGTTGAACTTGTACCAAATGGACAAATGACCTTACAGTTTGGTGATGTCCTAAATCTCGTTGGTCGTCAGGAAGATATTGATGCAGTGATGGCAATTATTGGTAATGCACAACAAAAATTACAACAAGTGCAGATGCTACCGATTTTTATTGGGGTTGGGCTTGGTGTTCTATTAGGTTCTATTCCAATTTATATTCCTGGTTTCCCTGTTGCTTTAAAGTTAGGCTTAGCGGGAGGTCCTTTAGTGGTGGCATTAATTTTGGCAAGAGTAGGGAGTTTAGGAAAACTCTATTGGTTTATGCCACCAAGTGCAAACTTAGCGCTACGAGAAATTGGTATTGTTCTTTTTCTTGCCGTTGTTGGTTGGAAAGCGGGTGGAAACTTTGTGAACACCTTACTCAGTAATGAAGGTTTATCATGGATTTTCTATGGTGCATTGATTACGTTTATTCCGTTGATTATTACCGCTGTTGTTGCACGTATTTATGGAAAAGTGAACTATTTAAGCTTGTGTGGTTTACTTGCAGGTTCTATGACAGATCCGCCAGCCCTTGCTTTTGCCAATGCAATCAAAGAAAACAATGGCGCCGCAGCACTTTCTTATGCAACGGTATATCCTTTAGCCATGTTCTGTCGCATTATTCTGCCACAAATTCTTGCGATACTCTTATGGGTTGCTAGTTAATGTGGTGAGTTTAATCCATATTTGATATTGCGGGCGGACACATCGGTCCGCCCCTACAGTGTGCTTACTCACAAAAATGACGAATGAGTTTAGTTAATAACTCACGCGTTGGTTCGATAAATTTAGCCTCTAAATATTCATCAGGCTGATGTGCTTGCTCAATAGAACCAGGGCCAAGAACTAATGTTGGGCAAAGCTGTTGAATAAAAGGTGCTTCCGTGCAGTAATTTACCGCATCACATTTTTCCCCTAATAATTTTTCCACGACTTGTACAATTTGAGCAGAGTGTTCACATTCATAACCAGGAATACCTGCATGCAATGCTCGAATTTGAATTCGCTCTCCCCATTGTTCAATTAAAGGCGCTAAGTGTTCACGAAGTAATGCTTCTGCATCTTGAATTGCAAGCGATGGTAAAGGGCGAATTTCAAGTTGAAGTTCACAACAGGCACAGATACGATTTAGTGCATCACCCCCGTGAATATTGCCAAAATTCATCGTTGGATGTGAAACCCTAAAAAGTGGATTGTGATATTTCGCTTGGAAATCTCGACGTAAATTCAGTAATTTTCCTGTTACATCGTGCATAATCTCTATAGCATTAATGCCATTGGCAGGATCACTAGAATGCCCTGATTTCCCAATCACTTGAACAGCTTGAGCAATGTGACCTTTATGCGCCCGAATAGGCTTAAGGGACGTTGGCTCACCAATGATTGCACAATCAGGACGAATATGCGCATGCTGTGAAAATGTTCTTGCGCCTAACATCGTCGTTTCTTCATCGGCAGTGGCTAAAATACGCAATGGCTTTTTGAGTTGCTTGAGATCAATTTGGCTTATGGCATCAACAACAAAGGCGAAAAATCCTTTCATATCTGCTGTGCCTAGACCATAGAATTTACCGTCTTTTTCAGTCAATTGAAAAGGATTGAAATTCCAGCGCCCTTCATCATAAGGTACCGTATCAGAATGTCCTGCAAGCAATAATCCGCCTTCCCCTTCACCATAAGTGGCAAGTAAATTATACTTTTTTCGACTGCCTTCAACGGCAATTATCTCTGTCTTAAAGCCAAAATCACTTAGCCAATAGGCGAGTAGTTCAATTAATGCTTTATTGGAAATATCGTATTTTTCATCAAGACTACTGATGGTCGGAATTTGAATAAGCTGACGATAACGATCGACAAAAGATAAGTTCGTTTTCATCTATTTTCCTTTGTTTAAAATTGCAAAACCAATGGCAACTTCCCAAACGAATAAACTGTAAAGACTAAGGCGCTCAAGTAAAGCAAGATAAGGAAGTTCTATAAATAAAGTGGCGGAAATAGCGATAATGCCGAAGCTTCCTGCAATCAGACTATATCTTTTTAGTTTTTTCAAATGGGGTTGAATAATCCCTAACCCTGAGGCAATCATCGTTAAATTTCCGCATAGATAAGTTAAAGACGCTCCCGTGTTTTGTAATCCACCTACCGTATATTTCCCACCTTGCGAGTTAAAAATAAGCATAGCTCCGCAGCTGAATAACAATGAAAAGAGCATACCTAATAAGCGAAAACGGCGAGAGGTAATCTGTGTTACGCCAATGCAATAGATAAAGAATAGTAAGCAACCTTGGAGTAAGAAGGCAACTTTCATGGAGAAATAGAGCGGTGAAAGATGAATTTCTTTGCCATCAATAATGGTGCCTGCGGGCTGTAATAATTCTAATACCGTATGGCGAGTATAGGCAGATAAAGAAATATCACTAAATAAAATCGTGATAAATTCGGCAAAGAAGTAATAAAGTGCGATAAAAACAGACAATATTGAGATAAGTCTGACGATACCATTGACAGAATGGCGTACGCATGGATACATCAAAAAGGGGTAAAAACGCACCCCAAAAGAACCGCTTGTGAAATAATCTTCAATTCTTTGATATTGAGACAGAAGCCACGAACCTGTGGCTTTGAGTGCATCTAACGTTATCTTTGCCATATCTTATCCCCAATTCATGACCGTTAAACTATGATATACCGCCCAAATAAACAATGACAAGATAATTAAGATTAATATTTTTTCAAATCGACTTAAATCTATATTTCCTTGATATTGATAACGTGAGTATAAAAAGACAGCAATCCCAGGTACGTATAAAATGACGGAAAGAAGCAAATAATCAAGCCCCGCAGCATAGACTATCCATAAGCCATAAAGAGATGCAAGGAAGCCAGTAAGTTTAATATACCAAACAGCTTTTTGTTGTACGGCGACTTTGAATAAATAGCTTCCAACTAAAAAGTAAGGAACTAAGATCATTGCGGTTGAAATTTGGATAAGAACGCTATAGCCTTTTCCAGTAAACAGTACAAGCAATAGACTGAGTTGAATTGTTATATTGGTTAGCCACAATCCACCAATAGGCGTACCATTTTGGTTACTTTTATTTAGTATTCGTGGAAAAGTATGGTATTTGGCTGCTTGATAAGGGATCTCTGATGAAAACATCGTCCAACTCATATAAGAAGCTAATACAGAAACAATTAAGCAAAATGTAATCAAGATCTTACCGCTTGTACCAATAAGGTGTTCTAAAATACCTGCCATAGACGGATTAGGCATCTCTGCAATTATTTCTCTAGGAAGAATACCTAGGGAAAATACCGTAATTGCAACATAAAGAACTAAACTAATCAAAATACCTAGTATTGTTGCAATGCCAACATCACTTTTTTTCTTCGCATGGGCAGACAGAATTGAAGCGCCTTCAACCCCAACAAACACCCAAAGCGTAATAAGCATTGTACCTTTTACTTGGTCTAATAATGGCGTATTTAAACTTTTTCCATTGAAATCTTGCATGAATTTTTCAGGAGAAAAGTAATAAACAGCTAAACCGATAAATAAAAATAAAGGGAGTGTTTTAACAATAGTTGCAATTAAATTGACTGAAGCTGCTTCTTTGATTCCTTTGGCAATTAATAAATGGATTAGCCAGACAATAAGGGATGCGCCTAAAATAGATGCAAAGGTATTTCCTTGACCAAAAAGAATAAAATCATCGTGATCAATGAAAGTCCCAACACCTTCGAATGCGACCACTAAGTAGCCCACACTACCAATAGCAGTACAAAGCCAATATCCCCAAGCGGATAAACTTCCTACAAAATCGCCAAACCCTTCTCTTGCATAGGTATAGATTCCACCATCTAATTCAGGTTTTAAACGAGAGAGAAAAAAGAAGGATAAACCAAGAAAGATAATACCAACGCCCGTAATTAACCAGCCTAACAACAGAGCATGAGCGCCAGCCACACTTGCCATATTCTGTGGTAAGCTAAAAATTCCAGAGCCAATCATAGAGCTTAAAACAAGCGCTGTCAGTGAAAACAGCCCAATTTTACCTTTCGACATATACATCCTATTAGTGAATAAAAATGCGTAAATTTAGCATAAAAATAGGAAAAGAAGTGTATTAATATAGTGATATTTAAAAAATTATTATACCACTTCGTCTCTTTATTGATTTTTCAGGCTATTGAGAATTGATTTTGAGAAAAATAATTTGTCATTATAGCCTAAAGAAAGTATTATAGACGTCTAGATGGAAAAACTTCTAAACCATATTTTTACAAGCGGCGGCTTTTTACAAAGTTTTTGCGAAATCTAACCGCTTATTACTACAAAAGAATTTATATAAATCAACAGGATACAACAATGGCTATCAATTTATTTACTTCAGAATCTGTGTCAGAAGGGCACCCGGATAAAATCGCAGACCAAATTTCAGATGCGGTGTTAGATGAAATTTTAAAACAAGATCCAAAAGCACGCGTAGCGTGTGAAACCTATGTGAAAACAGGTATGGCGTTAGTGGGCGGAGAAATCACCACTTCAGCTTGGGTTGATATTGAAAACCTTACTCGCCAAGTGATTTGTGACATTGGCTATACTCACTCTGATATGGGCTTTGACGCACACTCTTGTGCGGTGTTAAATGCGATCGGTAAACAGTCGCCAGACATCAATCAAGGCGTGGATCGTGCTAACCCATTAGAGCAAGGGGCAGGCGACCAAGGCATTATGTTCGGCTATGCGACTAACGAAACGGAAGTCTTGATGCCAGCACCGATCACTTACGCTCATCGTTTAATGGAACAGCAAGCGAAAGTGCGTAAATCAGGCAAATTAGATTGGTTACGCCCTGATGCGAAAAGCCAATTAACCTTTATCTATGAAGATAACAAAATCAAAGGCATTGACGCAGTAGTGCTTTCAACCCAACACGCTGAACACGTGGATCAAAAAACCGTGTTTGAAGGCGTGATGGAAGAGATCATCAAGCCAGTCTTACCAAGCGAATGGTTAAGCCAAAATACCAAATACTTCATCAACCCAACTGGTCGTTTCGTGATTGGCGGACCAATGGGTGACTGCGGTTTAACGGGTCGTAAAATTATTGTCGATACCTACGGCGGTGCAGCTCGTCACGGCGGCGGTGCATTCTCAGGTAAAGACCCGTCAAAAGTGGACCGTTCAGCGGCTTATGCAGCTCGTTATGTGGCAAAAAATATCGTGGCGGCAGGCTTGGCAGATCGTTGTGAAATCCAACTTTCTTATGCAATCGGTATCGCAGAGCCAACCTCTATTATGGTGGAAACCTTCGGCACAGGCAAAGTGAGCAACGAAGTCTTAGTGCGTTTAATTCGTGAATATTTCGACTTACGTCCATACGGTTTAATTAAAATGTTAGATTTAATCCGCCCAATCTACCGTGAAACTGCCGCTTACGGACACTTCGGTCGTGAGCATTTCCCTTGGGAAAAAACAGATAAAGCAGCACTATTACGTGACGCATCAGGGTTAAAATAACCAAGATTATTGTATCAGTTGCACAAAACTCAAAAAAGCTTGTAAGGGCTAGGTCAAACCAGTCCTTACACTGTATTTATGTAAGTGCTACATAAAACCGAAAATAATTCTAAGTAGGCGATAAGATTAATTCTTATCGCTTTGTTTATATGAAAGAAAAAAGCGAGATATTATTCATATCTCGCTTTTTATTATCTATTGAAAATTAGCCTTTGTAGTTGTGTACTAATGCAACTAAGTCTAATACTTTGTTTGAGTAACCAGTTTCGTTATCGTACCAAGATACTAATTTAACGAAAGTATCTGTTAATGCGATACCCGCAGCAGCATCAAATACTGAAGTTTCTACAGCACCGTTGAAGTCTGTTGAAACAACAGCATCTTCTGTATAACCTAAAACGCCTTTCATCTCATTTTCTGAAGCACGTTTGATTTCTGCACAGATTTCTTCGTAAGTTGCTGGTTTTTCTAAGTTAACAGTTAAGTCAACAACAGAAACGTTTGCAGTAGGAACGCGGAATGCCATACCAGTTAATTTACCATTTAATGCTGGTAATACTTTACCAACTGCTTTTGCTGCACCTGTTGAAGATGGGATGATGTTTTGTGATGCACCACGACCACCGCGCCAGTCTTTAGCTGATGGACCGTCAACAGTTTTTTGAGTTGCTGTTGTTGCGTGAACAGTTGTCATTAAGCCTTCTTTAATACCAAATTTTTCGTGAATTACTTTGGCTAATGGTGCTAAACAGTTAGTTGTACAAGATGCGTTAGATACAATATCTTGTCCTGCGTATTTATCAAAGTTTACGCCGTTTACGAACATTGGCGTATTGTCTTTAGATGGACCAGTTAAAACAACTTTTTTCGCACCTGCTGTGATGTGTTTACGCGCTGTTGCATCATCTAAGAATAAGCCTGTTGCTTCAACTGCGATATCAACACCGATTTCATCCCATTTTAAGTTAGCAGGATCACGTTCAGCAGTTACACGGATTGCTTTACCGTTTACTACTAATTGACCATCTTTAACTTCAACAGTACCATCGAAACGACCGTGAGTTGAATCGTATTTTAACATGTAAGCCATGTAATCAACATCGATTAAGTCGTTGATACCAACTACTTCGATGTCATCACGTTTTTGTGCTGCACGGAATACGATACGACCGATACGGCCAAAGCCGTTAATACCAATTTTAATTGCCATAGATTTCTACCTATATTTAAAGTTAAAAGAAAACTTGTTCCTTCCAATAAACTGGAAAGGCAAAGCCATTATAGCACAATCTTGCCTATTTCTGACAACTGAAAGAACGATGCCAAATATAACAGATAAATTTTGTGTGATCTATGTCAAATTTTTAAAAAATCATTCTAGTTAGATAAAAAAAGAGATAAAATATAATCCAAAAGGATTGGAATATTAAGGTATATGTATGATTAAAGATGTGAACGAGCTAACAGAAGAACAAATTGAAATTTGTTTAAATAGTGGGACGGAAAAACCTTTTACAGGAAAGTTCTTAAATGAAGATAGAGTTGGGACTTATCGTTGTGTTCGTTGTCATAACGCATTATTTCGCTCTGATACAAAATTTGATGCAGGGTGTGGATGGCCTAGCTTTTATGAAACGATTTCAGAAACATCATTGCGTTATTTAGATGATTATAGTCTAGGTCGCCACCGTATTGAAATTCGTTGTGGAAATTGTGATGCCCATATGGGACATGTATTTAAAGACGGTCCACCACCAACAGGGCTTCGGTTCTGTTTAAACTCTATTGCCTTGAATTTTAAGTGGGATGAAACAGGCGAAGAGATTGATGGTTAGTAATATGCCCCTTATTAAAAAATAAGGGGCATATTTTTAGGGTAAAATTTCTATCTGACAGTAATGAATTTTGTGTCTCTTAGAAAGAATAGGATCGCCAACAATAATGATAAGACGATGCTTACCATTAGGAAGTTGTTTGAAATGGAGTGCATTTCGTTTTATTTTTCCATAGTCTTGTTGACCATTCTCGAGTTTTAGTTCCCAAACTATTTGTCGTTTTATCGTTGGATCAGCGAAAAAAAGCGGGATAAAGATAGATTGAGATTGAGTAAAGGTAAGACTCTCAGGGATCAGTTTACGTCCTGTTGTCCGGTGTTGACATTTCTTCATATCTATTCTCCATGCAACATCAAAATGAAAAATCGCATCTAAGCTGAATTGTCGGGCAAAGATGCGATTTTCATTTTAAATGAATTATTTATTTTCTAACTGCGGTAGTACACTATTTTGTACTGAAAGCAAGCCAGTTTGTGTGTAAATACCTAATTTACCACGGGTATCAACAATGTCTAAATTACGCATTGTTAATTGACCGATACGATCTGCAGGGGTAAATGGTGCATCTTCGACTTTTTCCATACTTAAACGTTCTGGCTCATAAGTTAAATTTGGCGATTCAGTATTTAAGATAGAATAGTCGTTACCACGGCGTAATTCAAGTGTTACTGTACCTGTGATTGCTTTAGCTACCCAACGTTGCGCTGTTTCGCGTAACATGAGTGCTTGTGGATCGAACCAACGACCTTGATATAATAAGCGACCTAAACGCAAACCGTTAATACGATATTGTTCGATCGTATCTTCATTGTGAATACCTGTGACTAAACGCTCGTAGGCAATGTGAAGTAATGCCATTCCCGGTGCCTCATAGATACCACGGCTTTTTGCTTCAATGATACGGTTTTCGATTTGGTCTGTCATACCTAAACCATGGCGCCCACCGATACGATTCGCTTCTAAAATCAACTCAACAGGATCTTCAAAACGTTTACCATTTAGCGCAACAGGCACACCTTCTTCAAAGGTAACAGAAACAGTTTCTGCTTTGATCTCGACAGACTCGTCCCAGAAAGCGACACCCATGATAGGTTTTACAATTTTAATGCCTGTACTGAGTAGCTCTAAGTCTTTCGCTTCGTGTGTAGCACCTAACATATTTGAGTCAGTAGAGTAGGCTTTTTCCACAGACATTTTATATTGGAAGCCGTTCGCGATTAAGAACTCAGACATTTCATGACGACCACCTAATTCATCAATAAAGGTTTGGTCTAACCACGGTTTATAGATTTTTAACTGTGGGTTAGTTAATAAGCCATAACGATAGAAACGCTCAATATCGTTACCTTTAAAGGTTGAACCATCACCCCAAATATGTACATCATCTTCTTTCATTGCCGCGACAAGCATAGTACCTGTTACTGCACGACCAAGTGGGGTTGTATTAAAGTAAGGCATACCGCCCGTTGAAATATGGAATGCGCCACATTGAATTGCCGCAATACCTTCGTGAGCTAATTGGGTTCTACAATCAATTAAACGTGCATTTTCTGCACCGTATTCCATTGCTTTTCTTGGAATCGCATTGTAGTCATCTTCATCTGGTTGACCAAGATTCGCTGTATAAGCATAAGGTACAGCACCTTTCTGACGCATCCAAAGTAGAGCAGCACTGGTGTCTAAGCCACCTGAAAATGCAATACCAACTTTTTGGCTCTTAGGGAGAGATTCTAAAATTGTTGCTGACATGAGACTTCCTAATATTTTGAATCGTATTTACAGAAATGTTCTCGCAATTTGTTATTGCGTTCAGGAAAACTATTCTATCTTAAAAATATTTTGTAATCTATGCTTTCGTATACTACATATGAAAAATAAGATTACATTTCTCCCACAATATTAAAATGAAAGCGGTAAGATTTTGGTTAAATCTTACCGCTTGTCATCATTATGATTTAGAAATTACAGATAGAATTTTTCAACAAAGTTTAATTTATCATCCAGTTTCAACACTAACGGCTGACCTGTTGGGATTTCAAAATCCATGATTTCTTCATCAGAAATACCGATGATATGTTTTGCAAGCGCACGAAGTGAGTTACCGTGAGCAGTAACAAGTACACGTTTACCTGATAATAACGCTGGAGCGATTTGATCTTCCCAGAAAGGTAAAACACGCTCTAAAGTGATTTTTAAGTTTTCTGCATTTGGCACAACATCTTTTGGAAGATGTGCATAACGACGGTCGTTATGTGCAGAATTTGGATCTTGCGGATCTAAATCTGGTGGAGAAATGTCATAAGAACGACGCCAGATGTGAACTTGTTCATCACCATACTGTTCAGCCGTTGCTTTTTTATCTAAGCCTTGTAACGCACCGTAGTGACGTTCGTTTAAACGCCAGTTTTTCACTTGTGGAATCCATAATTGGTTAGATTCTTCTAACACGATGTTACAGGTTTTGATTGCACGAGTTAATACAGAGGTAAATGCGATATCAAATTCATAGCCTGCATCTAATAATTTCTTACCAGCTGCTTTCGCTTCTTCGATACCACGTTCTGTTAAGTTAACATCACGCCAACCTGTAAATAAGTTTTTAGCATTCCACTCACTGAAACCGTGACGGATAAATACTAATTCCATAAGTTCTCCTATTGATTTGAGTTGATTTGAAAACCTTTCTTTTATAGCAAAAAATCACTGATTTTTAAAGTAAAATACAAGAGAGTTTCTTGAAAAGCTGATCTGTAACAAAATTTATAGCTCATCAAAATAACTTTGCCCCCATGTTTTTTCAGCCAGTTGCAATAAATTTGCAAAATCTTGATAAGAAGGTACCGCTTGATCGGCAATGTTATGTCTTTCGCTAATGAGTTTTTGGCGCAGTTCTTCATACCATTGTAATAAACTTAACGGCAAGGGCGATTTTGCTCTACGTCCTAGCCAAAACAGTCCTTGAAAAGGAATGCTTAAGGCAAAAAGTGCAGTAATAAGGGCATTGGCGAAGATGGATTGTTCAGGATCATAAAAGAAATATTGCCAAACTAATGCAAAGCACGCAAAAGCAGGCATAAAACGAGAAGCAAATTTTACTAAGCGAATTAAACGGTAATCAGGCATAAATAAGCCTAACTTCTTTTGATTTGGAAACGTATTGAGATAACGTTGTCCTGCTTGTAATGTGTTATACATAATTTGCCCTATCATCAGTCGATTCAATATAATATTCTACTTAACTCCATAAAATCTACAATAGCGAAGTGATACAACAGTTGTTATACTTTGCAACATTTTCATGACATTCATTTAAGGATTTACCATGCCAATTAAATTTTCTAATTTATTGCAAGATAGTTGGAATTTTATGCGTAACCAAGCCAATTTTACGGTAACGGGCGTTGCATTGCTCGTGTTGTTACAGCTTGGAACTTTTTATCTTGTTCCAAGACCTGTTGTCTCTCTATCAAATCAAGATATTGTCGCACTGTTAGCACTACAAATGGCTCCGACGATTGTTTCAGCGTTAGTCAGTGTGTTTATCAATATTCTGCTTATTTTGAACATTAAATCGATCAATAACGGCAACTATCAACACTTTGCGCAAAATGTAGGAGAGACTTTCAAAGTCTTTCTTCCAATTGTCGGCTTAACCATTTTTATGGTGTTACCGATGTCAATTGGTATCTCTTTTGGGGGAACAGTGGGGCAATCTGGTAGTTTAGCGATTATGATTTTACCGTTAATGGCAACAGGTATTTATGTTTTCGTGAAACTTTGCTTAGTGGTTTATGCTTACTTACTAGAAGAGCCAAGAAAATCCTTTATGGAAACCTTAAAATTCACTTGGGGTTTAAGTCGTGGCAGAATGGTTCCACTCTTTTTATTCTGTGTGTTAAGTTATATGTTCCCAAGTTTATTAGGTAGCGTAATTAGCAATATGAGCGGTGAATTAGGCGTGATCGTTTCACAAGTAGTAGGTGCTTTTATTAGCTTGTTTGTCATTATCTTTAGCTTCCGTTTTTATCAAGTGTATCGCCAAGCATAAGGAATATAAATGAAACAGTTACTAGAATTTATTCCGCTGATTCTCTTTTTTATCGTCTATAAAACCTATGGCGTACAAGAAGCGGCGCTTGTCTTGGTTGTCGCAACCGTTATCCAGTTAGTTGTTTTAAAAGTACTTTATAAAAAGATTGAAAAGAACCAATGGATTATGGGCGTAGCAGTTGTGTTCTTTGGTTTGCTCACAGCCTATTTTAATGATTTAGCTTTCTTAAAATGGAAAGTGACGATTGTGAATGCTATTTTTGCTGCAGCACTATTAATTAGCCAATATGCTTTCAAAAAGCCACTGATTCAGATGTTACTGGGCAAAGAATTAAAGTTAGCACAACCTGTTTGGGAAAAATTAAATCTCGGTTGGGCAGGCTTTTTTATTCTTTGTATGATCATCAATATCATCATCAGCGAATTTTTCTCTGATGATGCCTGGGCAAACTTTAAGGTCTTTGGCTTAACAGGTTTAAGCCTTGCTGCTGTTGTCGCAACAGGGATTTATCTCTATCCACATTTAAAACAATTAGAACAAAACGAGGAAAAATATGGAAACGAATCAAAATAAACGAGAGCCAGAAGGATCACTGATTTTACGTACCCTTGCTATGCCATCAGACACTAACGCCAATGGCGATATTTTCGGCGGTTGGATTATGTCACAAATGGACATGGGAGGTGCAATTCTAGCCAAAGAGTTAGTCAAAGGCAGAGTAGTAACCGTCTCAGTAGATAAAATGTCTTTTTTATTGCCTGTTTCTGTAGGCGATGTCGTTTGTTGTTATGGTAAATGTACCAAAGTTGGTAGGACATCATTACAAATTAAAGTCGAAGTGTGGATTAAAAAAGTCTATGAGGGTATGCGTGATCGCCACTGTGTGACCGAAGCGGAATTTACTTTCGTTGCGGTAGATAACAATGGTAGACCACGAGTCATTCCACGGGATGATAATCCAGAACTCGATCAAGCACTAGCGTTACTTCAAACTCAATCCTAGGAGAAATTATGTACTACGTTATTTTCGCTCAAGATATCCCAAATACCCTTGAAAAACGTTTAGCGGTGCGTGAAAAACACCTTGAACGTTTAAAACAACTTCAAGCGGAAGATCGTCTTTTAACCGCAGGTCCAAACCCTGCGATTGATGATGAAAACCCGGGCGAAGCTGGTTTTACAGGCTCAACGGTAATTGCGAAATTCGATTCTTTAGAAGCCGCAAAACAGTGGGCAAGCCAAGATCCTTATGTTGAAGCAGGGGTTTATGGCGATGTGATTATCAAGCCGTTTAAGAAAGTGTTTTAAGTGGTTATACCGTGGGTTACGCTCACGGTTAAGCATAGTAGCATCCCTTTGGGATGCTTTTCTTTACACAACTCCAAATAACTTATCCTATGTTAAAACATCTTTTCGCCCAATCCCAAACTAAACTCAATGAGTTGCTTTCTCTCCATGCTATCCCTTTGCAAAATTCTGCGCAGATCCAACCGCTTGTCACGGCAATGGCGATGTCTGAATTTGTGGTTCAGCAGTTACAAAAACAGCCTGAATTGTTAAAGGCGTGGTTGGAAAAAAGCCCGACGATAGACGACTGCGATTACTATGCCGAGCGGATACAAGCGGTCATTTCCGAGATAAAAAATGAAGATGAACTACATCGTGAATTACGCCGTTTTCGCCATCGTGAAATGGTAATGTTGAGTTTTGTGCAATCAAACCGTTTAGGCACGACGCAACAGGTATTTGAGCGCTTGTCCGATCTGGCGGAATCTTTGATTTTAGGGGCAAGAGATTGGCTGTTTGACAAACTGTGTGAAGAGTATGGCACGCCAATGAATGAATTGGGAGAAAAGCAAGAGTTACTCATTTTAGGTATGGGTAAATTGGGTGGGCGAGAGCTGAATTTTTCTTCAGATATTGACCTGATTTTTACCTATCCTGATATTGGCGAAACCGTTGGCGGTAGAAAGCCGTTAGAAAATAGCAAATTTTTTACTCGCTTAGGGCAACGCTTAATTCGGGCTTTAGATGAAATTACCTTAGATGGCTTTGTGTATCGTACCGATATGCGCCTTCGTCCTTTTGGTGATAGCGGAGCCTTGGTTTTGAGCTTTGCAGCAATGGAAGACTATTACCAAGAACAAGGGCGAGATTGGGAGCGTTATGCGATGATCAAAGCGAAAATTTTAGGTGAAGATCTCAATAACATTAACCATAAATATCTCAAACAGCTTTTACGTCCTTTTGTTTATCGTCGTTATTTAGATTTTAGTGCGATTCAATCGTTGCGTGAAATGAAGTCTAAAATCAGCCGAGAAGTGATTCGCCGTGGCTTGACCGACAATATTAAACTCGGCGCAGGCGGGATTCGAGAAGTGGAATTTATCGTTCAAACCTTTCAAATGATGCGAGGCGGGCGAGATAAAATTCTGCAACAACGTAGTCTATTAGCTGTCTTGCCACAACTGGCGCAACTGAATTTATTAAGTGAAGCACAGGTCGCTCAACTTAAGGAAGCCTATCTTTTTTTACGCCATACCGAAAATGTGTTACAAGCAATTAACGATCAGCAGACACAAACTTTGCCAACAGATGAAGATGATCGCTTACGCCTTGCCTTTGCCAATCAGCAAGCTGACTGGGAAGCGTTTTTAGCAACATTAGCTTTTCACCAACAAAATATCAGATCGGTATTTAATGAATTAATCGGCGAAGAAGATTCGCCAGATGAAAATGAAGATGAAACACTCTCTGCATGGAAAGATTTGATGCAACCACAAATCACCTTGGCTGATTTAGAGAGTGTATTGAAAGATTATGCCGTGCGAGTAGAAGATCATGCGGACATTCACCAAGTTCTAAATAACTATTTTGAAGATTGGGGAAAACGTTCGATTGGTCTACGCGGGCGAGAAGTGCTACGTAAACTAATGCCGAAGGTACTTGATGGGATTTTCCGTCAGACAGACTATTTAGTCTTATTACCACGTCTGCTTAATATTATTGATAAGATCACCACAAGAACCACTTACCTTGAATTGCTGTATGAGAAAGAGCAAATTTTGCCACAGTTATTCACCTTATGCGCTCAGTCGATTATGGTGGCAGAACAGATTGCTCGCCATCCAATGTTGCTTGATGAATTGATTGCCCAGCAAAGTTTAAGCACAGTGATTGCCCTTGAAGATTATCCAAGAGCCTTACAAGAATATTTGTTACGCATTCCTGAAGAAGATGAAGAGACGTTAATTGATGCTTTACGACAATTTAAGCAGAGTCAGTTGCTACGCATTGCATCGGCAGATATTTTGGGTGTATTGCCCGTGATGAAAATTAGCGATCATCTAACTTATTTAGCGGAAGCGATCATTGGTGCGGTAGTGAATATCGCTTGGCGACAAGTGTCCCAACGTTTTGGCACACCTGAACATTTAACCGATGGCGAAAAAGATTTCGTGGTCATTGGTTATGGCAAATTAGGCGGGATCGAATTGGGCTATAATTCAGATTTAGATTTGGTCTTTTTGCATAATGCGCCTGAGCAGAGCGAAACCGTTGGCGGTAAAAAATCCATTTCAAGCCATCAGTTTTATCTCAAGCTGGCACAAAAAATTAACGGTATTTTTAACCTAAACACCAGCGCAGGCGTACTTTATGAAGTCGATATGCGCTTACGTCCGTCGGGCGAAGCGGGGTTATTGGTCAGTACCTTTAATGCTTATGATGACTACCAAAAAAATGAAGCATGGACTTGGGAGTCGCAAGCGTTGGTGCGAACTCGAGCAGTGTATGGCACATTGCCACTACGAGAAAAGTTTGAAAAAATTCGCCGAGAGACTTTAAGCCAAGCCCGTACAAGCGGTCAGTTGCGAGAAGAAATTTGCAATATGCGTGAAAAAATGTATCAGCATTTAAGTAAAAATTCAGCGAATCAATTTCATCTCAAAACAGATAAGGGTGGCATTACCGATATTGAATTTATTGCGCAATATTTGGTCTTAAATTACGCTCATGACTATCCACAAATGGCGGTTTGGTCAGATAATGTACGCATTTTTGAGAGTGCCATTGAGTGTGGTATTCTTAGTCAAACGCAAGGTGAACAGCTCAAAACGTGCTACACCACATTACGCAATCAGATTCACCATTTGAATTTATTAAACAAAGAGAGTGTTGTCGATGGCAGTTTGTTTACCCAAGAGCGAGCTTTTGTGAACCAAATGTGGACAATGCTGTTTAATCAATAAGTTATTCCTTGATGGAAAAGGACATTTTATGAAACTGTTAAAATCAACTATCGCTTTATCTTTAACACTTTTATTAGCTTCTTGTGCAATCACGCCTGAACAAAAAGCAGAACGTGAAGCAAAACGTGTTCGAGCAGAACAAGCTTTACAAGTAAAATTAGCTAAACAATGCGATCTTGAAACGGCAGAATTAATTCACGAACAATTTAATCCTCCGCTAAGCCGTACGCCAAAAGAGCAAGCCGATTTTGAAAAACGTTATGCGGAGAAAGTGAATAATCCTGTCTTCCAAGCCTGTTATAAATTGGCATTAGAAAACTATAAAGCGCAAGAAGAACTTGAATATATGCGTATGCATTATGACGATATGCGTTTTGGCTTTGGTTTCGGTCGTTTTTGCTACGCTTGTTGGTAAGTTAACGCATTGATAGTATCGGAGATTTTGTAAAAATTTGTTACAATCCGACCGCTTGTCATATTAAAGTAGGTATAAATGAAAAAGTTTTCTCGTTTGATTGTGTTATTCAGCTTGTTTTGGGCATTGCCTGTTTGGGCAGAGCTAAGTTCTCCCCTTGATTATTTAAAAGCAATGACGAATGCACATAAAACCCGCAATTATGAACAGCTGTATATCTTACAGTCTGGGGAAAATGTACTCTCTTTTCGTTATCGCCATGCCTACCATGATAATAAAGAATATGCGCAGCTACTGCATTTAGATGAAACTCGAGAAGAGATGATTTTACGAGATAATACCGTCGGTTATTTTGGCGATTATCAGCCATTTAGCTTACAGGCTTCTCGTATCTTAGATAATTTACCGAGTGTGATTCATACCAATTTTGAGCAGTTGTCAGGTTATAGTTTTGTGGATGCAGGTAAATCGCGGGTTGCCGATCATGTGGCTCGAGTGATTCGTGTTGTGCCAAGAGATGATTTCCGCTATCAATATATTTTATGGATAGATGAAGATAGTCATTTATTACTTCAAAGCCAGTTACTTGACCGTGACCAAAACGTGTTAGAGTTATTTAGAGCTATTCAATCCGTGGAAGATGAACAGCTACTCTATATTGTTGAACCTATTAGAACCTTAATACTTCCAACCTTAATTCAAGCGAAAGATGAAGAGCATCAGTCGTTAGATTGGAATGCAAAATGGGTTCCAGCTGGTTTTAAACCGCTTTCTGTCGGTCGTCAACGTTTATCAGAAGTTCTGCTTGATGAGCAAGTTGAGAGCCAACTATATAGCGATGGGTTATTCTCCTTTACGGTTTATGTTTTGCAAAATAAAGGGGTTATATTTGATGGTCAGTTTTGGCGTGAAGGGAAAACGGGGATTTATAGTCAAACCGTTGGAGAGCGTGATGTTGTTATTGTCGGTGAAATTCCTGCTGCTTCAGCTCGACATATTGTCCAGCAAATTCAATTAGATGCGAAGGTAGAAAACAAATGATGGTTGAACAAGCCACAGTGATTGGCTATCAAAATGGTATCGCAAAGATACAATGCCAAGCAAAGTCAGGTTGCGGTGGTTGTAGTGCGAATTACAGTTGTGGAACAAAGGCTCTCTCTGCATTGGCAGGTGAAAAATTTGCACCACAATTTGAGCTGTCTGTCGATGTGCCATTAAATATCGGTGATCGCATTGAAATTGGGATGGCAGAGCAGAGTTTGTTATTAAGTGTGTTTTGGTTATATGTGATTCCTTTACTCGTAGTCATTGTTTCTACTTTAGTGTTATCACAGTGGATTCACAATGAATTATGGGTTGCATTAGGTATTTTGCTTTCAATAGTAATCACATTTTTTTGGGTAAAGAAAAAAATTGCTCAAAAAGCACAGGCTCAATTTATCCCTGTGTTTTTACGTAAAATTTAAAGGAGATATAAATGGAAAAAATTTGGTTTGAGAATTATCCGCCAAATGCAGAAAGAACCTTAGATATCGAGCCATATAGTTCATTGGTGGAAATGTTTGAAAAGGCGGTTCAACGCCACCCTGATATTCCAGCCTATATCAATATGGGGCAAATTCTTACCTTTCGTAAATTAGAAGAGCGTAGTCGATCTTTTGCGGCTTATTTGCAAAATGAATTACGCTTGGAAAAAGGTGATCGTATCGCATTAATGATGCCAAATTTATTGCAATATCCTATCGCTTTATTTGGTGCACTTCGTGCAGGTTTAGTCGTGGTGAATGTCAATCCACTTTATACGCCAAGGGAGTTAGAACATCAACTGAATGATAGTGGGGCAAAAGCGATTGTGGTGGTATCCAATTTTGCGGCAACCCTTGAAAAAGTGGTCTTTAATACGGATGTTAAACACGTGATTTTAACCCGTATGGGCGATCAGCTCTCTTTTGGTAAACGTACCTTAGTGAATTTCGTGGTGAAATACATTAAGAAATTAGTACCAAAATATAAACTACCTAATGCAGTCAGTTTCCGAGAAGCACTAAGTATTGGTAAACAGCGCCAATATGTTAAGCCAACTATTTCGCAAGATGATTTAGCCTTTTTGCAATACACAGGCGGTACAACTGGCGTGGCAAAAGGCGCAATGTTAAGCCACCGAAATATTGTGGCGAATATTGTTCAAGCAAAATGGGTGGCTTATCCATTGACAAGCCAAGCGAAAGAGCCGATCGCCGTTATTGCATTACCGCTTTATCATGTTTTTGCACTCACAGTAAACTGTTTACTCTTTATTGAATTAGGCGTAACAGCCTTGCTTATTACCAATCCACGGGATATTCCAGGATTCGTTAAAGAATTGAAAAAATATCCTGTAATGGCAATTACAGGGGTAAATACTTTATTCAATGCATTATTGAATAATTCTCAGCTTAAAGAAGTGGATTTTTCTAATTTGAAACTGTCTGTTGGTGGTGGTGCGGCGATTCAGCGAGCTGTCGCAGAGCGTTGGCATAAAACTACGGGATGCCATATTATTGAAGGTTACGGCATGACAGAATGTTCTCCGTTAATCGCTGCAACACGTAATGATTCCGTAGAATATTCAGGTTCTATTGGTGTGCCTGTTCCAAATACGGATATTCGTATTGTAGATGATGCGGGTAATGATTTACCAATGGGAGAGCGTGGCGAACTTTGGGTTAAAGGTCCGCAGGTGATGCAAGGCTATTGGCAACGCCCCGAAGACAGTGCAGAAGTGTTAAAAGATGGTTGGATGGCAACAGGTGATATTGTAGAAATGGGACAAGATCTTAATTTACGCATTGTTGACCGTAAAAAAGATATGATCATCGTGTCAGGATTTAATGTCTACCCGAATGAAATTGAAGATGTCGTTGCGTTACATCCAAAAGTGAATGAAGTGGTTGTGGTTGGGATCCCAAGTGAGATTTCAGGCGAAAGCATTAAAGTGTTTGTCACGAAAAAAGATGAAAGCCTTACCCGTGAAGAGCTACGAAACCATTGTCGCCAGCATCTGACAGGCTACAAAATTCCAAGAGATATTGAGTTTAGGGATGAATTACCGAAAAGTAATATCGGTAAAATTTTACGCCGTGTTTTAAGAGATGAAGAAATGGCTCGTGTTAAAGAGCAAATGAAGCATACACCGAAAGTAGAAGATTAATTTCTCTTTTAAACAAAGAAAGGCTGTTGATATGATCAACAGCCTTTTATTTTGGAAAAACATGGTTATTTATGTCATTACAGATTAAAATACAAAGTTTATAAATAACTTACTGATTTGGATAAGGAACTTTCGTGAAAGCTATTAAACAATTTGCTCTTATTGTGGCATGTTATGGCACGACTACGTTTATTGCTGACGTAGTGGCTAATGATTTATCCCAAATTCAGCAAAAAATTCAGCAACAGCAGACAAAGATTAATGAACAGAAGAAAAAACGGGATTCATTACAATCGACCCTTAAAAATCAAGAAATTGAAATGGGAAAAGTGCTGAATAATTTAAAACAGACAGAAATGACCTTGGCGGAAACACGTCAAGCGATTAAGCGCACAGAGCAAGAGATCAAGCGGTTAGAAAAGCAAGAAAAAGAGCAAAAAGAGAAATTAAAAGAACAACTTGATTCGGCTTATCGTTCGGGGATTCATCCTTCAGTATTAGAACGTTTACTTTCAGAAGATGCAAAAAATGCCGATCGAATGAGTGCTTATTACGAGCATATTAATCAGGTACGTATTGATGCCATTTATGAATTACGTCGTACTCAAGAAGAATTAAAAGCCCGCCGAGATGAGTTACAAGGGCAGCAAAAAGGACAACAGACCCAATTATCTGAACAGAAAAAACAGGAAAAAGATCTTCAGAAAGTGAAAAATGAGCGTGAAAGTACCATTCGCTCTATTGATAAAACCCTTGAACAAGATCAAAGCCGTTTAGATGCATTAAAAACGAATGAAAATGCCTTACGCAGCCAGTTAAATAAAGCAACGGATGAAGCGGCTCAGCAAGAGAAGCAAGAAATTGCAAAATTAGAACAAAAAACCAATACCCAAGAGAAACGTAAAGCAACAGAGCAAGAAAAACAACAGGTACGTGCAGGACGGGGGTTAGGTTCGGGCAAATATAGCATGCCGGTATCAGGAAAAATTGTGAATCGCTTTGGTTCTACACAAATGGGTGAGTTGAAATGGAATGGCATTGTGATTCAAGCGGGCGCTGGAACACCAGTGAAAGCGATTGCGGCGGGGCGTGTCATTTTAGCCGATTGGCTACAAGGCTATGGGCAAGTGGTGGTGATTGATCACGGTAATGGTGATATGTCGTTATATGGATATAATCAATCTGTGTCGGTGAAAAAGGGGACGCGAGTACAAGGTGGGCAAACCATTGCGAGTGTGGGTAATTCAGGGGGGCAAAGCCGCTCTGCACTTTATTTTGAAATTCGCCGTAAAGGTGTGGCAGTTAATCCATTGAAATGGGTGCAGTAATGATGAACAAATGGCGTAACAAGCGGTCTATTCCTTGGATTATTTTGCAAATATTATGGTTGATTTCACCGCTTGCAGAAGCAGGGAAATTGGCGATAGTGATTGATGATATTGGCTATCGAGCAAAAGAAGATAGTGCGATTTATGCTTTGCCTAAAGAAGTCACGGTGGCGATTATTCCTGTCGCGCCTTATGCAACGGCGAGAGCGAATAAGGCTTTTGAGCAAAAACGGGATATTTTGATCCATCTACCGATGGAGCCACAGGTGCGTCAATCTATTGAAGCTGGCGCTTTAATGGTTGGAATGAATGCATCTCAAATTGCCAATTTAATTAAAAATGCCCAAATGCAAGTACCGAATGCCATTGGTTTAAATAACCATATGGGAAGCAAAGCGACGACAGATAAAACCACGATGCAATATTTGATGCAGTCCCTTGCTCAACAGAATTTGTCCTTTTTAGATAGTAAAACGGCAGGGAATAGCGTTGCCTATAAAACGGCAAAGGAGTATGGCATTAAGGCGTTAGAACGCCATCTCTTTTTAGATGATAGCGATGAATTCAGCGATGTACAAAAACAATTTAATGCTGCGATACAGTATGCCAGAAAGCATGGTGTGGCAATCATCATTGGGCATCCACGAAAAAATAGTGTGGCAGTGCTTGAGAAAGGATTAGAAAATTTACCGAGCGATATTGAGTTGGTTAGTTTAAGTCATTTGTGGAAAGGTGATGATGTTGAGCCAGCCAAGCCATTTATTATGTTGTTCAATATAGAACCCGCATTAACGTCTAAAGCACCTTATCAAGTGGTGCCTTTATTACGTGGTATTCCAAAAGATTAATTGCGGTTTAGTACCTAGTACGCCATAGCGTACTAGGCATATAAGAATATTGCTTAAAAGAGTTAAACAATGAAAACAAAATTATCTTATCTCTCTCTCTGTTTATTTGCTACGGTTGCCTATGCAGAGCAAACGGTTGAATTAAAAGTAGAAGGCATTAAAGAGTCTTCTCTTGAAGAAAATGTGCGTATTTACCTTTCTCAATTAAGCAGTGATGATGCAGATGGCTCAGAACGTTATCAATATCTTGTCAAAGAAACCGTTGATAAAGCGTTAAGAGCGAAAGGCTATTACAATAGCCAATATCATTTCCAGTTAACTCCAAGAAAAGCGCCTGCCAAAGATTTATTAACCTTGTCTGTGGTTTTAGATCATCCTGTCAAATTAGATGAACGAGATGTACAAATCACAGGGCAGGCAGCGGATGATGATGACATTAAAAAGTTGCTCGCAAAAGAGCTACCGCCAAAAGAGACAGTGCTTAATCATGAAACCTACGATAATTTCAAAAGTAGCATTGAAAAAATTGCGCAAGCGAAAGGGTATTTTGATGGAGAATGGCTCTACCATCGTTTAGAAGTTTACCCGAAAGAACATGTTGCTGATTGGCGCTTAGGTTATAGCAGTGGCGAACGTTATCGTTATGGCAAGATTGGTTTTACAGGAAGCCAAATTCGAGAAGATTATCTTGAAAATATCTTGAGAATTAAGCAAGGGGATTATTATTACATTAATGATCTTTCTAAGTTATCTAGTGATTTCTCATCAAGTAATTGGTTTTCGTCTGTACTTGTTGAGCCAGAGATGCATGAAGAGAGTAAAACCGTTGATCTTAATGTGTTAGTTATGCCTAAAAAGAAAAATGATGTGGAAATTGGTATTGGCTATGCAACAGATGTTGGTCCCCGTTTACAGTTAAACTGGATAAAACCATGGATTAACAGCCGTGGGCATAGTTTAGAAATGAACAGCTATTTTTCTCAGCCTGAGCAGAGTATTGAGTTAGGCTATAAAATACCTGTAAAAGCACATCCATTAAATTATTACTATCAAGTCTCAGGTGGTATCGAACGAGAAGATCTTAATGATATCAAATTTACCGGTGCACATTTTGGTTTCCAACGTTTTTGGAACCATGAAACAGGTTGGGCATTCTCGTTAGGATTGAAATCTCGTTATGATGCCTTTGAGCAAGGTGATGATAAGTTTAAAACTTTCTTATTTTACCCAACGGCATCTTTGAACCGCAGTCGTACTGATGGAAAGCGTTTTCCACTATGGGGAGATTCACAGAAAATTACGATCAACTGGGGAACTAAAGCGCTTCTCTCTGATGTAAATTTTTATAGTATTAAAGCATCAACGGCTTGGGTAAGAACCTATTTTGACAACCATCGTTTTGTTGCACGAGCTGAAGTCGGCTACCTTAAAGCCAATGAATTTGATCTTATTCCGCCTGCATTGCGTTATTTTGCAGGGGGAGATATGAGTGTACGTGGTTTTGGTTATAAAGATATTTCGCCACAAGATGAAGATGGAATACTTGTTGGTGGTTCACATTTAGCCACAGGTAGTTTGGAGTATCAATATCAAGTCTATCCTAATTGGTGGGGTGCTATCTTTTATGATGTAGGGCTTGCATCTACTCGTTTCAGTAGTAAAGACCTTCATTCTGGCGCAGGAATCGGTGTGCGTTGGGCATCGCCAATTGGGGCAATTAAGTTTGATTTAGCCGTACCAGTAAAATCACCTAATAATAAAAGCGGTGTGCAATTTTACATTGGTTTAGGTACTGAACTGTAAGTAGGTTCATGATGGAAACAGAACAAGAACAAATTCAAGAACAGCAAGCGACACAAACTTCGCAATCTTCATTACCGAAAAAATCGGCATGGCGTTGGTTATGGCGTGGATTATTTGTGCTACTTTTCGTTTTGCTTGCTCCAGTCCTTTTTCTTGCCACAAGTGTTGGGCAACGAACAGCATTAGAACTCGCCGATAAATTGATCGATCAATTAACGATAGGACAAGTTACAGGGAGTTTGCAAGATGGTTTAACCTTAACGGATACCCGCTATCAAATGGATGGCGTTGATGTGAATGTAGGGCAAGCAGATCTTCATTTAGGCTTTGCTTGTTTGCTAGATCGAGCTGTTTGTGTGGAAAACATTGCCGTGAAAGATACTACTGTGATGGTGGACACTAGCAAGCTTCCCCCTTCTACAGAAGAGAAAGAACAAACGCAAGGTGAGTTTAACCTCCCTCTTTCCGTCAGTCTTAAACAGCTCTCCTTAGATAATATTAAGGTCAGTGTAGATGAGATGGATATTGCCTTAACGCATTTTCATTCTGGCATCAGCGGTAAAGAAAAAGATCTCAATTTATCTCCAACGCTATTGCAAGGATTAACACTCTCTTTAGCACCACAAGCGGTCACTTCCGATGAAAAAAATGCAAAAAAGAGCGAAGAAAAAGCGCAGCCTGTTGATTGGAATGCCCTTAAGCAGACCTTATCCAAACCGCTGTTAACGAAGCTAGATCAGATTAAACTGCCTGTAAATATCGATATTTCTGAGTTTAAGGCAGAACAGATCAACATTACTCAGAAAGTCAAAAATAGTGAAGGGGAATGGCTTGAGCCTAAATCTTTTATTAATGTCTCCACACTCTCTTTACAAGCAAAATCCGATGCATCATCGGTTGATTTACAACAGCTTGATTTAGAGAGTGATAAAGGCTCTTTACATGGCGTAGGGAAATTAACACTTTCTGACAATTATCCGTTAGATTGGCAAGTAAGTGCGAAATCAGCAGCGCTAGCTGAATTTGATATTCCAGAAAGTGAAGTCAAGGCGACGTTATCTGGCGCACTGTTTGATAACACAACACTCAATATTGAAACAGCAGGTGCAGTAAAAGCACAGATTCAAGGCGATGTTCAGTTAGCCAAAGAAAAAACGCCGTTCCAATTGACCTTAAAAAGTGATCAGGCTCGCTATCCGTTTGTCGATAAAAAAGGCGTAGATCCCCTTGTTTTAGAAAAGGTAAACCTTGCTTTAACAGGTGATTTACTCAATTATCAATTAGAGACTTCCTTGTCAGCTAAAGGAATGCAACTGCCTGAAAGTAAACTTCATTTAAAAGGAAAAGGCGAGCTGACGCAGTTTGATGTGCAAGATTTATCACTTAATGCTCTTCAAGGTAAGGCGAATTTAACGGGTAAAGTAGATTGGTCTAATGGGGTTGAGTGGCAATCGGCATTAGCTTTAGATGGCATTAATACAAAATCACTCTTACCTGAATGGAGCGCATTGCTTTCAGGTAAATTGAATACATCGGGTTTTGCGGGGCGTGGAAAGCAGGCAGATGAATGGTCTGTTAATGTGTCTGAAATGGATTTGCACGGAAATTTATTGCAGAGAAATTTAGCATTAAAAGGCGCATTAACGGCAGATTCGAAAACCTTGTTAAATGTATCAGACACGACCTTAATTTATGGTGAAAACCGTATTGAAATGAAAGGTATTATTGGCGATAAGTCGAATTTTAACGCCGATATAAAAGCACCTAATTTACAAGGCTTAGTGCCAAATTTAAAGGCAAGCATTCAAGGTAAAGTGGGCTTACAAGGTAAAGTCACCGAGCCTAGTTTAGATATTGATTTAACTGCAAACAATGTCTCTTACGATCAACTTAAACTACAGCATTTAACTGCAAAAGGTAAAGTGTCGAGCGAAAAGCAGATCCAAGGCGATCTTGCGTTAGATTTACGTCAATTAAATTATGGTGATGTGCGTATTGATAACGCCAATCTTATTGCTTCTGGCAGTGAAGCAAATCATACGTTGAAATTGACATCAAAAGGTGAGCCTGTGGCAGCGAATTTACAGCTGGCGGGCAAGTTTGACCGTACTCAACAAGCGTGGCAAGGGCAATTAAGCCAAGTAACCGTCGATTCCCCAGTGGGTGAATGGAAAAATGATAAAAATGTGCAAGTGACTTATCAAAATAAATTGATTAAGGCAGATATCTCCGCACATTGTTGGCGTAATCCAAAGGTGACTATCTGTTTACCACAAAACTTTAGTGCAGGAAAAGAAGGGAAAGTCCCTTTTGAAATTAAGCAATTTGATTTAGCGATGGTTCAAGAATATTTAGATCCAAATAGCCAAATCACAGGCTTGATCAATGCGAAAGGCGATGCGGCTTGGTTTAGCAACAAAGCACCGCAAGTCAATGTGGTTTTGGATAGTAATCGTTTGACCTTTACGCAAAAAATGGAAGGCAAAACTTTCCCGATTACCCTAACACCTGTCAAAGTAACCGCGAATATGGCGGATAATAATTTGAAGCTCAATACCAATATCAGCATTGAAAATAATGGTCGATTGACGAGTGATTTAGTGATGAAAGATATTGCTAAACAGCGTCAGTTGTCGGGAAACATCAATATCGAACGGCTAAATTTAGCACTCATCAAACCGCTATTAAGTGCGGGGGAGCGGGTCAATGGTGATATTAATGCTCGCCTAACTTTAGGTGGTACAGCACTCTCACCATTATTATATGGGAATCTGAATTTGGCAGGGTTGACAGTTCGTTCGAATGCGATGCCATTTGATGTGACAGGGGGAAATCTGGCGTTAAACTTTAACGGAGCAAGTTCAACCTTAAAAGGTAATGTGCAAACAACGGAAAGTAACTTACTCCTTGAAGGTGATGCGAATTGGCAAAAATTAGATGCATGGCATACACGAGTTAAAGCACAGGCAAACCGTTTCCGAGTCAATATACCTAATATGGCAAAAGTGGATGTGAGTCCAAATATTGAAGTCAAAGCAACGCCAAAAGAGCTTATTTTAGGTGGAAACATTGATATTCCATGGGCAAGAATTGCGGTGGAAGAGTTGCCAGAGAGTGCGGTAGCGGTGAGTGGTGATGAAGTGATTATGGACGGATCTGCAAAAAATAAGACAAATCGTACCGCTTTACTGAATAAGAATTTACCGCAAAATGGCGCAGGTATGGCGATTAAAGCCGATGTCTCAATCAATATTGGTGATGATGTCAAATTAGACGCTTACGGACTCAAAACCGATTTAGTCGGTACAGTGAAAGTTAAACAGGGCAGTAAAGGGCTTGGCTTATATGGGCAAGTGAATCTGAAAAATGGGACTTTTGCTTCTTTTGGTCAAGACTTATTGATTCGTAAAGGGCTTATCTCTTTCACGGGATCGCCATCACAGCCAACGTTAGATATCGAAGCGATTCGTAATCCTGAAGCGATGGAAGACAGTAGCGTGACTGCGGGGGTAAAAGTGACGGGGATTGCGGATGCCCCTGAAGTGAAAGTCTTCTCGAATCCATCAATGTCGCAAGATCAGGCGCTTTCCTATATTTTAACAGGACGAGGGCTTGAAAATAGTGGTGATGCAGGATCGAGCAATTCCATTGCTGCAGCTTTAATTGGTATGAGCTTATCAAAAAGCAGTAAAACTGTTGGTGCGGTGGGTAGTGCTTTTGGTATCAGTGATTTGAATGTCAGCACCGCAGGGATTGGCGATAATACAAAAGTGGTCGTCAGCGGCAGTTTAACCCCTAAATTTAAAGTGAAGTATGGCGTAGGTATTTTTGCACCATTAACGGAATTAACATTACGTTATCGTTTAGCACCAAGCTTATATTTACAATGGGTTTCAAGTGTTAATCAAGCGGTTGATTTAATGTATCGTTTTGAATTTGATTAAAAATGGATTAAACGTGGAAAAACAGAGACAAAAACAATTACAGAAATGGTTGCGTCAACAACAAAAAACCATCAAAAAATGGATGTATCTTAATGTCTTACTTGGCTCGGTCAGTGCTATTTTATTGGTTGCACAAATGGGCTTATTAGCCACCATACTGCACAGTATGATTGTAGAAAAGCGTTCACCTAGCGAGTTTATCGCACACTTGGGGTTATTGTTGCTCTGCTTTATTGGCAGAGCGATTTTGCTTTGGCTAAGAGAGCGGACAGGGTTTAAAGCGGGGCAAATGCTACGTTTACATCTGCGTGAGCAGGTTATGCATAAATTGGCACAAATTGGCCCGATGACGATTCAACAACGCCCAGCAGGAAGTTGGGCGACGTTAATGTTGGAACAAGTTGAAAATCTCCACAATTTCTATGCACGTTATTTGCCACAGCAATATTTGTCCTTAATCGTACCGCTTGTCATTTTATGTGCGGTATTTCCGCTGAATTGGGCGGCAGGGTTAATTTTGTTTGCCACATTGCCGCTATTGCCAATTTTTATGGCGCTTGCTGGGATGAAAGCAGCTGAAGCGAATCAAAAAAATATCGGCGTACTTTCACGTTTAAGTGGGCAGTTTCTTGATAGTTTAAAAGGCTTAGAAACGATCCGTTTATTTGGGCAAGCACAAAAACAGACAGAGCAAATTTACCAACGAACTGAAGAGTTTCGCCACAGTACCATGGACGTGTTGAAAATGGCGTTCCTTTCATCTGCGGTACTGGAGTTTTTCACGGCAATTTCCATTGCGGTGATGGCGGTCTATTTTGGCTTTACCTATTTAGGTGATATTAGCTTTGGATCTTATGATCTGCCTGTTACACTCTTTATCGGCTTCTTTTGCTTAATGCTAGCCCCAGAGTTCTACCAACCTTTAAGAGAGCTAGGGGTTTATTATCATGATAAAGCGGCAGCCATTGGCGCGGCGGATAGCCTTGAAAATTTCTTAAGCGAAGATGTGCTTGCTCAAGCAAAAGGCACACAATCTTTACCGCAGCAGGCGCTTGAAATTAGCGCTAAAGATTGTGTGATCTTATCGCCACAGGGTAAACCTTTAACAGAAGCATTAAATTTTGAAATTAAACCGAATCAACATATCGCATTAGTCGGGCAAAGTGGCGCAGGCAAAAGTTCTTTAATGAATATGTTGTTGGGCTTTTTATCTTATCAAGGTAGCGTAACGGTGAATGGCGTTGAGTTACGAGAGCTAGATATGGCGCAGTGGCGAGCTAAGTTAGCTTGGGTGGGGCAAAATCCACAGCTGATGCGTGGGACCTTGCGTGAAAATATTTTATTAGGCAACCCACAAGCCTCTGACAGTGCATTAAAAGAAGCTTTAGCTGTCTCAAAAGCCGATGAATTTGTCTATCGACTTGGGTTAGACAGTGAAGTTCAAGATGGCAATATGGGGCTTTCGGGCGGTCAAGCGCAACGTATTGCTATTGCTCGTGCCTTATTGCGTCAATATCAGTTGTTATTACTTGATGAGCCGACGGCAAGTCTCGATTTACAATCCGAAAATCAAGTATTAAACGCATTACATCATTTAAGCCACGAACAAACGACATTAATGATTACCCATCGTGTCGAAGATCTAAAAGCCTGCGATGAAATTTGGGTGATGAAACAAGGACAGATTATTCAACGTGGTACTTTTACTGAACTCGCATTACAAGGCTTTTTTGCAGAATTATTAGGAAATCAATAACATGATGCGTACGCTTTTTCCTTTTCTCTCTTTATATCGTCATCATTTAGGGCGATTAACGCTCGGCATTATTTTAGCGATTACCAGCCTTGCCGCCAGCATTGGTTTATTAAGTCTATCAGGTTGGTTTTTAGCCGCTTCAGCCTTGGTTGGCTCAAGCTTGCTCTTTAACTTCTTTTACCCATCTTCAGGGGTGCGTGGTTTAGCGATCGGTCGGACGATCTCTCGTTATTTTGAACGCTTAGTAACGCATGATGCGACTTTCCGAGTTCTCGCGAATTTAAGAGTCGCTGTATTTAGCAAACTGATTCCCCTTAGCCCTGCGGGATTAAGTCGTTATCGTCATAGTGAACTGCTCAATCGCTTAGTGGCAGATGTGGATACCCTTGATACGCTTTATCTCAACTTACTTTCACCTTTTATCAGTGCGGTGATGATCATTCTCTTTATGGGAATCGGTCTGTCGTTTATTTCTCCATTACTTGCGTTGATTATTTGTGGTACTTTAGTGGCATTATTGCTTATTTTCCCTACACTATTCTATCATTTAGGACGAAAATTGGGTAAAACAGCGGTGTTGTCCCGAGCTAATTATCGCAGTCAATTTATCGAATGGATTCAGCTCAATGCAGAGTTTCTACTCTTTGGCGTACAGGAAAAAGCAACGAGTCGATTAAAGCAGACAGAACAACAATGGCTAAATGCACAAAGCCAAGAAAGTCAATTAGGCGGCTTATCCAATGCACTATTAATTATTGCAAATGGTCTGTTAGTTTGTGTGGTTATCTATCTCTCGGCGACGGCAATTCATGTACCTAGCGCAGAGAATCCTGAAGCATTAATCGCCTTGGTGGTATTTTGTGTTTTGGCGTCTTTAGAAATTTTATCGCCTATTGGTATGGCATTTTTGCATTTAGGGCAAGTGATTGCATCGGCAGAGCGAATCAGTGACATCATTGAACAGCAACCTACAGTCCAATTTCAAGGTTCAGCCACATGGAAAAATATTGCGCCAAACCAACCGCTTGTTCGCTTTCAAAATGTGCATTTCAGCTATCCACAACGTGATGAACAAGTGCTAAAAGGCATCTCTTTTGAGATTCAAGCGGGGCAACGAGTCGCTTTACTGGGTAAAACGGGCAGTGGAAAATCGACGATTTTTCAGCTTTTGACACGTAATTACGACGCAACAAGCGGTGAGATTTGGCTAAATTCTTGCAAAATCAGTGATTACCCTGAAATGACTTTACGTAATCATATTGCGACCTTAACGCAACGTGTGCATATTTTCAGCAATAGTTTGCGTGAAAACTTGTTATTCGGCAATCCGCAAGCAACCGATGAAGCATTAATGACAGTGTTACATCAAGTGAATTTAGGTTATTTGTTGGAAGAAAACGGGCTAGATCTTTGGTTAGGCGATGGTGGGCGACCTTTATCTGGCGGGGAACAGCGCCGTTTGGGATTGGCTCGCTTGCTACTGAGCGATGCGGAAATTATCTTACTTGATGAACCGACAGAAGCGCTTGACCGCGAGACAGAACAGCAGATGCTAAATCTTATTTTGGAGCATACTGAAGGCAAAACCTTATTGATGATTACCCATAGATTAAATGGATTGACGAAGTTTGATCAGGTGTATCGGATTGATAATGGCAATATGGTGATGTAAAACAAGCGGTCAAAGTGACCGCTTGTTTGTTAAATTAGATATTTTTGGTAATCAAATCACCCATTTCAGACGTTGAAAGTGGTGTTGATTTATCAGCAAGGTCGGCTGTGCGATAGCCATCAGCTAACACTTTTTGAACAGCATTTTCAATAGATTTTGCTGCATCTTCTAAACCGAAGCTATAACGTAACATCATTGCGGCCGACAGAATTTGAGCGATCGGGTTGGCAATATTTTTCCCTGCAATATCTGGTGCAGATCCACCCGCTGGTTCATACAAGCCAAAGCCTTTTTCGTTAAGACTTGCCGACGGTAACATACCCATTGAGCCTGTGATCATCGCACATTCGTCAGAAATAATATCGCCAAAGATATTTGAGCAAAGCAACACATCAAAGAAATCAGGCTGTTTAATCAACTGCATTGTTGCGTTGTCGATGTAGATATGATCCAGTTTCACTTCAGGATACTGTTTTGCGACTTCGTTTACCGTTTCACGCCATAAAATTGAACTCATCAATACGTTAGCTTTATCGACTGAAGTTACGTGCTTGGTGCGTTTCATTGCGGTTTCAAAGGCGACTTTGGCGATACGTTCGATTTCATAACGGTGATACACTTCTGTATCAAAGGCTTTTTCATTTGCGCCTTCACCTTCACGACCTTTTGGCTGACCGAAATAGATACCGCCCGTTAATTCACGGACTGTCACCATATCAAAACCTTTTGCTGCAATATCTGCTCGTAATGGACAGAACTGCTCTAAGCCTTTATAAAGGGTGGCAGGACGAAGGTTACAGAAAAGGGCAAAGTGTTTACGTAACGGTAACAATGCACCACGCTCTGGCTGGCCGTTTGGTGGCAAATGCTCCCATTTTGGACCACCGACAGAGCCAAATAAAATCGCATCGGCGGCTTCACAACCTTTTAAGGTACTTTCAGGTAACGCTTTGCCGTGATTGTCAATGGCAATACCGCCAATATCGTAGTAGTTGTAATTAAGTTTAAAACCATGTTTTTGCTGAACAGCATCAAGCACTTTGATCGCTTGCGCCATAATTTCAGGACCAATCCCGTCACCGCTTAATACGGCAATATTATAAGTTTGCATATCGTTTCCTCAATTTTTGAAATAGTTAAGGCGGTAATATAATGCATTTTGCAAAGAAATGGATCGGTTTTTGTCAATTATTCGGTATGATATACGTTAATTACGTATTATTGACATCTGGCGTGTAAAAAACAATCAAAGCTCAGATGTTTAATCTCCTAACACGGCATAGTCGTACTAGGTTACTTATAAGTTAGCTCTTCCAGAGCTATATTAGAAGAGTAGCAGAGCTACTCACTTATGCTTAACCTAGTATGCGACAGCGTGCTAGGCATTTGGGAAGAAAAATGAAAAAACAGATAGGAAGATCCCTTTTTATTGCATTTTTTACACTCAATCTGACCGCTTGTGGCACAATCACAAGCCTTGCAGAGAGCGATTATTCTGTTTATGCTGGTGTCAGTAAGGATTTCCGAGCGATTCAAGAGGGTGGTGTATTCAGTGTACTGGCAGTGATTGATTTGCCATTAAGTTTTGTATTGGATACTTTAATGTTGCCAGTGACACTAAGTCGATAAAATTTGCAGGGACACACAGCGTGTGTCCGCAAACCATTTATTTTGAATGTTGTAATGCCGCAATATAGTTACAACTGACATCTTTATTTAACCAAAACTTTTCTGTGATGGGATTAAAGTGATAGCCAACCATTTCATGACAGCTTAAATGAGCTTGATCACACCACGCTAACAACTCCGCAGGTTTGATAAATTTCTCAAATTCATGTGTGCCTTTTGGCAACATTTTTAACACATATTCCGCCCCGATAATGACCAACATATAAGCCTTTAAGGTGCGGTTAATGGTTGAGAAAAAGAGAATGCCATCAGGTTTGAGCAAGGCTTGGCAACTTTGAATAATAGAAAGCGGGTCTGGAACGTGTTCTAACATTTCCATACAGGTAATGACGTCAAATTTTTCTGCGTTACAAGCGGTCTGATTTTGCAAAAAATTTTCAATTGTGGTCTGTTGGTAATTAATGTCTAAACCGCTTTGTTCGGCGTGTTGTTTGGCTATGTGCAAGGGTTCTGTTGTCATATCAATCCCCGTGACTTTTGCACCACAACGAGCCATTGACTCACTTAAAATGCCACCGCCACAGCCAACGTCTAACACCTTTTTACCAAATAAACCGCCCGCTTTTTCATTGATATAAGCTAATCTTAATGGGTTTAGTAGATGAATCGGTTTGAAATCCCCATTTGGATCCCACCAGGTTTTTGCCATTTTTTCAAATTTTGCAATTTCTTGTTGATCAACGTTACTCATAGCTTGCCTTTATGATGAATCATTTCGATAACCTATTTTAGCCCAAAATTGTGCTTTATAGCGAAAGAATGCCTGTATTTCTCTTGATAAATCGAGAAAAAGAACAACATTTCATCTGTGGATTAGTTTTTTTTATTGTTGTAATAAAATTTTTTATATTTTCTCTTTGCAAATTGAAATTTGCCTGTTAGACTCCGAACCATTCAAACACAACATCTACTTTTAATTTATAACGGAGCTAACTATGAGCGATTTAAACGCCCTTTTCCAAAAAATCAAACAACGTGATCCTAACCAAGCGCCATTCCACCAAGCTGTTGAAGAAGTGTTTGGCAGCCTTGCGCCTTTCCTTGCTAAAAATCCAAAATATACCCAACAAGGTCTGTTAGAGCGTATTGTAGAGCCTGAACGTGTGATTACTTTCCGTGTGACTTGGGTTGATGATAAAGGTCAAGTACAAGTAAACCGTGGTTATCGTGTGCAAATGAACTCGGCGATTGGTCCTTACAAAGGCGGCATCCGTTTTCACCCAACGGTTGATTTAGGCGTATTAAAATTCTTAGCCTTTGAACAAGTGTTCAAAAATGCGTTAACCACATTACCAATGGGCGGCGGTAAAGGCGGTTCAGACTTCGATCCAAAAGGTAAATCTGACGCTGAAGTGATGCGTTTTTGCCAAGCCTTTATGAGCGAATTATTCCGCCATATCGGTGCAGATACTGACGTGCCAGCAGGCGACATCGGCGTAGGCGGTCGTGAAATCGGCTATATGTTTGGTCAATACAAAAAATTACGCAACGAATTTACTTCTGTCTTAACGGGTAAAAGTTTAACTTGGGGCGGTAGCTTAATTCGTCCAGAAGCAACAGGTTACGGCACGGTTTACTTTGCAGAATCAATGTTAAATACCCGTGGTCAATCTATCGAAGGTAAAGGCGTGGTAATTTCAGGATCAGGTAACGTAGCACAATATGCTGCCGAAAAAGTGATCCAAAAAGGCGGTCGTGTATTAACGGTTTCAGACTCAAACGGCTATGTATTGTTCCCTGCAAGCGGTATGACTGAAGAGCAATTGGCTGCCTTATTAGAATTAAAAAATGAACGTCGTGAACGTTTATCTGTATATGCCAAAGAACAAGGTTTAGAATATTTTGAAGGTCAAAAACCTTGGGGTGTGGTGTGCCACGTTGCATTACCTTGTGCAACCCAAAACGAATTAGACACTGAAGATGCGAAAACCTTACTTAAAAACGGTTGTGTATGTGTGGCAGAAGGCGCAAATATGCCATCTACATTAGGTGCAGTGGAAGTATTTACAGATGCAAAAATTCTTTATGCTCCAGGCAAAGCATCAAACGCAGGTGGTGTAGCAACTTCAGGCTTAGAGATGAGCCAAAACTCAATCCGCTTATCTTGGAGCCGTGAAGAAGTAGATCAACGCTTATTCGGCATTATGGAAAATATCCACCAAAACTGTGTAGAAAATGGTTCAGAAGGCAATGGCTATGTGAACTATGTAAACGGTGCGAACATTGCAGGCTTCAAAAAAGTGGCAACAGCAATGTTGGAGCAAGGTGTAATCTAATTAAGAGCCGCCAGATAAAAAATCCCCGAATCGTTAAGCTTCGGGGATTTTGCTTTTACAAGCGGTAGGATTGTCGTTAAATTTTACAATCTTACTTATTCAACTGTCACAGATGTAATTACCACATCTTCTTTCGGCACATCTTGGTGGAAGCCTTTGTTGCCCGTTTTAACTACTTTGATTTTATCTACTACGTCCATACCTTCAACTACTTCGCCAAATACTGCATAGCCCCATTCTTGAACGACGGTTTTACCAAACATCTCTTTTGAACGGTAATCTAAGAATGTATTGTCAGCGACATTGATAAAGAATTGTGCAGAAGCAGAGTGTGGATCAGAAGTACGAGCCATAGCAATGGTGCCACGTTTATTGCTTAAACCATTGCTTGCTTCATTTTGAATAGGCGCACGGGTATTTTTTTCAATCATACCCACTTCCATGCCACCACCTTGAATCATAAAGCCATCAATCACACGGTGGAAAATCGTGTTGTTATAGAAACCATCTTTGCAATAGGTCTCAAAATTTTCAGCGGTAATAGGTGCTTTTTCAAAGTTTAGAGCGATTTTAATATCGCCAAAGTTGGTGTGTAATGTAACCATTTGTTGTTCCTTATTGGGATTGTGGGAAATTTGGTGAGCTATTATTAAAAAGTTTGACAGAAATTGCAAAATTTTTCCCAAAACCGACCGCTTGTTTGTTAGAATTTTGTCTGCCTAGCACGGCATAGCCGTACTAGGTTAAGCATAAGTCAGCTCCTTTGGAGCTGTGTAAAATAAGACAAAATACCTAAAACAAGAGGACCCTATGCTCAAAATTTATAACACCCTAAAACGTGAAAAAGAAGAATTTAAACCTATCAATCCAGACCATGTTGGAATGTATGTCTGTGGTGTCACGGTTTACGATCTCTGTCACTTTGGGCACGGGCGGACTTTTGTTTCTTTTGATGTGATCGCCCGTTATCTTCGCTATCTTGGCTACAATTTGCGTTATGTGCGGAACATCACCGATGTGGACGATAAAATTATCAAACGTTCACTGGAAAATAACGAAACTTGCGATCAGTTGGTCGAGCGTATGATTGCCGAAATGCACAAAGATTTTGATGCCCTAAACATTCTTCGCCCTGATGTTGAACCACGTGCGACCCAACATATCCCTGAAATCATTGCGATTGTGGAAAAATTGTTGGCAAAAGGACACGCTTATGTGGCGGAGGACGGCGATGTGATGTTTAACGTGGAGTCGTTCCAAAAATATGGGGCTTTATCTCGCCAAAACCTTGAGCAGTTGCAAGCAGGGGCAAGGGTTGAGATTAAATCGGTTAAACGCAACCCGATGGACTTTGTGCTATGGAAGATGTCAAAAGAGAACGAACCAATCTGGGAAAGCCCGTGGGGTAAAGGTCGCCCAGGTTGGCATATCGAATGTTCAGCGATGAACAGCAAAGAGTTAGGCAACCATTTTGATATTCACGGCGGTGGCTCTGACTTGATGTTCCCCCACCACGAAAACGAAATCGCTCAATCTTGTTGCGCCCACGGCGATGACTATGTCAATTATTGGCTACACACGGGAATGCTCACGATTAACGAAGAGAAGATGTCAAAATCATTAAATAACTTCTTCACCATTCGTGATATTTTGAACAAATACGATTGCGAAAGCGTGCGTTACTTCTTCCTAACCGCACAATATCGCAGTTTGTTGGATTACAGCGAAGAGAATATCGGCTTGGCTCGCAAGGCGTTAGAGCGTTTATATACCGCATTGCGTGGTTGCGATTGGACGGTTGAAATTGCAGAAAACGACCAATATGTCACCGCTTTCAAAGAGGCAATGGATGATGATTTCAACACACCAGGAGCGTTAGCGGTGTTGTTTGAGTTAGCTCGTGAAATCAACAAACTCAAAGCTGAAAATCAGTCGGAAGCCAATAAATTGGCAGCTCGTTTAAAACAGCTGGCTGGTGTATTAGGCTTGTTAGAGCAAGATCCTGAAACTTTCTTACAAGGCGATGCCGACAATGATGAAGTGGCAGAAATTGAAGCATTGATTAAACAACGCAACGAAGCTAGAGCCAGTAAAAATTGGGCAGCCGCCGATGAAGCACGCAATAAGCTTACCGCAATGGGTATTGTGTTAGAAGACGGAGCGAATGGCACGACGTGGCGTAGGGCTTAGTTATAAAGCGGGCAGATTTGCAACGAAATAATATCGTAAATCTGCCAGTTTTATTTTACTGACTATCTTCTTTTCCGAACATTAAACCTTGTTTTTAGTCAACATTTGCTCATATTACCTATTTTTATTTTTCATTTCTTTACATAGATCACAATTTTGACATTTCTTTATTGTATTTCTCAACAAAAGAGCTAAGATCGCGCGCGATTTGATGGCTTAGAGTTTATGTTTGCATTGTTTGGTCTTCAAATCTTCAAATATCATAATGAATAATTCAGGAGAATCTATGGATCTTAAATCTTCAAAACGTTTTTCACTCACTTGGGTACTCAATTTATTTGGTACTGCAGTAGGTGCAGGCGTACTTTTCTTACCAATTAATGCAGGTATGGGTGGCTTTTTACCACTCGTGGTGATGACCATTTTAGTCGGTCCAATGACTTATTTAGCACACCGAGGGCTTGCCCGTTTTGTGCTATCATCAAAAACACCAGGCAGCGATATCACTAATGTGGTGCGTGAACATTTTGGTGACGGCGCTGGCAAATTAATTACCTTACTTTACTTTTTAGCGATTTTTCCTATTTTATTAATTTATGGTGTGGGTATTACCAATACAGTAACGTCGTTCTTAGAAAATCAATTACAAATAGCAGCACCACCAAGAGTGATCCTTTCATTCATTCTTATTGCGATTATGATTGGCGTTATGTTATTGAATGAAGAGATGATGCTAAAAATCACGACTTATTTAGTTTATCCACTCGTGGCGATTTTATTCGGTTTATCTATCTATTTAATTCCAGAGTGGAATGGTGCAGCGCTTAGCCAAGTACCACAAGCGAGCGATTTCTTAGCCACATTATGGTTGACTATTCCTGTGTTAGTCTTTGCGTTTAACCATTCGCCAGCGATTTCGTCTTTTGCACTTTCACAACAAAAATTCTACCAAGATCCTGAAATAACAGATAAACAGTCAAGTAGCGTATTACGCTCTACGGCGATGATTTTAGTCTTATTTGTAATGTTCTTTGTCTTTAGCTGCGTATTGACTTTAACACCTGAAGAATTACTCCAAGCTAAAGCACAAAATATCTCTATTTTGTCTTACCTTGCGAACAAATTTGATAACCCAATTATCTCTTACTTTGGTCCATTAGTTGCATTCTTCGCGATTGCAAGTTCATTCTTTGGTCACTACCTTGGCGCACGTGAAGGCTTAGAGGGCTTAATTAACCAAATGCGTAAAGAACCTATTGAACCTGCGAAATTCAGAAAAATCACCGCTGTGGTATTTTTAATCACCTTATGGATTGTAGCGACATTAAATCCAAGTATCTTAGGCTTTATTGAAAGTCTTGGTGGACCAGTCATTGCGATGATTTTGTTTATCATGCCAATGTATGCGATTCATACTGTACCAGCATTACAAAAATTCAAAGGCAAGTTTAGTAATATTTTTGTGGTAGTGATGGGGCTAATTGCCATTTCAGCAATAGTGTACGGATTATTCTAAAAACGTTACAATAGCCGAACTTTTTCTTCCCCCTACCACTGTGGTTAGGGGGAATTTGTTTAATAAGTGTGGATATAATGATTAGTGTATTTGATATGTTTAAAGTGGGAATCGGTCCGTCGAGCTCCCACACTGTAGGCCCGATGAAAGCGGGTAAAGAATTTATTGACCATTTAATTGCTTGCAAAAAATTGGCAGAAACTGACCGCTTACAAGTCGATGTCTATGGCTCGTTAGCTTTAACAGGGCGTGGACATAGCACAGATATTGCCATTGTCATGGGATTAATGGGTTACTTGCCAGATAATGTGGATATTGAACGCATTGAATCAGTGGTTGCGGATGTAAAACAACATCAACAACTTGTTGTAGCAGAAGCACAGCCAGAGCATAGCAAAACCATCATTTTTGATTTTTTTGCAGATATGCCATTCCATTACGATTTCTTGCCACGTCATGAAAATGGGGTGACATTTAATGCTTTCTCGCAAGGTCAATTAATCTTGAGCAAAACCTACTATTCTATTGGTGGTGGTTTTATCGTTGATGATGAAAATTTTGACAATGTAAAAAACAGCCAAGTGGAAGTACCTTTCCCTTATAAGAATGCAGAAGACATTTTACGTCATTGCAAAGCGCAAGGATTACCGATTTCTAGCCTTGTTTGGAAAAATGAATTGGCACTGCGCTCAAAACAAGAGATTAGCGACTACCTTGCTAAAATTTGGCAAACCATGGATGAGTGTATTGAACACGGGCTACATACCGAAGGGTTATTGCCTGGTCCGTTAAAAGTCGTACGCCGAGCGCCTTCACTACGTCGAACGCTTGAAGCGACTAATAAACTGAACAATGACCCAATGCAAATTATTGATTGGATCAACATGTATGCTTTAGCGGTAAACGAAGAAAATGCCGCAGGAGGTAGAGTGGTTACTGCGCCGACAAACGGCGCTTGTGGAATCGTCCCTGCCGTATTAGCCTATTACCGTCAATTTGTCGGCGAATTAACCCAAGAAACCACGGAACGTTATTTATTAGCGGCAAGTGTGATTGGTTCACTTTACAAAATGAATGCCTCTATTTCAGGTGCGGAAGTGGGCTGCCAAGGTGAAGTGGGTGTCGCTTGTTCTATGGCGGCGGCAGGGCTTGCGGAAATCATGGGTGGCACGCCAGATCAAGTCTGTATGGCAGCTGAAATTGCCATGGAGCATAACTTAGGCCTCACCTGTGACCCTGTTGGCGGACAAGTGCAAGTGCCTTGTATTGAACGCAACGCCATCGCATCGGTTAAAGCAATCAACGCCAGCCGCATGGCATTACGTCGAACCACCCAACCACGCGTCACCCTAGACAAAGTGATCGAAACCATGTACGAAACAGGCAAAGACATGAATGCGAAATACCGTGAAACATCAACAGGCGGATTAGCAATCAAGATTGTGCCTTGTGATTAAGTAGAGCAGCGGAGCTGCTCACTTATGCTTAACCTAGTACGCGCAAGCGTGCTAGGGATAGAAATTAGTAGATAGACAATATGAATAAAACAGTGGATAATAAATTGATTATCCACTGTTTGGGAGTATATATGCCAAGAGTTATTGTTGATACTGATTTTATTATCCATAAAGAAGATGAACAATGGAGTGATGATGAAATCCAAATGATTGAGCAGTTTCAACCGAACGCTTATCAAGGAAATATCTCTAATGAGACTTTTCATCAGATGGCAGAACGTTTAGCACAAGGTGATCAACGTGCTTGGGAACTCTTAGATGATCAACATTCAATTCAATAATTCGCTATTGCACTTTATTTTTATTGGATTATTGTCATCTCATTCTCAATCCAATATACAAAGTAGTTTGCTTGGTTTTCCTTTAGCTGGCGTTGTCTATGCTAAAAATAAGTTATTTCGTAAACGTGGTGTCTATAACAGACAGATTATCGTTTACTATAAATTAGATAGCTACGTAAACCCTAAAATAGCGACTATTATTGGCTTCCGTTTTGGGAAAATGAATGCCATTATTAGCCGAAATACTCACCAAAATCGTCAACTAATTTCTGAGATTTTTAAAACATATCCAGATAAAAGTATCCGAGATAAAATTTACTAACCCAAAAACCACCGTGAACCTAACTCTTCCCCCACTTAGCCTTTACATCCATATTCCATGGTGTGTACAAAAATGCCCTTATTGCGATTTCAACTCTCACGCCCAAAAAGGCGAGATTCCTGAACATGACTATATCCAACATCTCTTAAAAGATTTAGAACAGGATCTACAACGCTACAAAACAGCCATTATAGATCGCAAAATCCACTCCATTTTTATTGGAGGCGGCACACCGAGCCTATTTTCAGCAGAAGGCATTGGCTATTTACTGGCTGAAATTCGCAAACGAATTGATTTCATACCACATTGTGAAATTACCCTTGAAGCCAACCCCGGCACTGCGGAAGCAGAACGCTTTATTGGCTATGCACAAGGCGGAGTGAACCGCATATCAATGGGCATACAAAGTTTTGAGCCTGAAAAACTGCTCAAACTTGGGCGTATTCACGACAACCTAGAAGCAATTCAAGCGGTCAGATTTGCCCAAAATTCTGCAGATTTCGGGCTAAATAGTTTCAATATCGATCTCATGCATGGGCTGCCGAATCAATCGGTTTCACAAGCCTTAGACGATTTACGCCAAGGAATTGCGTTAAATCCGCCACATTTATCGTGGTATCAGCTCACCATTGAGCCAAATACCATGTTCTACTATCGCCAGCCGACCTTGCCCGATGATGACGAACTCTGGGACATCTTTGAGCAAGGGCATCAGCTTTTAACCCAAGCAGGCTACGAACAGTACGAAACATCAGCCTATGCGAAAAAAGGTTATCAATGTCAGCATAACTTAAACTACTGGCGATTTGGCGACTATTTAGCCATTGGCTGTGGCGCACACGGCAAAATCAGCTACCCAACGGGCGACATTTATCGCTTTAGCAAAACCAAACACCCGAAAGGCTATATGCGTGGCGAATATCTTTATCAACAAGAGTTGATTGAGCTTGTGGACAGACCTTTTGAATTTTTTATGAACCGCTTCCGCCTGCTCGAAGCCACACCGAAAGCCGAATTTGAAGCCTATACGGGTTTAGACAGAAAGGTGGTTCAGCCAACGATGGAATGGGCATTAAGCAAAAATTTCATCACCGAAACACAAACAAATTGGCAAATTACCCAACACGGCAAATTATTCCTAAATGAGCTGTTAGAAGGATTTTTAACCGAGTAGGGCGGGCATTACAAAACAAAACTCCCCCAGCGCCAGCGGCGCTGACTTATGTGTAACCCCGTACGGCTTGCCGTGCGGGGCGCATGCGGAAGCACACAAAAATCCCCCAGCGCCAGCGGCGCTGACTTATGAGTAACCCCGTACGGCTTGCCGTGCGGGGCATATCTCGCTGTACGGGGCATATCTCGCCGTGCGGGGCATAATGAAATATGGTAATATACAAGCGGTCTATTTTTATAGGAATTTTGCAAATGAATTATTTAAAAGTCGGGGAGCAAGCCCCGCAATTTACCCTTTTAGATCAGAATGAAAATCCCGTCTCATTATCTCAATTTCAAGGAAAAAAAGTACTGGTCTATTTTTACCCCAAAGCCTTAACCCCAGGTTGTACTACACAGGCTTGTGGCTTAAGAGATAGCAAAAGTGAGCTAGATGAACTCAATGTTGTTGTATTAGGTATCAGCCCTGATCAACCAAAAAAATTAGCGCAGTTTATCGAGAAAAAAGCCCTTAACTTCACCTTACTTTCCGATCCCGATCACCAAATTGCCATTGCCTTTGGCGTATGGGGAGAGAAAAAATTCTTAGGCAAAACCTACGACGGCATTCATCGCATCAGTTTTTTAATTAATGAAAGAGGTGTGATTGAAGCCGTTTTTGACAAATTCAAAACATCTCAACATCATCAACTGATTGTCGATTATCTAAAAGGGTAAAGATATGGCAAACAAAGCGATTTTTTTAGACCGAGACGGCACAATCAATATCGACCACGGCTATGTGCATCAAATTGACGATTTCCAATTTATCGACGGCGTGGGCAAAGCGTTAAAACAACTACAGGATAAAGGCTATTTACTTGTATTAGTCACCAATCAGTCAGGCATTGCCCGAGGTTATTTTACCGAAGCACAGTTTCATCAGCTTACCGAATGGATGGATTGGTCATTAGATGAAGATTATGGCGTCGTATTAGACGGCATTTATTACTGCCCGCACCACCCCGAAGGCAAAGGTGAGTTTAAAGAAGAATGCGATTGTCGCAAGCCAAAAGCAGGTATGTTTTTGCAGGCGATCAAAGATTTAAACATCGATCCTGCTCAATCGATTATGGTTGGTGATAAATTAGAAGATCTGCTTGCGGCAGAAAATGCTGGAGTCAAAACCAAAATTTTAGTGCGAACTGGCAAAGCCGTTACGCCTGAAGCCGAAGCCAAAGCCGATAAAGTGATAGATAGTTTGGCGGATTTGCCTAAACATCTTATTTAGATATTAGACAGCGTAGGGGATGGGATAACCCTCTCCCCTACAAGTTTTATTGAGTTTTGTGCAACTGCTACATAAATAGCAAAATATCGTGTAATTTTTAGCATTGACAATTTTGTTTAAATGGCTATACTGCGGAGCCTTTTTTGTTATAGATCAAATTTTCATTGCTAAAGTAATAATTCAGTTTAATGTAATAATTTGTAAATTTTATCTTTATTAAACATATCACATTCCCCTTTCATCATATTTTTTGCTTAATAATCATACATTTTGTATAAAAATGTAATCTCTTGTATTTCTCTTTGCTATTTTTAAGGTTCTCTTATATAGTTTTATGGGGCTATTCTATTTGTATTGCAGATAGATTGAGTTTCTAGACAAGCAATATAAGGATTTGCCTTGTCTTTCTAAATTTTTCTAGTCCCTAGAAAAAATGATTAATACAAATTTCTTTCTTATCGAAAATAGGAAACATGAATGAATAAAATCTTTAAAGTAATTTGGAGCCATACGACACAAAGCTTTGTGGTGGTATCAGAATTAACGAAATCACATGGTAAATCATCATCAAGCACAGATAATCGTATTGAACCAAGTAAAGCACTTTTAGCATTAAGTGTTGCGGGTGCGGCATTGCTTGGTGGCGGGGCACAGGCTGTCACGCTTGGTACATCAGTAAGTGATGGCGGATATGTAACAACCACATGCGGTAGTGTGGCGATTGGTCATAACGCAATTACTCGTGATCACTCAAGTGTGGCGATTGGTACTAACGTAGCGGCAGCATTGGATTCGAGTGTTGCTATCGGTTTAAACTCTAGAACCTTTCAAGAGAATGGTGTAGCTGTTGGTGCAGATACAAAGGCACATAGCCAATCATCAACAGCAATTGGTATGCTTGCCGAAGCTTATGGTAATAATACTGTTGCTCTTGGTTTCTATGCTTATGCTAATACAACGGAAAACGGTTTAAATCCAAAAGAAGTCGCAAGTGATGGCGTGTTAACGACCGATGGAGTTGAACTTTGGTATGACGCTCAAGGTGTTCAACGTAGGTCAAATGTACCAGCATTAGCATTAGGTTCTGAAGCTACGGCAACTAACCGTAATGCGATTGCAATTGGTTCGGTATCTAGTGCATCAGGTAACCGTGCGATGGCAGTGGGTGCGGGTGCGAATGCAAGTGGTTCCCGTGCTATTGCAAACGGCTGGCGTTCAAATGCAGGTGGCGAGAGATCGCTTGCAATTGGTCCAGAGTCAACATCTTCAGCAAAAGATGCGATTGCTATTGGTAATAAGACCACTGTATCAGGTGATTACTCTGTTGCTTTAGGTGCGAATGCGAATGTGGCAAACAAAAATACATTTGTATTTGGTAGTAACTTAACCACAACACAAGATAACAGTGTGGTATTAGGTCAAGGTTCAACAGACCGTGCTGCAACAACTGAAACTTCAACAACATTATTAGGCGTAACTTATGGCACATTTGCAGGGCCGGGTTCTGTTGCAAATGGTATTGTTTCTGTTGGTGCAAAAGGTGCTGAGCGTCAAATTATTAATGTTGCAGCAGGTAATATTTCTGCAACTTCTACAGATGCAATTAACGGTTCACAGCTTTATTTAGTTGCAGTTGAAGCTGCGAAGAAAGCTGTTGTAACTTCAAATGACAAAACTGTAAATGTTACAGTGACTACTAATGCAGCAACAGGCATTACAACTTATGATTTAAGCGTGCCTGCAAGTACAGCAACAGGCGGTACTACAGATACTTCAACGTATTTCCATGTGAATAATGGAAGTGCTAGTCAAGCAGCCGGTGATGCTACAACAAACTTAGGTAACATTACTGATAAAGCAGGTGCAACAGCAACTTATTCTACAACGGCTGGGGTAAATGCAACTTCATCATCACAAAATGGTATTGCAGTAGGCCATAATGCAACTAGTTCTAACTCTATAGCAAATACAGGCGGTGCTATTGCTATTGGTTATAACACAAAAGCAATGGATGGTTCTATTGCTTTAGGTCTTAATACTTCTGTTATCGGCAATGCTTTAACTGGTGCAGAAGGAGCTATTGCGATTGGTCATAATGCAATAGCTAACGTATCGGCGGGGTCTGCAAATGGTGCAATCGCTATTGGTAATCAAGCATATGCAGAAGGTTCTCGTCAGGGATACCATACATCCCATAACGGTGATAATGTTCCAGTTGGTGTTGCGACAGCCGTGGGGGACCATGCTTATGCAACAATTAGTTCAGTTGCATTTGGTAATTTAGCAGAGGCAACAGCACTATATACTGCCGCTATCGGTATGCAAGCAAATGCAACGGAACGCTTTAGTTCAGCAGTGGGTTATGATGCTCAAGCAACCGGAAATCAATCTACAGCAGTGGGAGCCAATGCTACATCTTCAGATATTAACTCGGTAGCTTTTGGTTATAGTGCAAATGCATCGCGTTCTGGCGCGAGCGCAATGGGGGTAAGTTCAGTATCATCTGGTAATCGTGCAACAGCTGTTGGTTTCCAATCTGAAGCAACAGGGGACTTTGGTGTCGCTTTAGGTGCTCAGTCTGATGCTGCATATTTAGCTACGGCAACAGGTACAGGAGCACAAGCAACAGCAGAAGGCGCAACAGCTAATGGTTATCGTGCTCAAGCAACGGGAGTGAACTCTCTTGCAGCAGCTCGTGGAGCTCAAGCAACTGCAACTAATGCGACAGCATTGGGACGTTTAGCCGTAGCATCTCATGAGAATTCTGTTGCTTTAGGTAGTGGTTCAACAACTGCTGCAGCTAACCCAACAACTCAAGGTAAAGTTGGCGGTATAACCTATGGTACATTTGCTGGTACAACTCCGACTTCAGTTGTTTCTGTTGGATCAGCAGGCGCTGAGCGTCAAATTATTAATGTTGCAGCGGGGCGTATTAGTGAAACATCAACCGATGCAATTAACGGTTCACAACTTTATTTAGTTGCGGCTGAAATTGCGAAAGGCTATAACGTAACCTCTAATGGTGGCAAAACGTTACTTTATTACCAGGTGCGCAAACAAACTTCTTAGCAGGTGGTTTAGCAACAGTTTCTCATAAAGCAAATGGCACAACAGGCGGCGTAGATGTAACTTACAATGTTACTCAAGGTACTTTCAATACAACAACTGACGGTACTGTTGTTGCAAATACAACTAACCCTGGTGCGGTAACAGCAGAAGATGTTGCAAAAGCTGTAAATTCAGGTTACTGGAAAGTGGGTAATAACACTTCTGTTGTGAATAATGTAAGCTTTGGTAATGAAGTACATTTCACAAATGGTACAAATACGACTGTTGAAGTGAAAAAAGAAAGTGATACTAAAACAGTAATTACCGTTGATGTTGATTTATCTAAGATCAGCACACCTGATGTTTCTAACACAACATTAAGCATTGAGCCTAATGGCACTGTGGCTACACCAACAGATGGCGATAAATTAGTTAACGCAACAACGGTAGCAAATGCAATCAACAATGCGGCGTTTAACGTAACTATCGCAAGCGATACAACAGAGTTCACAGACCAAGATGGTAAAGCTAATGCACAAGTGAAAGCAGGTAGCGAGCTTGTATTAAAATCAGGTAAAAACTTGATTGCAAAACAAGATGGCTCGAATATCACTTTCGCAACTAAAGAAGAAGTTGATTTTAATAAAGTTACATTATCAAATGGTACAACAGGTGGTGTAAACTTAGTTAATGAAGCTGCTAAACCTGCAACAAATAATAACAATGCGCCAACAAGTGCATTAAATATTACAAGTACAGATGGCAAACCAACACAAATTACGGGTGTTGGCTCAACATTAAATACAACCACAATTGGTACAGCACCAAATGGTTCAGTAGATGGTACAAAACCAAGTACAGTAACTTTAGTTGATTTAGCGAATGCAACAAACCCAAATTCAGCAGCAACAGTTGGTGATTTACAAAATATGGGTTGGGTTGTTTCTGCAGCAGGTAACAACTATACAGACGCAGTGAAAAATGCGAATGAAGTTAAATTCATTGGCAATAATGTTGCTGTAACGGGCGTAACCAAAGATGGTGTACGTGAAATTACAATCGAAGTTAATGCAACAACAGTAAATAACTTAGTTAATACAACAACATTATCAACCACAGATGGTAAAGTTGATACGCCAGCTACAACTGACGGCAATAAGCTAGTTAATGCTACAACAGTGTCAAATGCAATCAATAACTCAGGTTGGACAACAACCCCAACTAAAGTGATTGGTACAGATGGTAAAGAAGTTGCAAATCCAACAGCTGAAGTGATTAACCCAGGCGATACTGTAAATTATGTGAGCGGTAACGGTACTACAGCAAATGTTACTGTAGTGAAAGGTGCAGATGGTAAAGATACCTTCAACGTAAGCTATGATGTGAACACCACCACATTAGGTGATGACACAACACCAAATGGCGTACACGCAAATGGTACAGTAGCAGCACCAGTAGATGGCGACAGCTTCTTAAATGCAACTACAGTGGTAAATGCAATCAACAATGCAGCATTTAATGTAACGATTGGTAGCAACGCGACTACGTTCACAGACCAAGTTGGTAAAGCTAATGCACAAGTGAAAGCAGGTAGTGAGCTTGTATTCATTTCAGGTAAAAACTTGATTGCGAAACAAGAAGGTACCAACATTACGTTTGCAACAGCAGAAAACGTAAGCTTCACAAGCGTAACTTCAAACAATGTGACGTTAAACAACGGTGGAAACAATGCTGTAAACTTAGTGAACGAGAAAGGTATCGCAGCGAACAATACAGCAAGCGGTAACCCGATTGATAACCAATCAGCGTTAAATATCACAGATACAGCAGGTAACCCAACGCAAATTACGGGTGTTGGCTCAACATTAAATACAACCACAATTGGTACAGCACCAAATGGTTCAGCTGATGGCACAACCACAAATACAACAACGTTAGTTGATTTAGTGAATGCAACAAAACCAGACTCAGCGGCAACCGTTCGTGATTTACAAAATATGGGTTGGATCGTTTCTGCAGCAGGTAACAACTATTCAGATGCTGTGAGAAATGCAAATGAAGTTAAATTCATTGGCGAAGGCGTTAATGTAACCGGTACAACTAACAATGGCGTACGTGAAATTACGATTGCAGTAAATAAAGGTTCTGTAGATTCAAATACAACTACAGGTGTTGCAAATGGTACAACTAACTTTGTAACAGGTGATCAAGTTGCAGATGCAATCAATAACTCAGGTTGGACAACGAAACCAACAACAGTAATTGATGCAGATGGCAACAAAGTTGAAAACCCAACTGCACAAGTTATTAACCCAGGTGATGCTGTGAATTACGTAAATGGTAATGGTACAACAGCAAATGTAACGGTAGTACAAGGTAAAGATGGTCAGCCAGATACCTTCAACGTAAGTTACAATGTGAATACCACAACATTAGGCGATAGCACAACACCAAATGGCGTACACGCAAATGGTACAGTAGCAGCGCCAGTAAATGGTGACAGCTTCTTAAATGCAACTACAGTGGTAAATGCAATTAACAATGCAGCGTTTAACGTAACGATTGGTAGCGACACAAACACGTTCGCAGATCAAGAAGGTAAAGAAGACGCACAAGTGAAAGCAGGTAGTGAGCTTGTATTAAAATCAGGTAAAAACTTGATTGCGAAACAAGAAGGCACCAACATTACGTTTGCAACAGCAGAAAACGTAAGCTTCACAAGTGTAACTTCAAACAATGTGACGTTAAACAACGGTGGAAAC
>NZ_PTPX01000002.1:116329-263679 GCF_003260095.1 Glaesserella australis
GGGTTGGGTTGTAGGCGTTAAAGATAACGAGTATGTAGATACAGTTAAGAACGCAAACAAAGTTGAGTTTATCGGCGGTGATGGTGTTGATGTAGTAGGTAAAACGAATGCAACATCAGGTGTTCGTGAGATCACAGTTCAAATTGATAAAGGTAATATCAGTGCGAATACAACAACAGGCGTTGCAGAAGGCGATATTACGCCAAATAAAGTGGCAACAACTGCTGAGGTGATCGATACCATCAACAATACTGGTTGGACAACGAAACCAACAACAGTAATTGATGCAGATGGCAACAAAGTTGAAAACCCAACTGCACAAGTTATTAACCCAGGTGATGCTGTGAATTACGTAAATGGTAATGGTACAACAGCAAATGTAACTGTAGTACAAGGTAAAGATGGTCAACCAGATACCTTCAACGTAAGTTACGATGTGAATACCACAACATTAGGCGATAGCACAACACCAAATGGCGTTAATACAGATGGTTCAGTGGCAGCACCAGTAAATGGTGATAGCTTCTTAAATGCAACTACTGTTGTAAATGCAATTAACAACGCACACTGGAATGTGAATTCATCAACAGTAGCAGATTCTGTAAACAGTAAAGTTATTGGTGATACAACATCAGCACCAGTGAAAGCAGGTGATACTGTAAATGTAAATGCAGGTAACAACATTGAAATTACACGTAATGGTAAAGACATTGCGATTGCAACTTCAATGACTCCAACCTTTACGACAGTACAAGTTGGTGGCAATACAGGTCCAGTTATCAGCAGCGACAATGGTGATGTGAAAATTGCTAAAGCGGATGGTTCTGCAGCGAAAATTACTAATGTAGCAGCAGGTACAGCGGATAATGACGCAGTGAACTATAGCCAATTGAAACAAACGGCTGGCGATATTCACAATAAGATCAACCGTAGCAACAAAGACTTACGTGCAGGTATCGCAGGTGCAAACGCAGCAGCAGGTTTACCACAAGTTTATATTCCAGGTAAATCAATGGTTGCAGCAGCAGCGGGTACATTCAAAGGTCAATCAGCAGTGGCAGTGGGTTACTCACGTGCTTCTGACAACGGTAAGCTAATCCTTAAATTACAAGGTAACGCGAATACCCGTGGTGATGTTGGTGGATCTGTTGGTGTAGGTTACCAATGGTAATAACTGCTTAACTAGCGGTTTTATGTAGTACTTACACAACTCTTCATTTAACGGGTGGGGATAACCCCACCCCTATGTGAATTTTCGAGTTTGGTGTAACTATTGCATGATATCGTGACTTAATATTAAATCCCCCTCTCTGTAGGGGGATTTTTTTTGTTTGTAGAATTTGTTTTTTACGGTAGGATTATTTCTTTTTCGCAATAAAGGAAAACCATGAATTACAATGATGAAAGTTTAGCCCATTTAACTTTAGGACAAAAAACAGAGTATAAAAGTAGCTACGATCCACATTTACTTCAAGCTGTGCCGAGAAAGTTAAATCGTGATAGCCTTGGTATTACGGAGCAACAACCCTTTAATGCTGGAGCTGATATTTGGACGCTCTATGAATTATCATGGTTAAATCTCAATGGTGTACCACAAGTTGCGATTGCCGATGTGTCGATTGATTTCCGTAGCCAAAATTTAATTGAGTCAAAAAGTTTTAAACTATATTTAAATAGTTTTAATCAAACTCGTTTTGCATCAATGAATGATGTTCAGCAACGTTTGCAACATGATTTAAACCAATGTGCAAGCGGTCAGGTTAGCGTGAATATTTACAAATTATCAGACTTTACCCATCAACCTATTGCGGACTTTGATGGAGAGTGTATTGATGACCAGGATATTTGTATTGATAGCTATCAATTCTCTACATCATACCTAAATGATATTGCATCAGGTGATATGGTGGAAGAAACACTTGTAAGTCATTTACTTAAGTCAAATTGTTTAATTACTTCTCAACCAGACTGGGGGAGTGTTCAGATTCACTATGTTGGTAAGCGGTTAGATCGTGAAAAACTTTTACGCTATTTAGTTTCTTTCCGTGAACATAATGAATTTCATGAGCAGTGTGTAGAACGTATTTTTTGTGATTTAATGCAGTTTGCCACCCCTGAAAAATTAACGGTTTATGCCCGTTATACAAGGCGTGGTGGATTGGATATTAATCCTTTTCGTTCGAATTTTGAAACATTGCCTGAAAATAGAAGAATGGCAAGGCAATAGTAATAAAGCTCGCTTAGGCGAGCTTTATACATTATACGAGCTATGGAATAGGGACTGCAGGATCAATTTCTCCTTCAAAAGAATCAATCAGTTTTTTCAAACCATAATCATCTTTGTCAGGTGTTGGGCTAAATAAATCAATATTGCTATTTAGTTTTGGGTTACTTATTCCAACCCATTTTGCAATGCCATCGGTAAAATTTAAGCCTGATTTCATCGCTTTATACACTTTTCTTTCGGTGTCATCACTTGAGATTTTAAAGAGTGGAATATCAAAGTGAAGTTTACTTTTGCCACTACTGTTATGAATCGCAATTTCTTCTTTACTCATGTCATGGGCTAAACCATGATCAGAGAAGTAAACCATGGAGAACAAGCGGTGCGATTCTTGCTGATTTTTACGAAGTTCTTCGTATAGCCGTTTTAGCATTTCATCTGTTTTCTTAATGCTTGAAACATAGCAATTTACATTGGCATATTTTTTACCGATTTTTTCATCATCAAACATTTTCGGATAGTCAGTTAAGCGGTCACAACTGATTGGGTGTGAGCCGTATAAATGAACGACAATAAAGCGTTTTCCCGTTGCTTTTTGTTTAAGGATCTCTGTAAATTTCGGTAATAAATCAAAATCACTGATATTTTGATTAAAGGAATCGCCAGATTTTAAGAAAAATGTCTCATCACTTTTATTCGCTAAAGATGAAACTGGCGTATCAAAAGTACCAATATAGCCTTGGTTAGAGAGCCAATAGGTTTTAATACCAGCGGATTTCACAAGATCAACCATGCTTAACCCATATTCACCTTCCCACTTTTCTGTATCTGGTTTGGTGAGCATTAATTTAAGTGATGCAATCGTATTGGTTCCACCTGCGGTTAAGCCGTCTATCAAGACACCATTTGCAGAACTCATAAAAGGGGTATTTGGCGCAGGGTAGCCATAAGCGTGGTGGTAGTCTTTGCGAGCGCTTTCGCCGATGACTAAAATATAATCATCATAACGGCTCTCCGTGGTAAGTTGTGATGTTCCCCATTGGCTTTCGATTGACATACTGTTGAGTCTATCAAGTTCTGTTTTTACCTTGACTATCGAATCCATACCTTCTTTAATAAATTTAAAGGGGGGCGTAGAGATAAAGACTAATGCGATACCTAATCCTAATAAGGTTTTATTTCGATGATATTCAACTTCCCATTTTTGACTTATCCAGCGAAAACTTAATAACGCAATCACAATACCAAAACAAGCGACAAAATTTATCCATGGGATTTGGCTAAAGAACTCTTTGCTTTCTTGCATATCTGTTGCGAATACCGATGCTACATATTGGTAGGATGGTGGACCAAAGGTTAAGCCAACAGGGGTATAAAGGGCATATAAAATCGCAATAGGTAACAAGATAAAATAGAAAGCTTTTTTAGATGCATTGGCGACTAAGATGACAAGTGTGAGAAGCAATACATTGCTGATCTCAGGTGATGGAAAAAATCCTGAACCAAGTAGCATTAAATAGCTTACTAAGTAAGCTAAACCAAAGCCAATTAAGGTAGCGATATATTTTGAAATATTCATGAAATCGTGCTCGAAAGTAAAGGGATGGCGATTTTACAAAAAATAAAAGGGAAATTCTATTGCCTTTACTACTTTGCTCTACATTTAAGATCATCTATAATAATTCGATTTTTTCCCAAAAACCGTTATACAGAGGTCAAAATGAGCAATCCAATTTATAAACGTATTTTGTTAAAGTTAAGTGGTGAAGCATTACAAGGCGATGAAGGCTTTGGTATTGATCCTTCTATCTTAGATAGAATGGCATTGGAGATCAAAGAATTACTTGCAATGGGCGTTGAAGTCGGTGTTGTACTCGGTGGCGGTAACTTATTCCGTGGTGCAAAATTGGCAAAAGCGGGTATGAACCGTGTTGTTGGTGACCATATGGGAATGCTTGCAACCGTGATGAATGGTTTGGCAATGCGTGATGCTTTACACCGTGCGGATGTCAATGCGAAATTAATGTCTGCATTCCAATTAAATGGGATTTGCGATACATATAACTGGTCTGAAGCAATTAAAATGTTAAGAGAAAAACGTGTGGTGATTTTCTCTGCCGGAACAGGTAGTCCATTCTTTACAACAGATTCTGCAGCATGTTTGCGTGGTATCGAAATTGAAGCAGATGTTGTATTAAAGGCAACGAAAGTAGATGGTGTATATGATAAAGACCCTGCAAAATATGCGGACGCAAAACTGTATCAAAACTTAACCTATGCAGAAGTGATCGAAAAAGAGCTACAAGTGATGGACTTAGCGGCTTTCACCCTAGCGCGTGACCACGGTATGCCGATTCGTGTCTTTAATATGGGTAAAGCTGGCGCATTAAAACAAGTCGTGACAGGTACAACAGAAGGTACAACGATTTCTTAATTTAGTCGTTTTCTTATTCTATAATCCAACTTAATCAATTGGGCTATTAAGTTGGATTTTTATTTTATCAATGCCATTTTTTCATTCTTATATCTAACTAAATAATATGTTAAAAAAATTATTCCCTTACTTGTTTTGTTTGCCTTCTCTTGCCATAGCACAATCTTACGTTGTCTATGATTTTACCCATGATAGAGTGCTAGAAAGTCGCGCAGCAAATCATGTTCAGCCTATTGCATCAGTAACCAAACTGATGACTGCAATTATTTTTTTAGAAAATAATGAAAGAAAAAATTGTGCAATGGCTATTTCGAGTGAAGATACGGACTATATAAAAGGAACGGGCACAAAACTACCTAAAAATACGCCAATCGCCTGCAATGAATTATTGACAGCAATGTTGGTTCATTCAGACAACTATGCAGCTCATGCTTTAGCTCGAGCAACAGGGATGAGTCGTACTCAATTTATTCAAAAAATGAATGTAAAGGCAGCGCAGTTAGGCATGAAATCTACGCGTTTCCATGATAGCTCAGGTTTATCTAGTCTAAATATCTCGAGTGCGGCTGATTTGGTGAAACTGACAAAATATGCAATGAACTATCCACAAATTCACGTTTTATCCAATACAAGAGCCGCTTATATTAAAGCAGGTAGACGTAATGTCTTTGTGCAAAATACAAATAGATTAGTACGTGAAGAAATTTTTGATGCAGCTATCAATAAAACAGGCTATATCCGTGAGTCAGGTTATAACCTTGTTTTTGTGAATAAACATCAATGTAATAATGCCATTATTGGTGTGATTAGTCTAAATAATAGTAGTTCGGCAACACGTTCAAATTTCACAAAAAGAAAGTTAGAACAGCATGGATGTACAGCGTTAAATCCAGATCACTTTAACGGGAATGAGCGGGATGAAAATTTATAATAAAGAGGGGATTATCCCCTCTTTTTTGTAAACAAAAATTTCCAATTCATGTTTTTCAGAGTATCATAGCATATTAAAAGCGGTCAGATTTCTCGTTAATTTTACAACGGATAAGGCAGGGAATAATGAGATTTTCGATAGAGTGTATTGAGCGTGTTGGCGTAGCTCAAGATATTTTAAGTTTATTAGCAACCCAGGGTATTAATTTAGAAGGCATTGAGTTAGAGAAACAAGATGAAAAAGGCTTAGTCTATTTACGTACGGAAACTATGGACAATGCCCAAACAGTCGATTTTGTTAAACAACTTAAAAAGATTCCTGGCATTACAGCGGTACAGAAAATTCATCATCTACCTCAAGAACGGAAAAATCTTGAATTGCGCGCATTGCTTGAAGCATTGCCAAACCCCGTTCTATCTTTAGATCTTAATGGCAAAATTGCTTTTGCTAACTCCCAAGCTTGTAAAGTTTTATTACCAGTTTATCGGCAGTCATTACCTAAGAAGAAACAAGAACAGCTCGTTTCTCTTGAAGGTATTGCGCTTAATGAAATTATTGTTAATCTGAACAGAACTAAATGGTATCAATGGGTTTTACAACAAGGAAATTCCTTATTACCGACCACATTACAGCCCGTCTCTCATCCTATCCAATTTAATGAGCAAGTTTGGCGAATGGACTTATTACCGATTGAATTATGGGAATCTTCTCGTAATCGTCCTTTAGGCTATGTAGTTACATTACAGTCACAGCAAGCGATGCAGTTGGATTTACGTCAATTTATGGCGAATCAAAATAGTGACTTTGATCATATTCTGACGAAAAGCGTCAAAATGAAAGCGGTTATAGAACAAGCGAAAAAGTTCTCTACACTAAATGTGCCTCTACTTATTCAAGGAGAGACAGGAACAGGTAAAGATTTATTGGCAAAGGCTTGTCATCAATTTAGTTTTCGTCGTGACCAAAAATTCATCGCGGTTAACTGTGCGGGACTACCTGCGGAAGAAGCCGAAAGTGAAATGTTTGGACGCCACGGCAGTGAGCGTGCAAATGTTGGATTCTTTGAATATGCTAATGGCGGGACAGTATTGTTAGATTCCATTTCGGAATTATCCCTGGAAATGCAAGGGAAGTTGTTACGTTTTCTTAATGATGGCTCGTTCCGACGAGTCGGTGAAGATAATGAAATTCACGTGGATGTTCGAGTGATTTGTACATCACAAAAACCATTAGCAACCCTTGTAGCAGAAGGTAAGGTACGCGAAGATCTTTATCACCGTTTGAATGTACTTACCTTGAATCTTCCACCATTGAGAGAACGCCAAGGCGATTTAACATTATTGACGGATTATTTTGTCGCGCAAATTAGTCAGCAACTGGGTATTCGTACGCCGAGTTACGATGAGCAATTTATTAAGGCATTACAAGGCTATCACTGGCCTGGCAATTTACGTGAACTATATAATGCGATTTATCGTGCTTGTTCATTAGTCACCGATCAATTACGTCCTGCAGATTTGAATTTACCTGAAGTGGCAACAAATCAGTTTGAAATTACTCATTTAGAACAAGGATCTTTAGATGAGTTAGTCAATCGATTTGAAGCTTCGTTATTACGTAAGTTTTATGCGGAGTTCCCGAGTACAAGAAAATTGGCTCAGCGCCTAGGGGTTTCTCATACAGCGATTGCAAATAAACTACGATCTTATGGGATCAGTAAATAATGAAAAAATATCTACAAGCGGTAGGATTGAGCAGTTTTTTTGCAATATTTTTGGGTTATTCATCCGCTTATGCATCGCCTAAAATTCCACAACCTTTATTAAATGATAGCTTAGTATATTGTACAAGCGCATCAGGCTTTTCATTTAATCCGCAAAAAGCAGATGCGGGTTCAAATATTAATGTGGTAACAGAACAAATTTACGACAAATTGATTGAATTTGACCCAGAGCAAAATCGCTTAAAACCTGCCTTAGCTGAGCGATTTGAAGTGAGTGATGACGGTTTGACGCTCACCTTTTATTTGAGAAAAAAGGTGTCATTTCACCATACCAAATGGTTTACACCAACACGTTATTTAACCAGTGAAGATGTTGTTTTTTCCCTAAATCGTGTGTTAGGGAAGGTAGATGATTTACCTGAATTAAATCGGGAAGTGGTCAAAAAAATACAATCGCCATTGCTCGCTGATCGTGCGTATTTTTCTTATTTTGAGAGCATCGATTTAAGTAACAAAATTGTGTCGGTGTCTGCGCCTTCTGCCCATGTTGTTACAATCCAACTCACTCAGCCAGATAGTTCTATTTTGGCACATTTAGCAAGTCAATATGCCGTGATTTTATCGAAAGAGTATGCGCTACAGCTTAATGCCGATGAGAATTTGGTGCAGCTAGATATTTTACCAATTGGCACCGGGGTTTATCAGTTAGAAAATTATGTACAGAATGATTTTGTGCGTTTACAACCTAACGGTCGTTATTGGGGTGATAAAGCGAAAATAACCAATATGGTTGTTGATTTTTCTACATCGGGTACAGGGCGAATGGCGAAGTTTATGAATCGGGAGTGCGATATTGCGGCATTTCCTGAACCGAGCCAACTTTCTGCTTTGCAAACAAATCAGGGATATATTGTTGAAACAGATGGCGCTAATTTAGCTTTCTTGGCGTTTAATTTTCAGAAAGAGAAGATGAAGGATCCACTGTTGCGTCAGAAAATTGCTCAGAGTATTGATCGAGACAGACTTGCTCGTATTTTGTTTTATGGTGTAGCCGACGTCGCGCAGAATGTATTGCCAAAGGCGTTATATGCCGAAGCCAACCTAGATGGTTATCCTTATCAGCCTGAAATTCGTAAAAAAAATGAAGTATCTGACCGCTTGATCCTATGGGTGATTGATGAAAAGCGGGTTTATAATTTACATCCGTTAAAAATGGCGGAATATCTTCGTTCAGAATTAGCAAAAGCAGGGATTGAGATTGAAGTAAAGCAAGTGAGCCGAGCTTATTTAGTTCAGCAACTTGAACAAGGTAATGCAGAGTACGATTTAATTTTAAGTGGTTGGTTGGCGCATAATTTTGACCCAAATAGCTTTCTTTCGTCTATTCTGAGCTGTCGGTTAAAGGATAAGGTGACCAATTTATCAAATTGGTGCAGTTTAGAGTTTGATGAGTTATTAAATCAGGCAGAAAAGGAAAGTGATCCACAAAGACGTTTAGCCTATTATCAGCAAATCCAAGCATTGCTTGAAGAACGTTTGCCCTTATTGCCACTGCTAAATGTGAAGCGATTGTTAGTGGTGAATAATACGGTTGAGCATGTCAAAATCAGTCCTTTTGGGCAGGTCGAATTATCTAAGATTAAGGTGAAATAATATGTTGCTTTCTTTAATTCGTAAGCTTTTTCTCGTCATTATTTCATTGCTGATTTTGTCTTGTATTAGCTATTGGATTTTGCTTAGAAATCCACATTATGCATCTATGGCTCAGGGCATTTCAGGTTATTGGATCTATCTTCAACAACTTTTGGCGGGTAATTTGGGTTTTAGTGAAATGACAGGAGAACCTTTAACCAAATTAATTTTGAGTGTGTTCCCCGCCACCATTTCACTGTGCTTATCTGCGTCTATTCTTTCTTTGATTTTAGGTATTCCTTTAGGCTTTTTTGCAGCAGTTCAGCGAAAAAATATGATAGGGAAGCTGATGGGGACATTAGGCTCTTTAAGCCTTGCTGTGCCTGTGTTTTGGCTTGCTATTGTGTTACTTGCTTATGCATCAAGTCATCATTGGGCAATTTCAGCGGTAGGGGAGTTGCATCCTATTTATGATGTCCCCGTTATTACAGGGGTGAAAACGCTAGATATTTTTTTATCAGACTCGCCCTATAAATTAAAGATGTTACAGAGTGCTTTGCATCATCTTGCTTTGCCAACGTTGGTGTTAGCTGTTCCGGCAACACTTGAAATGATGAGAATCACGAAATTACGCACAGAATATGTTCTACAACAAAACTATGTGAAAGTTGCTCGAATACGAGGTTGGTCTCCACTTAAAATTTGGTGGGTACATATTCTTAGAAACACATTGCCACCACTTATTCCAAGTATTGCCCGTAATGTGACGTTAATTTTTGCCTTTGCTATGTTAATTGAGAATGTGGTTAGCTGGGGAGGCGTGGGGCGTTGGATGATCAATGCGCTCGCGATAAAGGATTACCATGCAATTTCTGCAGGGGTTTTGGCAATTGGTATTTTTGTCTTGAGTGTGGATTTATTAGCCAGCTTACTCACGAATTTGTTAGACCCTTCTCATAAGAAAGATTGGTATAACAAGTAACAAGCGGTCTTTTTTTGACTGTTTTATACAAAATTATATTTATTATGTATAATTATATTTGGGGAATATAATTTTATATAAAGGAAAAAGAGATGAAAACTGTTGATGCACTTTATTTTCCAAGAACCGAGCTTGCCACTCGTTTACTTTCATCGCTAGACATTGGGATTACGCATGCTTTTACCCTTTTTGCCCCGCGTCGCATGGGGAAAACACAGTTTCTTTTGAATGATATTAAACCAATGGCAGAGCAGATGGGGTTCCATGTTTTTTATTTCAGTTTTATGGAACAACACAACTACACCATGCAAACATTTACGCATGAGTTAGTCGCCTTTTTAGATAAAATCTCGAAAGGTTCTAGTAAACTTTTAGATAAACTTAAACAGGTTAGTGGTATTGATTTGTTTGGTGTGGGTATTGAGTTAGCTCAGAAATCGGAAACGCCATTAATCACCGTGAGTACGATTATTTCTGAGATTGCACAGCGAAGCGATAAACCTATTTTAATGTTATTAGATGAAGTTCAAGAATTAGCACGTATAAAAGGCGCTAATGGGTTTATTCGTTCTTTGCGGACAGGGCTTGATATTAACCAAAATAAAGTGAAAGTGATTTTTACAGGAAGCAGTACAAATGGATTGCGAGCAATGTTTAATGATAATAAGGCGCCATTTTTCCACTTTGCTCATCCGTTAGATTTCCCGAATTTGACTAAAGCATTTACGGATTTTTTAGCCGATATTTATTATCAACGTACCCAAAAGCAGATTGATAAAGACATATTTTTTGCGTTATTTAAGCAGGTGAATTTTACACCGCTTTATCTAAGAGCCATTACGCAAGATATGATTGTTAATCCTGATCTCAGTTTATCGGCTGCAGCACAATATCGATTAGCACAATTTGATGAGCAATCAGATAATTATGCTGTTTGGCAAACATTAAGTGAGTTAGAACATTTGCTATTAAAATATATCGCAGGTGGAAATTTATCTGTTTATAGCAAAGCATTTCGTACGATGTTGGCAGAACAATTAGGGGTGAATGATATTTCTGCAAGTACCATTCAGGGTAAGCTTCGAAAACTAGAAAAGCATGAGTTGATTACTCGTAATTTAGATAATCATGTTGAAATCAATAATCCACACTTTAAAACTTGGATTATTGAGAATAAACAAGATTAGGCGTTTTCTTATTAATGTAAAAGACAATGTTATTTAACCGAGATCCAGAACAATTCCGAGAGTCTGCGTATTTACGTCAATTTTGGATAGAATTAAGAAAAGATACCTTTGCACTGATTAGTGTTAATTTCTTTTTATTGCTCATAGGTTTAGTTTTCTTTGGCTATTTTGTCGCGCCTTATCATGCAGATACCCAGTTTATTGGTCGAGAACTTATGCCGCCGTCGTGGAGTGATAATGGGCAGATTATCCACTTCTTTGGTACAGACGATTTAGGGCGGGATATTTTCAGCCGTATTCTTTATGGTTTTTATTATACGGTGGGATCGGCGTTGATCATCACCTTAGCGATCGCTTTGTTAGGCGGCGTTATTGGCGTGATTGCAGGAACAAAGAAAGGCGGTTCTATTTTTATTTTAAGCCACTTATTTGATACCTTTTTATTTACGCCAATTTTGTTGATCGCCATTATTATTGCGACCTTAATGGAGCCTTCTTTGGTGAATGCGATGTTAGCCATTTTCCTTGCTATGTTGCCCCATTTTATTCATAAAATTTATCAAATGACGCAGCGGGAACTTGCTAGAGAATATGTGGTGACATTAAAGCTAGAAGGGGCGAGAAAACGAGATTTAATTCGAGAAGTGGTTTTGCCGAATTTAACTGTGATTGCGGTGAAAGAACTGTCTCATATTTTTGTGATTGCGATTCTTGATATTAGTGCTTTGAGTTTTATTTCGTTAGGTGCAACAAGCCCAATGCCTGAATGGGGGGTGATGATTCGAGATTCTCTTGAGTTAATTTATATTGCGCCTTGGACGGTTATTTTACCCGGTATGGCTATCATTTTTTCTATTTTAATCATCACGATGCTAGGGAACAGCATTGTGCGTGTCCTTGAAAAATATCGTTATTAGGGGAAGATATGGCATTACTCGATATTCGACATTTAAGTATTGAAATCAATACACCAAATGGACGCATTAAAATGGTCGATGATATCAACTTAACTCTTGATAATGGAGAAATTTGTGGGTTGGTTGGAGAGTCAGGCTCAGGGAAAAGTTTAATTGCCAAGGTCATTTGTGGATTAGTAAAAGAAGAGTGGATTATTACTGCTGATCGCTTTCGTTTTAACGATGTGGAACTGTTAAAACTTTCTCCTTCACAACGGCGTAAAATCGTTGGCGACGATATTTCGATGATTTTCCAAGATCCATTATCTTGTTTAGATCCCAGTGAAAGAATTGGTAAACAATTAATGGAAACTATCCGCTTTAAAGGCAAGTGGTGGGAACGTTTAGGTTGGAAAAAACGCCGAGCGATTGAGTTATTACACCGGGTTGGGATTAAAGATCATAAGGATATCATGCAGAGCTACCCGAGCGATATTACTGAGGGGGAAGCACAGAAAGTGATGATTGCGATGGCGGTTGCGAATCAGCCACGCTTGTTGGTTGCAGATGAACCGACCAATACCATGGAAGCGACCACACAGCTACAAATTTATCGTTTACTCTCAAGTATGAATAAAAATCTGGGTACATCCATTATTTTAGTCAGCAATGATATGCTGAGCGTGCATAAATGGGTTGATTCTTTTAATGTACTTTATTGTGGGCAGACTGTTGAAATTGCGAGTAAGGAAACCATTATGGAAACGCCTTATCACCCTTATACCTCTGTTCTATTGCACAGTGTGCCAGACTTTTCTAAGCCTTTACCTTTTAAAGGACGGCTGAATACGCTAAAAGGAACTGTGCCTATGTTGCAGGATATGCCGATTGGTTGTCGGCTTGGCCCACGTTGTCCTTTTGCGCAGAAAAAATGTGTCGTAAAACCCCCGCTACGTAAATTCCGACAACATGAATTTGCTTGCCATTTTCCGATCAACTTTAGAGAACAGAACTTCCTACGCAAAGAAGAATTTATTCCCGTGGTGGTCAATGAGAAGGTGGAATAAGGTTTGCTGTTCTATGTAGCAAATTAACTTGGATAACGTTCGTTTAAAAATTACAACTGTTTGTAACATTCCCTTCCCCCGTTTACGGGGGAAGGTGCCGAAGGCGGAAGGGGGGATTGCAATAAGGTTGCACATGATATTGCATTTATATGGCTTATCTCCCTCCCATCAGCCTTCGGCAGCTCCCCCCGCAAGCAGGGGGAGCTAATGTTAGGGAAATTTGTAAATGATATTTGGGTTGTATAAATGCTAAAAAATCACCGCTTGTTTGTCTCAGCGTCACTATAAAAAATCTTTTTGCTCTTTCATTAATTGTGTAAAAAATTCAATCGCCACTTTGACTTTCGGGGAAAGATAGCGACGATTTGGGTAGAGCAGGCTAATATCAAGTGGCTCTTGTTCAACATGATGTAGAATAGGAATCAGCTCTTGAGTCGCCAATTCATCTTTAATCAAAAACTTCGGAATATTAATTATTCCTTGTCCTGCTTTTGCCATTTGTACTAAGGCGTAGCCATTGTTGCTGTAAACTTGTCCTTGCGGTTTAAATTTAATTTGATGACCGTTTTCATTAAACTGCCAAAAGTGCTGTGTTTCATACAACAGACATTGATGTTCTTGTAGCTCTAATGCCGTTTGTGGCGTGCCAAATTTCGCTAAATAATCGGGAGAAGCGACGACTAAGTGATGTGCTTGTGCAATTCGTTTTGCCACAATGGAACTATCTTCCAGCTTGCCGATACGCAACACTAAATCATAACCTTCTGACACCACATCTACACGGCGATCATTAAATTCTAAATTTAGCTGTAAATGGGGATAGGTTTCGGTAAATTGACTTAAATGTGGGGCAATAAAGCGAGAGCCAAAATCCATGGGTAAAGACATAGTAAGTTTGCCATGTAAGCTGGATGTTACATTGGTCACACAATCTTCCGCTTCTTTTAGCTCATTTAAAATCGGTAAACAACGTTGATAAAAAAGTAAGCCTGCTTCCGTCGGGCTAATTCGGCGTGTGGTGCGTTGTAGCAAGCGGACGTTAAGGTGTTCTTCCAACTGTGCGACCAATTTACTTGCCATTGCTAACGAGATCTGTTCTTGCTGTGCCGCTTGGGTAAAACTTTGGGTTTCGATTACTTTACAAAAGAGATTTATTGCGTTGAGTTTATCCATTGAAACCTTCTTTATATTGTCTTTTCAGAAAATGCTTGCTATTGTTACAAGAATTTTGAGTGAGTTCAAATAAATGTTTACTTTAAGGAAATAGTTTTTTATTTTCTTTCTTCATTTTTCTTTTAAAAGAAAAAGTAGGGTGGGTCTTGACCCACCGCTAACGAATGCAATTTTTAATGGTGGGTCAAGACCCACCCTACAACCATATATTTTTAGGTGTTTTCAATGGGAAAATCATTAGTAATTGTCGAGTCGCCAGCTAAAGCTAAAACAATTAATAAATATTTAGGCAGTGACTTTGTGGTGAAATCCAGTGTCGGACATATCCGCGACTTGCCAACCAGTGGCGTAGAAAAAGAGGAAAAAGCGGAAAAGGCAAAACCGATTTCGACCAAAGGAATGTCCGCTGAGCAAAAAGCGTTGGTAAAATCGGAAAAAGAACGTACCGCTTTAGTCAAGCGTATGGGGGTCGATCCTTACCACGATTGGCAGGCGAACTACCAAATTTTACCGGGTAAGGAAAAAGTCGTTTCTGAACTGAAATCCCTTGCCAAAAAAGCCGATCATATCTATCTCGCAACCGACTTGGATAGAGAGGGAGAGGCGATTGCGTGGCATTTGCGTGAGATGATCGGCGGTGATGAAGCTCGTTTTAGCCGTGTGGTGTTTAATGAAATTACCAAAAATGCGATTAAACAAGCCTTTGAAAAGCCTGAACAACTCAATATGGATAGAGTAAACGCTCAACAAACACGCCGTTTCTTAGATCGTGTGGTGGGCTTTATGGTGTCGCCGTTACTGTGGAAAAAAGTCGCTCGAGGCTTGTCCGCTGGGCGTGTGCAATCGGTGGCGGTGAAATTGTTGGTGGAGCGTGAGCGTGAAATCAAAGCGTTTCAGCCGGAAGAATTTTGGGAAATTTTAGCGAAAACATCGGCGAAAAAAGGTGAGTTGGCTTTAGATTTAGTGCAATTTAAGGGCAAAAAATTCTCGGCGAAAAATCAAAAAGAGGCGGAACAAGCGGTCAGATCCTTGCAAAATTCTGCATTTATTGTTACCGAAATCGACAAAAAACCAACATCGTCCAAAGCCAAAGCCCCGTTTATTACTTCAACCTTGCAACAAACGGCAAGCACCCGTTTAGGCTTTAGTGTGAAGAAAACAATGATGTTGGCACAGCGTCTGTACGAAGCAGGTTACATCACCTATATGCGTACCGATTCGACCAACTTAAGCCAAGATGCGTTGTCAATGGCTCGTGGCTATATTGAAAAGCAGTTCGGCGAACGTTATTTGCCAAGCAAACCGAATTTCTATGCAAGCAAAGAGAAAGCCCAAGAGGCTCACGAAGCCATTCGTCCATCTGATGTTATGGTCAAAATGCAAGATTTAAGCGGAATGGAAAAAGACGCTGAACGCTTGTACGACTTGATTTGGCGACAATTTTTAGCTTGCCAAATGACCCCAGCGGAGTACGACTCAACCAGTTTGACTGTGACCGCTGGCGATTATGAATTGAAAACCAAAGGGCGAGTGTTGCGTTTTGACGGTTGGACGAAAGTGTTGCCAGTTCAAGGCAAAACTGCTGAAGATCAAGAGTTGCCAGAAGTTAGCCTGAAAGAAACCTTGACACTCAATGAGATCGTGCCAAGCCAACACTTCACCAAACCGCCTGCACGTTATAGCGAAGCGGCGTTGGTAAAAGAGCTTGAAAAACGGGGGATCGGTCGCCCTTCAACCTATGCGGCGATTATCTCGACCATTCAAGAGCGTGGCTATGTACGAGTGGAAAACCGCCGTTTTTATGCAGAAAAAATGGGCGAGATCGTCACCGACCGCTTAAATGAAGCTTTTAGCGATTTGATGAATTACGATTTCACCGCCAATATGGAAGATACGCTCGACCAAATCGCATCGGGCAATAGCAATTGGAAGGACGAATTAAACCGCTTCTTTGCGGATTTTTCTGAAAAATTAACCACTGCGGAACTTGATGAGTTAGAGGGCGGAATGCGTCCAAATAACCTTGTGGAAACGGATATTCACTGTCCGACCTGTAGTCGTAAAATGGCGATTCGCACCGCAAGTACAGGGGTGTTCTTAGGTTGCACAGGCTATGCGTTACCGCCAAAAGAGCGTTGCAAAACGACGGTGAATTTAATTCCTGAAGCAGAACTGCTCAATGTGTTGGACGAAGATTCGGAAACCAACGCCTTGATGAAACGTAAACGTTGTCCGAAATGCGATACCGCAATGGATAGTTACGTGATTGATCCGCAACGTAAAATTCATATTTGCGGTAACAACCCAAATTGTGATGGTTATCTGATCGAAGAGGGATCATTCAAAATCAAAGGTTATGACGGACCTGTGGTCGAGTGTGACAAATGCGGGGCTGATATGCACTTAAAACTCGGTCGTTTCGGCAAATATATGGGCTGTACCAACTGCGATAACACACGCAAAATTCTCAAAAACGGCGAAGTTGCCCCACCAAGAGAAGAGCCTGTGGCGTTCCCTGAATTGAAATGCGAAAAATCTGACGCTTATTTTGTGTTGCGAGACGGTGCAAGCGGTGTGTTTATGTCGGCACATAACTTCCCGAAATCCCGTGAAACCCGTGCGCCAAAAGTGGCAGAGCTTGCTCAATACAGTGAACGTCTGCCTGAAAAATTGCAATACCTAGCCGACGCACCACAGCAAGATCCAGAAGGCAATGAAGCTATTATCCGCTTTAGCCGTAAAGAAAAACGTCAATATGTGACTTCCGAGAAAAATGGTAAAGCAACCAAATGGATTGTCGATTATCTTGATGGGAAGTGGGTGGAACGTAAGAAATAATGAAAAAGCGAACTCATGTTCGCTTTTGTATGCTACAACTTACAAGCGGTCACTTTGTACTTAGAATTTGCAAATTTCGAGTCCAATCTGACCGCTTGTGTTTGGTTAAATCTCTGTTTTTTCTTTATATTCACATAAATCTTCAATAATACACGAACCACAGCGAGGTTTACGGGCAATGCAAGTGTAGCGTCCGTGTAAAATTAACCAGTGGTGAACATCGACCTTAAACTCGTCAGGCACGACTTTCAGTAGCTTTTCTTCCACTTTAACCACATCTTTCCCTGGGGCAAAATTGGTGCGGTTAGAGACACGGAAAATATGGGTATCCACCGCAATGGTCGGCTGTCCAAAAGCAGTATTTAGTACCACATTGGCGGTCTTTCTACCTACGCCAGCAAGAGCTTCAAGTTCTTCACGAGTTTGTGGCACTTCACCGTTATGCTTTTCGATAAGATCTCGGCAAGTTTTAATAATGTTTTCGGCTTTGCTGTTAAATAAGCCGATGGTTTTGATGTACTCTTTTAAGCCATCAACACCCAAGTCTAAAATCGCCTGTGGCGTATTTGCTACAGGGTAGAGCTTCGCCGTGGCTTTATTAACACCAACGTCCGTTGCTTGAGCAGATAAAATTACCGCAATCAACAACTCAAATGGATTGGAATAATTGAGTTCCGTGGTCGGATGCGGATTTTCGTTGCGTAAGCGAGTTAAAATTTCAATACGTTTTTCTTTATTCATTATAAGTTCCATATTTACTCTCTCCCGTTTACGGGAGAGAGACAGCTTACAAATTCGTTTAGAATTTGTAAGCAGAGAGAGGGCTAAAAAGCAAAATACCCCTGATCCCACAACATTTTAGCAACCATCACAAATGACATAATCACGATCAACGGGCGAATAATCTGTTTGCCCTTTGTCACCACCATTCTAGCCCCAAGGGATGCACCGATAAATTGCCCAATCATCATCAAAAAGCCGACTTTCCACAAAATCGCACCGCCCAAGATAAAGAAAATCAGCGAGGCGATATTCGAAGTAAAGTTCAACACTTTGGCGTGAGCCACGCTTTGCGTTAAGTTAAAACCAAGTAACAGCACAAAAGCAAGGGTGAAAAACGACCCTGTGGCTGGACCGAATAAGCCGTCATAAAAGCCAATCCCCATTGCAGCGGTACAGGCAAACATTGGATAGCTCATTCGTTGGCGGCGTTGTTCATCGCCTAAACTTGGGCTAAATAAGAAGTAACAGCCAATAATTAAAATCAAAAAAGGCAGTACAACTTTTAGGGCATTGACATCAATTAACTGCACCAAAATCGTACCGATTGCCGCACCGATAAAGGTCAGCACAATCAACAGCCAGATTTGTTTCAGATCCACCGCCTTTTTCCGCACAAAATAGAGTGAAGCGGAAAAAGAACCGCCACAGGCTTGTAATTTATTCGTGCCAAGAGCAACAGCAGGGGGAATGCCGACAGAAAGTAGGGCAGGGATCGTAATCAATCCGCCGCCACCTGCAATAGCGTCAATAAACCCCGCAACAAAAGCAGCGACAAAGAGAATAGCGAGAAGATCTAGTCCGAGTTCCATATATTTTCCTTGTTGTATAGCCGTTTCTTACAGATTTCGGACACACGCAGTGTGTCCGTCTATCATATTAATAATGCACCACCATTTCATCTCGATGAAACACCACCGAACCAAATTCATAGCCGAGAATGGCTTCAATATCGGTTGATTTTTTGCCTTTAATTAACGCAAGAGCATCGCTGTTGTAACGGCTAATGCCAAGAGCTAATACCTTGCCGTCAAGGTTACAAATTTTGGCGACTTCCCCACGTGCGAATTGCCCTTCGATTTTCACAATACCTGCAGGTAACAGCGATTTGTGTTGTACCACAAGAGCATTTTCAGCCCCTTGATCGATAAAGATCGTACCAGCAGGAGGCGCCCCAAAGAGCCACTGTTTACGCCCTTCGATTTTGTCTAATTGAGCCAAGAAACGTGTACCGATTTCTAAGCCTTGTGCCACATCAAAAATCACATTTGGGCGTTCCCCTGACGCAATCGCCGTTTCCACACCTGAACGGGTCGCAATATCAGCGGCAGTAATTTTGGTACTCATTCCGCCCGTGCCGAGCGTTGTGCCACTGCCCCCTGCCATTTGACGAATTTCAGGGGTAATTTTTTCTACTACAGGAATACGTTTGGCATTTGGATTTTTGCGTGGATCGCTGTCAAATAGCCCTTCCTGATCGGTCAATAAAATCAACAATTCCGCTTGAGCCAAAATCGCTACCAACGCCGATAAATTATCGTTATCGCCGATGCGAAACTCTGCTGTTGCCACCGCATCATTTTCATTGATGATCGGGATAATTTGTTGATCAAGCAAAGCCGTGAGCGTATCTCTTGCATTTAAAAAGTGATCTTTGTTCTCAATATCGGCACGGGTAAGCAACATCTGTCCGATTTTGATGTTGTAAATGGAAAAGAGACTTTCCCACACTTGAATAAGCTGACTTTGCCCCACTGCCGCCAAAAGCTGTTTGCTGGCTAAGGTTTTCGGTAGCTCACGATGCCCCAAATAATCACGCCCAGCGGCAACTGCCCCAGAGGTAACAATGATGATACGATGCCCCTGTTGGTGCAGTTGGGCTACTTGTTTAACGATTTCTAGCATATGTGGACGGCTTAAACTTTTAGTGCCGTGGGTTAAGGTGCTAGTGCCTAGTTTGACTACGATTGTTTTTGCCATAATGTTGTAAAAAAAGAAAAGAAATTGACCGCTATTATCTGCTAAAATCTGCCTTATTTCAAAACGAATCAGGAACAAAATGAAAATAAGTGTAATAGTTGCACGTACCTTAAATAAGGTGATCGGTAAAGGGAATGCAATGCCGTGGCATTTGCCGGTGGATTTGGCGTGGTTTCGGGCCAATACGGTGGGTAAACCCGTGATTATGGGGCGGAAAACCTATGAATCTATCGGCAGATTGTTGCCGAAACGCCCGAACATTATTCTTTCTCGTTCAGGCTTTGCGGTGGGTGGAGCTTATTCGGCAGAAAGCCTTGAACAAGCGGTTGAATTAGCTAAAAGTTTTGCAAATAGTGATGAAATCATGATTATTGGTGGGGGCGAGCTATTTAAACAAGCGATGCCATTGGCAGATAAGCTTTATCTCACTGAGATTCAAGCTAATATTGAAGGTGATACTTTTTTTGACTTTGATGAAAGCCAATGGAAGTTGGTTGAAGAGAAATGGTCGAAAATTGATGAGCAAAATGATTATATTTGTAGATTTTGCTGCTTTATTCGTAACATTTAATCAACAAATGTTAAAATTTAAGTGCAAAACGTATTATTGTTAATCAAATGAGTAGAATAAATGTGATTAATTTCACAAAATGGTTATATTCTGCTTTTTTATTTTAATATTTTCTCTAGAATGCCAACTCCCATTGTTCCCCTAGGGGTGTTTTTTATTATTTAGAGGTATTCTGTGGCTCTATTTCTCAGTATTTTTCCTATCGTTTTACTTATTTATTTAATGGTAAAACGTAACGCATTACCATCTTATGTCGCCTTACCGTGGATTGCGGTGGTTGTGCTTATTATCCAATTGATTTATTTCGGAACTGATATTCAAACTGTTAGTGCCAATATTGTTTCTGCATTGATTGCAGTTCAAACGCCAATTACTGTTATTTTTGGCGCAGTTCTTTTCAACCGTTTTTCAGAAGTTTCAGGTGCAACGGATATTCTGCGTAAATGGTTAGGTAACATTAACCCAAACCCTGTGGCACAGTTGATGATCATTGGCTGGGCATTTGCCTTTATGATTGAAGGTGCAAGTGGTTTCGGTACGCCTGCGGCGATTGCTGCACCAATCCTTGTGGGTATTGGTTTCCATCCACTTAAGGTAGCGATGTTAGCGTTAGTGATGAACTCTGTACCAGTTTCATTCGGTGCAGTTGGTACACCAACGTGGTTCGGTTTAGGTCCATTACAGTTACCTGAAGAACAAATTCTTGAGATTGGTTCTATTACAGCCTTTATTCACTCTATTGCTGCGTTCATTATTCCTGTGATGGCTTTACGTTTAATCGTAAGTTGGCAAGAGATCCGCAAAAATATCGTGTTTATCTACATCAGTGTTTTTGCTTGCGTGGTTCCTTACTTCTTACTTGCACAAGTAAACTATGAGTTCCCATCACTTGTGGGCGGTGCTATCGGTATGGTGATTTCTGTTTGGGTGGCAAATAAAGGTATCGGTTTAGCTAAAGTAGATAATACCGTTGATAGCAATGCTGTGACTACTGCTCAAGTAGTAAAAGCGCTATTCCCAACAGGGTTATTAATTGCGATCTTAATCATTACTCGTATCAAGCAATTACCGTTAAAAGCAATGATGAATGATGCAACATCTTGGTTTAGCATGCAGTTAGGTTCATTAGGTACATTTGATATTAGCCATGGTTTGATCTTTAGCTTAAAAGAAATTTTTGGTACGACGATCAGTTCAAACTATAAGTTACTCTATGTACCAGCGCTAATCCCATTTGTGATTACCGTATTAATTGCAATTCCTGTATTTGCGGTATCGGCAAAAAATACTAAAGATATTTTTGCAAGTAGCTTAAAACAAACTAAGAATCCATTCTTTGCCCTTGTAGGTGCATTAATTATGGTGAACTTAATGCTTGTTGGTGGCGATGATTCTATGGTGAAAATCATCGGTAAAAGCTTTGCTCAAGCAACAGGAGAATATTGGACAATCTTCGCATCTTACTTAGGTGCAGTAGGTGCGTTCTTCTCTGGTTCTAATACTGTATCAAACTTAACTTTCGGTAGTGTTCAGCTTTCAACAGCAATGGAAACGGGTCTATCTGTTAGCTTAATCCTTGCGGTACAATCTGTTGGTGGTGCGATGGGTAACATGGTATGTATCAACAACATCGTTGCAGTATGTTCTGTATTGAACATTAACAACAAAGAAGGTGAAATTATCAAACACACTGTTGTACCAATGTTTGTTTACGGTGTAATTGCGGCACTTTCCGCACTCTTTATTGTACCGTTATTCTATAATGTGTAATCTTAGGTGGGCGGAGCCCACCTTTCTTTTTTAATTGATTTTTTGTTGGAGTTTTTATGAACGTGAATTTTTATGTCACCTGCATTGCCGATATTGTCAAAGCAGGGGTTGCAAAAAATAGCGTACTATTATTAGAAAAATTGGGATGTAAAATTACATTTCTTGAAAAACAAGGCTGTTGTGGACAACCTGCGATTAACAGTGGGTACACTAAGCAAGCACTAGCAGGAATGAAAAATTTAGTTGAGACTTTCGAAGTTAATGACTATCCAATCGTTGCTCCAGCGGGTTCTTGCGTATATGCCATTAAAACATACCCAGAACATTTTGCGCGTTTTGGTGAGCCAGAATGGGCAGAACGTGCTAAGAAAGTTGCTGATCGTTTTCATGATTTAACTGACTTTATTGTTAATGTACTTGGCGTAACCAATGTTGGTGCAACTTTAACAGGCAAAGCAGTTTATCACCCATCTTGTAGCCTTTCTCGTAAATTAGGTATTGTGAATGAGCCAGTGACGTTGTTACAAAATGTAAAAGGCCTAGAGCTTTTACCTATTGCTAACCAACAAACCTGTTGTGGTTTTGGCGGGACATTCTCGGTCAAAATGGCAGAAATTTCAGGCGAAATGGTTAAAGAAAAAGTAGAACATATTGCCGAAGTTGAACCTGAGTATTTAATCGGTGCGGATGTGAGTTGCTTAATGAATATTGGCGGACGTTTAAGCCGTGAGGGAAAAAATATTAAAGTCATGCACATTGCAGAAGTTTTGATGCAGGAGGGCAAATAAGATGTCATTAAAAACCAGCAATCTTGCCTTTAAAAAACGTGTTGACGATCAAATCCATAACGCCATGATGCGTAAGGCGGTGGTGAAAGCTCAAGAAACCATCGGGGCAAACCGTCAAAGAATGGTAGATGAACTTGGCAACTGGGAAGAGTGGCGTGATGATGCGAAACAGATCCGTAATCACGTATTAGCGAATTTAGACGCTTATCTCTATCAATTGAGCGAAAAAGTGCAACAAAACGGCGGAAAAGTCTATTTTGCAGAAACTGCCGAAGAAGCGACCGCTTACATTCGCCAAATTGCCTTAGAAAAAAATGCGAAAAAAATCGTGAAGTCTAAATCGATGGTAACGGAAGAGATTGGTTTAAACCACGTCCTTGAAAACGAGGGAATCAAAGTGGTGGAAACCGACTTAGGTGAATATCTGTTACAAATCGTGGGCGATAAACCATCACACATCGTTGTGCCAGCGATCCACAAAGATCGCCACAAAATCCGTCAAGAATTGCACGAACAGTTAGGCTATAACGGTTCTGAAACACCAGAAGAAATGACCGCATTTGTACGTCAAGTGATCCGTAAGGATTTCTTAGAAGCAGATATCGGTATTAGTGGTTGTAACTTTGCGGTTGCAGAAACGGGTTCAGTCTGTTTAGTAACCAATGAAGGTAACCTACGTTTAGCGACCACTGTGCCAAAAACCCATATCGCTGTAATGGGTATGGAACGTCTAGCGCCTACATTTAAGGAAGTTGACGTACTTATCACTATGTTAGCTCGTAGTGCAGTAGGGGCAAAACTGACCGCTTACAACACTTGGCTAACAGGTCCACGCCTTGAAGGTGAAACGGATGGCCCTGAAGAGTTCCATTTAGTGATCGTCGATAACGGTCGTTCACAAATCCTTGAAAGCGAATTTAAAGAAGTATTACGCTGTATCCGTTGCGGTGCGTGCTTAAACACTTGCCCGGCTTATCGTCAAATTGGCGGACACGGCTACGGCTCGATCTATCCAGGTCCAATCGGCTCGGTGATTTCACCACTGTTAGGCGGTTACGATGAGTTTAAAGAGTTGCCTTATGCTTGTTCACTCTGTACTGCGTGTAACTCAGTATGTCCAGTGAGAATTCCATTGGCACAGTTGATCTTAAAACACCGTGAACATATCGCACAAAGTGGTATGACTCCAACGGCAGAGCGTTTATCAATCTTCGGTTTTAATTTCGCTAACTCACATCCAACTCTATGGAAAGTGGGCGTGAATATTGGAGCGAAAGTTGCTGGTAAGTTCATTAAAAACGGCAAAGCCCCAATTCAAGTGGGTGCATTAGCTGAATGGACAAAAGCCCGTGATTTACCTTCTGCTGAAGGTGAGAGTTTCCGTGATTGGTTCAATAATAGAGGATAAGCGAATGGATTTACAAAATCGTGAGAATTTCTTAAACAAGTTAGCGGAAAGAATGGGCAGACCACGTCAGTTAGTGCCTGAACCGATGCCAACATTGGAAAATAACCATGCGACAACACGTTTAACTGATCGTACTCAAGCTCAACGATTAGAAGAGTTCGTTAATTTTGCTAAAGTGATGATGACTGATGTTGCAGTTGTAAAATTGGAAAATTTAGTGACGGAAGTGAGCGCTCTTTGTGATAAATACGGCGGTGGAAGTATTATTATCAACAATGATAGCCGTTTAGCCGATTTAGGCATTACGCCTGCGCTACAAGAAAAATACGATAGTTACGTTTGGGATCACAATGCTGAAAGCAGTCTTAATATCGACAAAGCAGAAAAAGCGAATATCGGCGTAGTATATGGCGAATATGGATTAACGGAGTCAGGCGGTATCGTACTATTTTCTGATAAAGAATTTGGACGTTCAGTCAGCTTGTTACCTGAAAAATCCATTGTTGTGTTAAAAGCAAGCACAGTATTACCTCGAGTAGCACAACTTGCGCAGATTCTTCATGAAAAAGCGCAACGTGGAGAAAGAATGCCTTCTTGTGTAAATATTATTTCAGGTCCAAGTGCCACAGCAGATATTGAGTTAATCAAAGTCGTTGGTGTACATGGTCCTGTAAATAAAATTTATGTTGTCATCGACGATTTATAATTCAGAAAAAGTCTCACATTAGTGAGACTTTTTTACGTTCTAATTTCTTTTACCAGTTGGTGAATCAATGCTGGTCCTTGATAAACCATAGCAGAGTAGAGCTGTAATAAACTTGCTCCTGCGTCGATCTTCGCTTGCCCTGATTGTACCGAGTGGATACCGCCACTACCAATAATCGGAATTCTGCCTTTTAACTCTTGCGACAGTTGTCGAATGATTTGCGTACTTAAGGTATCAAGTGGTTTGCCACTTAACCCACCTTGCTGATCAGCAAAAGGGAGTCCAGCAACGCTTTCTCGAGAAAGTGTCGTATTTCCTGCAATCACACCGTCAATTTGATGACGAATCAAGCTGTCTGCCACAGAAGCGATCTCTTCAGAAGAAAGATCAGGGGCAATTTTTAATATAAGCGGTCGGTAAACGGCAAATTTTTGCGAAAGGAGAGCTTGTTCTGCTTTAAGGGATTTAAGTAACTCATCTAAAGCATCACCATACTGCAATGAGCGCAGATTTTTTGTGTTGGGTGATGAAATGTTTACTGTCACGTAGCTGGCGTGTGGATAGACTTTGCGCAGACAAATTTGATAGTCATCTAAGCTATTTTCAATAGGTGTGGTCGCATTTTTACCGATATTAATGCCAAGTATGCCGTTATATTTGGCTTTTTTAACATTTTCAATCAGTACATCAACACCGTGGTTATTAAAGCCGTTACGGTTAATAATGCCTTCTGCTTCAATAAGACGAAATTGACGAGGACGAGAATTACCGTCTTGAGCAACAGGGGTAACGGTGCCAACTTCAATAAACCCAAAGCCAAGTTTAGCAAAGCCATCAATCGCTTCGCCGTTTTTATCTGCACCTGCGGCTAAACCAATCGGATTTTTAAAATGTAATCCCATTACTTCAACAGGATTATCAGGTAGAGAGCAACTAAGGGAAAAAGGCGATTTACCGAGTAATTTTAATGATTGGATCGCAAACTGATGCGCATTTTCCGCATCAAGATTAAAAAGAAATTTTTTGATGAGTGAGTACATTTTGTATTTGTAGTTAAAAGAAAAAACCCAACCTTTCGGTTGGGCTTTAAATTAGTGACTAAACATAGCAGAAATAGATTCTTCGTTACTAATACGACGAATTGCTTCGGCTAACATACCAGATAGGGTTAATACACGAACTTTGTTCAATGCACGAATTTCGTCTGAAAGTGGAATAGTATCTGTCACAATCACTTCGTCTAATGCATCGTTTGCTAAATTTTTCGCTGCACTACCAGAGAATACCGCATGAGTCGCATAAGCAAATACACGACGAGCACCACGTTCTTTTAACGCTTCAGCCGCTTTGACTAAAGTACCGCCAGTATCGATCATATCATCAACTAAAATGCAATCACGATCTGCAACATCACCGATAATATGCATTACTTGTGCTACATTGGCTTTAGGACGACGCTTGTCAATGATTGCCATGTCGGCATCATTTAATAATTTTGCAATAGCACGTGCACGAACCACACCGCCGATATCAGGTGAAACAACGATTGGGTTAACTAAATCAGTTTTTTTCAAAATATCTTCGATTAAAACAGGAGAACCAAAAACGTTATCTACTGGGACATCAAAGAAACCTTGAATTTGTTCAGCGTGAAGGTCACAAGTTAAAACACGATCAACACCCACACTTGAAAGGAAGTCTGCAACCACTTTTGCTGTAATTGGCACTCGAGCAGAACGTACGCGACGATCTTGGCGAGCATAGCCAAAATATGGAATAACAGCGGTAATTCGACCTGCTGATGCACGGCGAAGAGCATCAACCATGACGATTAATTCCATTAGATTGTCATTCGTTGGTGCACAGGTTGATTGCACAATAAAAATGTCACCACCACGTACATTTTCATTGATCTGTACTTGAATCTCACCATCGCTGAAACGACCTACTGTTGCATCACCGAGAGAAGTATAGAGACGTTCAGCAATTCGTTTTGCTAATTCAGGGGTAGCATTTCCAGCGAAAAGTTTAATATCTGGCATTTTGGATAAACCTCTAGTGTAGATTAGGGAGATAAATTAAGGGTTTGATGTAAAGGCGACAGGTTTTTGCCTTGAGCGACAAAGCCGTGAATATTTGTAGGCTTAAGGGCAAAAACTCGACGAGCTTCTTCTTCATCATCAAATTCGGCAAATACACAGGCACCAGTGCCGGTTAACCGAGACGGCGCATATTGTACCAACCAATTAAGCAGATCATCAACCTTTGAATACAGATCTCTAACAATTTTTTCGCAATCGTTTGCATAAGCTGTGTTGAGAAGTTCTGATAAAGGGCGTTTTGGTGTATCGCGGGTTAAATCTGGGTGATTAAAAATCGCTGCTGTGGCAATAGATTCATCTGGTTTTAATACCACATACCATTTTTCTTTTGGCTGGCAAGGTGTCAGTTTTTCGCCAACGCCTTCAGCGAAAGCGGCAATACCATGCACAAAGATAGGCACATCAGCACCGAGAGTGAGCCCGATTTCAGCAAGTTGTTCAAGAGAAAGCCCTGTTTTCCAAAGGACATTTAAGGCGACTAATACTGTTGCAGCATTTGATGAACCTCCCCCAACGCCTCCACCCATTGGCAAACGTTTTAGCACGCCAATTTTTGCCCCTTGCTGACAAGCGGTCTTTTCTTGCAATAATTTTGCAGCTCGGTAAATCAAGTTCTGTTCAACAGGAACGCCGATGATTTCATTTGTGAGTTTAATATCAGGATCGTCGCTGATCTCAATATCAATCTCATCACCAAAATCAAGAAATTGAAAGAGCGTTTGCAATTCGTGATAGCCATCTGACCGCTTGCCTGTGATATATAAAAACAGGTTAAGTTTTGCAGGGCTTGGAAAAGTGAGTTTCGTCATTAGTAAGCCCAATTATCAATACGAATTTTTAAGGTTTGTGCGCCATTTTCCAATACAATCAGTTTGGGTAAATTTGGTGTACGATCTTCGTGATACTCAACAAAGCTGGCTTTCCACACGGTTCCATTAACCGCATAATCAAATTGCGATAGTTGGCGTTTTTCATTAACGATATAGTTTGCATTTTTTTCAGGTTGACCTTTTACCCAATAAGCGAATTGATCGATAGGGAAAGACACTCCGATGATTTCTTCCATTAATGCCGCCACATCGGCTTCTGTACGGGAGCGACCTTCGCTATCAGAAATAGTCATTCCATAGCTGTTGCGCTGTAGTTTTAACGATTTACTGGAAAGGTTTGATGACATTGTTAAACCAAAATTGGTTGGTGTTTTGTATTGCCAGTCAAAATGAGAGGAAAAACGTTCTTCAGGCGAAATATAGCCAAATTGTCCCTTTGCGGAATAAGCGTTGATTTTCGCTAATTGTGCAAGATGTTGCTGCCATTGTGGGTCATTATGTGGAATTTCAACGGTGGGCTTGGTGACTTCCGTCGGCGCATTTAATACCGAATTACAGCCGGTTAAAGCGAGTAACACAGTCAGGGATAACAGTTTGGTTAGTTTTTTCATATTGTGAGTTTATTGCGTAATCTGATGTAATCAATGGAAGAAGTATAGCATAAATTCTAATATTCCCATTATTTGATGCATTTCTCTTGTAATAAGCCAAAGAAATCCACAACCATTCGTCTAAATGCCGACATTCTCGGGTATTTTAAAACCCAGTGCCGTGGGAATACCCACGGTTAAGCATAGAAGCATTCCTTTGGAATGCCAAACTATCCCAAAGGGATAGCTCTATGCTTAACCTAGGGTAAAACCCTAGGTATCAAAAAAGATGTTCGTTATAAATGAGCGTCATCGGGGATGACGTCAATAATCAGGCTATTTATTCTTACCCCTATTCCAACAACGTCATCAATCTTTGTTTTAACATTCTCTGTTCTTCATCACTTAATGCGGTATCTTGTTGATTACTTACCACAAAGAAATCTTCAACACGTTCGCCGATAGTGGTGATTTTCGCATTGAGTAAGTTAAGATGAAGTTCGCTAAAAATATAGCCAATTTGTGCCAATAAGCCTTCTCGGTCAAGGGTAAACAGCTCGAAAGCGGTTTGATTTGGCTGAGAATTTGCTAAAAAGCGGATTTTGGTTTTACGTTTAAATGATTGATGTTTAACGGGTTTTTTATTCGGGCTAAAGGCTTTATTCATGCCAACCGTCAGTGTATTCAGTAACGCTGTGCGGATCTGTTCGCTACGTTCATTATCTAAAGGCTGTCCGTTCATTTCCGTAATAATAAAGCTATCAAGTACAAAACCATTTTCACTGGTGATAATTTGTGCATCATGAATACTGACTTTCTTCTGGCTTAGGGTTTGAGCGATACGAGCAAACAGTTGCATTTGATCGGCGCAGTGAATAAAAATTTCGGTGGCTCCCCGAGCGTACTGATTGCTGATAAGCACCATCGGTAATTGTGGATATTTAAGGTAATGCAAGGCATGCCAATATAGTTGAGTTGGGCTATTTCGGACAAAATAACTTTCGGGGCAGCCTTGCCAAAATTGTGCCAGTAAAGCGTGTTGCTCTTCTGCAATCACTTGAGTAAGCTGTGAAAACGCTGCTTGTCGATGATCTTGGCTCAATTTTTGATGATCGAGAGCCTGTTCATCGCCTAGCTGTAATTGCTGTTCAGTGAATTGGTATAGCTTCATAAAGAGCGAGCGTTTCCAATCATTCCATAAACTTTCATTTGTAGCGCAAATATCGGCAACGGTTAAGCAGGTTAGTGCGCTTAAAGCGGTGGGATTATTCACGATTTTTGCAAAGGTTTTAACCACATCAGGATCGTGAATATCTCGGCGTTGTGCCGTGATAGACATAGTTAAATGTTCTGCAACAAGCCATGCCATATAATCCGTTTCTTCTTGATTAAAACCATGTTGTTCAGCAAAAAGTCGCATATCAACCGCACCAACCGTGGCATGCTCGCCTTCTCTACCTTTGGCGATATCATGAAAAAGCGCAGCCAAATAGAGCAGTGGGCGTTTTGGCAAGGTCGGAAAAATGTGGCAACAAAGTGGATGTTGCCCTGCATTTTCAATTTGTAAAAAACTTTCGAGTTTCAGCATCACTCGAATGGTGTGTTCATCAACCGTATAAATATGAAAGAGATCAAACTGCATCAAGCCTTGAATACCTTTCCATTGTGGAATATAAGCGGTGAGTACGCCTAATTGATGCATAGGCACGATGGCTCTTTTTACCACGTCAGGTTGAGAAAACAGTTGGATAAAACGAGAGCGAGCTTGCGGTATTTCGCATAATGGGCGAGATAAACTTTGTAAAGCTAAGCGTAGCTGTCGTAATGTGGTGGTTTCTGCCACGCTCTGTGCGTGTTCAGTTAAATGGAAAAAGAGATCTAAAATGCGTTCAGGTTGTTGCTTAAAAATCAATGGGTTACTACAAATTAAGGTGTTATTTTGTAAGTAAAAGTACGGATCAAGCGGTTGTTTTTGTCCATTTTTTTGCAAAGGCGATAAAACCGTTTGCTCAAAGTGATCGAGCAAAAGTTGAGTAAGCACAGAAATAGATTGCGTTGCTTGAAAGAAATCTTTCATCATCGCTTCTACAGGTTGATTGCCTTCACCTTGATAGCCAAGCTGTTCACTTAATTGTAATTGGCGATCAAAGCGCAGACGGTTGTCGTAGCGTTTAAGTTGTAGATGTAAGGCAAAGCGCATACGAAACAGCGTGCGTTGTGCTTGCTGAAGTTCTAAAAACTCTTCAGGGTAGAGTAGCCCTTTTTCAAAGAGATCATCTAAGCTGTGCAGACCATAGTGACGTAGCATGATCCAAGAAAGCAAATGCAGGTCACGTAGCCCACCGGGACTATGTTTGAGATCGGGTTCGAGATTATAGCTCGTGTTGTGATAACGGGCGTAACGTTCTGTTTTTTCCGCTATTTTAGCTGCAAAAAAGTGCTGAATTGCCCAAAAATCTGCATGAAACAGTTGACTTATCAGTTGTTGCCAAAGCCTTTCATTCCCTGTAAGAAAACGGCTTTCTAGCATATTGGTGGCAACAGAAATTTCCGCTCTACCAATTTCAAGGCATTCTGCAATGGTTCTTATACTTGTGCCAAGCTGTAATTTGCTATCCCACAATAAATTAAACATCGCATTGAGTTGAGATTGGCTTTGTTCGTCTAATGGCTGTTCACTTAATACTAAAATATCGAGATCAGACAGCGGAAACATCTCTTTTCGCCCATATCCCCCGACGGCAATCAAGGCAAGATCTTGGCGATCAGCAAAACCAATTTGGTGCCATAAATCAAGCAATAGTGAGTCGTAAAAATCACTACGTTGCGTTAACAGCGCCATGATATTTTTTTCAGTAAAGCAAGATTTTTGCACTAAGGTAAATTCGGTGAGTTGGGTTTTGAGTGTTTGACTGTCGATCATGGTGATAAATTAAGTGAAGTACATGCAAATAGAAAAAAGCGGTACATTTGCAAAAGTCAGGGCAAAATGTACCGCTTGTAGATGAATTATTTGAAGATCACATCATCTTTTGGATCATATTTTGATGCATCAATTGGTGTATTTTCTTCAAAATATTTTTTCAACATTTCAGCATCAATAAAGCCTGTATTTACGTAGCTTGGGTGTTTTTTCAGGATTGGATAGCCGTCACCACCTGCTGCACAATAGTCTGGCACAGAGACTTTATATTTCTTATTAAGATCAAGTGGTTTACCGCCAATTTTCACATCAGAAACTTGTTTTGCTGTGCGATCAACAACCATTGAAATACCTGCAAATTGCGGATAAGCCCCCATATCGACTTCTTTTAACGCAACCACATTTAAGTAATCAAGTAACTCTTGACCAGTGAGATCAACTGTTGCAATCATGTTACCAAATGGTTGAACCGTCAATAGATCTTTATAAGTTACATTGCCTTCATTGATTGACGCACGGATACCACCTGAATTCATGATACCAATGTCTGCTTTAACACGCTCCATTTGTGATTGAGCAATCAAGCGACCTAAGTTAGTTTGGTGGAAACGAATCACTTTACGATCGCCTTCTAAGATACCACCTTTCACTTCACCTACTTTTACATTCAAGAGTTTATCGCCTTCATCTTGGTATTTTTTCAAGTGGTCAAATACGGCTTTATCTTCAGGGATTTCTTCTTGATAGAGTTTATATTCGCTTTTACCATCTTCCAATTTCACTTTTTGTTTTAAGTTGATTGGAATGAGTTCGTAGTTAACTAATTTAGTTTCGCCGTTCTTAAATTCAAAATCTGCACGACCTAAGAATTTACCCCATTCGCCAGCTTGAACAATCCAAGTACCGTTTTGGAAATCAGGTTTACACTCCTCGCCAGGTGTGTATTTGAGTTTAAAGACGCCTTTTTCATCCATACAAACCGTATCATGAGTATGTCCACCGATAATTAAATCTAAAGCTCCTTTATCAACACCACGAGCAAGAGAAACATCACCTGGTGCGTTCATACCGTGTTGTTCATCAAAGTAGTAACCCATATGCGTAAGAGCAATACTCACATCTGGTTTTTCTGTTTTTTGAACTTTAGCTAAGGTTTCTTTTGCTGTTTGGATTGGGTCTTTGAAAATGACATTTTCAGTCACATCAGGGTTGCCCAATTTTGCAGTATCTTCGGTCGTTAAACCGATCACCGCAAATTTCAAACCACCTTTATCGAAGGTAACATAAGGTTTTACTAAGGTTTTATTAGTTTTTTTGTTAATCACGTTAGCAGAGATAAATGGGAATTTTGCCCATTTTTCTTGCATATCTAGAATTTGTAGAGGATAGTCAAACTCGTGGTTACCTAATACTGCAGCTTCAACACCTAGCATATTTAGGCCTTCAATATCTGGTTTCGCATTTTGCATATCAGATTCAGGTACACCTGTATTAAAGTCACCAGCATGAAGGAAAATGACTTCACCACCTTTTTCAGCCACTTCTTTACGGACTTTGTCAATCGCTGTTTTATTTGCAGCAAAGCCGTATTCTCCTTTATCATTTTTCCAGAAATGACCGTGTGTATCATTTAAGTGTAAAACGGTAAATTTATACGTTTTATCCGTTTCATAAGCCATAGCTGTTGTTGCACTAATACATGCAAGAGCAAGTAGAGTTTTATTAAATTTCATAATGTTTCCTTTAGTTTTTGGGTGAAAAAAATATGTATTTAATTGAATATAAGTAAGATATTTCCACTTAAGCCTATTAAGTATTTTAGTTAAATAGAATCAGTAACCAAGTTAGACCAGTAATCAGCATGGCGACAAAAACCGCCGCAGAGCCAATATCTTTCGCTCGGCCTGAAAGTTCATGGTATTCAGAGCCAATACGATCGACGACAGATTCGACAGCACTATTGAGTAATTCAGCAACAAGTACTAAAAGCACAGAGCCAACTAATAAAATTTTTTCTATAGCACCATCGCCTAAATAAAAACCGAGTGGAATCATAAAAAAAGAAAGCCACACTTCTTGACGAAATGCGGCTTCATGAATATAGGCGCTTTTCAGGCCTTTCATAGAATAGCCTGCAGCACGAATAATGCGTTGAAAATTTGCTTTGTTTTCAGGTTTCATTAAATTCTCGTTAAAAAATAAAAAGAAGGCTGATATTCTACCTAAACCAATCGTTTACGGAAAGGGATTGATGGAACATTTGGATAAATATTGTAAGATATTTAGCAGAGTGAACTTTTTTAAAAAAGTTCCCAAATTTGTGAAAATCTTTACAAAAATTACCGCTTGACTATTCCATTCTGACATTTTTTCCGCTAATCTCACGGTCTTTATTTAGGTGAATAGGCGACTGACCGCTTATTTTATTGTTATCTTACAGGAAATGTTATGAGTAGTTCTTCATTATCTTCTAAATTATTAGGCGGTAATCTCGTATTACGTATTGCCGTTTTTCTTGTGCTCGGTATTCTCCTAGCATTAGTTAATCCTGAATGGGCTAAAAATGTTGGTGTTTTAGGTCAATTCTTTGTGAAATCATTACGTGCGATTGCACCGATTCTTGTATTTGTATTAGTGCTTTCAGCTATTGCAAATAAGGAAGTTGGTTCTGATGGTCGTTTAAAACCTATTCTTGTCATGTATGTTTTAGGTACATTTATTGCAGCGGTAACAGCAGTTATCTTAAGCTATATGTTCCCAACAACACTTGAATTAGTGACTAGCCCAGATGGTCTTGCACCACCACAAGGTGTGGGTGAAGTTTTAAAAACCGTGATTTTTAACTTAGTTGATAACCCATTAGGTGCAATCACAAACGGTAACTTTATTGGTATTTTGACTTGGGCAATTGGTCTAGGTATTGCGTTGCGTCATGCTGCACCTAGCACAAAAGTATTCTTAAATGATCTCTCTGATGCAGTTTCATTTGTTGTGAAAGTCGTTATTGCTTTTGCTCCAATCGGCGTATTTGGTTTAGTGGCAGAAACGATGGCAACGAATGGTGTCGATGCCTTTGTTGGTTATGCACGTTTATTAGCCGTATTATTAGGTGCGATGGCAATTGTTGCTTTCATCTTAAACCCATTATTAGTGTATTGGAAAATCCGTCGCAATCCGTATCCATTAACATTCACTTGCTTGCGTGAAAGTGGTGTAACGGCATTCTTTACACGTAGTTCTGCAGCGAACATTCCTGTAAATATGGGACTTGCAAAACGTTTAGGCTTAAAAGAAGAGATCTATTCTGTTTCAATTCCATTGGGTGCAACTATTAACATGGCGGGTGCGGCAATTACAATTACCGTATTAACCCTTGCAGCAGCTTATACACAAGGCATTACACCAGACCTTTGGACTGCAATATTATTAAGCTTTGTGGCTTCAATCTGTGCTTGTGGTGCTTCAGGTGTTGCGGGCGGTTCATTATTGTTAATCCCACTTGCGTGTAGCTTATTTAACATTCCAAATGATGTTGCAGCTCAAGTTATCGGCGTAGGTTTCATCATTGGTGTCGTTCAAGACTCTGCTGAAACAGCGCTTAACTCATCAACTGACGTATTATTTACCGCAGCGGTAAGTATGGCTGATGAAAATAAATAATTCAATTTAATCGTAATGAAAGGGGCAATCGTAGATTGCCCCTTATTTTTGTGATCTCCGTCGAAAAACGTCATTTTTCTACTTTTCTCTCTTTTTATCATTGGCATACTGCAACTCTTTAGGTTGAGTATGTTGATGATGTCTGTTGATCGTTTCTGTTTCGCCCTTTTTGTCGGGCTGTTGCCGTTAATGTGGCTGCCGTTTTCGTGGCTACTTTACGGGGTGGTGATTTCGCTAGTCGTGGCTTTTTGGGGGCTGGTTCGCTCTCAGGCTATGCTGTTGCTATTAGGCGGCATACTAGCAGTGAGTTATTCTCACATTTTTTATCTTGCAAAAGATCAAAAACAACGCACCGCTTTCAAGGTGCAAGAGCAGATTGAAGTCACGCAAATTTTAAAGCAACAGGATTATCAAACGGCAATCGTCAAGCGTAGTAACGGTGAACAACTTTATGCAAATTGGCAATCAGACACACCTTTGATACTAAACGCCATTTATCAGGCAGAATTATTGATCAAACCCTTATCGGCTCGCTTAAATGATGGAAATTTTGACCGTCAGCGTTGGTATTTGGCTCAAGGGATTTCAGACATAGTAACCATTAAAAATGCAAAACAAGTGAGCGAGCAGCTAAACCTGCGAACCCATTGGCTTTACCGAATGAAACAGCAGACCGAACCCTTTGTCACACAAGGCTTGTTGCTTGCATTGGCATTTGGCGAACGAGCGTGGTTAAGTCAGGAACATTGGGCGATTTTTCAGCAAACGACAACGGCACATCTTATTGCCATTTCAGGTTCGCATATTGTGTTGGTTTATCTGTTGGCGTTTTGGATCGCGAAAATGGGGCAGTGGGTGCTGTTGCGTTTTAGGTTGTTACAAGCGGTGGGATTTTCGCTCTATTTTGCAAGGGCGGTGGGTTGGCTTTCGGCGTTGGGATACAGCTATTTGGCAGGTTTTCAGATTCCAACGGTTCGGGCAATGGTGGCGATTTCGTTGCTACTGCTAATTCAGTTTGCTCGGCGACATTATACGCCGTGGCAGTTGTGGCTTCGGGGTGTAGTGCTGTTGATTGTGCTTGATCCGCTCACCTTACTGTCCGACAGCTTTTGGCTTTCGGTGTTGGCGGTGGCAAGTTTGATTATTTGGTATCAGCACTTTCCGCTCAAGCGGTGGGATTTTGTCAAAAATTTGCAATATCGATCAGTTCGACTGCTATTAGAGCTGTTTCATTTACAGCTCGGCATTTGGCTGGTGTTTTCTCCTATTCAACTCAGCTTTTTTGACGGCACATCGCCTTTTGCGTTAGTGGCGAATATGATTGTGGTTCCCCTTTATAGTTTTATTGTTATCCCATTGATTTTATTTAGTTTATTAACAGATAACTTGTTGCAAACGTGGTGGCTTTGCCATTATATCGCTGAATGGGGTATTCACCTGATTGAACCGCTTTCGCACCATTGGATCGATTTAAGTTATGAACATCAATGGGTTTTAGTCTGTGCTAATCTGTTGATTTTATTCAGCCTTTACACTTTTCTACAACGCCTATCTTTTGCTTATTGGCTGGCAACAATTTTAGTGCCTTTTACTTTGTGGATTGGCTTTTATTTGCAAAAAGAGATCAATAAACCACCGCTTGTTAAATGGGTGAATTTTGACGTAGGGCAAGGGTTGGCAATGGGGCTAATCTATCAACAACAGGGCAAAGCCAAAGCGGTGTTGTACGACACGGGCGTGGCGTGGCAGGGTGGTTCAATGGCGGAGTTGGAAATTTTGCCCTATTTACACCGCAATGGGATTGATGTGGAAGCCATTGTGGTCAGCCACGATGATAAGGATCACGCTGGTGGCGTGTTGCCGTTACTTCAAGCATACCCAAAGGCAAGGTTGATTTTGTCGGGCAAAAATCAGTACAACGAAAACATCGCCGAGCCTTGCATTGCAGGCAATCAGTGGCAATTTGGCAAATTTAAGTTGGAAGCTATTTATCCAATGCAGTTAGTAGAGCGAGCGAAAAACGAACATTCTTGCGTTCTATTAGTTTCTATCGGACAGTACAAATTGCTTTTAACCGGCGACAGTGGCGTGGCAGAAGAACGGCAATATGTTCAACAAGTCGGCAAAATTGATTTTCTCCAAGTCGGACATCACGGCAGCAAAACCAGCACCAGCCAAACCCTGTTGGCTCACACCCAGCCCACTTGGGCGATCATCTCCGCAGGGCGTTGGAACCCGTGGGAAATGCCCAATAGCCAAGTTACACAACGGCTAGAGCAGTATCAAGTACAGTGGCTTAATACCGCAAAGGTGGGCATGATCCAAGTAGATTTTTATGAAAATAACTACAAAATAGCTGTGGCAAGAGATAGATTGAATCCCTGGTACCAACAGCTTTTTGGAAATGAATGATTAAGGAGTATCTTTTAGTGCATTCTCATTTTTGGTGATAAACATCGCATCACCGTAGCTGAAAAAGCGGTATTGGCTTTCAACGGCGTGTTGATAAGCGTTCATACAATTTTTAAAGCCTGCAAAAGCGGAAACCAACATAATTAAGGTCGATTCGGGTAAATGGAAATTGGTGACTAACGCATCAACAATACGGAATGTTTTACCTGGGTAGAGAAAAATAGCGGTATCTGAATAGAATGGCGCAATTAATTTCCCTTCTTTTTCAGCGGCTTGTGCGGCACTTTCAATAGAGCGAACAGAGGTCGTACCGACGCAAATTACACGTTTGCCTTTCGCTTTTGTCTCTAAAATCTTATCGACAACTTCTTGAGAAACTTCTGCATATTCAGCGTGCATTTTATGTTCTTCAATGGTTTCCACTCGCACGGGTTGAAAAGTACCTGCGCCAACATGAAGCGTAACAAAGGCAGTTTGAACGCCTTTGTCTTGCAATTTTTGTAGCATTTGATTATCAAAGTGTAAGCCAGCGGTTGGTGCGGCGACTGCGCCTAACACTTTGCTATAAACCGTTTGATAACGCTCTTGATCGGCATCTTCATCAGGGCGGTCGATATAAGGCGGTAGTGGCATGTGACCTGCTTGTTGTAATAGGTCAAAGAGTGGCTTATCCGCTTCAAATTTTAGCTCAAATAACGCATCATGGCGGGCAACCATGATCGCTTTAAAACCATGAGCTTCACCTAATTTATCTTCGCCTAAGAAAATTTCGGCATTTTCTTTCGGGGCTTTTGATGAACGGATATGAGCAAGGCAGCGGTGTTCATCTAATACACGCTCAACTAAGACTTCTAATTTTCCGCCGCTGGCTTTACGTCCATAAAGACGAGCGGGGATTACTCGGGTATTGTTGAAAATCAGTAAATCGCCTGCGTTGATATGTTCAAGTAAATCATTAAATTGTTGATCTTGATAAACGCCAGTATTACCGTTGAGATAAAGCAAACGGCTGGCACTGCGTTCTGCCGTTGGATAACGGGCAATGAGTTCGTCAGGTAAGTCAAAATGGAAATCGGTTACACGCACAATAGTTCCTTAATTATTTTTGAATAAAGAAGGACACCAGCAGGTGCCCTTAGGTAAAATGGGATAATTTGTAAATTTATAGATAAATCTGACCGCTTGCAAGTTAAACCTGATTTTCTTCATTGGTAGGTAGGGCATTAATAACGGCTTTGACGAGAGTTGCCAAAGGAATCGCAAAAAAAACTCCCCAAAATCCCCATAACCCACCAAAAATTAATACCGCAATAATGATAGTAAGCGGGTGTAAATTCACGGCTTCAGAGAATAAAAATGGCACAACAAGGTTACCATCAAGCAATTGGCTAATCACAAATGCGAGTAGCAAATAATAAAAATCGGGAGAGAGACCAAATTGAAATAGTGCCACTAATGCGACAGGAATTGTCACAATCACTGCGCCAATATAAGGTACAAGAACCGATAAACCAACTGCAACAGAAAGGAGTAGCGGATAATGTAAATCAAAGAATAAGAAGATAATATAAGTCGCTACGCCAACAATAAGAATCTCTAAAAATTTTCCACGGATATAGTTTGCGATTTGTAACTGCATTTCTCCCCATACTCGCGTAGCAAGACGACGATTTTTAGGCATAAAACGAGAAACGGAGCGCATAAAAAGCGTTTTATCTTTGAGTAAGAAAAAAACCATTAATGGCACAAGAAAGGCGTAAATACCTAACCCAACTAAACTAACAATAGAATTAAGAGAGAAAGCTAATAGTGAATCCCCAAAGGCAAGAATTTTAGTTTTTGTACTTGCCATTAGAGAATCTAACATAGCATAGTCAATTAATTCAGGATAATGCTCTGGCAATGCTTCAAGCCACGCATTAAGCAGATTAAACATACTTGGTAAATCTTTCAGGAATGTCATCGCTTGACTCCATAGTGTTGGAAGCATGACGACAAATAAAAAGACAGAAATAGAGATAAATCCGCCTAATACAATAATTAGGCTAAGTATTCTTGGAAATTTAAATTTTGTGGTAAGAAAACGAATAGGCCATTCAAGCAGATAGGCGAAAACAATAGCGATCAATAAAGGCATCAATAGATCGCTAAAGAAATAAATAATCCCAAAACCGATGATTAAGATCGCAAGTAGAGCAACAATTTGTGGATCAGTAAATTTTTGTCTATACCAATCCTTGAACATTTCGAACATAATTTTTCCTGTCGTGATTTGCGTTATTTATTGTTATTGTGGTGGATAACGTTGTGATAAAAAGGGTACGAATTAACGTACCCTATTTTTTATGGTTATTTTTGGCTACAAACAGCAATAAATCCCAGTTGGTTTTCTGGATCATTAAAAGTTTGGAACATTTTTTTAAACGTATCGCGATTTTCAGGTTTTAAGGCATTACCGACAACTTTCATTGCCCCTAAAACACCTTCATCCTGAATTAAACCTTTTGGTGAAAGTAAACTCATTTCACCGCTAAATGTTTCTACATTACGAAAACCACAGTTTAAGAATGTCTCTTTCCAATCCTGTTTGTTTAACGGTGCGACTGTCGTATTAATTGCTTCACGAAGTTTTTCAATCACTTCATCCGCATTCTCGCCATTAACCAGTAAGTCATGAGTGAGTAATAAACCATTTGGTTTGAGTACACGTAAGTATTCTTTAATTGCTTTTTCTTTTGCTTCTTGTGGCAACATGGTTAACATTGCTTCATTAATCACAATATCAAAACTATTGTCTTCAAAAGGTAGCTTAGTTGCATTTGCACGTTGAACTTGAACGAGTTCTTCTACTTTATGTTCTTTAATATTTTGGCGTGCTTTCTCTAACGATTCTTCATCAAGATCGATACCGATCACATGGCAGCCAAATTGTTGTGCAATTTCAATTGCTGTCGTTGCCATATTACAGGCAATCTCAAGCACTTTTTTATCTTTACGAAAATCGCCATTAGCAATAAGCCAATCTGTTGCTACTTTGCCACCCGGGCGTAAACGTGTTTTACCCAAACGAGCTAAGAAATGGTGTCCAACTTCTTCTTTTTTCATATCAACCTCATTTGTAAAAAATTGTGAATATCTGACCGCTTGAACAATAGATAGTTCGATTAGACGGAATAGCTTGATTATACTGCTTTTTTATCTGTTCTTATATACAAATACTTCGTTTTTTGGCAGAATTTGTTATCGATCTAATTAAATAGGTTGAACGGTGCAGATATCATGCCTGATATCTTACAAAGATATTTATATAAGAAGGATAAAAAATGAAAAAACAAATAAAAACAATCAGCTATGCGCATGAGCGTGGTGAAATCCAAGACAGTGCTATAAAAGCTTTGGTGACAGATAAATTATTTCGAAGTCGAGTAGAGCGTAATCGTAAAGGTAAGGGAAGTTATCAACGAAATGCGAAACATCGCAAAGGGGAAAACCCATTTAAAAGTGTTCAATAGAATGTTTTTAAATGGGTTTTTTCTTTGCTATTTTTTGATAAGTAGTGCAACGGCTTCGCAAGCAATGCCTTCACCACGCCCAGTAAATCCGAGCTTTTCTGTGGTTGTCGCTTTCACATTGACTTGAGAAATGTCGCAGTTGAGATCAATAGCGATCGTTTGACGCATTTGATCGATATAAGGGCGCATTTTAGGCGCTTGAGCAATGATAGTGACATCTACATTTCCTACCTTATAGCCAACTTCTTGCACTTGACGATAAGCTTCAATTAATAGTTTTCGGCTATCGGCATTTTTATACTGCATATCGGTATCAGGAAAGAGTTTGCCAATATCACCTAAAGCGACAGCACCAAGTAGCGCATCGGTTAAGGCGTGTAATGCAACATCCCCATCGCTGTGTGCGATAAAGCCTGTATGATATGGCACAGCAACACCACAAATCATTAACGGACGATCTTGCCCGAATGCATGAACATCAAAACCGTGTCCAATTCGAATCATGTTTTTATCCTCGTGTTAAATAAAATTCGGCAAGAGCCAAGTCTTCGGGGCGAGTAACTTTAATATTGTCACTACGTCCATTGACTAGCTGTGGATGAAACCCAGCAAATTCCATGGCAGACGCTTCATCAGTTACATTTAAACCTTTATCAAAGGCGGATTGTAACGCCTGTTGAAGTTGGGCTGTTGGGAAAAATTGTGGAGTTAATGCATGCCACAATGTTGAACGATCTTCAGTATGCGAAATTTGAGTGCCTGTTGCACGCTTCATGGTATCAATAGCTGGAGTGGCTAAAATAGCACCATGCTCATCAGTAATTTGCAAAATATTATCTAAATCTGACCGCTTAAGACAAGGTCTAGCAGCATCATGTACTAATACCCAAGAAGATTTATCTTTAATGGCATTGAGTGCATTAAATACGGAATGAGCTCGAGTTTCTCCACCAAAAACGATCTGAATTTTAGGCGATTTGAGTAATGCAATATCCCGATAATATTCATCATTTTTTGATACGGCGACAATAATTTGATTGATAGTGGGGTGATCAATAAAAGTTTGTACTGTATGCTCTAGTAAAGTTTTACCTAATAACATTAAGTATTGTTTAGGCACTGAGACATTCATTCGGCTCCCTATGCCTGATGCAGGGATGATTGCAATAATATTTCTATTCGTATTCATTAACGTTGTTCTCTCGGGACAATACGATAGAAAACTTCATCGGGCTTGACCATTTCACGATCTAACCTAGCTCTTTCTTCTAGTGCATTGACACCATTCTTTAAGTCTTCAATTTCTGCTTGTATAAGCTGATTACGGGCAATGAGTTTTTCATTATCTTCTTTGAGTATTGCTACATTATTTTCAATTTGTTGATAGTCGAGTAAACCATTTTGTCCGAACCAAAAGAAGTATTGAAATATTGCAAGGATCAATGCAAGTGAAACAATTAATAATCTCATAGTGATTTCCTATAAAAAGACAATGCTATTGTACAACGAAATATCGAAAAACTTATCTAGATCAAAAAAAATGTTTATAAATTCTTAAAAATTTGAAGTATGTAACATTTTTTTTTGGAGAAACGCTCTATAATTTGCATAGTTTTTAATTTTAATCTTTATTCATATGAGGTGATTCTATGTTAAATCGAGTTGAACAAGAGCTTGCACTTTTAGGCATTACCAATGTAAAAGAGATTGTTTATAACCCAAGTTATGAACAGCTTTTTGAAGAAGAGATGAAACCTGAATTGCAAGGGTACGAGAAAGGTCGTTTAACGACTTCAGGTGCGGTTGCTGTAGATACTGGGATCTTTACTGGTCGTTCACCGAAAGACAAATTCATCGTTTTAGATGAAAACACCAAAGACACTGTTTGGTGGACAAGTGACGAAGTGAAAAACGATAACAAACCAATGAGCCAATCAACTTGGCAAAGCATCAAAGAGCTTGTCACTAATCAATTGTCTAACAAACGCTTATTTGTTATTGACGCATTCTGCGGTGCAAACCCAGACAGCCGTGTTGCCGTGCGTATTGTAACAGAAGTAGCGTGGCAAGCACACTTTGTGAAAAATATGTTTATTCGCCCAAGCGAAGCAGAATTAGCCAACTTCACCCCAGATTTCGTGGTAATGAACGGCTCTAAAGTCACCAACCCGAACTGGAAAGAGCAAGGCTTAAATTCTGAAAACTTTGTGGCATTCAACATCACAGAAAAAATCCAATTAATCGGCGGTACTTGGTACGGCGGTGAGATGAAAAAAGGCTTATTCTCACTAATGAACTACTGGTTACCATTAAAAGGCATTGCGTCAATGCACTGTTCTGCAAACGTAGGTGAAGACGGCGATGTTGCAGTATTCTTCGGTTTATCAGGCACAGGTAAAACCACACTTTCAACGGATCCAAAACGTAAATTAATCGGTGATGACGAACACGGTTGGGACGATGACGGCGTATTCAACTACGAGGGCGGTTGCTATGCGAAAACCATTAACCTTTCAGAAGAAAACGAGCCAGATATCTATCGTGCAATCAAACGTGATGCGTTATTAGAAAACGTAGTAGTACGTGAAGATGGTTCTATCGACTTCGCAGACGGTTCAAAAACCGAAAATACCCGTGTTTCTTACCCAATTTATCACATTGACAACATTGTTGAACCAGTCTCAAAAGCAGGTCACGCAACCAAAGTGATCTTCTTAACCGCAGACGCATTCGGTGTGTTACCACCTGTTTCTAAATTAACGCCAGAGCAAACCAAATACTACTTCTTATCTGGTTTCACAGCGAAATTAGCAGGCACAGAGCGTGGTGTAACTGAGCCAACCCCAACCTTCTCTGCGTGTTTCGGTAAAGCGTTCTTATCACTTCACCCAACACAATATGCAGAAGTATTAGTGAAACGTATGGAAGCATCAGGTGCTCAAGCATACTTAGTAAATACAGGTTGGAACGGTACAGGTAAACGTATCTCAATCAAAGATACGCGTGGTATTATTGATGCAATTTTAGACGGTTCTATCGAAAAAACAGAAACCAAACAGCTTCCAATTTTCGACTTAGCTGTACCAACTTCATTACCAGGCGTAAATCCAGCGATTTTAGACCCGCGTGATACCTACGCAGACAAAGCTCAATGGCAAGCAAAAGCGGAAGATCTTGCAGGTCGTTTCGTGAAAAACTTCGAGCAATATGCAACCAATGACGAGGGCAAAGCATTAGTTGCGGCAGGTCCGAAACTCTAATACTGAGCAGATAGTTAAAAAGGCTAGGTTTAACACCTAGCCTTTTTGTATTAGAAACAACATGTAGGGTGGACATCCTTGCCCACCCTACACAATGTCATATCGCAACATTCTACTATTTTACCGTTGCGACCATCATCACCATCATAAAACTCACCACAGAGAGAATGAAGTGTTTGATAGAAAAACGTTGCCCTTTCTTAAAAGCTTTGGTTGCAAAATAGGTATACATCACTAAGAAGAATAATTTCGCTAAAATCCAAGGCTGAATATCAAGTCCAAAATAGATAAAAATAGTCAAGCCTGTGACAAGCAATAATGTATCTACCGCATGTGGTGCGATTTTTAACACTTTATAAGCTCGCCAATCGACCATTTTTGCAGATAAAATCCCACGAACTAATAATAATGCCAAACTCACATAAGCCAAAACGACGTGTGAATAAAAAAGTACTTCCATATTTGTCCTATTCTTGTTCTACAATCACTGATTTTAGGTATTGAAAAATTTCACGGTAATTTTTCGGTGGTTTATTCGCCTGTTTCTCTTTTTGCGCCATGCGAACTAAATTACGTAAATGTTGACGATCAAGTGTTGGGTATTCATCAACCAAGTTATTGACCGCATTGTCACCTTGCACGATTAAATCATCACGAATTAATTCAAGTTTATGCAATAACGCTTGTTGTTGATTATGGCGATTTTCCACCTTATCTAGCGCTTCTTGAATCGGCTCATGATCGACATTGCGTAATAATTTACCGATGTATTGAATTTGACGACGGCGCGCTTCTAAACGTAAACGTTGTGCGAGTTCAATCGCTTCACGCAAGGTGTCATCAATCGGCATTTTCGCAAGATTGGCTGAATTTAATTCAATCAAACTTGCCCCTAATTTTTTTAAATGTTCCGCATCACGCTTAATTTCACTTTTGCTGACCCAGATAATCTCTTCTTCATTATCTGTCCAATCGATTTCATCACGCTGTTTTCTTGCCATGATTATTCCTTCATCTTAATAAAAATTTGCATAGTCTAGCAGAAATTTCAGGTAGAATGACGAGATTCCATAAAAACAACGTAAATTTGCAAAAAAATGGCGGGATCTCACCGCTTGTAAAAGGAAAAATTATGTCGCTTATCAGCAAAGAAGAACTTCAACAGCAAGAAAAAACATTAAGAGATGCCGTTTCGATGGCACTAGAACTGGCTCAAAAAGCAGGAGCAACGGCAGAAGTGGGTGTAACTAAAGTGGCTGGGCTTTCTGTTTCAACACGTTTAGAGCAGACAGAAAACATTGAATTTAACAATGACGGTTCTTTAGGGATTTCAGTCTATTTAGGCAAGCGTAAAGGCAATGCATCCACATCGGATTTACAGCCAAAATCCATTCAACAAGCGGTCGAATCTGCGTTAGCGATTGCAAAATATACGTCAGAAGATGAATTTGCAGGATTGGCTGATAAAGAGCTGATGGCATTTGATGCGCCCGATCTTGACCTTTATCACCAAGCGGAGATCGATGTCGATCAAGCGGTTGAACTAGCGATTGAAGCAGAGCATTATGCACTAAATAGCGATGAACGTATTGTCAATAGCGATGGCGCAACTTTTAATTCTCACAGTGGCATTCGAGTCTATGGTAATACCCATGGGCTACTACAAAGTTACTTATCGAGCCGTTATTCGCTGTCTTGTAGTGTGATTTCAGCCTGTGAAGATCAGCTAGAGCGTGATTATGAATACACTATCTCTCGTCAATTTGAAAAGTTAGCCGCACCAGAATGGGTGGGTAGACAAGCAGCAATTAAAGCAGTCGATCGCCTAAATCCACAGAAATTAGCAACGTGCGAAGTCCCTGTCATTTTTTATAATGACATTGCAACGGGATTAATGGGGCATTTGGCAGGGGCAATTAGTGGCGGAGCCTTGTATCGTAAAGCTAGTTTTTTACAAGATAAATTGGGTGAACAGATTTTGCCGTCATGGTTTGAATTAACAGAAAAACCTCATCTTTTGCGTCAGTTAGCCTCATCGCCTTTTGATAGCGAAGGCGTTTATACAAGAGATCAGCAAATTATTAAAGATGGTGTACTTCAAACTTATTTATTGACCACCTATAGCGCAAAGAAACTAGGTATGACAACCACGGGACATGCGGGCGGTATTCATAACTGGCTAGTAAAGCCTAATCGGACTGGCGGACTTTCTGCCTTATTAAAAGAGATGGGAACAGGATTACTTGTCACGGAAATGTTAGGCAGTGCGATTAATGGGGTAACAGGGGAGTATTCTCGAGGAGCGGCGGGCTTTTGGGTAGAAAATGGTGAAATTCAATATCCAGTCGCAGAAATTACCATAGCAGGACAGTTGCAAGATATGTTTAAAAATATGGTTGCGGTGGCTGATGATATCGAACATCGTTCAAATATTCAAACAGGCTCTATTCTGCTAGATAAGTTAAAAATTTCTGGTGAATAATATTTTCTTTATGAGATAGATGTTCTTGATCTTTTTTTTGACCATTTAGAATGGTGTTTTATTGACTTTAAAATACATTTATTTACAATGAGCCTTGTTTTGTTAAGGCACTAGCTATAACAAAGCACAGTCGTTAACTAAGAAAATTTTATTCATTTTTCCTTACGCCAAACAGATTACTGTTTGGCTTTTTTATTTTGTAAATTTATGTGATCTTCATCTCATTTTTTAATAATTACGTTTGCTTTCGTTTTTGGGTTTAAATACAATCAATTCGAAAGCAATCGTAGTATGCAGTGGTTGTTTTGATGTAGGAGAGAAAATGAAAAGTAGTGTAGAAAGACGTTCTGATATTTTGGCTTTATTACAGAAAGCGGGGAGTCTTCGTGTTGAAGCGTTATCTCAACATTTTGGGGTTTCTACGGTCACTATCCGTTCAGATCTCAATGTGTTAGAACAACAAGGATACATTACAAGATCCCATGGTTTTGCTGTCTTAAATTCAAGATTGATTGCGGAACTTTCTATTGCTGATAAGCGCAATAATTACCCTGAACTCAAACAACGTATAGGTAAACTTGCAGCCTCTCTTTTGGAAGAAGGAGATAGAGTCATTTTAGATTCTGGTACAACAACGAAAGCAATCGTAAGTCATTTAGGAGAGCTGAATTTAACAGTTTTGACAAATGGGTTAGATGTTGCAATGGAATTAGTTGGTTGCCCGAATGTTGAAGTAAGAATGACTGGTGGTGTGTTACGAAAAAATGCAATGTCTTTTTCAGGTATAATGGCTGACAATAATTTACATTATTATCGCTTTAATAAGGTATTTCTTGGTGTAGATGGTTTTGATTTACACAAAGGTATTACTACATTTAATGAGCAAGAAGCTCACTTAAATCGTTTAATGTGTAATGCAGCTGATCAAGTGATTGTAGTGACTGACTCAAGTAAGTTTGGTCAGTATAGTAATTTCGTTATTTGTGCAGCAAATCAGATTGATGTGTTAGTGACAGATAATAAATTACCATTGAGTTATCAAGAGTATCTTGAAAATATGGGTGTTAAAGTGCTTATTGCGTAATGATTACATAGTCTCTTTCATTTTCTTTCCTTGTAAATAAATTCACTATTTGTTTGTGAGGGAAGTGACATGATTCTCAATATTGCAAATCAAACGCTAGAAAAGAACAACGCATTTTGGACAGCAAAAGAAATTGCTCAACAACCAGCAACATGGCGTGAAACATTTTCTATCGTGAAATCTTCTGATGTAATTTCTTTTGCTCAACCACTTGTTGAACGAGCTAAAAAGGGTGAATTACGTATTATTTTTACAGGTGCTGGCACATCTGCCTTTATTGGAGAAGTTGTCGCACCAATCTTAAGCGAAAAATTAGGCTGTGTGATCGAAGCGATCGCGAGTACAGACCTTGTTTCTAGCCCTTATCAATATTTGTTTGAAGATAAGCCAACATTACTTGTTTCTTTCGGTCGTTCAGGCAACAGCCCTGAAAGTATCGGTGCCGTAGATCGAGTCAATGATATTGTTAAAGAGGCTTATCATTTGGCGATTACCAATAATGTCAATGGGGCATTATTTGTAAAATGTTCACAAAATCCAACCGCTTACGCTTTAGCATTGCCAGATTCAACCCACGATAAAGGTTTTGCAATGACATCAAGTGCTAGCAATATGATGATTGCAGCCTTGCTCTCTCTTGCCCCTAAATCCTTTGATGAAAATTGGGTAGAAAGTTTTGCGACAGTGACGGAACAACTGCTTGAACAGGATTTACTTGAAATCCAACGTTTAGCCCATCTTCCATTAAAACGGATCGTCTATCTTGGTAGTGGACATTTTCAAGGGCTTGCCCGTGAAACATCATTGAAATTGTTAGAGCTGACCGCAGGCGAACGTTTAGGCTTCTTTGAATCTTCCATGGGCTTCCGTCACGGACCAAAATCGCTTGTTCAAAATGAAACCTTAATCTTTATCTTCTTATCTCAACAACCTTATACGGCACAGTACGACCGTGATCTTTATCAAGAATTGGTGAGAGATAAAAAGGCAAAAGAAGTGGTGTTATTGGGTGATACAAGCGGTCCGATTCGTGCAGAAATTTACAAATTAGATGATGCGGCACGTATTTTCCCATTCTTAGTGATTGGGCAGCTCTATTCATTCTATAGTTCACTCTATCTTGGCTATACCACGGATAACCCTTGCCCGACAGGAGAGGTTAATCGTGTGGTACAAGGCGTAACCTTATATCCATACAAATAACAGAAGAAGGAGACCAATATGGCAATTTTAAACGTACGGATTGATGGACGTTTAATCCACGGACAAGTGGCAAATTTATGGACGTCTTATCTCAATATCACACGCATTATGGTTGTGGATGAAACCGCAGCAAATAATGACATTGATAAAGCAGGCTTACGCTTGGCTTGCCCTGCGGGGGTCAATTTAAGCGTTTTGACTGTGGAAAAAGCAGCCACCAACATTAACGAAGGGCGTTATGATTCTCAACGTGTGTTGTTGGTAACAAGAACCCCACAAACCATTTTGCAACTTGTGGAGGCAGGCGTAAATCTGCCAGAAGTAAATGCAGGGAATATGCCTAAAACGGATCTAACACGCCCTATCAGAAAAACAGTCCACGTGACTGAAGATGATGTGGAAGTGTTTAGAAAACTTTCTGAAAGAGGCGTGAAGCTTACCGCACAGCTTGTGCCAAATGAAGAAAAAGTCGATTTAATGAAACTTTTATAGAGGAGTAACGATTATGATCGAATGGTGGCAAATACTTTTGATAACGCTCTATGCGTTCTATCAAATCCTAGATGAAATCACGATTGTATCTAGTGCTGGTTCACCTGTGTTTGCAGGCTTTATCACAGGTTTAATTATGGGCGATTTAACAACAGGCTTGTTAATCGGTGGTTCAATGCAATTAACTATCCTTGGGGTAGGTACTTTCGGTGGTGCATCTCGTATTGATGCGAACTCTGGTACTGTAATTGCAACGGCATTCTCTGTGTCAGCAGGAATGGATCCGCAGTTAGCCTTAACCACCCTTGCCGTGCCAATTGCAGCCTTAATGGTTTATACCGATATTTTAGCGAGAATGTCTAACGTCTTCTTCGCTCACCGTATCGACAAAAACATTCAAGACCACGCTTACAGTGCAATTACCGTGAACTATCTCTGCGGTGCAATCGCTTGGGGTCTTTCTCGTGCATTGCCAATCTTCTTAGCGTTAGTCTTCGGTGGCCCATTTGTGGCAAGCCTTGCAGAAGCAATGCAAACAGGCTTCTTGAAAATTATCGCAGACGGCTTAACCCTTGCAGGTGGCGTATTACCAGCGTTAGGTTTCGCAATCTTACTTCGTTACTTACCGACAAAACGTCATATTGCTTACTTAATCCTTGCGTTCTCACTTACCGCAATCTTCATTACCCTATTCGGTAACATCAATGCGGTTGGTGCATCAACAGGTGTAAGCAACTCAATTAGCAGCGTACCAATGCTTGCAATGGCAGCTATCGGTTTTGCATTCGCCTACATTGTTTACCAACGTAGCGTAGAAGGTGGCTCAGCCCCAGTTGCAAAACAAAATACCACTTCTGCAAAAGGAGAAATTGAAGATGACGAACTCTAATCAACAAGTTGGAAACCCAAAAGGCTACAAATTAACTGATGCCGACTTCCGCCAAATTAACATTCGTAACTTATTCTTCAACCAAGTTGGTTGGAACTACGAACGTATGCAAGGTTCTGGTTACTTATGGATTTTATTACCACAACTTCGCAAAATGTATGGTGATAACACCCCAGAATTACAAAAAATGATGGTGATGCACAACCAATTCTTCAACACCAGCCCATTCTTTAACACCATTGTTAAAGGTATCGACTTGGCACTTGAAGAAAAACAAGGGGTAAAATCTCTTGAAGCCGTTGCAGGTATCAAATCAGGTTTAATGGGGCCATTCGCCGCTATCGGTGATGCCTTATTCGGCTCACTCGTCCCAGCGATTATGGGTGCAATCGCCGCAACAATGGCGGTAAACGGCAATCCACTCGGCGTAGGCTTATGGGTCGCAGTCGCTATCGCTACAATGGTATTCCGTTGGGTACAACTCAAAATCGCTTATCGTGAAGGGGTAAACCTTGTCACCAACCTAAGCCACCGCTTGAACGCCTTAACTAACGCTGCAACAGTGTTAGGGGTATTCGTAGTCGGGGTGATGTGTGCAACGATGGTGAACGTCAAAGTACCGTTTGTTGCCACCATTGGTGAGAAAGTTGTGTCCGCCCAAGCGAACTTAGACTTAATCTTACCAAGATTAGTCCCAGCGTTAGTGGTCTTCTTCATCTACTGGTTACTCGGCAGACCGAAAATGAACTCTAACAAAGCGATTATGATCATCATCGCACTCTGTATCTTGCTCTCTTGGGCTGGATTGTTGGCGAAAGGTTAATATGAATGGGACACGAAGCGTCGTGTCCCTACAATCGTTTTTCCCGTAAATTTTATGTTTAAGGTTATTGTAGGGACGCCACGCTTGGCGTCTCCAACGATAACATCTCATTTAAAAATTGTAACGTCTTCATTTTCTCAATGTAAGGATAGATTATGAAAAAATTATCAATGATTTCTTTAGCATTATTAATGGGATTAAGCACAAATACATTTGCATCAAATCCAGTACAAACTTTGTCAGAAAAAGGGTATGAATTAAACGAAGTGGTTGTTTTAAGTCGCCATAACATTCGAGCACCACTATCAGGCAAAGATAGCGTTTTAGGAAAAGCAACTACACATCAATGGATTAATTGGAGTGCAAACCCAAGCGAATTAACTTCACGAGGCGGTGTGCTTGAAAGCATTATGGGGCAGTATTTCCGTAAATGGTTAGAGAAAGAGGGCTTACTAAAAGAGAATGGCTGTTTAAATCGCGATGAATTAAATATCTATGCAAATAGTATGCAACGAACTATTGCAACAGCAGAGTATTTTAAATCAGGTTTCTTACCTACTTGTGGTGTTGAAATATCACATCGTTTCTTACCAAGCAAAATGGATCCAATTTTCTTCCCACGCCTAACAAAACTTACCCCTGAATTTCAAGAACAAGCAATGAAAGAAATTAATGCAATGGGTGGAAAAACTAGTTTAAAAGAATTAACGGAAAGTTTGAAACCGTCTTTTGAATTAATTGAAAAAGTGATGAATATGGAAAATTCTGTTGCTTGTAAAGAAGAAAAAACCTGTAAGTTAGATGATTTTGATACCAAAATGCTTTTTGTACAGGGTGCAGAGCCAAATTTATCAGGATCATTAAAACTGGCAACTCGTATAGCAGATGCTTTAGTACTCCAATACTTTGAAGAGCCTAATGATAAAATTGCAGGATTTGGACAAGCTCTTTCTACGGAAGAATGGGAGAAAATTTCCCGTGTTAAAGATGTTTATGGTGACGTACTCTTTACTGCCCCAACCGTAGCAGCGAATGTGGCTCACCCACTACTTGTTTATATTCGTGATGAATTGAATGCCAAAGATCGCAAATTTACTTATCTTGTTGGACACGATTCGAATATCGGTTCTGTCACAAGTGCTTTAGGTGTAGAGGAGTATTCCTTACCAAATACCATTGAAAAGAAAACACCAATCGGCTCTAAATTGCTGTTTGAAAAATGGGTAAACAAGGAAACGAAAAAAGAGTATGTAGCTCTAAACATTATGTATCAAAGCACGGAGCAACTCAGAAATATGAGCTTAGTTGATTTGAAAAATCCGCCGATAATTTATTCCTTAAAATTCTCAGGGTTAAAACCAAATGAACACGGCTTATATGATTTTTCGGAAGTGAACACACGTTTTAAAGACGTGATTTCAAAATATGAAGCAATCAAATAGTTAAGTGAAAAATGGTGGGGACACTATGTTTGGTGTTCCTACCGTATTAAAGCGGTCAGATCCGCTCCAAACTTTACACCTAGAGGTAAAACCTAATGAAAGTTCTCTATATTTTCGATTTTGACGGCACGCTTGCCGACACACTTCCATTAGCTTTTATGTGCTTTAGAGAAACCTTTTTGAAATTTAATGGCGAACTGTTAAATAACGCTGAAATTGAACAACATTTTGGCGGTTCAGAACAGGCGATTATTGAAAAAGTCGTTAAAGGCAGCCAAGAGCAGAAGCAACAAGCGGTCGAATTTTTCTATCAACTTTACCAAACCAACCATTCGTTGTATGCACAATGTCCTGACAAAATTCGCACAATGCTTGCAAAACTCAAACAGCAAGACAAAAAAATTGCGGTTTTTACGGGCAAGGGCAGACGTAGCCTTGACTATTCGCTTAGTGCATTAGGTTTAACAGATTGTTTTGATTTAACTATCAGCGATGATGATATTGCTCATTCCAAACCAGCCCCTGACGGCTTGTTGAAGATTTTGGCTCACTTTGCGTTAGAGCCAACGCAAGCGATCTATTTCGGCGATAGCGATGCCGACCTGATTTCAGGGCAAGGGGCAGGGGTCGAGACCCACAAAATTGAATGGATCAGCAATCCCGATTCGCCAGTCGTTTTAAAGGAGTAATTATGCCTTTCCAAATCGGTGAAAAAGAATTTTTGCTACACGGCAAACCATTTAAAATTTTATCGGGTGCAGTGCATTATTTCCGCATTGTGCCTGAATACTGGTACAAAACCCTTTACAATCTCAAGGCAATGGGCTGCAATACCGTTGAAACCTATGTGCCGTGGAACTTACACCAACCACAGCCCGACAAATTTAACTTCAGCAAGCGGGCAGATTTAGTCAAATTTTTGCAAACGGCGAAAGATCTCGGCTTATACGTTATTCTTCGCCCAACGCCTTATATCTGTGCCGAATGGGAATTTGGCGGCTTACCGGCGTGGTTGCTCAACATTCCAAACATTCGCCTACGCCAAAACGATCCGCTGTTTATTGCGGAAATCGACCGCTATTTTCAAGAACTCTTGCCACGAGTTGCCCCGTATCAAATTACGCAAGGCGGTAACATTTTGATGATGCAGATCGAAAATGAATACGGCTCATTTGGCAACGATAAAAATTATTTACGAGCCATTCGAGCGTTGATGTTAATTCACGGCGTAAACGTACCGCTTTTCACATCGGACGGTGCGTGGCAAAACGCCTTAGAAGCCGGGGCATTGATTGAAGACGATATTTTGCCAACGGGCAATTTTGGCTCTCGTTCCAACGAAAATTTAGACGAATTGCAACGCTATATCGACAATCACGGCAAATCTTACCCTTTGATGTGTATGGAATTTTGGGACGGCTGGTTTAACCGCTGGAAAGAGCCTGTGATCCGCCGTGATGCTCAAGACCTAGCGGATTGCACCAAAGAGCTGTTAGAGCGAGCCAGTATCAACTTCTATATGTTTCAAGGCGGTACAAACTTCGGCTTTTGGAACGGCTGTTCCGCACGGCTAGACACCGACTTACCGCAAGTAACCAGTTACGACTACGATGCCCCTGTTCACGAATGGGGTGAGCCGTCAGAGAAATTCTATCTGTTGCAAAAAGTGTTAGGGCAATACCCTGATGCCAGCCCGATAGTCGAGCCGATTTTGCCAAAAATCACCGCTTACCCACCGCTTGCGGTGCAAAATGAAGTGTCGCTGTTCAACACCCTTGAGCCAATCAGCGACCGCTTCGACAGCCCATTTACACAAACAATGGAGCAACTCGGGCATTATTACGGCTATGTTCTTTATCGAGCCAAACCGACCGCTTACAGCGATGAAATCAAGCTGAGAATTTATCAAGGCAGAGACCGTATTCAGATTTTCAACGACCAACAAAAAGTCGCCACCCAGTATCAGCACGAAATCGGCAACGAAGTGATGTTACAAACGCCAAATGGTGCGTTCCAACTGGATTTACTCGTAGAAAATATGGGACGGGTCAATTACGGCGGCAAACTGCTTGCCCCAACCCAACGCAAAGGGATCGGTGCTGGAGCAGTGTTAGATCTGCATTTCCACACAGGTTGGGAGCAATACGCCATTGATTTCAACCGTTTAGATGAGATCGACTTTGACGGTGAAGCCGACCACAACTCCCCGTCTTTCTATCAATTCAAGCTCACTCTTGATGACGAACCGCAAGACACCTTTATCGACACCAGCACACTCGGCAAAGGCGTGATTGTGGTCAATGGCGAAAATCTAGGACGCTACTGGAACGAAGGTCCGACTTGCTATCTCTATCTTCCAGCTCCATTGCTACGCAAAGGCGAGAACAACATCATTGTGTTTGAAACCGAAGGGGTGAAGATTGACGAATTAAGATTTAGCGACAAGCCGATTTATAAGGAATTGAATACGAAGAATTTGTAAATGAACATATAACTCATTGATTTGAAATCATTCTCTTCCCCCGTTTACGGGGGAAGGTGCCGAAGGCGGAAGGGGGGATTGCAAACGAAGTTTGCAACATTTTAGCGATGTTTAACCGCTTGTAGCTTGTTTTTCAGCCCTTCTCAGCCTTCGGCAGCTCCCCCCGCAAGCAGGGGGAGCGAATGCATATAGAAGATTATTCAACATTTGAGTAAACAAAAAAATTCAAAAACTACCAAAGGAGCAAAACTATGAGCTTAATTTTAATCAGCCACGGCGAATTTGCCGAAGGCTTGCTAGAAACCGCCGAGATGATTTTAGGCAAAATCGACAACGCCCAAACCGTTTGCTTATATCCACACGAAGGCAGTGAAGATTTCCAAACCAAATTTGAACAAGCCCTTGCCAATGCAAGCGGTGAGATTGTGGTATTTTGCGACATAATGGGCGGCACGCCGTGCAATGTGGCAATGCGTTACTTGCCAAAATTGGCAGGCTTATACAGCGGAATGAACTTGCCGATGGTGATTAGCTATGTGAGCGAAGAAGGCACAGACGGCTTAATTGAAAATGCCAAAGAGCAAATTCACGATGTCGGTCAGCAATTAAAAAACTTAGCGTTAGGCGATGATGAATAGGAGTATGTATGTCTAAACAAGATCTAATGAAAAAACTTTGCACCAAAGAGGGCATTATTGCCGCTCTTGCGATTGACCAACGTGGTGCGTTACGAAGAATGATGGGCGATGATATTACCGCACAGCAAGTGAGCGAATTTAAAACCTTGATTTCTCAAGAACTTACGCCTTATGCGTCATCTATTTTGCTCGACCCTGAATTTGGCTGGGCAGCGTCCGCAAAACGTGATGAAAACTGCGGTTTAATTATGGCGTATGAAAAAACAGGCTACGACAAAACCGCTGTTGGACGTTTCCCTGATTTGATTGACGATGTGTCCGTTTATCGCCTGAAAGAAAAAGGGGCGGAAGCGGTTAAATTGTTGATCTATTTTGATATTGACGAACCGCACGCAATCAACGACCGCAAAGCTGCTTTTGTGGAACGTGTTGCGTCAGAATGTAACGCAGAGCAGATCCCACTGTTCTTAGAAATTCTCACTTATGACGGCTCAAACGAAGAAAAAGTGTACAACGCTAAAGTCAAACCACGCAAAGTGATCGAAGCGATGAAATTCTTTGCGGACAAACGTTTTGGCGTGGACGTGTTGAAAGTCGAAGTGCCTGTGGTGATGAGCTATGTAGAAGGTTTTGCTGAGGGCGAAGTACTTTACAGCCAAGCAGAAGCGGCAGCATTCTTCAAAGAGCAGAGCGAAGCCACAGATTTACCGTTTATCTTCCTAAGTGCAGGCGTATCTGCCAAACTGTTCCAACAAACCCTTGAATTTGCTCACCAAGCAGGCAGCCAATTTAACGGCGTACTTTGCGGACGTGCCACTTGGGCAGGCGGTGCTGATGCCTATAAAGCTGAGGGCGTTGAAGCCGCACGCCAATGGCTCAAAACACAGGGTAAACAAAATATCAGTGAGTTGTTGGAAGTGTTAGAGCGAACAGCGACACCAATTAAGTTGTAGAAATTGATTTTCTTAAAAGAAAAATGCCACGTAAGAGTTTTTAACGTGGCATTTTATTTTTTATGGAAATTCGAACTTAGTTAGTCAAATAATTCATAAACGCCGTAATTGCCCCTAAGTTTGCGACATCGACGAAGAATGCGCCTACAAGCGGTACGATTAAGAACGCTTTATGCGACGGTCCGAATGTTTCGGTCACTGATTGCATATTTGCAACCGCTGTTGCACTTGAACCTAAACCAAAACCGCAGTGACCCGCAGCTAAAACAGCGGCATCGTAGTTGCTGCCCATTACTCTAAAGGTGATGAAATAGGCGTAAAGCACCATAACAATGGTTTGTACAACAAGGATAAGTAACATTGAACCTGCAAGATCAGCTAATTCCCAAAGTTTGATACTCATTAGGGCAATCGCTAAGAATAGGCTTAATGATGCGTTACCGAATACGTCAATTGCACGGTCGAACATATCGAACTTGAAAACGAGAGTTAAAACGTTACGCAATACTACCCCAAAACCTAATGCCCAAACGAATTGTGGTAAACCAGAGTTAGGGAAAATTTTAACCATGACAGATGAAAATGCTAAACAAGCAGCAAATAATGCCATTGTTTCAATCGCTGTAGCAGCGGTGATTAAGCGTACATTATCCACATCTTCAAAGGTATCATCGGCATATTTTGTTTCAGCGGTTTCAACTTTAACGTTGTGTTTGGACGGGCTGATTTTCATTTTATTGATAAGGCGACGAGCTAATGGTCCACCAACTAAGCCACCTGCTACTAAACCAAAGGTTGCAGACGCCATTGCCATTTCCATTGCGCCGACAAGCCCGTGTTTTTCAGCAAAAACGGTTGCCCAAGTCGCCCCAGTGCCGTGTCCACCGGTGAGAGTAATTGAACCTGTGATTAAGCCAACAAGCGGGTCGATTCCCAATAACATTGCCAATCCGACACCAACACCATTTTGGACGAGAATAAAGAGACTCACGACGACAAGGAAAATGACTAAAGGAATACCACCTTGTTTTAAACGGGAAAAATCTGCTGATAAGCCGATGGATGAGAAGAATGCCAACATAAAGGCGGTGCGTAGAGAACTTTCAAATTCAAAGGTGATACCTGCGAATTTGTAGAGACAGAAGATAATAGCGGCGATAAATAAACCACCTACAACTGCTTCAGGGATATTAAAGTCTTGGAAAAATTTGACTTTATTCACAAATACTCGACCAATGAGCAACACAAGTGTTGCAGCAATGAGAGTATGATAACCGTTTAGAACGATTGGCTCCATATCATTACTCCTATAAATGATTTCAGTGAGATTTCGCATGCTATTACAAATTTTTAACATTGTCAAAAGTAGAATTGAATGTTTTGTCGTATTTAATGGTATGAAAATCAAACGATTTTAGGTTGTTTTGATCTAAATCTATTTTCTTTGTTTTAAATCAGCTTTACTTTTCGAAAGTAGTGTATAGAGATATCAATACAGTTAAAAAATAAGTGAATAATGCTTAGTCTTTATAAGTGGATTAGTGTAAATTTTGATGTTTATTTGAGCATTAAAGTTCAATTATTGTAAATTATTCTAACTAAAACGATTTAGTGAGCGATTTTTATTTTAAAAAGAAGTATTATTTTATTGTTGAGAATTATTTTCAATTTTGTATTTGGGTATATTTGAGAGCAAATTTATGAAATTCAAGCACAGCCTTCTCTATTCTGCATTGTTTCTTTCTCCATTTGTGATGGCAGAAGGAAAAACATCTTTATCAGAAGTTACTGTTTCAACAGCAGTAGAAACGGAAAACAATGATGGAAGTTACCAATCTCGGATGAGTAACATCGCCAATAAAGGCGCCACTCCACTCATTGATTCTCCACAAACAGTGAATGTCGTAAATAGCCAACTTATTCGAGATCGCCAGCCACAAAGTTTAGATGAAGCACTAGCGACGGTAAGTGGAACGACACAGACCAATACCCTTGGCGGTTTAATGGATGCTGTTCTTAAACGTGGCTTTGGAGCAAATCGTGATAATTCAATTTTACGCAACGGCGTTGTCGCTGGCCCTTCACACAACTTTTCAGCCACGACTGAACGTGTTGAAGTGTTAAAAGGCCCTGCATCTGTGCTTTACGGTATTCAAGATCCCGGTGGTGTGATTAATGTGGTAACCAAAAAACCACAACAAGAAGCAAAATATGTATTAGGTGGTTCTGTTGGCAATAACAACGCATGGGGCTTAAATTTTGATGCTACAGGTGCATTAGGACATGGTTTTGCATATCGCTTTATTTACGATCAAAACGATAAAGACTATTGGCGTAACTTTGGCGAAGTAAAACGTACTATGTACGCCCCATCTCTATCTTGGCAAAACGATAAAACAGAAGTTGTGCTCAGCTATGAACATCAAGAATATACGGATCCCTTTGATCGTGGAACCTATATCATTGCCAATGGTACAGGCAAAGGCACCATTGTAAATATTCCAAAAGAGCGACGTTTAGATGAGCCATTTAATGAAGCAACAGGGAAAATTGATGTTGTTTCACTTCAAGCTAGCCATAAATTAAATGACAGTTGGAAATTGAATGCGACCTATGGTTATACTAAAGATACATATAACTATTGGCAAGCTCGTGTAACGACAATTAATTTGAACAAAGATAGTGTCACACGCCGTTTAGAAGGAATCCAAGGCTCAGAACAGCGTAATCATAGTGGTAGCATTAATGCAGTAGGCGAATTTGCTACAGGCGATATTGCTCATCGTATGGTGATTGGCGTAGATCTTGCTCGCACAACGTTAGATATTGCACGCTATCAAGGTAGTAACAGTTCTATTTCATTAAGCAACCCTGTTTATAACACGGCATCTGTAGCGAATATGCCATTAGCAACGAATAACGGTCATCAATTTGCTACCTTAAAAACGGCAGGTATCTATCTCCAAGATTCTGCTTATTTAACGGACAAATTAATTTTATCAGGCGGTATTCGTTATGAATATTACGATCAAGAAGCGGGGCGTGGTGGTAGAACAGTTGCGGAACGTTTATATACTGATGGACACGATGGTAAATTTTTATATCAAGGCAGAATTGTCTATAAATTTACACCAGACTGGGCTGTCTATGGTAACTACGCACAATCATTCCGTCCGCATTTAAGCCGTGCAGCCATTACGGATTCAAGCTTAAAACCAGAACAGGGTGAATCGTTTGAAATTGGCACAAAATATGAAAATGCCTTTTTCAGTACCAATTTAGCCTTATTCAACATTAATAAGAAAAATGTTGCAGACACCTATACGGGAACAGATGGCTATAGTTATCAATACCTTGTTGGTAAAGTCAATTCACGTGGACTCGAATGGGACTTACACGGTCGTTTAACGGAAAAATTAGGCGTCACTGCAACCTATGCTTACACTGACACAAAAACCAAAGAAAATAGCAAATACAGCTATTTCAATGGTAAGGAATTTGAAGGTGTACCACAGCATCAAGCGAGTTTATTCTTAACCTATGATTTAGGGCAATTTGCCTTTGGCAATATCCGTGTCGGTGCAGGGGTGAGATATTTAGGTTCTTGGACGGTTTATAACACCTACGATGAAGCGAATATCGAAGCGTATAAACTTCCGCACGCCGTGGTTACAGATGCGTTTATTGCTTATGAAACACAATTAAGCGGTAAAAAAGTTAGCTTACAGCTTAACGGTAAAAATCTCGGTGATAAAACGTATTATGTATCAACACAAGGGACAAGTAACAGCGTGATTCCAATTGCCTATGGTAATGGACGTGAGTTCCTGTTAAACGCAAAAGTGGAATTTTAATTTAAAGCGGTTGGATTTAGCAGAAATTTTGCAAATTTTTCGTTGGATCTGACCACTTAACCTAGGGTATAACCCTAGGTTAAGCATAGAAATTTCCCTTTGGGAAATCAGTCAACACCGAAGGTGTTGTTTTATGCTTAACCGTGGGTTATACCCATGGCATTTTAAGTGTTATCTCTTATGAACAACTGGCAAACGGAAGTCAATAACAGTCTCTACTGGTTAGCTATCGCCCTGACGTGCGTCTCACTCGGGCTATATCTCACCGGCAAATTAATCGGTCGCACCACCTTTGGACAACGATTTTGGCATATCACCAAACCTTGTTGGGATAAATCCAACAAAGTCAAAACCGTCGCATTGGTGCTACTGCTTCTGCTGATGGCACTCATGGAAGTGCGGATCAGCGTACTCAACACCTTTTTCTACAATGGCTTGTACAGCTCGCTACAAAAGCAACAAGCGGACGCTTTCTGGTTTTTTGCGATCATCAATTTGATGTTGGTGATTGTCAAAATAATCCACTCCATTATCAACTATTTTATTCAGCAGGTCTTTGAAATTCGTTGGCTTGAAAAGCTCAACCACGAAATGTTAGATCGCTGGCTGGCAAATAAAAATTACTATCTCGTCAAATACGAAAAAACCTTGCCCGACAACATCGATCAACGTATCGAACAAGATGCGACCGAATTTATCGGCGGAACCCTTGATGTCGTGCGTGGCGTGATCAATGCGGTGGTTTCGACCATTGAATTTACCATTATCCTGTGGGGCTTATCGGGGATCTTGGCGATCTTCGGACTGGAAATCCCAAAAGGCGTGGTGTTCTTTATCTATATTTTTATCATTGTCGCAACGTTGTTGTCGGTGATTATCGGTCGTCCACTGATTGCGTTGAATTTCAACAAAGAGAAGCTACAAGGGGATTACCGTTATTCACTTATTCGTGTGCGAGACAACGCTGAAAGTATTGCGTTCTATTCAGGGGAAGCGAAAGAGCAGGGCAACCTACGGGCGAAGTTTAATGCGGTGATTGATAATCGCTGGAAAATTGTACAAAAAATGTTGGGCTTGGACGGTTTCAACACAGGGGTAACACAAATTGCGATGATTTTACCGCTGATGTTGCAGTCGCAACGTTTCTTTGCAGGGCAAGTGACACTCGGCGATATGCACCAAACGGTACAATCATTTAACCGCTTGATGCGAGCCTTGTCGTTTTTCCGTCTGTTTTACGATGAATTTACCCTTTATCAAGCAAGGCTCAACCGTCTTTACGGCTTTTTCACCACCCTTGATAACCTTGACAAAATGCCTGTTCATCAACCTTATCCATGTACCACAGGCTTTATGCTTAAAGACTTTGGCATGAAAGATGTTAATGGTAAAATTTTGATGCAGAACATCAACATCGAGCTAAAACAGGGCGATGCTTTGCTTATTCAAGGGGCATCTGGCACAGGCAAAACGTCACTACTTAAAGCTCTCGCAGGGATCTATCCTTTTGAAACCTTTGGTATTGCCGAACGCCCGTGTAGCGAACAGCCACTGTTCTTACCGCAACGTCCTTATATGCCACAAGGCACGTTGCGAGAAGCCATTTGTTATCCACATATTGACGCAAGCGATGAACAGATCAAACAGGCAATGGAAAAATGTTGTTTAGACAAATATATCCACACCCTTGATCAAGATAACGACTGGCAACTCACGCTTTCACCAGGTGAGTTACAACGTGTCGCATTTGTACGGATTTTATTAAGCAAACCTGAGCTGATTTTCTTAGATGAAACCACATCAGCCCTTGATGAACCGACGGAATCTATTCTTTACCAAACTATTCGGGAAGAGTTGCCAAATAGCACAATTATCAGCGTCGGACACCGCTGTACGCTCTACCCATTTCATAACAAACGCATTAATTTAAATATCGGCTGTTGTGGTGTAGAAGAGTGTTGTATGAAATAATAGTTTGCTTTATTTGTTTGTCATAGCAAGCGGTCTGTTGGTTATCAAAATTTGCAAATTTTTGAAGCTAACTGACCGCTTGTTGTTTTATCTAATAAAATAATAGCAATGTATTTTTAGAAGTTTGTACCAAGCGGCCACATTAAGTAAATTTCTTACAAATCCTAAAATAACAGGCGATTTTTTGGAAAATCTCTGTATAATAGACAAGTTTTATTTCTTCGCATTTAATAAGGCGGCTATCAAAAGTTATCTCTTTTTGAGGGAGTGAGATAATTTTTGCTAGTCGCAATTTTTAGGAAATAAAACACAAATACATTTATTCCAGAAATTCAAAGGAACATTCCAATGACACCAATTGTTAAACAATTTAAATACGGTCAACATACCGTGACATTAGAAACGGGTGCTATCGCGCGCCAAGCAACAGCAGCTGTTATGGCAAGCATGGATGACACCACAGTATTCGTAACTGTCGTGGCAAAAAAAGATGTCAAAGAAGGTCAAGACTTCTTCCCATTAACCGTGGATTACCAAGAGCGTACTTACGCAGCAGGTCGTATTCCCGGTGGTTTCTTCAAACGTGAAGGTCGTCCGTCTGAAGGCGAAACCTTAATTGCTCGTTTAATCGACCGTCCCGTTCGTCCACTTTTCCCTGAAGGTTTCTTCAACGAAATTCAAGTGATTGCAACAGTGGTTTCTGTCAATCCACAAATCAGCCCTGATTTAGTGGCGATGATCGGTGCTTCCGCTGCATTATCATTATCAGGTGTGCCTTTCAACGGTCCAATCGGTGCGGCCCGCGTTGGTTTTATCGACAATCAATTCGTGCTTAACCCAACGATGTCTGAGCAACGTTTAAGCCGTTTAGATTTAGTGGTGGCAGGTACAGACAAAGCGGTATTGATGGTTGAGTCTGAAGCAGATATCTTAACAGAAGAACAGATGTTAGCCGCAGTCGTATTCGGTCACGAACAGCAACAAGTGGTGATTGAAAACATCAAAGAATTTGTAAAAGAAGCTGGTAAACCACGTTGGGATTGGGTTGCTCCAGAACCAAATACTGATTTAATCAACAAAGTGAAAGCGTTAGCCGAAGTACGTTTAGGCGATGCCTATCGTATCACGGAAAAACAAGCTCGTTATGAGCAAATCGATGTGATTAAAGCAGAGGTGATTGCCCAATTAACCGCAGAAGATGAAACTGTTTCTGAAGGTAAAATCATCGATATTATCACGGCATTAGAAAGCCAAATCGTACGTAGCCGTATCATTGCAGGTGAACCACGTATTGATGGACGTACTGTTGATACCGTGCGTGCGTTAGATATTTGCACAGGCGTATTACCACGTACCCACGGTTCTGCATTGTTTACCCGTGGTGAAACCCAAGCATTAGCGGTGGCGACTTTAGGTACAGAGCGTGATGCACAAATTATTGATGAATTAACAGGCGAGAAATCAGACCGTTTCTTATTCCACTACAACTTCCCTCCATATTCTGTGGGTGAAACTGGTCGTATTGGTTCGCCAAAACGTCGTGAAATCGGTCACGGTCGTTTAGCAAAACGTGGTGTGTTAGCAGTAATGCCAACGGCAGAAGAGTTCCCGTATGTGGTGCGTGTAGTGTCTGAAATCACTGAGTCAAACGGTTCTTCATCAATGGCTTCTGTGTGTGGTGCATCTCTTGCGTTAATGGATGCTGGCGTACCAATCAAAGCAGCGGTTGCAGGTATTGCAATGGGCTTAGTAAAAGAAGAAGAGAAATTCGTAGTACTTTCAGACATCTTAGGCGATGAAGATCACTTAGGCGATATGGACTTTAAAGTTGCAGGTACTCGTGAAGGTGTGACTGCACTACAAATGGACATCAAAATTGAAGGCATTACCCCTGAAATTATGCGTATTGCGTTAAATCAAGCAAAAGGCGCACGTATGCACATTTTAGGTGTGATGGAACAAGCGATCCCTGCACCACGTGCGGAAATTTCTGACTTCGCTCCACGCATTCACACAATGAAGATTGATCCGAAGAAAATCAAAGATGTGATTGGTAAAGGTGGTGCGACCATTCGTGCATTAACCGAAGAAACGGGTACATCAATTGATATTGATGATGACGGTACAGTGAAAATTGCAGCGACAGACAACGGTGCGGCAAAACGTGTAATGGAACGTATCGAAGAGATCGTCGCTGAAGTCGAAGTAAACGCAATCTACAAAGGTAAAGTGACTCGTGTGGTTGATTTCGGTGCATTCGTTTCAATTTTAGGTGGTAAAGAAGGTTTAGTACATATTTCTCAAATCACCGATGCCCGTGTTGAACGTGTGGCGGATTACTTATCTGTCGGACAAGAAGTTCAAGTCAAAGTCGTTGAAATCGACCGTCAAGGTCGTATCCGTTTAACCATGAAAGAGTTAAATGGTGAATCTTCAACATCAGAAGTTGTTGAAGAAACTCAAGAACTTGCAGAGTAATGTTGTTTGGGGTACAAATATTTGTACCCCAGTAAACTTTGCTTGTTTAATTTTGTAGAGATATTTTAATATCTAAATCAAAATTTTTACCTAAGGTTTTATTAAATGCAGCAACGTATTAAGTTGTTTAATTTTCGTTTTTGCTTACTCAATTTTCTTGCACTATTATTTTTAACAGGGTGTGTAAATCGGGCATCCGATATTATTTCGCCTGAAAAATTACCACTTGCAGAGTTAAATCCACAATTACGCTTTGAGCAAGAAGTGATGGTTGTGCGTTTGACTCAGGTATTGCAAGAAGCCAAATTAACGCAAGCAGAGCGAGCTGAATTACTTTTTGAAAGAGGAGTAATTTACGACAGCTTAGGACTTTGGTCTTTAGCTCGTTATGACTTTACACAGGCTGTAGAATATAATCCTAAAATGGCAGCAGCTTATAACTATTTAGGTTTATATTTGTTGCTTGAAGATGATTACGACAGTGCGATTGATGCCTTTAATGCCGTATTAGAATTAGATCCAAACTACGATTATACTCGATTAAATCGAGGGTTGGCATTCTACTACAGCGGGCGTTATTCTGAAGCTGAACGTGATCTTCAACGTTTCTATGAAGCCGATCAGAGCGATCCTTATCGTGTTTTATGGTTATATTTCAATGAGTTAGAAATTGATTCTATAGATGCTAAACAAAAATTAGTTGAGCGCTCAAAACAGTTATCAAAAGATTTTTGGGGAACAAATATTGTTTCTTACTTCTTAGGTGAATTTACTCTTGAACAACTTCGATTAAAAATGAATGCACAGGCAGAGCCAAATACAGTAACCTATGCTGAAATTTTAACCGAAACTTATTTTTATCTTGCAAAACAAACACTCAAAATGAATCAAGTTGCGGAAGCTGTGAGTTTCTTCCGTCTCGCTATTGCAAATCAGGTGTATAACTTTGTTGAGTATCGTTTTGCGTTGTTTGAATTAGCTCAATTAAGAGCGAAACAAACACAAACAGATCCCGTTGTTGTTGGGAAGAATTAGGACGATTCAAGCGGTAAGATTGGTAAAATTTTTTACAAATCAGACCGCTTACACTGTGTGACAAGTTATATAAGGCATTGATTTGCTTTCTATTTATTTTTCTTACCTAAAAGACTCAACAATATAATTTTTACCACCTGTTAATCTCCCCCTTTGAAAAAGGGGGATTAAGGGGATTTAAAGATCTCTGCGACCTTATTCGCTTTTTAAATCCCCCCCTAACCCCCTTTTTCAAAGGGGAGAACAGGTTTTTTTATTTTGGAATTTTATGACTGAAACAACTTTAACCTTTGCCGATTTAGGCTTACCACAATCTATCCTTGACGCTGTAAATGAAATGGGTTTTGTAACCCCATCACCAATCCAACAAGCCTGTATTCCACACCTATTAAATGGTCGTGATGTATTAGGTATGGCACAAACGGGTAGTGGTAAAACAGCGGCATTTTCTCTGCCGATTTTGGCACAACTTGACCCAGAACAACGCCACCCTCAAATGTTAGTGATGGCACCAACTCGTGAGCTTGCAATTCAAGTGGCAGATGCTTGTGAACAATTTACTAAAAATATGCGTGGTATTCGCACGGTCACCATTTATGGCGGTCAGCGTTATGATATTCAAATCCGTGCTTTGAAAAATGGCGCTCAAGTGGTAGTGGGTACACCGGGGCGTATTCTTGACCATATTCGTCGTGGCACGCTAGATCTTTCAATGCTAAAAGCAATCGTACTTGATGAAGCAGACGAAATGTTACGTATGGGCTTTATTGAAGACGTGGAAACGGTAATGGCTGAATTGCCAGAAGATCACCAAACGGCACTTTTCTCGGCGACAATGCCAGAGCCGATCCGCCGTATTACCAAGCGTTTTATGAAAGATCCGCAAGAAGTGAAAATTCAAGCGACCCAACGTTCTGCCCCTGATATTGCTCAAAGTTACTGGTTAGTGAACGGTTTCCGTAAAAATGATGCATTATTACGCTTCTTAGAAGTGGAAGAATTTGATGCAGCGATCATCTTTACTCGTACCAAAACGGGGACGATTGATATTGCGGAACTTTGCGAACGCAACGGCTATCGTGCAGCAGCGTTAAACGGTGATATGACCCAACAAGCCCGTGAGCAAGCATTGGATAAATTAAAATCAGGTCGTTTAGATGTGATTGTAGCAACAGACGTGGCGGCTCGTGGTATCGACATTGAACGCATCAGCCTTGTAGTGAACTACGATATTCCGCTAGATGCCGAGTCATATGTTCACCGTATCGGTCGTACAGGTCGTGCAGGGCGTTCAGGTCGTGCGTTATTGTTTGTAGAACCCCGTGAGCGTCGCTTATTGAAAAATATCGAACATCTGATTAAAAAGCCGATTGACGAAGTGCCAGTGCCAAATCACGAAATTTTAATGGAAAAACGCCGTGAGAAATTCAAAGCACGCATTTCATTGCAGTTAGAACACCACGATTTAGAGCTTTACCGTGAGTTGCTCGAAGATTTATTCACCGCAGACCAAGACCACGAAGAATTAGCGGCGGCGATGATGATGTTGTTACAAGAGAAGCAAAAACTTATTCTTCCGCCTGATCCTGAAATTCGTCCTGCTCGTGGTGAGCGTGGCAAAGGGCGTGAAAATCCACGTTCAGCAGAGCGCCGTGGTGGCGGTCGTGAACATCGTGATAACAACGGCGTGGCAATGGATCTCTACCGTATCGAACTCGGTCGTGAAGATGGTGTTGAAGTACGCCACATTGTCGGGGCGATTGCTAATGAAGGTGATATCAATAGCCGCTATATCGGACATATCAAATTGCACGATAAATACTCAACCATTGAGCTACCACAAGGTATGCCGAAGCATTTAGTGGAACACTTTGCACACAAAGCTCGAGTATTAAGCAAACCAATGCAAATGTCTCTATTAGGGGCTGCAAGTAGTGCAACCAATGCAAACCCTTATGAAGATAAAGGTTCTCGTGGAAAAGGCAGAAGCGATCGTCATGAGCGTGGTGGACGTGGTGGCAGAGATAGTCGTCGCGAAGAACGTGGTTTTAAAGAGCGTAAAGAAGGCGGATTTAAAGAGAAACGTTTTAGCGATCGCGGTCGTAGATAATTTTTGAATTATCTTATAATTTGGAAATTTGATATCGTGTCCAAAAGCTTCCCCCGCTTGCGGGGGAAGTGGTTGAGCGAAGCGAAACCGAAGGGGGGATTGCAAACGAAGTTTGCAGAATTTTAGTAATTTTTAACCGCTTGTTGTTTGCCCTTTGGGCAAATCCCCCCTCCCTAGCCCCCCCCCGTAAACGGGGGAGAGGACTGTAACTAGGCGAATGTAGTTCGTCTCTACAAGAATAATTAATGTTATGTTCATCCAACCCACCCAAAACCATTGCGATTTAACCGTATCCAACCAAGACATTCACTTTATGCAATACGCCTTATCCCTTGCTGATAAAGCGGAAGCAGAAGGAGAAATTCCTGTTGGAGCTGTTTTAATTGATAAAGATGGCAACATTCTTGGCGAAGGGTGGAACCGCTCAATTATCCTTTCAGATCCAACTGCTCACGCTGAAATTCAAGCAATTAGAATGGCTAGCGAACGAGTGCAAAATTATCGCCTATTAGACACCACCCTTTATGTGACCCTTGAGCCTTGCACCATGTGTGCAGGGGCAATTTTACACAGCCGCATCGGGCGATTAGTGTTTGGTGCGTCAGATTACAAAACAGGGGCAATTGGCTCCCGTTTTCATCTCTTTGAAGATTACAAAATGAACCATTTTCTACAAGTTCGGGGAGGGGTAATGGCAGAAGCGTGTAGTCAAAAAATCAGCGCATTCTTTAAAAAGAGAAGGGCAGAGCAGAAGCTCAAATAAATAAGAAAATCAACAGACATTTTTTATTTTTTCGTTCAAGATCGAAAAAATAATATTTGCCACTATGAGAATCTTTTCATTTTGATATTCTAATTTTCATTGATAAACGTGGCTTGATGTCGCTATGCTTAGCCTATTATCGTATGCTATGGTTATTTCAAATAGTCGTACAAAATAGTCAGTATTTTGCAAACTTTCAGTAAAATCTAACCGCTTGTTATTTGATTTAGAATGAAAACATTGCTTGTGTTTTACATTTGTTTTACACTAGATAAAGTAAAGGAGAAAACTATGGCAAACTTAAACATTCGTATTGATGATGAAATTAAACAACAGGCTTTTGTTGTTTTTGATAATTTAGGAGTAACGCCTTCAGATGCTATTCGAGCTTTTTTGACTTATGTAGCAAATACAGGAAAAATGCCACTTAAGCAAATTATTGTTTCTGATGAAGATGCGCAACTCTATGAATTAGTTCAAAAGCGTCTTAATGAACCTGAAAAAATCAAATCGACTACTTTAGATGAACTTTTTTCATAGGAGATGAACATGACCTACTCTATTAAGGTCCATGATGATTTTATCGAAGAGTTAAAGAAACTTGATCCTGCCGTTAAACAACAATTGCGTAATAAGCTCAATAAGATAGTAGAAAATCCACATATTCCGAAAAATCGGCTTAGTGGTAATTTATACAATTGCTATAAAATTAAACTCAGGAAGGCAGGCATACGTTTAATTTATCAAGTCAATGATGATGAGATTTATATTCTACTTTTAACGGTAGGTAAACGAGAGAATAACGAAGTTTATGACACAGCACTTACTCGTATTTAATGCGAGCAAGCGGTCTGATTCCTACTGACTTTTACAAATTTTCACCGTCAAATCTTCAATCGCTTCAATGCACTTTTTCTTTCTATATTCCGTCTCTTCAATCTGTGCAATATAAAACGCACGATCTGCTTCATTAGCTTGTTGGCTTTGTTCGATTAGCCATGAGATTTTTTCATTCAAGGCTCTTAACGCTTTTTTATATTCTTCTAAACGTTTTTCATAGGGCAATTGATGAATATTTTTAGGGAAACGATAACTTGAACGAAATGTTTTTTTATCCTGAGCTGAATTTAACTGTGTTTCAATAGCTTGTTTTAAACTATCAAACTGTTCCACCAGTTTTTGTGTTTGAAATATCAACATATTGCTATTTGTTTGAGCTTCGATTTTCTCACAAAGACTCAAAATTTCCTGAATAAATTCTTTTACATAACCCTGATGTAAAGAAAAACTCGGATGTGAAACCGTAATTTTTTGGTCTGAAAAGGCTAAAAAGGGCATTAATTTCTGTTGAATTTGTGTAGTAAAAGTTGACATATCTTTGGCTCGTCCAGTTTTTTACTATTATAAATTAAGCAAAGCAATCTGACTAACCTTAAATTTTTGTATAAAAAAGACGCTTAAAGGCAATTAATTTGTAAAAATGTGAATTAGTTCACAGAATTTTTTTTAATAAAAATTGAACTATTTTAAAATGCAAATTTTACTTATATATCAATACGTTATGTTTATTTTTGATATGGAGTAATGCTCATAAAAAAACTGAACGATCACTCAATTTGAAGTGGGGTTATTTGTAACTCAATGATTTTAAAGGATAAAGTGTTTATTTTGTTATTGGAAATAATGTGTTGACAGGGCTATCCAAATTTGCCATTATTCGCCCGCAATCAGCATTTACCAAAACTTACATAAGGATGGTGGGTGTCAGATACGGAGAATTGCTCTTATACCTTAACGAGAGCAATTTTAGCTAAACTAAAAATATTTAAGGTGAACATTATGAAAAAAACACTAGTAGCATTAGTAGTAACAGCATTTGCAGCTTCAGCATCAGCAGTAACTGTGTATGACAACGAAGGCACAAAAGTGACCGTAGATGGTTCTTTACGTTTATTATTAGATAAAGGCAACACTAAAGTTAAAGATGGAGCTAAAACAGAAAAACACTCTAATTTGAAAAATAATGGATCTCGTTTTGGCGTTCGTGCACAGCACCAGATCGCAGAAGACTTCTATGCATTAGGTCGTTTAGAATTACGTTTTGATGGTACAACAAGTACAACAGACCAATTTGGTGATGTTTATGCGAAACGTGCTTATGTAGGTTTAGGTAGCAAACAGTTTGGTGAAGTAACATTTGGTCGTCAAGTAACTATTGCTGATGATATCGGCGAGACTGGTTTCGATTATGCTTATGGTGTTTCTCCAGGGTTGATGACAGATGCTGGTAATTCAGTTGTTCGTTATGACTATAAAGGTATTGAAGGTTTACAAGTTGGTGTGAACTATAACTTTGCAGAAAAACGTGACAGTAACAATGAAGTTGTTAATGGCCAAACCAAAAATGGTTATGGTGTAGGTGCAACTTATACCTTCCAAGTTGCAGAAGGTCAAGCAGCAACAGTTGAAGCGGGTTATACTCGTGATAACTACGCTACAGGTACAAATACAAGACATTATAAAGATGCTTGGGAAGTGGCAGCAAGCTATACTGTGAATGGTTTAAAAGTTGCGATTGATGGTAGCCAAGCATATGAGAAAGAAGGTTCAGCTAAAACCAGAACATCTGCTTTAGCAGTAGGTGCTAAGTACGGTTTTGATAAAGTAGGCGTGTATGGTGCTTACGGTTATGAACATGTTAAAGTTAAAGGTGATTCAGATAAAACAAGAAGCCATAAATTCTTGTTAGGTGCTGATTACCAATTACATAAACACGTAGTAACCTTCGTTGAAGGTCGTATTGTCAAAACTAAAGTTGATAATGGTTCAAGAACAACGGACAACGTAGTTGGCGTAGGTTTACGCGTATTCTGGTAATCAGAACATAGCTTAACTAGCTAACCATAAAAAACCAGTAACTTCGGTTACTGGTTTTTTGTTTTTTAGAAGGCATAGTAGACAAAAAGGTTGGTAAAAGTTGGGTTAAAGCACTTATAGTGCACGATATTATGTAGTAGTTGCACACAACTCAGAAAAGCTTGTAGCAACTGCTACATAATACCGATAGTGCAAGGCTTTTTTATAGAGAATTACTCATGTTTGACGTGGATGATTCATATTGTGAAACCATCTCATCTGCTTCCGTCATCAGTTTGGCAATGGCATTTCGGTAGGTAATTTCGAGACTTTCTCGGCTTGTTGCGATAACACCTTGATCATTTAAAAAGCCATCATTTACATCATAAACCCAACCATGAATAGAGAGTTTTTTCCCTTTTTCCCATGCACTTTTAACAATAGTGGAACGCCCTAAGTTATAGACCTGCTCAGCAACATTTAAACGAACCAACATATCAGCTCGTTGATCAGAAGATAATTTACCAAGCAGATGGCTATGTTTAAACCATAGGTCACGAATGTGGAGCAGCCAGTTGCTAATTAGCCCATGATCTTCCATACCAATTGCTGCTTTAATACCGCCACAATTAGTATGGCCACAAATAATAATATGTTCAATTTCAAGGACATCGACAGCATACTGCACGACGGAAAGACAGTTTAGATCAGTATGGATCACTAGATTAGCAACATTACGATGGACAAATAATTCACCAGGTTCTAGCCCTGTCAATTTTTCAGCAGGAACACGGCTATCAGAACAACCAATCCATAAGAAATTAGGTTTTTGATGTTCGGCTAGTTGTTTGAAATAGTCAGATTGTTCATCTTTCATCTGTGTTGCCCAAGCGTGATTATTCGCAAATAGGCGTTCGATTTTCTTCATGTCTTACTCTCCCTTATTTAGCTATATTTTAGCATAAAAGTAGAATAAGGTTTTATAAATAACAAGCGGTCGGATCAGCAAAATAATTTGCTGATCTAACCGCTTTATTCGTTAGATAAGATGAAAGGTTATTCTGCGATAGGAACGATGCGAGAAGCTGAAGCGCCTTTATCACCGTTCGTAAATTCGAAATGAACTTTTTGCCCCATTTTAAGTGAACGGTAACCTTCACCTTCAATCACAGAAAAGTGAGCAAAAATATCACCATCAAAAACATCAGACGTGATAAAACCGAATCCTTTTGCGTTATTAAACCATTTAACAATTCCAACTTCCATTATATTTCTCCTTTGGTTTTACTTCGATGTAAATGTTAGTCAAAAATGTAAAAGGCTCAACAAAAAATATTCAGAATTACGACATAGATCACAAAATTATTTTTTTTTGCTAAAAAATATTCGTTTCCAAACGAATTTTCCCCTTTTCAACAACAATTTTTTTCCCAAATTTTTTGACCAGTGCTTCTTTTGCCTTCGTTTCATCTAGCGTATAGACAGGATTACTATTTAGCAGAGCAGTGATACCATCAGCAACCATAGGTAAAAACATTTGAAGCTCATTTTGATATTTTTGTGGTTCAGCAGCCCAGCTTTTTAGACGAACATCTTTTAGAAATAAAGCACCTTTTTCTGCATCATAGTAAGGATTTGTATCCATATTTAGCTGTAATTTTACTTGGTATTGCTTTCCTTTTAGACGTAATAAGCTATCAACAATACCTGAAATATCAACGCGTTTTTCTTCTGTTTGACCAACCTGTGTAAACAAATTCGATAATTTATAATCTAATTGGAATAAGCCTGGCACACCAACACTATCTTCAAGAGGGACTTTTTCGGCTAAACGGGTGGAAAGGTATTGGTTAATTTCTTGTTCTGAAATACTTAATGGATTTGCCAATGTAAATTGCGGTAGTACAAATAAGAGCGATAAACTCAGTTTATGTAAAAATTTCATAAAGTCTCCTTTTAAAATTGGTTTAAACGAATAAACAGAGTAGAATTCGCTCCCAATCAGTTTGATGAGTGTATAACAAATTCTATTATTGAAGGAATACAAAATGAAAAAAATTATGGTGGTTATTTCTGTTTTATTATTAGCAGGTTGTTCGTTTAATGGCGGTGTAAGTGCTGGAGGCGGTTCTAATGGTGTGGGCGTTGGTTTTGGCTTAGGTACAGGATTCAGTTTCTAACTGATTTGAACTTTTATTGATGAAGTTGTCCAATAGGCAACTTATTTTGTTGTTATTCAAGGATTTTTGATGAAAAATTTATTTAAAAAATCATTACTCGGTTTAGCACTTATTTCATTGAGTAGTTTTTCATTTGCAGATACTAAAGCGGTGGCTGAGTTACAGCAACGTTTAGATAAAGCAAGCCAATATAGTGCGGACTTTGATCAAACAGTGCGTTCAAGTAAAGGCAAACAAATTCAAACAGGAAAAGGGAAATTCCATGTAAAACGCCCTAATTTATTCCGTATGGATACTAAAAGCCCGCAAGAGAATTTAATTGTGTCAGACGGTGAAACCTTATGGTTTTATGATCCTTTTGTTTCTCAAGTGACAGCGAATTGGGTAAAAGATGCGGTAAGTAATACGCCGTTTGTCTTATTAACAAGCAACGATAAAAGCCATTGGGAGCAATATGATGTGTCACAAAATATGGATAACTTTGTCTTAAAACCAAAGTCTAAGAAAAGCAGTATTAAGCAGTTTGATGTACGTATTGATGCGAATGGATTATTGAAAGGTTTTAGTACCATTGAACGTGATGGACAAAGTAATCTTTATGTATTACGAAACATTACGACATCAACAATTCCTAGTGATCTCTTCAAGTTTAGCGTGCCAAAAGGTGCTGAATTAGATGATCAACGTGGTAAGAAAGCGAAAAAATAATTTTTTCATGTGGTAAATGTAAAAAGCGGTGAGATTTTGCAAAAAATTTGCTAATCTCATCGTACTATTATACTAATGGGATAAAGATAACATGAAACCACTTTATATCCAACGTGATCCTAATGAATGGCAACAGTTTATTCATCTTTTAAAACAAGCTGTTGAAGAAAATAAAACAGAAGCGTTACTCTCAATGTTGCTTACGGCTGACGAGCGTAGTTCGTTAGGTTTAAGGGTACAAATTGTACAAGCATTGCTCGAAAATCAAATGTCACAAAGAGAGATCCAGCAACAACTTAATACCAGCGCGGCAACAATTACTCGTGGTTCTAATATGCTAAAAACGGTTGAACCAGATATTTTGCAATGGGTAAATACAAAACTGAATGGCAAAGCGTAAGAAAAAATCATTAAAACAAAAACTTCTCAATTTTTTTATACCAAAACAAATTCGATCTATAAAAGGCTGGCTCTGGTTTAGTTTTAGCCGAATTGGTCTTGCTATTGCGAGTTTCTATGTATCACTTACTCTTATTTTTTCTGTTATTCCTGTTCCTTTTTCAGCCTATATGGTTCAAAAAAAGATTGAACACTTAATTCAAGCGGATAATTATAAAATTCAATACAACTGGGTGAGTTTAGATCGAATTTCTTGGCAAATGCAGATGGCAGTAATTGCGGGAGAAGATCAACGTTTCCCAATCCATTTTGGTATTGACTTTGATGCGATTGAAGCAGCGATTAAGCGTAATAGCAAATCGAATAAAAAGCCAAGAGGGGCATCGACGATTTCTCAACAAACGGTGAAAAACCTTTATTTATGGCACGGAACAAGTTGGGTGAGAAAAGGGATTGAAGTGCCTTTAACGTTCCTTGTTGAGTCTATTTGGGATAAACAAAGAGTGCTTGAAGTTTATCTTAATATTGCTGAATTTGGTGATGGTATTTTTGGTGTTGAAGCCGCAGCAAAGCACTATTTCAAAAAAACGGCAAGTCAATTAACCCTGCAAGAGTCCGCATTACTGGCGGCAGCATTGCCAAACCCAATCATTTATCGAGTAAAAATGCCTAGCCAAACGATGAGAAATCGTCAGCAATGGATTATTCGCCAAGTGAATAATTTGGGTGGGCAGAGTTATTTAGAAAAGTTATAGATAATGAAAAGTATGAAATTATTAATGCTTTGCCGAGAACCACGTTTATACAGTTGCCAACGTTTAAAACAGGCAGCAGAAAATGTCGGCTACCAACTTGATATCCTTGACCCAAACCGTTTTTTGCTCAAGCTTGAGCAAGGGCGGTTTGAACTTTTTTATCAAACGGGCGAAACCTATGATAAAGCTCGCCCTGCTCCTGAAAAAATCGCCGAATATGCCGGGATCTTGCCAAGATTTGGCACAACAAGCACAGAAATGGGCTGTAATGTGCTACGCCATTTTGAGCAAAAGCAGATCCCCGTGTTAAATAATGCTTCGGCTTTTGCCCTTGCTCGTGATAAGTGGAAAAGTTTACAGCAACTCACCGCTTGTGGCATTAGTGTACCCGATACTGTATTGGCAGGCGAGTGTTATGCGACATCAGAAAGTCTCGCACAATTTGACCTACCCACCGTAATCAAAACCCTTTCAGGCTCACAAGGCGTTGGTGTGATGTTAGCTGAAAGCTACGGCAGTGCATTAAGTTTGCTTGAAACCTTAAAAAGTGCCAAAGTCCCTAGTTTATTACAGCGATTTATATCAGAATCCAAAGGAGAAGATATTCGTGCTTTTGTCATTGGCGATAAAGTTGTTGCAGCTATGCAACGCAAAGGTTCATCCAATGAATTTAGAGCAAATATCCACCGAGGCGGTACAGCAGAGCCAATTTTACTTTCAAGCGAAGAGCAAGCATTAGCCGTTAAAGCCACCCAAGCGTTAGGCTTAGATGTGGCGGGAGTAGATCTTATTCGATCTCAACATGGCTTAATGGTCCTTGAAGTCAATGCAAGCCCCGGTCTTGAAATGATCGAAAAAGTGAGTAGCGTTGATATTGCCAGTCTGATGATCGAAAAATTGCGACACAAGTTTTTATGATTCCATACTAAGCGGTGAGATTTGCAAGAAATTTTGCAAAACTCACCGCTTGTCTTTTCCTATTTTCTGCTGATTAAGGTACAATAAACAACATTTTTATATTCAAACAATATCGCCTATGCAACACGAATTAGCACAAACGATCCCCGAATTGATTTTATGGACAAAAGAGCGAGACTTTTCGCTTTCCCTTTCTACTGACCGATTGGCATTTTTACTGGCGATAGCTCTCTATAACAATGAAAGAACGGACGGCGAACTGCTAGAAAGCGATTTGCAAGATATTTTCCGCCACGTTTCAACGGCGTTTGCTCAATCGGAAGCAACCCAAACCCTACGTGCAAATAATGCGATCAACGACTTGGTAAAACAACGTTTTTTGAACCGCTTTTCCAGCGAATTTACCGAAGGCTTGGCGATTTATCGCTTAACACCGTTGGGCGTGGGCGTATCGGAATATTACATTCGCCAGCGTGAGTTTTCGACTTTACGTCTTTCTATTCAACTTTCGATTGTGGCGGACGAAATTCAGCGTGCGTCAAATTCAGCGGAAGAGGGCGGTGATGAACGTTTTTGGCGAACGCAGGTGTTTGCCCCATTGAAATTTTCAGTGGCAGAGATTTTCGACAGCATCGACCTTTCACAACGAATGATGGACGAAAATCAGCAACAAATTCGTGAACGAATTGCCGCATTATTGAGCCAAAATTGGCACGAAGCCATTGCCACTTGTCAGCAGTTGTTAGATGAAACATCGGGCAATTTGCGTGAGTTACAAGATGTATTGAATGCGTCAGGCGACAAATTGCAGTCGCAACTGCTACGTATTCAAAGCTGTTTGATCGGGCGTGATGATTTGGATTTTGTCGATCAACTTATCGTCAATTTGCAAAATAAATTAGACCGCATTATTAGCTGGGGACAACAGGCAATAGACCTTTGGATCGGCTACGACCGCCACGTCCACAAATTCATTCGTACCGCCATTGATATGGACAAAAACCGTGTTTTTGGTCAGCGGTTACGTCAATCTATTCAAGATTATTTCGACAACCCGTGGCAACTTTATATCGCCAAAGCCGAGCCATTAATGGATCTGCGTGATGATGAAAGCGAACTCAACGAAGCCGAAGCGGTGGGCGAATTGCCAACGGAGCTAGAATTTGAGTCGCTCTCACAGGTGCAAGAACAGATTATCGCCACAATGCAAGCCTATCTTGCTCCATTCCGTGAACAAGGCAAACCGATTGATCTTGGTGCGATCTTGCGTGAACAGCTGGCAATGTACCCACTTTCTCGCCATTTTGATGTAGCGAGAATTATTGTCGATCAAGCGGTTAAACTCGGTATGGCAAGCCAAGACAGCCAAGCAATTTACCCTGAATGGAAACCGATTAACGAAAACGGTGCAGAAGTACAGGCGAATGTGATTGACCAGTTTAAGCGGTAGTTGAATTTGGCACGCACTGCGTGCCAAATGTGCGAGCAGTTCCTTACTTAATCAGCTTATGGAGATAACGAATGAGTTTAATTGAGCAAAGTGATATGGAAATATATCACGCCATTCATCAAATAATGAGCGTAGCAAGACGTAAGGCTTATTCTGCAGTAAATTTTGTAATGGTGGAGGCTTATTGGAATGTTGGGCTAATTATTCACAAAGCTCAACATCAGTCTCAACGGGCTGAATATGGTCAAGCATTATTAGCTTTTTTATCAAAACAATTAACAGCTGAATTTGGTAAAGGATTTACTCGCCGTAATTTATCAAATATGCGAGCATTTTATATGGCATTTCCTGAATGGGAAATGGTATCTCCAAATTTAAGTTGGACACATTACCGCTTATTACTAAGTGTTCAAAATAAAATAGAAAGAACGTTTTATTTTGAAGAATGCAGTAAATCAATGTGGAGTACCAGACAATTAGAGCGACAAATTAATACTTTTTATTATCAACGCCTACTTGCAAGCCGAGATAAAAAAGCGGTAAGCCAAGAAATTCATCAAGTTGAAAAGCCGATTTCGCCAAAAGATATTATTCGAGATCCTTATGTACTTGAATTTTTAGGGTTACAACATACTGCTAATTTATATGAAAAAGATCTAGAACAAGCCTTAATTAATCATCTACAAAAGTTTTTATTAGAACTAGGGCGTGGTTTTTCTTTTGTGGCACGCCAACAAAGAATTAGTTTTGATGGAGAACATTATTTCATTGATCTTGTTTTCTATAATTATATTTTAAAATGTTTTGTGATTATTGATTTAAAAGTCGGAAAATTAACGCATCAAGATATTGGTCAGATGCAGATGTATGTAAATTATTATACCAGAGAAATGATGAATGAAGGGGATAATCCACCGATAGGCATTATTTTATCGGCAAGTAAAAGTGAAAGTGTGGTGAAATATACCTTACCAGAAAATTAATCACAGATATTTACATCAAAATATAAATTATATATTCCAACAGAAGAAGAATTAATTGAAGAAATAAATAAAGAACAGAACTTGATTGAAGAACAGAATTTAACCCCGTATCGTGTAAATTAGCATTTAATTCAGAGAAAATAGAATGACAGACACCCAACACCTTATTTCAACCAAGTTGGCAGAAGCGATTGCCAACCCGATTTTTCCGCAACTGGACAGCCAACTGCGTTCAGGGCGACATATTAGCCTTGAATCCCTTGATGAACACGCTTTTTTGATGGATTATCAAGGCGAGCTTGAGCAATTTTACCGCCGTTATCACGTTGAACTGATTCGCGCCCCTGAAGGCTTCTTCTATCTTCGCCCGAAAGCGAGTACCTTAATTGCTCGTTCGGCGATGAGCGAGATGGAAATGCTGGTAGGTAAAGTGTTGTGCTATCTCTATCTCAGCCCAGAACGCCTTGCACAGCAAGGGATTTTCCATTATGACGAAGTGTATGATGAGCTACTGAACCTTGCTGATGAAAGCAAATTATTAAAAGCAATCAACCCACGTTCAACAGGTTCGGACTTAGATAAAGCAAAACTGGCAGAGAAAGTTGGCGGTGCATTACGCCGTTTAGGGCGTTTGGGAATGATTACCCGTGTTGGCGATCAAAACAGCAAAAAATTTGTGATTTCCGAGTCGGTGTTCCGTTTTGGTGCTGATGTAAGAGCAGGTGATGACCCACGAGAAGCCCAACTTCGCTTAATTCGTGATGGTGAGGCGACAAGTTCAGTGGTGTTGAAAGAGCAAGCAGTCAGCTTTGATGAAGAATTTGCAAATGACGATGAATTAAATGGTGAGGAAGAGTAATGCAAGAGTTTGAATTAAATAACGCTACACAAGATTTGCAAAAAAATTCGCAAAACTTACCGCTTGCACGCCCTGAAGCTATCCCCCGTGGCAAATTCCGCTCTCTGACCCTAATCAACTGGAACGGTTTTTTTGCTCGGACGTTTGATTTAGATGAGCTGGTAACGACCTTGTCGGGCGGTAACGGAGCAGGGAAATCGACCACAATGGCAGGGTTTGTGACGGCGTTAATTCCTGATCTCACTTTGCTCAACTTCCGTAATACCACCGAAGCTGGCTCTACGTCTAGCTCTCGGGATAAGGGCTTGTACGGTAAGCTCAAGGCTGGGGTTTGTTATGCGGTGTTGGAGAGTGAAAATTCTCGTGGGCAACGGGTGATTAGCGGTGTGCGTTTGCAACAGATTGCTGGGCGTGATAAAAAAGTCGATATTCGTTCGTTCTCATTACAAAATATCAAGCAAGATCAAACGGTTATCAGCATTTTAACGGAACAAGTCGGCGAGAAAAACGCCCGAGTGTTAGCTCTAAACGATCTCAAAGAGAAGTTTGACGGCAGTGATGTGCAGTTCAAACAGTACCATTCCATTACCGATTACCACAGTTTCCTGTTCGATCTCGGTGTGATCCCAAAACGCTTACGCACATCGGGCGACCGTAGCAAATTCTACAAATTGATTGAAGCGTCCTTGTACGGCGGTATTTCGAGCGTGATTACCAAATCCTTACGAGACTATCTTTTACCTGAAAACACGGGCGTTCGCCAAGCGTTTCAGGATATGGAATCGGCGTTGCGTGAAAACCGTATGACCCTTGAAGCGATTAAGGTTACGCAGTCGGATCGGGATATGTTCAAAAAATTGATTACCGAGTCCACCAATTATGTGTCAGCGGATTATATGCGACACGCCAACGAACGCCGTGGCAATGTGCAACAGGCGATAGAAAAGCGTCAAGAGTGGTATCAATCTAAATCGAAACTCACCCTTGAACAGCAACGTTTGGTCGAATTTAGCCGTGAGATGAACGATTTGGAGCAGGGCGAAAGTTCGCTCGAAGCCGAATATAACAGTGCGTCCGATCACCTAAATTTAGTGATGAATGCCGTTCGACATCAAGAAAAAGTAGAGCGTTATCAAGATGATGTGGCGGAATTGAGCGAACGTCTTGAAGAGCAACAAATGGCGTTGGAAGAAGTGGCGGAACGTCAAGAAATGGCTCAAGCCCGTGCCGCAGAAGCGGAAGATGTGGTTGAAGATCTGCGTTCGCAAATGGCGGATTATCAACAGGCGTTGGACGCTCAACAAACCCGAGCTTTGCAATATCAACAGGCAGTCAATGCTTTAGAAAAAGCCAAACAGATCAGCGGTTTAGCTAATTTAGATCTGCACAATGTGGAAGATTATCACGCTGAATTTTCGGCTCAAGCGGACGAATTAACCGACAAAGTGTTTGAGTTGGAGCAGCGTTTGTCGGTGTCGGATATGGCGAAAAGCCAGTTTGACAAAGCCTATGAGTTGGTTTGCAAAATTTCGGGCGAAATCGACCGCTTGCAAGCGTGGGAAGAAGCCAAAGCCTTGCTTTCTGCCTATCCAAGCCAAAAAGCTCAGGCTCAACAAGCGGTGGCTTTGCGTCAAAAATTAACGGAATTAGAACAGCGTTTGCATCAACAACAGAATGCCGAACGCTTGTTAGCAGAGTTCAACCAAAAAGCTCAAACAGATTTAGCCAGTGCGGAAGATTTGGAAAGCTACTACGAAGAACAGCAGGCTCGCCTTGAAGATTTGGAAGCGGAACTGGCTGAATTTGTCGAAGTGCGTTCAACTCAACGTCAGCAACGTGAGCAATTAAATCAGCAATATCAACAACTTGCACAAACAGCACCCGCGTGGCATACGGCTCAATCGGCACTCGTTCGTTTGCAAGAGCAGTGCGGTGAGAACTTTGACAGTAGCCAGTCGGTAATGCAGTTTATGCAAAATACCTTGAGCCGTGAGCGTGAAGCGACCCTTGAACGTGATGAGTTGGCTCGCCGTGAACAACTGTTAGACGAACAGATTTCTCGCCTAAGTCAGCCAGACGGGGCGGAAGATATTCGCTTAAATCAGCTTGCCGAAAAATTTGGCGGTGTGCTGATTTCAGAGCTGTATGAAGATGTGTCGATTGAAGATGCTCCGTACTTCTCCGCCTTGTACGGCGAAGCTCGCCACGCTATTGTGGTGCGTGATTTGGCGGCGGTTAAAACGCAATTAGAGCAATTAGACGACTGCCCTGATAATCTCTATTTGATCGAAGGCGATCCAAATGCTTTTGATGATAATGTGTTCAAGTCGGAAGAGCTTGGGGACGGCGTGGTGGTGCAACTGTCCGACCGTCAATGGCGTTACTCAAAATTCTCAGAATTTGCGGTGTTCGGGCGTGCGTCTCGTGAGAAACAGCTCGAAAAACTCAATCTTGAACGAGATGAAACCAACGAAAAACACGCTGAACGTGCCTTTGATGTGCAGAAATGCCAACGTTTACACCAACATTTAAGCCAGTTTATCGGAACCCATTTGGCGTTGGCGTTTCAGCCTGATCCTGAAGTGGCAATGCAAGAGATTGCTCAAAAACGCAGCGAAATTGAGCGTGAATTGAACCAAGCTAGCGGTATAGAACAGCAATTACGTCACCAGTTAGACAACAGCAAAGCTCAGTTGCAACTGTTGAATAAAGTGTTGCCACAGCTGAATGTGCTTGCGGACGAGACCTTGCAAGATAGGGTAGAAGCCTGTCGTGAACAGCTGTTAGACGCTCAGGAAGATGAACAATTTATCCGTCAATTTGGCAATGCGTTGGCACAGTTAGAGCCGATTGCGGTGGCGTTAAAGAGCGATCCGACCCAGTTTGAACAGCTTCAAGCGGACTACAAGCGGTCAGTTGAGCAACAAAAATTGCAACAACAGAAAGTCTTTGCCCTTGCGGACGTGATGAACCGCCGTTTGCATTTCAGCTATCAAGAAACCGTTGGCACAGAAGGCTCGGCGTTAAATGAACAGCTTCGCCAACGTTTAGACAATGCACAACGTGAGCGTGAACAGGCTCGTGAGCAGTTGCGTCAAGCTCAAACACAATTTACCGAATATAATCAAGTGCTTACATCGTTACGCAGTGCCTTTGAAGCGAAAAATCAGATGCTCCAAGAGCTGTTGCAAGAGATGGACGAATATGGCATTCGCAATGATGACGGGGCGGAAGAACGGGCGAGATTACGCCGTGATGAACTGCAACAACGCTTGAGCCAACACCGTATGCGGAAGTCCTATATCGACAAGCAAGTGGCGGTTATTCAAGCGGAAATGGACAATCTCACCAAAGCCGTTCGCAAGGCAGAGCGTGATTACCATACTCAACGTGAAATTGTGGTGCAGGCGAAAGTCAGCTGGTGTTTGGTGCTGAAACTCTCTCGCAACAGCGATGTGGAAAAACGCTTAAATCGCCGTGAGTTAGCTTATCAATCGGCGGAAGAGTTGCGTTCGATTTCCGATAAAGCACTCGGGGCGTTGCGATTGGCGGTGGCGGATAACGAATACTTGCGTGATAGCTTGCGAGCGTCTGAAGACAGCCGTAAGCCTGAAAATAAAGTGGCGTTCTTTATTTCCGTTTATCAACATCTGCGTGAGCGTATTCGTCAAGACATCATCAAAACGGACGACCCGATTGATGCGATTGAGCAGATGGAAATTGAGCTTTCTCGCTTAACCAATGAACTGACTAGCCGTGAGAAAAAATTGGCGATCAGCTCTGAAAGTGTGGCGAACATTCTGCGTAAAACCATTCAGCGTGAGCAAAACCGTATTCTTCAACTCAATCAAGGCTTGCAAAATATCGCCTTTGGTCAAGTAAAAGGGGTGCGTTTGGTGGTGAACATTCGTGATACTCACGCTATTTTGCTCAATGCGTTATCTAACGACCGTGATCAGCACAGTGATCTATTTGAGAACCAAAAACTAAGCTTCTCGGAAGCCTTAGCAATGCTCTACAAGCGGGTCAATCCGCATATCGAATTGGGGCAACGCACGCCACAAACAATCGGCGAAGAGTTGCTAGATTACCGCAACTATCTCGATCTCGAAGTGGAAACATTCCGTGGGGCTGACGGCTGGATGCGTGCCGAAAGTAGTGCCTTATCCACAGGGGAAGCGATTGGTACGGGTATGTCGATCTTGTTAATGGTGGTGCAAAGCTGGGAAGAAGAGTCTCGCCGTATGCGAGCTAAAGATATTCTGCCAGCCCGCTTGCTGTTCCTTGACGAAGCTGCCCGTTTGGACGCAACTTCAATCAACACGCTGTTTGAACTCTGCGAACGGTTGGATATGCAGTTACTTATCGCCGCCCCAGAAAACATCAGCCCAGAACGTGGTACAACCTATAAATTGGTGCGTAAAATTGCCAACAATCAGGAATATGTTCACGTTGTTGGGTTGAAGGGGTTTGGGAAAGAGTAGTTGAAATATAAGGACGCTGGTTTGGCGTCCTTTATTATTGTCATGTCCCCTTGAAAACATTAACTCTATTCTTTACGAATATATAGGAGAATTTATATGTCTTTTTCACATGATATTTCATATTGGATGAGAACATTTTTTACTTCTCGAGAATTAGAGCGTTCTACAGGCAAGCCTCTTTATACTTATCGAATGCTTGATTCTGAATTTTCACAGCTACAAACTCTTTTATCACAATCGAAATTAGATAAAAGTGATTTAGACCGAACTTTATCCGCAGCCTTTTGTTTGTACTGTGCGGAATGGTATCGGCGAGAATATCGGAGTGGCTGGACTTGGAGTGGAATTGAACAGTCATTAAACCAAAAATTAGATAGTAATATAAGAACACGGCTTATTCAACAAGGGTTTGCTTATTGGAAACGAGAGATTGTTCAATATACAAAGAATCATCATAGTTATTTAGGTTCTGTTTATCGTGAAGGAGGATTACCCTATACTTTATTAATTTCCGAAAATAGTCGTTTCCAAGAATTATTTAGAAATATATTAGCCTTTTATTCTCAAAATCCTCAGGTCGTTTTAGATCCTTTATTATTACTCCCTTATCTTACTTATTTCCCAGAAGCGTTAAAAAACGAAACAACCTTATCTTTAATTACTGAAATGGCAACAAAAATTGCTTATTTAGTAGAAAAATACGATCTTTCTCTTCAAACATCTCCAGCCCATTATTTAGATATCAGAAAACCAGACTGGAAAGTTGATTTTCCAATACCATTGAATAATGAGACAGCAGATAAATTATTATTAAGTTTGTTAGATACAGCTGTTAAGGTGCGTAGAAACCATACAAAGGATAATGAACGTTATACGCTAATACAAACCCTGATTAATACTGAAGAGTTTAAATTTAAAGTAGAAATCAAATTAGCAAAGCTAATAACTATTAAGTCACAATATCATCTGACTCAAGCTCGCTGTGTATTGAGTTTATATGAAGGGAATGAATGTTTAACAAATATAAGTTCTGCATATGTTATTTCTAGCCATAATGAACGTTATGATATTAGTTTGCGCCAAACATATGCTCTGAGCTATAGGAAAAATCCTAAGCTTCCGATTTTTTTAGTGTTAGAACAGCAAGGCGTTATTGTATATAAAGAGCTTCTCGCAGAAAGTGAAATTGATGTAGCAGAAATGCCTTTAGTACTTAATGCAGATACTCCACCAAAGGTTATTGGTTTAGGAAGTGTCCACAGAAAAATGGACACTTTTCATGTAGTTTTAGCAGAACAAGCAAGTATTGAAATTCAAGATGAATATTCTGAACTTATTGCAGTAACTCCTGAAGAAAATGGCTTAAAACATTATCTTTTATCAGGTAAAGCGGTAGTTAAATATCAGAACGAGAAATTTCATATTTCTAGTCATAATGAAAAATTAAAAAAACAATTTCGTCTAGTTGGTTCAATGTTACCTTATTTTACTCCTACAGGTTGTCCAATTTACTTAGGATTACCAAAAATAAGTCAATTAGATGATGAATTCCGGCTTGATATGGGACAAGGACATAGTGTTTATGGTGAAAAATATGTACGAATTTTAGATCAATCAGATAATCTTTTATTTAAACAAAAAATAGCAGTATTACCTGAAGATTTTAGAATTAAATTCAGTAAATCTAAAAGCCCTAAAGAAGGTATCATAGAGTTTTATTCTGAGAAGAATTTTATTATCTACAAACCTAATAGTTCATTAGGTATTGAAAGTGAAATTATTAAGAATCAAACAGGGTATAATAGCAAACATCTTCTTGTAAGAAATCTTGAAAGTCACAAATCAAAACTACAGCTTGGAATTGGTATTAATCTACAATCTAAAGTTGATATCATTCTGCCATTTCCTTCATCAGGTGTGCAAGTTTTAGATCATGAAGATCAAGAAGTTTCAATTTATCACTCTCTCTCTTTACACGAACTACTAGGTAGTCGAGTACGTCTCTATCCTGATATAGGTACAGCAACAAACTATTCTATTGATTTAAAAAACAGCCATAATAATTTTTATTGTTTTCAATATCTTGTAAAAGATAGTCCATTAGATATAAATTTAAATGAATTTAAGCCAGAAATAATGTCTTTGTTTTCGGTATCCAAAAATTTGGATGAGCAGGTTAAGTTAATTATTAGTCAAAATAACTGTGTTGTTCGCCAAATAAATTTAACACTTTATGCCACAGATTTAATTCTCCAAGGGAATGAAATTAAAATGAAAAATCCTAGCGAAAAAATTCAGCTAGAATTACTTTCTTTAACTTCATTAGAATGTACAAAATTAAATAAAGATATTAATGGTAATTTTATATTGCCAAATGAACTTGATTCCCCAAGTTTGATTTTGTCAAACGCCAATTCTGACTTAAAGAGTAGGGCAATTTTTATACCTGCTACGAGTAAATTTGAAGTTGAAGGCGATTTACAGCAAGCTATTGTATTACCTCCATCTCTTTATTCTAAAGGAATACAAGAAGTATTGAATAGAATGGTAGAAGACTTAAATCATTCTGGATGGGATTATTTATCTCGACTTTACCAGAAATTTAGTTATTTGCCATTATCTACTTTTTTTGTCTGGAAGGAATTAATTAAAAACAATAAGGCATTAACTGCTTTTGTACTAAAATATCCGAAAACGGAACATGTTATGGAACATTTACAATATGAATTTAATGTAATTTGGTCTCTTGTTCCTATTAATATGTGGTCTGAACAAATCATTCGATTTAGACAGAGTTTAAATTCCTTACCTGAAATTATTATTGAATCATTAATAAATAATAAGCTAGAACAAATTAAACGTTTCTCTCCAAGTTTTAGATATTCAGAAAAACCTATTACCCGTGAAATGATGAAACGTTGTTTCTCTGGTTGGTATCAAGAACTTCACAATAAAAATCTTGAAAGATTTTGGATAAGTGATTTTGGTACAGAACTTGCTAGTTGGGCTAGGGACAAAGGTATTGATCTTAATATTCAGTTTGAATATAAGGAACAAGCGGTTATTTTCTTTCCATTTTTTGCAGCAGCAGTAACTTGTGGAAAAGAGAGTTTCGATAGTTTACGCTCAATGGAAGATAAAGATTTCTATACATTTAAAATGTTGATGGAATTTGATATTGATTGGTTTAATTCTATTTATTTATGCGCAATCCAATTATTTAAAGATGAGGAAAGATAAATGAAACCCTATTTTGCAGCTTTAAGAAATCAGGCAAATAATAAAGCAAGAGAAGCGAGTTTAAGTATTTTAGGTATTTCTCAACCTGAACTTAGAAATCATTTGAGTCACCAAATGAACCAGTCAGAAACTTTTGTTGCAGAACCTGTATTTGAACCTATGTTTGCATGGGAAACAGATAGTAGGAAAATGACTGATTTAGTGAAGGAAAATTTGCTTTCTGAAGCGGTAGTGAATGCGTTAGATAAGGCTAAAGATAAGGAAAAATATAAACGCTATGCTTTTGAAAAACATTGGTCTCCCTTTAAACATCAATACCAAGCATGGAAAGATCTGTTGTCTGAAAAACCACAATCTCGCATTATTACTAGTGGTACAGGTTCAGGAAAAACAGAATGTTTTATGATTCCTGTTTTGGAAGATTTGTATCGTGAAATGGCACAAGATGATCAAGCCTTAATAGGCGTTAGAGCACTCTTTTTATATCCATTAAATGCATTAATTAGTTCTCAGCGTGAGCGATTAGAAGCTTGGACAGGTTATTTTGGCGGTAAAATCCGTTTTTGTTTATACAATGGGGATACCAAGGAGCATGCAGATAAAGTAAAAGCTGAACAGGATAATCTTCCACAAATGGTACTTTCTCGTGAGCGTTTACGTGAAAGTCCTCCGCCTATCCTTGTAACCAATGGCACCATGTTAGAACATATGCTTATTCGCCAAGTAGACGCGCCTATTTTAAATAAATCGAAAGGTAAATTACGCTGGATTATTTTAGATGAAGCTCACACTTATATGGGCTCTCAAGCGGCAGAGTTAGCCTTACAATTACGTCGAGTGATGCATGCTTTTGATGTTGAAGCAAAAGATATCCGCTTTGTTGCTACATCTGCAACAATTGCTGGTTCAGATGCGGAAGCGCAGCTTAAGCGTTACTTAGCCCAACTTGCGAATATTTCAGAAAATCAAATTGCGATTATCGGCGGGCGTCGCCAAATTCCACCACTTTCACCTTTACCCGAACAAGATTATACCTTAGAACAGTTAGAGCAACTTGAAAGTGAGCAAGAAGTTTCCGAAATGCGTTTTAATGCTTTATTAAGTTGTAAACAAGCGGTACGTATGCGGCAATTTTTTGCAGAACAAGTGCGTTCAGTAAAAGACGCGTTAGCTGCTTTTCCTGCACTCTCGGAGCAAGATCTTTATCGTTGGCTTGATCTTTGTACTTCAACTAAAGCCGAAAAAAACGGTGAAGCATTTTTAAAATTACGTTCACATTATTTTCAACGTACACTTGCAGGTCTTTGGGCTTGTATTGATCCAAATTGTTCTGCTAAACATACCACTCCATTAAAACAAAATTGGACATATGGTAAAGTGTTTAGCCAGCAAAGATCGAAATGTGATTGTGGCGCAGCAGTATTAGAATTAGTGTTTTGTGAAGAGTGCAATACTCCACATTTATTAGCAAATTTACAGGATGAGCAACTAAAACAATGGGCAGGTAAAGTTGAAGATGAATTTGTTTTATTGGATGAAAGTGGTCCTGAAAATATAGATGTTCCAGATGTTGTTAATATGCAATTAGGGGAAGAAGTATTACTTAGTCCATATTCACACCCTGATTATATTCCACGCCAATTTGATAGAAATGGTTTATCACAAGATTTAAAAGGGAGCGTAATTCGCTATTATCAATTGCATAGTGATACTCAAGTGTGTTCTGTATGTGATCATAAAGGGCGAGGAACGCATGGTAAAGCAATGCGTCGTAGTTTACTTGGCGTGCCTTTTTATGCAATGAATCTTGTTCCAACCGTGTTGGAGTATTGTGCTGAAAGTGAAGATAATAAACTTGATAAGCCTTGTCGTGGTAAACGTTTGATTACTTTTACAGATAGTCGTCAAGGTACGGCTAAATTGACGATAAAAATGCAACAGGATGCAGAGCATTCTCGTCTACGTGGTTTAGTTGTGAAAAAACTAAAACAATCTGTTAAATTCAAGACAAGTTTATCTCCCGAATTAATTAAAAAAATGCCAGGGCTTGATAAACTTGATAAGGAGATACTAAAACTAAATTGGTCAAAATGGCAAGAGATTTTTGATCTACAAACAAAACAAGAAATTGAAGCTTATTTACAAGATGATGGCGATATTTCACCGCTTGCTAAGCCTTGGAAAGAGATGGAGACTGAAATTGCTAAGGATATTGGCTTAGTTATGTTAGAAGAGAATCGTCGTTTAGAACCAAATATCTTTAATGAAACAGATGGTTCTTTGAGATTAGCGAGATTGTTATTATTACGAGAATTTACTCGTCGCCCAAAAAGTCGCAATAACTTAGAGACTCAAGGTTTAGTAAAATTAGTTTATCCTGCCTTAGAAAAAATTAATCGTGCACCGAATTATTGGGATAATAGAGGGCTAACACTAGAAGATTGGAAAGATTTCTTAAAAGTTTCCCTTGATTTTTATGTCCGAGAACGAATTTTTGTAGAAATTGAACAGGGTTTAAAACGTTGGATTGGTATTCCGATGTTTGAACAACGTTTAATTAGCCCAACATCTCAAGATGCTGAACAAAGTAACTATCGCCGTTGGATTCAAGTAAACCAAGGAAAAAGACAGCAACAACGATTGATTAGTTTGCTTGTGGCAGGTTCTGGGTTAAAACCAGAGAAAAATGCCGATGCGGATATTTTAAATGAGTGGTTAAAAGCAGCTTGGTCTGATTTAGTTCGGTTACAAATTCTTACAGAATCTGATAAAAAATACCGTTTGGATTTTACACATCAGCCGAAAGAGAATGAACATAATGTAAGTCTTGCTTTAATGGATAAAGCCTATATCTGTCCTATTAGTAACAAGTTGCTTGACACTACATTTAAAGGATTTACCCCTTATTTACCATCTGCATTTATGGAGCTAGCTAAGACACCTGATTTTGCTGAGTTCAAGTGTGAAGAAGTGAAATTACCAGCGCTTTGGATGTTTGAAGATAGCGACGATTATCTTAAAGCATTGGATTTAACTCGTCAGCAAATTGCAGACAATCTAGATGTTCAGAGATTACGTGAGCAGAATTTATGGACAGACACTAATGATAGTGCAGTCGAAGGTGGACATTATTACACAGTTGCAGAGCACTCTGCGCAACAAAATCGTTCACAACTAGAACTTTATGAAGATGAATTTAAAAAAGGTAGAAAAAATGTTTTAAATTGTTCTACTACGATGGAAATGGGCGTGGATATCGGCGGCATTATGGCTGTTATTATGAACAATGTTCCTCCCCATCCTGCTAATTACTTACAACGTGCTGGACGTGCAGGGCGATCTAAAGAATCTAGAGCTGTGAGTTTCACCCTGTGTAAAGATAATCCACACGATCAAGCGGTATTTGCAAATCCGAAATGGGCGTTTTCTACACCAATTCCTGCACCTTATGTTGAATTTAGCTCACAGAAATTAGTTCAACGTCATCTAAATGCATTTTTATTGGGTAAGTTCTTATTGACACTGGGTATTAGCAAAGAGAGAACGAAGCTAACAACCGAATGGTTTTTCAGCAAAATAGATGCTGAAAATAGTCGTTCTTTTGCTGAAAAATTTGAAGCTTGGCTGTTAGATGAAAATATAGGGGAAAAATATAGAACAACCATACTTAATATTTTGCGTGGTACTATTTTGCAAAGTAGCTCGGTTAAACAAATTTGTATGAGATCCAAACAAGAAATACAAAAAATCCGAGAGCGTTGGCAAGGCGATTTTAATTATGTCGATACTCAATTGAGAACAGCCACGGGGTATTATAAATATAGCCTTACTCAAGAAAAGAAACGTCTGTGCGATGCATACTTATTAACCATATTATCTCAAAAGACTTATTTACCGTCTTATGGTTTTCCAACAAACATTGTGGAATTAGTTACAGATAATTTAAATCAAGCAAAAACAGAGAAAGAAGGGTCAACACAGAAAACAAAAGCTTTACCGTCTAGGGAATTATCAGTTGCTATCCGTGAATATGCTCCAGGGGTAGATGTTGCTCTTGATGGCGTTGTTTATCGTAGTGCGGGTATTACATTGAATTGGCAGAAAATCTATGAGCCAAATGCGAAAGAAGCCCAACAATTTGATGTAGCGTGGCGTTGCCCACAATGTGGTGAATCAGGGTATGAAACGGGATCAGCAAAATATGGGCAATTAAAATGTTCAAATTGTGATTGTACTATTCCAAATGAATATAAAAAAAGAACTATTCAGCCAACAGGTTTCTTAGTGGATTTCTATCAACCAATATCTAATAATGTGGCAGAGAATCATTTTTTACCTATTCAAAATGCTTGGGTTATTGCTAAAGGTGAAATGAAATCTTTGCCCGTTCCTGAGTTAGGATTAATGCGTGCTGATAGTCAAGGACACGTATTCCATCATAATTCTGGATTTGGTGGAAAAGGATATGCGGTTTGTATGGGCTGTGGTCGAGCAGAATCAATGACAAAAGATGACGGCTATCCAGCTAAACTTAATCCGGAAGATCCAAAGTCACAGCATTTTTCACCTAAAGCAGTCAATGTTAAAGATGGGGAAAAACGAACAGCTTGTTCAGGCAACATTTTACGTAATATACATTTAGGTGTTTCAACTTATACTGATGTTTTTGAGTTGATTTTACGTAGCCCAGAAAATGGTTACTTGGGAAATAGTAAGGAAGATCGAGTGATTGCTACGACTCTTGCCGTTGCACTACGCAGAGCTTTGGCAGAACAATTAGGTATTTCTATTAACGAAATTCAATACAGTATTCGCCCTGTGATTTTATCGGGTTGTCAACATAGTTTTGCACTACAGCTATTTGATTCAATCTCTGGTGGAGCGGGGTTTGCGAGTAATACGATTCATCATATTAATGATGTATTGAAAAAAATGATCAGTATTTTGAATTGTCATTCTCAATGTGAAGCTTATTGTTCAAGTTGTTTATTGGAAAATGACTCCCGTTTTGATACAGATAAGCTTGATCGTAAAAGAACACTGTTATGGTTAGGATCTTTTTCACAGCATTTAGATTTACCACAAGAGTACCAGACATTGATTAAAAATGGACAATATAGTGCTTTAAATTTAACAGAGAAATTAAGAGATCTACTTCATCAAAATGTGAGTGAGATAACATTTGTGTTATCTGAAAATAGTGATGATTGGCAAATTTCTTTTACCCAAATTCGTCATCAACTATTAACGTTATTATCTTCAGGTGTAGATATTAAATTTGTTTTATCTAAACAACATTACGATGAAGAAGTTCAAGACTTCTTTACTCAATTGCAACAGCTTGGTATTAATTTTATTTGTGCAAATGTAAATCAGCATATTGTTTATCAAGTAAAAACAGAAAAAGGATTGTTGACACTTGCTACATCTAATACATCAGCAAAAAACTTAGGTGAAACTTGGTTACACAGTGATGGGGTTGTTATTTATTCTTATGATGAACCCTTAATTACTGGTGATGCAGTACACTTTGAAAGAAGAGCATCGGCTAGCCAATTTGTATTAGAAATATCAGATGAATTAAGTGGAAAACAGCTTAATTATTTTGGACGTGGCTTAAAAGCACTGTTGGAGAAACAAAAAGATGAATTTAAAACATTATGGGAAAATGATGATGTCATAACTTTACACTATAGTGATCGTTATTTACGTAATCCAATTATGATTTTATTGCTTGCTGAAGTATTAAAAACCTTCGCAGGAAAATCTAGACCGACCATCAGTATACAAAGTGTATTTACACATGATGGAAGTTATTCGGTTGCTCGCTTATTAAAGCACGATTGGTATCGTCAAGAAGATTACCAAACGGTGGTACAAAAGTATCTTACTGAACGAACTGGTTTAACTGTTCACTTAGATATTCAATCCTATAATCGGAATTTACCTCACAGTCGCTCTTTAACCATAATCTTTAAATCAGGTAGAAAAATACAAATCTTTTTCGATCAGGGTATGGGGTTTTGGAGATTGGAAACTGAAGGATCATTTAATTTTGATTTTGAGAAAAATGTAGATGATCAAGTAAAACGCTTAGATGAAGTTAGAAAGTCATCTATCGTTAAGAATGCTGATTATCCAACATTAATTGCTATGAAGCTTAGCTAAAAATGCGACATTATGTAGTAGTTGCACAAAACTCAGAAAAGCCTTGTAGACACAGAGATTATTCTCTCCCTTACGCTGTATTGTGCAATTGCTACATAAAACCGTAAAAAATTAGCAGGTAGAATTTGAAAGCAGGCAGATCAGCCCGCTTTTTTACTATTATTCATAGTGGACAGTTCTCATTTTATGGAGTTTCTTGTAGAATCCGAACATTTATTACAACAAAAATGTAGAGGTAAACATGGCATTAAAAATTGGTATTGTTGGCGCTGGTGGCAGAATGGGACGCCAATTAATTCAGGCAGTAAACAACGTAGAAGGTGTTGTATTAGGTGCTGCATTTGAACGTAAAGGTTCGTCATTAGTCGGAGCTGATGCAGGTGAGTTAGCGGGCGTGGGTGCTTTAGGTATCGTGGTGACAGATGATTTAGCATCACAAGTGAGCAATTTTGATTTGCTGATTGATTTTACTCGTCCAGAAGGCACACTTGAACATCTCGCTTTTTGTGTCGCAAATAATAAGAAAATGGTGATCGGCACAACAGGTTTTGATGATGCGGGCAAACAAGCGATTAAACAAGCGGCTGAGCAGATTAGTATCGTGTTTGCCTCAAACTACAGTGTGGGCGTGAATTTGGTGTTTAAACTGTTAGAAAAAGCCGCTAAAGTGATGGGCGATTATTGCGATATTGAAGTGATTGAAGCACACCATCGCCACAAAGTTGATGCACCATCAGGCACAGCATTATCAATGGGCGAACATATTGCTAAAACTTTAGGTCGTGATTTGAAAACCCACGGTGTATTCGCTCGTGAAGGGATTACAGGCGAACGTAAACGTGATGAGATCGGCTTTGCGACTATTCGTGCGGGCGATGTAGTTGGCGAACACAGCGTTTGGTTTGCAGATGAAGGTGAGCGTGTTGAAATTGCACATAAAGCTTCAAGCCGTATGACTTTTGCCAATGGCGCAGTGCGTGCAGCAAAATGGCTTCAAACCAAACAGAACGGTCTGTTTGATATGACTGATGTGTTAGATTTGAATAACTTATAAGCGAATACAAGCGGTCAATTTTAACAAACAATTTGCAAAGGAAATATCATGAAATATAAGCATATTGAAAGTACTTTAGTGCAACTTGGCAATCGTACAGACGAGCGCACAGGCGCAGTCGCAACACCCATTATTTTATCTACCGCTTACGGTCGCAGCGGCTTAGGCGAATCAACTGGCTGGGATTATACCCGTACTAAAAACCCAACCCGTGCCGTGTTAGAACAAGGCATTGCCGATCTTGAGGGCGGTGATGCAGGCTTTGCGATGTCGTCTGGTATGGCGGCAATTCAGCTTGTGATGTCACTGTTTAAAGCACCAGATGAATGGATTATTTCTAGCGATGTTTACGGCGGAACTTACCGTTTGTTAGACTTTAGCCATAAACATCACAACACCGTGAAACCTGTTTATGTTAATACGGCAGATGTGGCGGCGATTGAAGCGGCAATCACACCAAATACCAAAGCAATTTTTGTGGAAACCCCATCAAACCCGTTAATGGAAGAGTGCGATGTGGCGGCAATTTCAAAAATTGCCAAAAAACATAATTTGATGTTAATTGTCGATAATACTTTCTTAACACCAGTGTTGTTCCGCCCTATTGAACACGGAGCTGATATTGTCATTCACAGTGCCACCAAATATCTTGCGGGGCATAATGATGTGTTAGCAGGCTTAATTGTGGCTAAAGATTCGGAAGCTACCAAAGTAAACGGGCAGAATTTAACTGAGCGTTTATTCTACTTCCAAAACTGTGCTGGGGCGGTGCTATCACCGTTTGATTCCTACCTTGCTGTACGTGGTTTAAAAACATTGGCATTACGTATGGAACGCCATCAATCAAATGCGACAGAATTAGCCAAATTCTTAAAAGAACAACCTGAAATTGAAAGCGTGTTATATTCAGGTAAAAGTGGAATGTTATCTTTCCGCTTGCAAAAAGAAGAATGGGTGCCGCAATTCTTAAAAGCGATGAAACTGATTACTTTTGCAGAAAGTTTAGGTGGAACAGAAAGTTTTATCACTTACCCTGCAACCCAAACGCATATGGATATTCCTGAACATGAACGTATTGCACGCGGTATCACGAATACGCTATTACGTTTCTCTGTAGGGTTAGAACATGTGGAAGATATTAAAGCAGACTTGCTACAAGCTTTTGCAACGTTGAAATAGATGAAAAGAGAGACTAAATTGTTTAATTTAGTCTCTACTATTTGATTTATTTATTTATTTAACATAGTTTGAAGTGCAGAACCAATATCAGCTAGGCTACGTACGGTTTTCACTCCCGCTGCTTCAAGGGCTGTGAATTTTTCATCGGCGGTGCCTTTGCCGCCAGAGATAATTGCTCCAGCGTGTCCCATACGTTTGCCTTTTGGTGCGGTAACGCCTGCGATGTAGCTGACGACAGGTTTGGTCACATTGGCTTTGATAAATGCCGCCGCTTCTTCTTCGGCAGAACCGCCGATTTCGCCGATCATCACAATCGCTTCTGTTTCAGGATCCTCTTGGAACAGTTTGAGAATATCAATAAAGTTTGAACCTGGAATTGGGTCGCCTCCGATACCTACGCAAGTAGATTGACCAAAGCCGTAATCGGTGGTCTGTTTAACCGCTTCGTAGGTTAATGTGCCAGAGCGAGAAACGATACCGATTTTGCCTTTTTTATGGATACTTCCTGGCATAATACCGATTTTACATTCGTCAGGGGTAATCACACCTGGACAGTTTGGACCGATCATACGCACGCCTGTTTGGTTCAAGCGTTGTTTGACTTGGAGCATATCTAAGGTTGGAATCCCCTCAGTGATACAAACCACAAGCTGAATACCTGCGTCAATCGCTTCTAAAATCGCATCTTTACAGCCTGGTGCTGGCACATAAATCACCGTTGCTGTTGCCCCTGTTGCTTCAACGGCTTCACGCACGGTATTGAACACAGGTAAGCCTAAATGGGTTGTGCCGCCTTTGCCTGGTGAAACACCGCCGACAAGTTGTGTGCCGTAATCTAAGGCTTGTTGTGAGTGGAATGTGCCTTGTCCGCCAGTAAAACCTTGACAGATCACTTTGGTCTCTTTGTTAATTAAAATAGACATTATTTGCCCTCCGCTGCTTTAACGGCTTGTACCGCAGCATCGGTTAAAGTTGCTGCTGCAATGATGTTTAAGCCACTTTTCGCTAAAATTTCACGACCTAGTTCGGCATTATTGCCCTCTAAGCGAACCACCACAGGCACATTTACGCCCACTTCATTGACCGCAGCAATAATGCCGTCAGCGATTAAATCACAACGAACGATACCGCCGAAGATGTTCACCAATACGGCTTTTACCGCTTTGTCCGATAAGATGATTTTGAACGCTTCTGCCACACGTTCTTTGGTTGCACCGCCGCCCACGTCTAAGAAGTTCGCAGGGAAACCGCCGTGTAGTTTGACAATATCCATTGTCCCCATTGCAAGCCCTGCACCGTTTACCATACAGCCGATGTTGCCGTCTAGTGCCACATAGTTTAACTGGTGCGACTCGGCAAGCGCTTCTCGTGGGTCGTCTTGGCTTGGGTCGTGCATTGCAGCTAATTCAGGTTGGCGATATAAGGCATTGCCGTCCACCACCATTTTGGCATCTAAGCAAAGCAAATTACCTTCTGTCGTGACGACAAGCGGGTTGATTTCAAGTAAAGAAAGATCTTTTTCCACAAACAATTTTGCTAATTGGGTAAAGATAAAGGCAAATTGTTTGATTTGGTCGCCCTCTAAGCCTAATTTAAACGCCAATTCACGTCCTTGATACGCCATTCCGCCTACAAGCGGATCGATTGCCACTTTATGTAGCAATTCAGGGGTTTTCGCCGCTACTTCTTCGATATTCATACCACCTGCACTAGATGCCATAAAGACGACTTTTTGTGAAGAGCGGTCAATCACTGCCCCTAAATAGAGTTCACGAGCAATACCTGCAGTCTCTTCCACATAAAGCGTATTGACAGGCTGACCATTTGCGTCTGTTTGGAATGTGACTAAGCGTTTGCCGAGCCATTTGTTTGCAAATTCACGCACTTCCGCTTCGTTGCGAACTAATTTCACACCGCCAGCTTTGCCACGTCCGCCTGCGTGAACTTGGCATTTGATCGCCCAAGCATCGCCTTTGAGCTGTTTGATCGCTTCAACGGCTTCATCAGCCGTTTTACAGGCAACGCCTTGACTGACTGGGAGTTTGTATTTGGCAAAAATTTGTTTGCCTTGGTATTCGTGTAGGTTCATTGTGTTTGGGTTCCTATTTTTGAGTGTTCCTTTCTGAACAGTAGGGACACACTGCGTGTGTCCGCACAACCACTTTGGATTTCTTCACCAATTTCATATTCAGCGTTTTTGTAGGGACGCCACGCTGGCGTCCGCTAAATATCGCTTTTGCGTAAAAGTTAGATTAGACGGACGCCAACGTGGCGTCCCTACATTTACTTCGTTAATTATTTCGTAGCGGACACACGCAGTGTGTCCCTACAATGCTTATAAAGGGAAACTGACTATTAGATCTCTAACAACAATCTCGTTGGATCTTCCAACAAATCCTTAATCGCCACTAAGAAACCGACAGATTCACGTCCGTCAATTAAACGGTGGTCATAGCTTAATGCAAGGTACATCATCGGGCGGATAACCACTTGACCATCAACAGCCACAGGGCGATCTTTGATTGCGTGCATACCCAAAATTGCACTTTGCGGTGGGTTGATAATCGGGGTAGACATTAATGAACCGAACACACCGCCGTTGGTAATGGTGAAGTTTCCGCCCGTTAAGTCTTCCACTGTTAATTTACCGTCACGCCCTTTTTCCGCTAAGGCTTTGATCGCTTTTTCGATATCCGCCATTGAAAGTTTATCGCAATCACGTAACACAGGGGTGACTAAGCCACGCGGGGTGGAGACAGCAATACTTACATCAAAATAGTTGTGGTAAACCACATCGTCGCCATCAATTGACGCATTGACTTCTGGGTAGCGCTTTAATGCTTCCACCACGGCTTTAATGTAGAACGACATAAAGCCTAAACGTACGCCGTGTTGTTTCTCGAATTTTTCGCCATACTGTTTGCGTAGGTTCATAATTGGCTGCATATCCACTTCGTTAAAGGTGGTGAGCATTGCGGTGGTGTTTTTCGCTTCAAGCAGACGCTCAGCAATACGCTTACGCAAGCGGGTCATTGGTACACGTTTTTCGCTACGAGATGCATAAGCTACCGTGCTGATGGTATTTTCGGCACTCGCTGCAGCTTGTTTTGCGGTTTGTTTTGAAATAGCTGCTTCGATATCTTCACGGGTTAAACGACCGCCTACGCCAGTACCTTTGATTTGATTCGCTTCTAATCCGTGTTCAGCTAACAAACGACGAACACTTGGTGTCAATACATCTGCTGCACTATTATCTGGTTCTAAAGAAGCGGTTTGGCGATCTAGGGGTGTAGCTTCATTTGCCGGTTTAATCGTAGCTAAGGAAAGATCGCCCGCTTGCTGTGCAGTTAAAATACCTAACACCTGTTTGCTAACAACAGTTGCACCTTCTGGTTGTTGAATATCAGTGATAACACCATCACTTGTCGCTGGGACTTCAAGCACAACTTTGTCTGTTTCAATTTCAACAATAACCTCATCACGTTTTACGGTATCACCGATTTTCTTATGCCAAGTTGCAACGGTTGCATCAGCAACAGATTCTGGTAGATCTGGAACGAGAATTTCGATTGTCATTTTTTGTTTCCTTCTTACTTTATAGAGTGGGCGTTGACCCGTATTAAAATCTTTTATTTTGGTGGGGCAAAACCCATCCTGTATAACTAGGGAGAGAAGATTGCAAGGATGTTGCAAAATTTAGGCGAGAATTTACCGCTTGTCTGTTTCTTCTCTATCTTTGTTCCCTTCCCCGCAAGCGGAGAAAGGGAAGTTATAAAAACTACAGCGTTAAAGCTTCATCAACCAACGCTTTTTGTTGTTTGGTATGTAGCGACATATAACCCGCAGCAGGTGAAGCGGAAGCAGCACGCCCTGCATATTTAAGTTTCACATTTTCAGGAATAGATGCTTCAAAATTATGTTTACTACAATACCATGCACCTTGGTTCAATGGCTCTTCTTGGCACCATACGAAGTCAGTAACATGAGCATATTGCTCAAGCACTTTTTTAACATCTTCATGTGGGTAAGGATAAAGCTGCTCAATACGGATAATCGCAATATCAGTTTGTTCACGTTTGCGACGTTCTTCCAGTAAGTCGTAATAGACTTTACCAGAACACATCACCACTCGTTTTACTTGTTTTGGATCGAGATTATCAATTTCACCAATGACATTTTGGAATTCGCCATTGATTAATTCATCTAGCGTAGAAACCGCTAATGGATGGCGTAGTAATGATTTAGGTGAAATTGCCACAAGTGGACGACGCATTTTGCGGATCGCTTGGCGACGTAGCATGTGGTAAACCTGTGCTGGTGTGGACGGAATACAAACTTGCATATTTTGTTCCGCACAAAGCTGTAAATAACGTTCTAAGCGAGCAGATGAGTGTTCAGGACCTTGTCCTTCATAGCCGTGTGGTAGCAACATCACAAGACCACACATACGCCCCCATTTTTGTTCGCCAGAACTGATAAATTGGTCGATTACGATTTGTGCGCCGTTTGCAAAGTCACCAAATTGAGCTTCCCAAATGGTTAGGGTTTTCGGATCTGTTGTGGCATAGCCATATTCAAAGGCAAGTACCGCTTCTTCTGAAAGCACAGAATCCCAAACTTCAAAACGACCTTGGTTCGCGTGTAATTGAGTTAATGGCACATAACCTGTCCCGTCGTTTTGATTGTGAACAACCGCATGGCGATGGAAGAAGGTACCACGCCCCGCATCTTCACCCGATAAACGAACGTGAGTGCCGTCATCAAGTAAAGTTGCATAAGCCATAGTTTCCGCCATACCCCAGTCGAGCAATTTATTGCCTTGATACATTTCACGACGATCTTGGTAGATCTTCTCAACACGAGGGTGTGGACGTAACGATTCAGGATATTCACAAACCCGTTTTGCAATTTCGGTAAAACGAGCTGCTGGGAATTTGCTTTCGTATGGTGTTGTCCAGTCATAATCAAGATATTGCAACCAATCCATAGAAGCAGTATCCATTTCACGCCATTCAGGGACAACACGATTGCCGTTATCTAACGCATCACGGTAACCATTCATCATTTCGATTTCATCATCACCCGTGATAATCCCTTCAGCAATTAAGCGATCGGCATACACTTTGCGTGGTGTTGGGTGTTTTTTGATGATGCTATACATCATCGGCTGAGTCGCTAATGGCTCATCGGCTTCGTTGTGACCATGACGACGGTAAGAGATAAGGTCGATGAAAATATCACGTTTGAATAAGCAGCGGTATTCGACAGCCATTCTTGCTGCAAATGCAACTGCTTCAGGATCGTCACCGTTAACGTGAATAATTGGTGCCTGAATCATTTTGGCAATGTCAGTACAATATTCGGTTGAGCGGGTATCGTTCGGGTTAGAGGTGGTAAAGCCGATTTGGTTATTAATTACGATACGAATAGTTCCGCCGACTTTATAACCACGGGCATTAGACATATTTAAGGTTTCTTGCACCACACCTTGACCTGCCACAGCAGAGTCGCCGTGAACGGTAATGGCTAAGACTTTGTTATGTTCTTTATCATGAATACGGGTTTGTCTTGCACGCACTGAGCCAATTACCACAGGGCTTACAATTTCTAAGTGTGATGGGTTAAATGCGAGTGCTAAGTGAACGTGTTTGCCGTCCACATCAAAATCAGAAGAGTAGCCTTGGTGATATTTTACGTCACCAGCACGATTGTCGTCAGCATGTTTACCTGCAAACTCATCAAAAAGATCTGCAGGCTTTTTACCAAGCACGTTGACTAACATATTTAAGCGTCCACGGTGTGCCATTCCCATCACTACATCGGTCATTCCTTGACGACCTGCGTGACGGATAATCTCTTTCATCATCGGAATAAAGGCATCAGAACCTTCTAATGAGAAACGTTTTGCACCCGGGAATTTTGCGCCTAAGTAACGTTCTAAACCGTCGGCTGCGGTGAGTTCTGTTAATAAATTGATTTTTTCTTCTTTAGTAAATAAAGGTTTGTTTAGCACAGATTCCATTTTCGCTTGAAGCCAATTTTTTTGCTCCATATCTTGAATGTGCATAAACTCTAAACCAATGCTACCACAGTAGGTTTCTTTTAAGGCATCAGCAAGCTCACCGAGTTTAATTGTTTCTTTGTTATAAACATAACGACCGATATTAAAGGTTTCTTCTAAGTCTTTTTCCGTTAACCCGTGATAGCGATAATCGAGTTCAGGGACTTGAGATGTTTTCCAACGATAGTAATTGAGAGGGTCTAATTTAGCTTCAAGGTGTCCACGAAAGCGGAAAGCGTTGATAAATTGTAGTACTTTAACTAATTTTGCACTGGCTTCTGGGTCAATCACCGTAATTGCTTCAGTTCGATTTTCACGGGCTAGACGGCGGAAATAATCACGCACAGAAGAGTGTGGTTGTTCCACAGCGGTAGTTTGTGGTAATTGTGCAAAGATGGCTTGCCAACTTGCATCAACGCTATCAGGATCTTCAAGATACTGCTCGTAGATTTCTTCAACATAAGACTGGTTTGCTCCACCTAATGCCGTTGAAGCAAGCAAATCCTCGAAATTTTTATGTTGCATAAAGACCTAACCTTATATATGTGTTTACAGAATGGTAAATTTCGACATTATATACTTTATCAATAAGTTATAGAGTTAGTCTCTATTTTAATCGCTTATTTATAAAGCATAGGTATCTTACTAATTATGCCTGAATTCTTTCAAAAAAACTGTGATGTAAGTCTAGTTTTTTACAAAATATTAACATTAATGAGAGATTTATTGAGAAGGATAGGATGAACGTTTAGTCGTGGTTCATCCTAATAAGAGATGAATATCTTTAAAGTGTTTTAAAAAGAGCAATCGCATAAATGAGTAGGCTAAAGGCAATGCCATACATGATCATACCTGTGATTGAGTCTAAAATTTGCCATGTGCGACGTTTTTCAAAGTAAGGTGAAAGTAAGCCTGCGCCATAACCCACACCAAAAAACCATAAAAATGAGCAAATTAATGCGCCAATAAGAAATTGGACTTTTTGTTCAAAATTAAGTGTACCACCAATACCACCGACAATTACCACGGTATCAATATAAACGTGGGGATTGAGTAATGTAATTGCTAAAGTGATTAATACAACCTTCTTTAGTGAGCTTTTAGTTTTATCTTGTTGCATTAAAAGCTGTGATGTACCTCGATAAGCAGAAACAAAAGATCGGCTACCATAGGTAAATAGAAAAATAGCACCGATGAGAGCTAGAGTTAAGCTTGAAATCGGAGATTGAGCGATCAGTGATCCTAATCCTAGTACACCAATACCCATTAATAATACATCACAAACAAAACAAATTAAGGCAATCCAAAAAACGTGCTGTTTTAAAATGCCTTGCTTTAATAAAAAGGCATTTTGTGCCCCAATTGAGACGATTAAGCCAAAACAGACAACAAAACCGTGTAAAAAAGTATCCATAAATTTACATCTCCGTTAACAAGCGGTCGATTATACTCAAAATTTTACAAAAATTGCGTTATAATCCACGGAATTTTTTCCAGATCTCTTTAAGGACCATATATGCCACAAACCACAGATAAAGAATCTTGTATTGTTATTGCGATTGCTGGCGCTTCAGCATCGGGTAAAAGTCTTATTGCCTCAACTATTTATAAAGAACTCAAAGCAGAACTCTGTGAAGATGATATTGGCATTATTTCGGAAGATGCCTATTATCGAGATCAAAGTCATCTTGCTATGGAAGAACGTGTTAAAACGAACTACGATCATCCTAATTCAATGGATCATGAATTACTTGTAGCACATTTAAAACGTCTAAAACAAGGTCAAGCAGTCGATATTCCTGAATATGATTATGCAGAACATAATCGTAAGAAAACAGTGACGTACTTTACGCCTAAAAAGATTATTATTTTAGAAGGGATTTTATTGCTGACCGACGAAAAAATCCGTGATGAAATTAATGTCTCCATTTTCGTCGATGCACCTCTTGATATCTGTTTTATTCGCCGTTTACAACGTGATATGGAAGAACGTGGTAGAACAATGGAGTCTATTGTCAATCAATATCGTAAAACGGTTCGTCCAATGTTCTTACAATTTGTTGAGCCATCTAAACAGTATGCAGATATTATTATTCCAAAAGGTGGAAAAAATCGTATTGCAATCAATATATTAAAAGCACAAATTAAAGAGTTACTTGGTCATAAATAGGGGGCGTTATGCGTTTATGTGACAGTGATATTCAACGTTATTTGGATGAAGGTATCATCAGTTTAACTCCGCGTCCAGCAAACGAAAAAATTAATGGCGCAACCATTGATGTTCGTTTAGGTAACTCTTTCCGTGTATTTAGAGAACATTCGACACCTTATATTGATTTAAGTGGACCTCGTGAAGAAATGGCTGCACAGCTAGAGCGAGTCATGAGTGATGAAATTATTATTGCAGATGGCGATGCTTTTTTCTTACATCCAGGTGAATTAGCATTAGCTACAACACTTGAGTCTGTAACGCTACCTGCCAATATTGTAGGTTGGTTAGATGGGCGTTCATCATTGGCTCGTCTTGGTTTAATGGTTCATGTGACCGCTCACCGAATTGATCCAGGTTGGGAAGGCAGAATCGTATTAGAGTTTTTTAATGCAGGGAAACTACCGCTTGCATTACGTCCTAATATGGCAATAGGTGCATTGAGCTTTGAAATTTTGAGTGGTTATGCACAACGCCCATATAATGCGCGTAAAGACGCAAAATATAAAAACCAACAGAGTGCTATTTCTAGTCGCATTAATCAAGATGAATAAAATTTGTTCTCTACAACATTTTGAACTTGCCTAGAAAAGTTTGATTTTAATTGAAAAATAAAGCCCTGTGTTTCTCAGGGCTTTGTGTATTTATGGACTAGGATAGGTGTGAAGGCTTTCTAGTCTACAATTTCAACTTCTGAATTTCCGCTCAATCCCCGTAGCTGTGTGCCTTTTCTTGCACGTTCGCCACGATAACTTTCAATGTCATTTGGCTTAAGGGTGATTTTACGTTTTCCTGAAACAAAGACTAATGAGCTACTTGAACGAATCAGTAATAAGCGCGAAAGTAATTCCGTTCCTTCTTTTGCAGCTTGTGCAGAAATATTGATGATTTTATTGCCTTTTCCTTTGGATAATTCAGGTAATTCAGACACAGGGAAAACCAACATTCTGCCAACATTACTCATGGCAACCAACAGGTTTTCTTGAGATTCATCAAGCAGTTGTGGTGGTAAGACTTTTGCATTTTCTGTTAAGGAAATGACCGCTTTCCCTGCTTTGTTACGGGAAACCAAATCTTCAAATTGACAGATAAACCCATAGCCAGAATCTGATGCCATCAATACTTTTCGATTCTCTTCTGACATCAATACATATTGAACCGTTGCGCCTTCAGGTAAGCTAATTTTACCCGTGATGGGTTCGCCTTGTGAACGAGCAGACGGGAGACTTAATGGGTCAAGGGCGTAGCTTCGACCTGTGCTATCAATAAAGACCACAGGCTGATTGCTCTTACCATAAGCATGGGCAAGGTAACTATCGCCCGCTTTATAGCTTAGATTTTGTACATCAATATCATGCCCTTTCGCACAACGTACCCAACCTTTTTCAGAAAGAATCACGGTAACAGGTTCTGTCGGTGTTAAATCGCTTTCTGAAATGGCTTTCGCTTCTGCACGTTCTACTAGCGGCGAACGACGTGGGCTGGCAAAGACTTTTGCATCGGCTTCAATCTCTTTCTTGATTAAGTTATTTAAGCGACGTTCTGAACCTAAAATCCCTTGCAAATATTCTTTTTCTTCTTCAAGTTTTTGCTGTTCCGCTTTGAGTTCATGCTCTTCTAATTTGGCTAAATGGCGTAAGCGTAAGTTAAGAATGGCTTCCGCTTGTTCATCGCTCAAATTAAAACGAGCCATTAATTCTGCTTTTGGATTATCTTCGTTGCGAATAATTTCAATCACTTCGTCAATATTCAAAAAGGCGATCATTAAACCTTCAAGAATATGCAAACGGCTGAGAATTTTATCTAAGCGATAATTCAAGCGTCGAGTGACGGTTGTTCTGCGAAATTCCAACCATTCCGTTAAAATCGTTAATAGATTTTTTACCGCAGGTTTTCCGTCAAGCCCGATCATATTCATATTGATACGATAGCTCTTTTCCAAATCCGTTGTGGCAAAGAGATGATTCATCAATTCATCATAATCGATCCGGTTCGATCTCGGCTCAATCACGATACGGATAGGGTATTCTTGGTTCGACTCATCACGGATTTCATCTACCATTGGCAATTTTTTATTGCGCATTTGGGTGGCAATTTGCTCAATGATTTTGGCGGGAGATGATTGATGTGGCAAGGCGGAGACGACAATATTATTGTCTTCTCGCTGCCAAATGGCACGCATTTTAATTGAGCCTTTGCCTTGCTCATACATTTTAGCAATTTCCGCTTTAGGCGTAATAATTTCCGCTTCCGTTGGGAAATCAGGGCCTTGAACCACTTCAAGCAAATCGGCTAAACAAGCGGTCGGATTCTCCAATAATTTTACCGATGCGGCCGCTAATTCATTAATATTATGTGGCGGAATATCCGTTGCCATACCAACAGCAATGCCCGTTGAACCATTTAGTAAAATATGTGGCAGACGGGCAGGGAAGGTCACAGGCTCCTGTCTTGAACCATCAAAATTGGGTTTAAAATCGACGGTGCCTTGATCTAATTCGGATAAAAGGATCGCTGAAATTTTGGTTAAGCGAGCTTCTGTATAACGATAGTGTGCCGCATTATCTTCAGTGCTTCCCCAGTTACCTTGACCATCAATCAATGGATAACGGAAGGTAAAATCTTGCGCCATACCGACCATTGCGCCATAGCAAGCGGTATCGCCATGGGGGTGGAATTTACCTAATACATCGCCAACGGTTCTTGCCGCTTTGACGTATTTTGATGAGGGATTTAAATTCAATTCTGACATCGCATAAATAATACGACGTTGTACAGGTTTTAGACCGTCACCGATAAAAGGCAAGGCACGATCCATAATGACATACATGGAGTAATTGAGATAAGCGTCTTCACTAAAACGCTTAATCGGCATTTGTTCAACGCCTTCATAATTGGTTTCTGTGGTCATTGGAATTCTAAACTCGTTTTATTTTAAATAAGAAGGGACGCTATTTTGCGTCCTTATGCCAAGATTTTCGCTTATTTATGGATATTTGTCTAATTTAGATTTTTCCAAATTCAATATAGGAGAAATATGACGGTATACCGGTTGCATCATTTGAGAAAAATAAACGCATTATCCGTTTAATTTAAATTCGGCTTGGCTAAATTTTTAGCGTTCATACATAAATCATAAAAAAACAGTTGCGCAGATTTTTTTATTGCCTATAATGCACCACATCAGACGCGGGGTGGAGCAGCTTGGTAGCTCGTCGGGCTCATAACCCGAAGGTCGTCGGTTCAAATCCGGCCCCCGCAACCAGTTTTAAGGCTCATTGTTCTGTTAAGGACAATGAGTTTTGTTCTATATAAGGTTTTGAATTTGTAAATCTTGATACAGAACAAACCGCTTGCAGCCCCACAACTGAAGTTTGGGGCTTTTTTGCGGCTAAATAGTCAGCTTTGTTGTATAAAAGGGACTTTTTGAAGTCCTTTTTTTATATCTGTCAAATGGAGGATTCTTTGGCAACGTTAGAACAAAAATTACAAGAGCTTGTCGCCGATTCCATTGATGCAATGGGATTTGAATTAGTCGGCGTAGAGTGCCAACGTGCAGGTCGTTATTTAACCGTACGTTTATTTATTGATAAAGAAGGTGGCGTTACGATTGATGATTGTAGTGATGTAAGCCGTCAAGTAAGTGCGATTTTTGATGTGGAAGATCCGATTGCGGATAAATATAACCTTGAAGTTTCTTCCCCAGGTTTAGATCGTCCGTTATTCACGTTAGCCCATTACCAGCGTTTTGTAGGACGTGAAATCGTGATTCATTTACGTATTCCAATGTTAGATCGTCGTAAATGGCAAGGTGAATTAGTGAGCGTAGAAGGCGATTTAATTACATTGAAAGTAGATGGTAATCCACAAGCTTTTGCCTTCGGCAACATTCAAAAAGCAAATTTAGTCCCCGTTTTTAATTTCTAAGGAAATCGAACAAACATGAGTAAAGAGATTTTATTAGCCGCTGAAGCGGTATCCAATGAGAAGTTACTACCAAAAGATGCGATTTTTGAAGCACTTGAAACTGCATTAGCTATTTCAACCAGAAAAAAAGCGGCTGCAGAGCGTGAAGATCGTAAAACTGGCAACGGCATTGATATTGACGTGCGTGTGGTGATTGACCGTAAAACAGGTGAATTTACTACTTTCCGTCGTTGGTTAGTGGTAGAAAAAGTCCACAACCACACCCGTGAAATTACATTAGAAGCGGCACAGTTTGAAGATCCAAACATTCAGTTAGGTGATTTTATTGAAGATGAGATCGAGTCGATCGCCTTTGACCGTATCACCATGCAAACCGCCCGTCAGGTAATTAGCACTAAAATTCGTGAAGCAGAACGTAATAAAGTGGTCGAACAATTCCGTTCACAATTAAACACAATCATTACGGCAACCGTGAAAAAAGTAAGCCGTGAACAGATTATTTTAGATTTAGGCAACCAAGCAGAAGCAGTGATTGTGCGTGAAGATATGTTACCACGTGAAAACTTCCGTCCAGGTGACCGTGTGCGTGGCGTACTTTATGCGATTAAACCTGAATCAAAAGGTCCACAGTTATTCGTGACTCGTGCAAAACCAATCATGATTCAAGAGTTATTCAAACTTGAAGTGCCTGAAATTGGCGAAGAAGTAATTGAAATTAAAGGCGCATCTCGTGACCCAGGTTCTCGTGCGAAAATTGCGGTGAAAAGCAATGACAAACGTATCGACCCAGTCGGTGCTTGTGTGGGTATGCGTGGCGCTCGTGTTCAAGCGATTACCAATGAACTTGGCGGTGAGCGTGTAGATATCGTGCTTTGGGACGACAATCCAGCACAATTTGTGATTAACGCAATGGCGCCAGCGGATGTAAGCTCTATCGTAGTAGATGAAGATAATCACTCTATGGATATCGCCGTTGAGCCAAGTGCATTAGCGCAAGCAATCGGTCGTAACGGTCAAAACGTACGTTTAGCAACTCAGTTAACAGGCTGGACGTTAAACGTTATGACTACAGAAGAATTAGATAAGAAACATCAAGCAGAAGATAACAAAGTTCTCAATCTCTTTATGGATGCATTAGAAATTGATGAAGAGTTTGCACATATTCTGATTGATGAAGGTTTCTCTTCATTAGAAGAGATTGCTTATGTACCAGTAAATGAACTGACAGCAATCGATGGCTTAGAAGATGAAGATTTAGTGGAAGAACTTCAAGGTCGTGCGAAAAATGCCATTACTGCAAAAGCATTGGCGGAAGAAGAAGCGTTAAAACAAGCGCATATCGAAGATAAATTATTAAATCTTGAAGGTATGGATCGTCATATTGCGTTTAAATTAGCCGAAAAACAAATTACCACCCTAGAAGAACTTGCAGAGCAAGGCGTTGATGATTTAGCCGATATCGAAGAATTAACGGCTGAAAAAGCGGGCGAATTAATCATGGCAGCACGTCAAATCTGTTGGTTTAGCTAAGAACAGGGAGCAAAAGAATGAGTGATAACGAAATCAAAATGGATGCACCAAAGAAATTAAGCCTACAGCGTCGCACTAAAACGACCGTTAACGGTACAACAGCGGGCGGTAAAGCGAAAGAAGTGCAAGTTGAAGTGCGTAAATCCCGTAAAGTCGATACAGAAGCGGCAAAAAAAGCACAAGAAGAAGCATTAAAAGCAAAACAAGAAGCAGAAGCGAAGGCAAAAGCGGAAAAAGAAGCGGCTGAAAAAGCGGCAAAAGAGAAAGCAGAAGCTGAAGCTAAAGCGAAAGAAGCACAAAAAGCGGAAGAAGCGAAAAAAGCCGTTCATCAAGTGCCTGTAATGCCAAACAGTAAACCAAAAGCGGCGGCACCAAAAGTTGAACAGCCGAAGCAAGAAAAAGCAGTTGATCCTGAAAAAGAAGCAAAACGCAAAGAAGAAGCAGAACTTCGCCGTAAGCAAGAAGAACTGGCTCGTCAAAAAGCGGAAATGGAAGCAAAACGTGCGGCAGAAAATGCCCGTCGTTTAGCGGAAATTGCCCGTGAAGAAGCGAGTGAATCAGGTGAAGATTTTGAAGATGATCGCTTTACGTCTAAATATGCTTTAGAAGCGGAGCGTGATTCAGATCGTCGTAGCGAAGGCAATCGTGGTCGTGGTAAACCAGGTGTGGCGAAAACCAAAAAAGGCGGACGTGAAGACGATAAAAACGAGCGTAGCGCAGATCGTCGTAACCAAAAAGATGTGAAGGGTAAAGGCAAACACGCCAAAAAAGGTAGTGCGTTACAACAAGCCTTTACTAAGCCAGCTCAAGCGGTTACTCGTGATGTGGTGATCGGTGAAACCATCACCGTTGCTGAACTTGCTAACAAAATGGCAGTAAAAGCGACGGAAATCATCAAAACCATGATGAAAATGGGAGAAATGGTGACCATTAACCAAGTGATCGACCAAGAAACTGCACAACTTGTTGCGGAAGAAATGGGTCACAAAGTGATCTTACGCAAAGAGAATGAGCTAGAAGAGTCAGTATTAGAAGATCGTGATACCAATGCAGAACTGGTTACTCGTGCGCCGGTTGTGACAATCATGGGTCACGTTGACCACGGTAAAACATCGTTACTTGACTATATTCGTAAAGCGAAAGTGGCGGCAGGCGAAGCGGGCGGTATTACCCAACATATCGGTGCATACCATGTCGAAACCGATGATGGCAAGATGATTACCTTCTTAGATACTCCAGGACACGCTGCCTTTACGTCAATGCGTGCGCGTGGTGCGAAAGCAACGGATATCGTCGTGCTTGTGGTGGCGGCTGATGATGGCGTGATGCCACAAACGATTGAAGCGATTCAACACGCCAAAGCGGCAGGTGCGCCAATTGTGGTTGCGGTGAACAAAATTGATAAACCTGAAGCGAACCCTGATCGTGTAGAACAAGAGCTTTTACAACACGAAGTTATCTCAGAAAAATTCGGTGGCGACGTACAATTTGTGCCAGTGTCAGCGAAAAAAGGCTTGGGCATCGACGATTTATTAGAAGCCATTCTTCTTCAATCGGAAGTATTAGAGTTAACCGCAGTGAAAGACGGCATGGCAAGCGGTGTTGTTATCGAATCTTACTTAGATAAAGGCCGTGGCCCTGTGGCAACTATCCTTGTTCAATCAGGTACCTTAAACAAAGGCGACATCGTGCTTTGTGGTTTTGAGTACGGACGTGTTCGTGCAATGCGTGATGAAAACGGTAAAGACATTGAATCAGCAGGCCCGTCAATCCCAGTGGAAGTATTAGGTCTTTCAGGTGTACCAGCAGCGGGTGATGAAGCAACTGTTGTGCGTGATGAGAAAAAAGCCCGTGAAGTTGCCTTGTATCGTCAAGGTAAATTCCGTGATGTGAAACTTGCTCGCCAGCAAAAAGCTAAACTGGAAAATATGTTCAGCAATATGGCAGAAGGCGACGTGGCAGAATTGAACGTGATTGTTAAAGCGGACGTTCAAGGCTCGGTAGAAGCGATTGTTCAATCTTTACACGAACTTTCAACGGCAGAAGTGAAAGTGAAAGTGGTTGGCTCGGGCGTGGGCGGTATCACTGAAACTGATGCAACCCTTGCGGCTGCGTCTAATGCTATCGTACTCGGCTTTAACGTGCGTGCCGATGCGTCAGCTCGCCGTATTATCGAAAGCGAAAACATCGATTTACGTTATTATTCAATCATTTATGAATTGTTAAACGAAATCAAAGCAGCAATGAGCGGTATGTTACAGCCTGAATTTAAACAAGAAATCATCGGCTTGGCAGAAGTGCGTGATGTCTTCCGTCATCCGAAATTTGGGGCGATTGCAGGTTGTATGGTCACTGAAGGTATTGTAAAACGTAACAACCCAATCCGTGTTTTACGTGACAACGTGGTGATTTTTGAGGGCGAACTCGAATCACTCCGCCGTTTCAAAGACGACGTGTCTGAAGTGCGTAACGGCATGGAATGCGGTATCGGCGTGAAAAACTACAACGACGTGAAAGTTGGCGACCAAATCGAAGTGTTTGAAGTGGTTGAGATTAAGCGTTCGATTTAAACGTAGGGTGGGCATCTTGCCCACCATTCAAAAATAGATGTACAAGCGGTGAGATTCACAGAGAAATTTGCAAATTTTTCGTTGGATCTGACCGCTTGAATTTTATTATTCCTTTGATAATTGAAGAGCTATTAGGGATAGATAATGAAAAACATTTTTGAAAAAATCTCTTTGACTAAACACCCTGTTCGATATTGGTTACTGTTTCTAGGTATGGTTATATGGTTTTGTTTTATTGCTTCTTTTCATCCTAAACAAATACGCAAGGAGCGAGAGACTAGTATTATTCGACAAGAGATTTTTAATGAAATTAGTAAGATGCAAGGAAGTTATAAACAGATTAGTGGGCGAGGAACTCGTTTTGTATTGAAAGCTGATTTCTCTAATTCAATTAATTATGATAGGGTAAAATTTTTAAATAATATAGTAGCATTAGGTTATACCCCAAAATCATCTGATTTTACTAATAATTATCGAACCATTACGTTCTGTAAAAACAATAAGAGTTTGGATATAGGAGGATATAAAGAATTACTTATTTATTATGATGAAGATTCAGATGTGTGTTCTAAGTAGTTATATTAAAAACAGTACCGAATTTACGGTCAGTATAGGTTGTGTAACTCAGATAATTTAATACGAAATGAAAAATGGTTAGATATATTCGGAAATTTGCAAATTTTTTATCGGATCTCACCGCTTGTTGCTCTTTACAAATAAACTGCCTAATTTTCATACCATCTAGCCAATAAAAGTGTTAAAATCCATAGAAATATTAAGCTTTTTGATGTGTATTATTAGGAGACAATTTTATGCAGAAGCTGAAAAAATATTCAGAAGTTGCTTTAGCATCTGTTTTGGTTGTTGCATGTGGTGGTGGCGACAACTCATCAAGTCCAACCCCAATTAATAATGGGGTAGCAAGAAATACCGAACTAGAGTCCGCCCCTGTACAGGTCGAGACATTAACGCCATCTTCAGAAGATAACACCTCTACTACGCCGACATCACCTGTGATAGAAACTGTTGATAATTCTAATCCAGAAATTGTCACTCCACCAACCGAAGAGAATAATGTATCTACGTCAGAAAAACCTATTGTTGAAGAGACGACAGATAATTCACTTTCAGAAACGGTAACGCCACCAGCAGAAGAGAATAATGTCGTTCCGCCAGAAAAACCCGTAGTGGAAGAGACAGTAGATAATTCATCTTCAGAAACGGTAACGCCCCCTGTAGAAGAAAACAATGTCGTTCCGTCAGAAAAACCAGTAGTGGAAGAGACAGTAGATAATTCATCTTCAGAAATAGTGACGCCACCAGTAGAAGAGAATAATGTCGTTACGCCAGTAGAAGAAAGCAATGTACCTAAGGCTGAGATAGAGTTATTGTATCCACAAAATAGTATGGGGATAGATGATAGTCATGATTTCCCTGATGTCGCAGTTATTGATGTGGACTTTTCAGTCAATAATGATACAGGGAATGCATTTTTATTTGAAAATGGTCAAAATCGTCTACTTTTAAATTATGGTTCTCCACGTCAGGCAGAAGGGAATAAATATTCTCATGGTTCAATGGCGGCTGGGGTATTTGCAGCAAAAAATAAAACAGCCTATATTTATGGTTATACGGCAAATTCTCACAATATAGTTAGTGCAAGTAACCAATATTATGAAGCAGCTTATGAGCGTGGTGTCCGTATTTTTAATAATTCCTATGGAAATACACCTTTTAAAGACTATTTAAATGAGAAAGGTTGGAAATATTTTGCAGATCGCGGTTTTTATCCTATGTTAGCCAAATGGGCTGCGAAAGACAGTATTTTTGTTTGGGCTGCAGGAAACGATGGCGATAAACATCGCACAGGGCAGAATCTGCATGCGACAACAGAATCTCATATTCCTGTGATCAATGATGATGCCCGTCGTGGTTGGATTACTGTTGCGGCAGTAGATTGGCAGGGACGGCATTTAATGCCTTATTCAAGTCAAATTGGTGAAACAGCAAAAAATTGGGGAATTGCTGCAAGGGGCGATTGGCGTTTATTTGATGATACGGTTCCTGCTCAAGGCACATCTTTTGCTGCTCCTGAAGTGACTGCAGCTGTCGCAAATGTATGGGAGAAATTCCCTTGGATGAGCAACCATCTTGTCACACAAACCATTTTATCTACAGCAAATAAACTAGGCTCGGATGCGGTTACAGATGGTCCAAATGCACAAGTAGGGTGGGGCGTATTGAATGAATCTCGTGCTTTAAAAGGTCCAGCACGATTTGATACACGTTTATTAGTAAATAGCGATAACGGCTTTGTGACAGCAAATTTTGCTCATCGTAATTATACTAACAACGATCGTTTAACTTGGAGTAATGACATTGCAGGTGATGCTGGCTTTAAGAAACAAGGTACAGGTACGCTCTATTTTAGCGGAAATAATAGTTACGCAGGGCAAACTATCATTGAAGAAGGTCGCTTAGCGATTTCTAATGCATTAACCCAGTCGGAAGTGATTGTTGAAAAAAATGGTACTTTACAGGCAAAAAATGATCAAAAATTAGTTCAAATTAATAAGTCGGTAAACAATAAAGGCTCTTTGGAAGTTTATGGCAAAGGCTTAACGATTCATGAAAATTATACGGCAGATCGAGATGCACGAACGGTGATTGACATTCATACGGCAACCCTTGATGTAAAAGGCACCGCAGATATGCAGAACTCTCGCATTTTAGCGCATGTTGAAAATATTGATGGCGTTCCTACGCAAGCTGAACAAGCGAGAACGATTTTAAAAGCGGGGAGATTAGAAAATTATCAAGGCTTTTATACGATTTCAGATAAGATTGCCCCTTATATTGAAGTCAAAAGTGTGACAAAAAAAGATAATCAGGTAGATGTCACCTATAAACGTAACCAAACAGAATATGTGCTAAGAAGTGTTGGCAATGTTTCCCGCAGTGCGTCAAATACGGGGAAAAATCTTGATAAAGTGCTAGATGAAGTCGCGGTAAATAAAAATAGTCCAATTAAGTCAGATAGCATATCCATTATTACGGCAACGCCTTTGGCTGTAGCACAGACGGTGGATTCACTCTCGGCAGAAATTTATGCGTCTTCCCAAAATCTAGTTTTAAATGAAAGCCGAGCTTTTAATGAGCAGATTGCAAATCAGGCGGTTAATACAGAGAAGAGCGAAGTTTATGCATCAACTCATCATAGAGCATATTCTCTTTCTCAGAAAGGCTATGCAAATGCGGAGACTAAAGGTCATCAAAGCCATGTTGGTGCAACATATAAAACGGAAAATGGATTACTAGGACTTGCCGTTTATCAGAGCCGACAAAAATCGGAATTTGATGATAGTGTCGGAAATACCAAGCTAAAACAGCAAGGTGTTTCTATCTATACTGGGTATGATTGGGAGAATAGTTATCTGTTAGCTCAATTTGGCATGGCGAATGCTAAACAGCAGGTTAAACGTCAGATCTTGATTCCAAATAGCCCAAGAAATATCAATACGGATTTCAATGCGAGACTATATGGTTTTTATGGTGAAGTAGGGCATCGTTTCAAATTAAATTCGACAGAAATCAGTCCATTTATTGGCTACCAATTTGATTCTATTTATCAAAAAGCCTTTAATGAAGGGAAAAATTTCGGGATTCAGGCAAACCGTTCTCGCTACCATCTTCATAGCTATCTTGCGGGCGTCCGAGCTACAGTAGAATTAGGCAATCTGAGTATAAACGGTTCATTAACACATCGTTTTACACCAGATGTATCGAATACTTTTGGCTTTAAAGCTCGTTATATTGGGGCAGAGAGTGTGGCGGATATTCAAGGTATTTCTCCTGCAAAACATATTACGACAGCAAAACTTGGATTAAATTATCAGTTTACGCCAATGTTTGCTTTATATAGTAGTTATGGCATATCACGTCAAGCAGATGAAACACACCATGATTTAAGCATTGGACTCAAATATCGTTTCTAATTTGCAAAAAATCTTGCAGAACTGACCGCTTGTTTGCATTCATTGCTTGTCGAATTGGGGCTTTTGGACTATCATCCTACCCCAATTACATTGATATAGATTAGCCCGATTTTTCGGGCTTTACTTATTTTGAAAAGAGAAACAGATGGCAAGAGAATTTTCAAGAGCCGATCGTGTAGCCCAAGAGCTACAAAAAGAGATCGCAATTATTTTACAACGTGAAGTGAAAGACCCGCGTATTGGTATGGTGACGGTATCTGATGTTGAAATCAGTCGTGATCTAGCTTATGCCAAAGTGTTTGTCACTTTCTTATTTGATAGTGATGAGAGCGCGGTAGAACGTGGTTTAGAAGGGTTAAATAAAGCGTCGGGCTATATTCGTACGCTCGTTGGTAAGGCAATGCGTTTACGTATCGTGCCTGAATTACGTTTTGTTTACGATCAATCCTTAGTTGAAGGTATGCGTATGTCAAACCTTGTTACTAATGTGATCCGTAAAGATCAAGAACGCCACGTTGAAGAAGAGTAACAATGGGCAGACCAAAGAAAAAAGGGCGTGATGTTCACGGTGTGTTTTTGCTCGATAAATCGCAAGGCGTAAGCTCCAACGATATTATGCAGAAAGTAAAACGCCTGTTTAATGCCAATAAAGCAGGGCATACAGGGGCGTTAGATCCGCTTGCAACGGGCATGTTGCCTATCTGTTTAGGTGAAGCGACGAAGTTTTCCCAGTTTTTATTGGATTCCGATAAACGTTATCGAGTGATAGCTAAATTAGGCGAGCGTACGGATACATCAGATGCCGATGGTCAGATTGTACAAACCCGTGATGTTCAAGTTGAAGCTGCACAAATTTTAACGGCTCTTGATGCGTTTCGTGGCGATATTTTGCAAGTGCCAACGATGTTTTCAGCATTAAAACATCAAGGTAAACCCCTTTATGAATATGCAAGAGCAGGGATAACGGTTGAGCGTGAGGCTCGTCCGATTACCATTTTTGAGTTGCTTTTTATTGACTACCAAGCCCCCTATTTAACCCTAGAAGTGCATTGTTCCAAAGGGACTTATATTCGCACACTGATTGATGATTTGGGTGAAAAGCTAGGCTGTGGCGCCCATGTCACTATGTTGCGTCGTTTAGCGGTTGCAGATTATCCTGCTGATAAAATGATGACATTAGCTGATTTGCAAAATTTAGCTGAAAACAGACCGCTTGTAGAGCTTGATACGCTTTTACTACCGATGGATAGTGCAGTCTCTCGTTTGCCATATCTAAATTTAACTGAAGCGCAAACTAAAGCGGTAGGATTTGGTCAAAGAGTCAAGTTTGAAAATAATGAGCGAATTTATGGACAAGTACGCCTATTTTCTGATGAAAATCAGTTTTTGGGTGTGGCAGAAATTCGAGAAGATAATGTGATTCGGCCGAGTAGAATGGTCAATTTATAAAATAATATAGTTTAAAAAATGAAGAAATATTTAGCATTTCCGCTTGCTTGTTTATTATTGGCAAGCTGTTCAAGCCATAATTATCCTAAAATGGCTTTAGATGCAAAATACCCTAAAGAGAGAACGTTAAATAATTTTAATGATTATGTGGTATTTTTAAAGCAGAAAGCAGCAAATGAAGGTGTATCAGATAATGTGTTAAATTCACAGTTTAATATTCAATACATCGAACGTGCGGTGGAGCTTGATCATGAACAAGCCAATCGCCGTCGCGATCCAAATTTACCGCCGTTACCACCAAATCCTAATGGCGTAACTAATTATCTCAATAAAACCTTAACGCAAGCAAAAGTAGATGCTGCTGCAGAGCGCTGGTGGCAATATCAGCCACAACTCACAAAAGCAAGCCAAAAATACGGTGTTCAGAAAGAGTATATTATGGCGCTTTGGGGCATGGAGAGCAGTTTTGGACGCTACCAAGGGAATTTTGATGTACTTTCTGTGTTAGCCACACTTGCCTTTGATGGTCGCCGTGAAAAACTCTTTACCCAAGAGTTTGTAAATGCCATGAAGATGCTAGAGAACGGTACGCTTAATCGTGCTGAAATGAAAGGCTCTTGGGCGGGGGCGATGGGACAAACCCAATTTATGCCAACCTCTTATTTAAACTATGCCGCCGATGGCGATAGTGATGGTAAAAAAGACATTTGGACAAATCAGTATGATGCGTTTGCCTCAATTGCAAATTATCTTTCAACGGTAGGTTGGGATGATAAATTACCATGGGGCGTTGAAGTTAAGCTTTCTCAACCGATTGATTTATCTTTCTCGGGTATTGAAGATAATAAAGCGAAAACATTGGCGGAATGGCAAGCTTGGGGAGTTTATTTAGCCTATCCAAATGCCCAAGAAACCACAAAATTAAATGCGTTACGTTCGACTAAATTATGGCTCGTTCGCCCTGACAAAGAAGTCGGCAGAGCATTTTTAGTCTCTAATAATTTCCGTACGATCTTGGATTGGAATAAATCGAACAATTTTGCGGTGAGTATTGGAAAGTTTGCGGATAGAATTTTACAAAGTTCAGAATAAAGCTTATAGCTCTTAAGAGTCAAAAGCTTAAGAACGCCTAAGAAAGTGAGAGTTTCTCTAAAAAACCGTGTTAAAACTTTATTAGATCGTTTTAACACGGTTTTTTATTATTATTTCTGCTTAGTTTTTCTTTATTGTCAGAGACATTAAATTGTTTGAAGTATTTTCATTAATATGAATCTGACACTGATGTGTGTGACACAATAGAAAAAAATCTTGTAGCAGAGATTCGCTATTTAAGATGATATCTAATTGCTCATTTCTATGTAATTTTTCAATTGCCCTTTTCGCCATTAAAAGGGGAATAGGGCAACGATAATTAGAAAGATCGAGTAAATAGTTCATCAAATACGACGGCGATCTGCCATAATTTGCCCGATAGCATTAAGCTCATCTAGGCTTAAATGCTCACGCCCGAGTTCAAATAGCGGTTCTTCAATGGCGATATGTTGGTCGTAACCTGCCACAAAACGCTTGATCAGATCCGCATCAATCTCGTTACGTTCGCCATTGAGCAGAGCGACTAATTGAGCAGACAATTCGTCCCAGTTGCGATGAAGTTCAATATGTTGAGCTTCAAGCAAATCCACTTCCGTTTGTGCTTCAGGGCGTTGTTTGATTAACGCAGGGAAAAAATCTTTTTCTTCGTCATCGTGGTGAAGCGGTGCGGATTGATTGAAATAGTTCAAAATCTGTTGCACATCATTTTTCACCGCCTGATTGACACCATTTTTGGCTAGATAGTCAGGTAGCAGTTGTAGTTGGCGACAGAAATCTTTCACTTTGCCGTGGCAAGCGTAAAGCATTTCAATTGGTTCGTCCCATGTTACCAATTTTTGTGGAGTTAAATTAAGCATTTTCACTCTCTTTAGCTAATTGTAATGGCGGTACTTCCTTGCCGATACGTTGATAAAATTCGACCACAAAATCATCAAAACGATCTTCATCAATCGCTTGACGGATTTCTGCCATTAAGCGTTGGTAGTAGCGTAAATTGTGAATGGTGTTCAATCTTGCCCCTAAAATTTCACCGCATTTGTCTAAGTGGTACAAATAGGCTTTGGTATAATTTTTGCAGGTGTAGCAATCACATTCAGGATCAAGCGGTGAGATGTCGTTGCGATATTTCGCATTACGGATTTTAACGATACCGTTGGTCACGAATAAATGTCCGTTACGTGCGTTACGGGTCGGCATTACACAGTCGAACATATCAATACCACGACGTACGCCTTCAACCAAATCTTCAGGCTTGCCTACGCCCATTAAGTAGCGTGGTTTGTCCGCTGGAATTTGTGGGCAGACGTACTCTAAAATGCGGTGCATATCTTCTTTGGGTTCGCCCACTGCTAAACCGCCGACCGCATAACCGTCAAAGCCGATTTCAACCAATTTTTCCACTGACACTTTACGCAATTCTTCATACACACCGCCTTGAATAATACCGAACAGTGCATTTGGGTTTTGCAATTCATCAAAGCGATCACGGCTACGTTTCGCCCAGCGGAGCGACATTTCCATTGACTGTTTGGCATAGTCGAAAGTCGCAGGATATGGGGTACATTCATCGAAAATCATCACAATATCAGAGCCGAGATCGTATTGAATTTCCATTGATTTTTCAGGGGAAAGGAACACTTTTTCGCCACTGATTGGATTTTGGAAATAGACGCCCTCTTCTTTGATTTTGCGTAATTTGCCTAAACTAAACACTTGGAAACCGCCCGAGTCGGTGAGAATAGGCCCGTGCCACTGCATAAAATCGTGCAGATCGCCGTGCTGACGCATAATCTCTTGACCTGGACGCAGCCATAGGTGGAAAGTGTTGCCAAGTAGAATTTGTGCACCCGTTTGGGCGACTTCTTCAGGGGTCATTCCTTTTACCGTGCCGTAAGTACCGACAGGCATAAAGGCAGGGGTTTCAACGTGGTATTCGCCCTTTGGACGAGAAAAGGTCAAACGCCCACGACGAGCGTTTCCGTTAGTTTTTTTAAGTTCGTATTTCATTAAAGCCTCGAATAAACAGTTCAAGTAAAAGAAATATTCTACCTTATTTTATGTAATAAACCCATAAGGTAAGATAGAATTGTAAAAAGAAAGAGACTGAAGTGGGTTAGCATTGTTGCTAATTTACTTCAGTCCTTATTTAAATATGAAATTACTGTACGGTGTTCAATTATTCAAATAATGCTGAATGTAATGCACGAATCACTTCATCTGCTTCACTATTTTTAACTAAAGTACAAACGTTATTAGGGCTTGCACCATAGCTAATTAAGCGGACATTATATGGTGATAAAGTTGTAAAGAGTTGTTTGCCAATACCTGCTTGGTCATGTAGGTTGTTACCAATGATGGCAACTAAGGCTAAATCACCTTCTACTTTTACGTTACAGTGTTCACGTAATTCTGCTAAAAGTTCTTCAGATAACATATCAGCCCCAGAAGATGCAGAACCCGTTTTATCTAGCGTTAATGCAATGCTGACTTCAGAGGTGGTAATGACATCTACTGAAATTTTGTGTTTCGCTAAAATTGCAAACACTTTCGCTAAAAAGCCTTGTGCGTGTAGCATGCTTAAGCTTGAAAGTGTTACTAAAATTTGGTTACGGCGCAAAGCTAGTGCACGGAAAGTTGGGCGTGGTTGTGGATCACGTGTTACCCAAGTTCCTCCTTGTTCAGGTGCTTTACTTGAGCCCACATATACTGGAATATTGCTACGTACTGCAGGTAATAATGTTGCTGGGTGTAATACTTTTGCACCAAAGGTTGCCATTTCTGCTGCTTCACTAAAGCTCATAGTATCAATACGTTGTGCTGCAGGAACAACGCGTGGATCTGTGGTATAAATCCCAGGTACATCTGTCCAAATTAACACATCATTGGCATTCAATACTTCAGCAAGAAGTGCTGCAGAATAGTCACTACCACCACGGCCTAAGGTTGTTGTTTTACCTTCATCATCACGACCAATGAAACCTTGTGTAATCACCACTTTACCTTCAGCAATTAATGGTTTAATCACGGCATCTGATTGTGCCTGAGTTTTTGCATCATTTGGGGCTGCTTTACCATAGTGATTATTTGTTGCCACAACAGTGCGCACATCTACCCAAACAGCTGGGAAGTTACGCTCTTTCAAGAGTTGCGTAAAGATCTTAGTAGACATCATCTCACCATGACAAATTAATTCATCTGTGAGTGCTGCAGATGTAGCAAGGCTTGCAGATTCAGCAAGTGCAGTAATATGATTTAACAATGCATCTATTTCTGCAGAAACGGCTTCAGGTTGTTGTAATTTATCAATGATATTGTATTGAATAGCACGTACAGCAGTTAAAATTTCTGCACGACGTGTAGCATCACAACCATTTGCAAGTTCAACTAAAAAATTAGTGACGCCTGCAGAAGCAGATAATACAACAACTCGGGTATTTGTATCTGCAATAACAATATTGGCACAAGCTGTCATTGCATCGAAATTTGCAACACTAGTTCCACCAAATTTGGCAACAGAAAGATGAGACATATAAAAATTTCCTATATAAGATAAATGTGTGTTTACAAATAGGGTGGAATAAGAGATAGGAAATTGAAATGAGTTACTTTTGGTTTGTTTACAACAAATTTAAGAGCACTCCGTTTAATTTTATTAAACGACAGCTGATAGGATTCAACCTGCTCAGCCGATGATCATTCCAGTCTAGTGAATTCACACCTCGGCAATCACTCCCATTACTTATCCTCAAACGGTCTAGTTCCCTAAGATAAGCTACCTGAGTGTTGCACCTCTCCCGCTATAATTTGCACTATAACTTTCTTTCGCAATTGGCGAAAAACGTGTATAGAAATAACTTTTTCTTATAGTAATGTCAAATATAATTTATGTTATAGGTAAAATTTATTATCAAGTGGATAAACTCTATACAAAATAAGAGTCAGGGGGGGATTTTGCTTTTCCCAAGCGGTTAAATTAGAATAGAAATTTGCAAATCACCTTTATTTAGGAAAGTAAAATGAAATTTATCAACAGTCTACTGCTCTCAAGCCTTGTCGCTTTTTCAGCCACTGCTATTGCAACCCAATGGGAACAAATCCGTACGCCTGTGGAGGGGAAAGCACAATCTATTGGTGGATACAGTAACGGTTGTATTATTGGGGCGAAGCCTTTGGCGTTAAAGGGCGAAGGCTATCAGGTGATCCGTTCGGTGAAAAACCGCTATTATGGTCACCCACAGCTACTTAGCTATTTGCAAACCTTAGGGAAAAACGCCAAAGCGTCAGGTATTCCGCCGATTTTGATCGGGGATATGGGTATGCCTGCTGGTGGGCGTTTTTCATCGGGACACGCCAGTCACCAAACGGGGTTAGATGCGGATATTTGGTTGCGTTTTGGTCCTATGGACGATGAAACCGCTCGCAATCCAGCTGGGCTTGCGACCATTATGGTTGATCGCAACACCAATGTGGTTGATGAACGTTTATGGACGAATAATCATACAAAACTGTTGAAATTAGCGGCGTCCGATCCCCGTGTGGATCGCATTTTCGTTAATCCTGCGATTAAAGTGAAACTCTGTCACACTGCTGGCACAGATCGAAACTGGTTGCGTAAAATTCGTCCGTGGTATGCTCACGACTCACATTTTCACGTTCGTTTGACTTGCCCTGCAGATGCAGCAAATTGCGAAAATCAAGCCCCTGTTCCTGCTGGAGACGGCTGTGGCGAAGAGCTTTATTCGTGGTTTGAACCTGCACCACCATCAACAACAACCCCAAAAGCGAAAACCATTCCACAACCACCGCAGTTGTGCCAAATGATCTTATCGTCACAAGGTTTGTAAACGGTTTATGCGTCTGTTTATCGCAGAAAAGCCTAGTTTAGGGCGAGCCATTGCTGATGTGTTGCCGAAGCCCCATACTCGTGGGGACGGTTTTATTCAGTGTGGCGAAGATAATGTGGTAACTTGGTGTATCGGGCATTTGCTTGAGCAAGCGGAACCCGATGCCTATGATGAACGCTTTAAAATGTGGCGAATGGAGCATTTGCCGATCATTCCTGAACAGTGGAAACTTATTCCGAAAAAAGAGACGCTCAAACAGTTTAAAGTGGTGGAGCGTTTGATTAAGCAAGCGGATATTTTGGTAAACGCTGGCGACCCTGATCGTGAAGGGCAGTTGCTCGTGGACGAACTGTTTGGCTATCTCAACCTTGCCCCTGAACGCAAAGCCCAAATTCAACGCTGTTTGATTAGTGATCTCAATCCAAACGCCGTCAAAAAAGCGATTGATAAATTGCAATTTAATCGAGATTTCATACCGCTTGCGACATCGGCATTGGCTCGAGCAAGGGCGGATTGGCTGTATGGGATCAATATGACCCGAGCCTATACGCTACAAGGGCGTTGGGCTGGTTACAAAGGCGTGTTATCGGTTGGACGGGTGCAAACGCCCGTGTTGGGGCTGATTGTACGGCGAGATCTGGAGATCGAGCATTTTGTGCCAAAAGATTATTTTGAAGTGCTTGCCAATGTGGTAGTGCCTGAAACGCAGGAACGCTTTCAAGCCCAGTGGCAGCCGAGCAAAGCCTGCGAAGATTATCAAGATGAAGACGGGCGAGTGCTATCTCAAGCGTTGGCTGAAAATGTGGTAAAACGTATCACTCAACAGACCGCTTGTGTAGCAGATTATCAAGACAAACTTGAGAGCGAAACCGCCCCTTTGCCCTATTCGCTGTCGGCGTTGCAGATTGATGCCGCTCGCCGTTTTGGGCTGTCGGCACAAGATGTGCTAGATATTTGTCAGCGACTTTATGAAACGCACAAATTGATCACTTATCCCCGTTCGGACAATCGTTATTTGCCAAACGAACATTTTGCGGAGCGGTTTAAGGTTATGGCAGCGATAGCCCATCATCTGCCTGAATATGCTGAAAAACCCGAAGTGCTTGATCCAAATAAGAAAAATCGCTGTTGGAACGACAGCAAAGTTGAAGCCCACCACGCTATTATTCCGACATCTCGTCAAGGGCAAGTGAGTTTAACCCAAAACGAACAGCGGATTTATCAGCTGATCGCTCGGCAATATCTGATGCAATTTTGCCCTGATGCTGAATATCGCAAAGGCAAAATTGTCTTGACCATTGCAGGCGGAACCTTTGTGGCACAAGCTCGCAATTTAGTTGTGGCTGGCTGGAAATCTCTATTGGGCAAGGAAGATAGCGATGAAGTGATTGAGCCGTTGTTGCCTGTGGTGAAAAAAGATCAACAATTATGGTGTGAAAGCGGTGAGATCGTCAGCAAAAAAACGCAACCGCCACGCCATTTTACCGATGCAACTTTGCTGTCGGCAATGACGGGGATCGCCCGTTTTGTGCAAGATAAACAGCTCAAAAAAGTGCTACGAGAAACAGACGGCTTAGGCACGGAAGCGACTCGGGCAGGGATTATTGAACTGCTGTTCAAACGTGGCTTTCTCGTCAAAAAAGGCAGAAACATTCACAGCACAGAAGCAGGGCGAACCTTAATCAGTGCTTTGCCTGATGTTGCCACACAGCCCGATATGACGGCTCACTGGGAAATGCAATTGACCGACATCAGCAAAAAACAGGCAAGTTATCAACAATTTATGGCAGATTTAAACCAACGTTTGCCGAGTTTATTACGTTCCCCAAATCAGCAAATTTTGCAAAATTTGGCGAAGATCACACCGCTTACCACGAACGGTAAAAGCGGTTATCGTAAAAAAGCGCTACAAAATGTTGAAAAATAAACCGAATACACCGATTTTTGTAAAATCCACTTGCAAGGAAAAGTAAAGATAGCTATCATTCACGCCATCGAAACGAATTCCGCTCAAGCGGAATTTTATTTTGAACAGATTAAAGAGAAAACAATGTTAATTAATGTACTTACGATTGCCTATCTTGTTGTTGCAATCCTACTTGTTGGCTTTATTTTAATGCAACAAGGGAAAGGTGCAGATGCTGGTGCTTCATTTGGTGCTGGTGCAGCTGGAACGGTATTTGGTTCAGCAGGTTCTGCAAACTTTTTGTCAAGAACAACAGCAATTTTAGCGATTATCTTCTTTAGCATTAGCCTAGTTATCGGCAACTTAAACTCACAAACTGCCGCACCAAAAAGCCAGTTTGAAGATTTAAGTGGTGTAGAGCAAAAACAACAAGTTGCTCCAGCTAAAACAGAAAACAGCGACATACCGCAATAATATCAAATTTACGCTCTGGTGGTGGAATTGGTAGACACGCTATCTTGAGGGGGTAGTGTCCAGAGGATGTGCGAGTTCGAGTCTCGCCCAGAGCACCATTTAACCTTTTTTAGCTTATCGCAAGCTAACGCAAAAGTAGAGAAAAGCCTTGAAAATCAACGTTTCAAGGCTTTTTTGCTTATCGTAGCCTTTCGCCGTTTATCGTATCAATTCAGAGATTTTTGTAACACGTTTTGTAACACGGTTTTATAATTCGATTTGTGTGTTACAACAGATTTTAAAGGGGGAAATCTATGCCAAAAATTGTACGACCACTTTCAAAACTTCAAATCGATAAAGCTAAGCCAAAAGAAAGAGAATATTCTCTCCCTGACGGGCAAAATCTTTACTTAAGAATAAAAACTTCGGGCCGTAAAGCGTGGGTGTTTAACTATCAAAAACCTGTCACCAAACAAAGAACAAATTTGACTATTGGTGATTATCCTGCGGTTGAAATAATAGAAGCTCGTGCTAAACGAGATGAATATAACGCTTTGCTTGCTCAAGGGATTGATCCACAGGCAGAAAAGCAACGCATACAGGAAGAAACAGAAAGCCGTTCTAGAGATACTTTTTATTCTGTCGCTGAAAGTTATTTCAATGGGATTTATCAGCAAAAAGCCAAAAATCCAGAAATAAGAAAGAAAAACTGGGCCAGGCTAGAAAAGCATATTTTTCAGCATATCGGGCATCTCCACGTTTCAGAAATCAAAGTCAAGATGCTGGTTGAAATCTATGAGAATTTTGCTGAATACAGCAATACATTGAAGAAGCTGCATCAATTAATCGGGGCGATTATGGATCACGCTGTTACTAAAGGTGTGATAGATAGCCATAACTGCAAGCTAGCTATTAAGAATTTTTACATTAAGCCGTCAAAACCTAATCCAACGATAAAAATAGATGAATTAAATGATTTATTTAACGATCTCAATCAGGCTAATTTATCAAAGCAAACTTACCTTTTAATTTGTTGGAGCTTTCTTACTGCACTTCGTCCTAATGAAGCAGTAAATGCCCAATGGAATGAAATCAATTTTGACGAAAAATTATGGTATATCCCCAAAGAGAGAATGAAAGGGCAAGAAGATAAAAAACGCCCCCATATCGTGCCTTTATCTTCTCAAGCACTTCAATTACTCGAGATAATGAAAATACACTCAGATTCAAGCCCTTATATTTTTCGCGGCAGAAATTCAATCAATCAGGCAATGAGTAACGCCACAGTAAACACGGCATTAAAAAGAAATGGATATAAAGATAGATTGACCGCTCACGGCATACGGGCATTTATAAAAACATTTCTAGCATCAAAGAAAGTTGATCGCAATGTATCAGAGACTATTTTATCTCTTTGCTAGAAAGTGGAGACGATTTGGAAAACACTTACAACCGCTACAACTATTTAGAAGAGCGAAAGCCTGTAATGCAGATGATCGGCGATTATTGCGAACAATGCGGAATGATTTTGGAGTTAGAATAAAATAAAAAAAAGCGAAAAAAATTTTTTTTACTTTTTAGTCTTTACTCTTCACAAAATCGCATTTTTATTTTTAAAATCAATTAGTTATGTTAAAAAGGTATTCGCCTTTGTATTAATCATCTGTTCACCTTTTTAGGTTAAGAGTGACAAAAAAGCGGGGTTTCCCCCGCTTTGTTAACTGAATATATCTGCTTTGAATTGCTCAAAATCTTTAAAATGAATGTTTGTTCGCCTACCGTGTTTGGTGCTTTTCTTCAGAAATTCGTGTTTATTCTTATGCTGTTTTAAAGCCTGTTCAATACTAGATACAAAAGTATTTAAACCTAGCTCCCTGATGTTGAATGCACTTGTATAGGCTAAATAAGCGGGGTAAATGTGCGTATGTATTCTTGCTGAGTTCATCGACGCTGTACCAATAAATAGCCCGTTTGCTTGCTCTGATGTGTAGAAATACTCAAAAAAAGCAGTAAGTGGGTCTGAGACTATTTTAATCTCTAACGCTTCCTGACTGTTTTTTTGCTCTTCAAGTGCAATTTTTGCGTCTTGTGGAGTTGAAAACGCACTCAAAACTTTTCGGATAATACCGCCTATTTCTAATACAATTTTTCCCATAAAATCAGGATCTCGTTTATCTTCAGGGATAACACTCGAAAAATGAAAATTCACTAATCTACGCTCAATACCGCCATTTCTTTCTGTCCAAGAACAAGGCTGATTATTAACTAGCATAATGAGAGCGGGGATTTTTACATCAAAAGGATCTTTGTAATTGTATCTAACTCTAATAGTGTCTCCGCCACTAATGGTTTTTAATTCTCCGCTATCACCACCATATTTAGACTGCTCAGGGCATATAATCAACCTTTTATTCTCTAAGCCTGCTAGTCCCCTTTCATCATCAAGGTTTTCCAGTTTGCTCGATGCTGTGTTCTTTTCACCAGCTAATAGCGTAGCAATACTCGCAAATACAGATTTCCCGCTCCCACCTTTCCCTGTCGCCTGGAAGAATAGTTGCCAGTTATAGCGATTAGTCAAAATCGCATACAACGCTGCTAAAATGTTTCTAGCTTTGTTTGGATTACCATCTGAGACAAAAGCAAGCCATTGATTAAAATGCGGTGTTTCTGTTGCTCGATCATCATAATCGTATGGAATACAGGCTTTTAACCAATTCAAACGGTTATGTGTTTCAAATATCAGCGTATTACGATTTAGCACGCCATTATTGAAAGCGATAAAATCCGCTGAAGGCTCTGCCATTTTAGGTAATTGTAACTTAAGCTGTAGAAGATCAGACTTAATCTGACAAATCACTCTAAAAGTGAGAGTTTCCCGTTTAGAATATGAGTGCAAAATTCAATCTAAACAAAAAAGGAAACTCTCATGTTTTATTCTACCAATCACCGCTGCCGATATGCTCAATGATAAGGTGTTGCCTTACTTTGAAAGCCAAGGTTTGCCGATGTTACGTATCTTGACGGACCGTGGAAGTGAATATTGCGGTAAGGTAGAAAATCATGATTATGAGCTTTATTTAGCGATAAACGATATTGAACATAGTAAAACAAAGGTGAAGCATCCTCAGACAAATGGTATCTGTGAACGCTTCCATAAGACAATTTTGCAAGAGTTTTATCAAGTGGCATTTCGGAATAAAATTTATACTGATTTAGCGACATTGCAAGCTGATTTAGATGAATGGTTGATGTATTATAACCATCATCGAACCCATCAAGGAAAAATGTGCTGTGGAAGAACTCCGATGGCAACTTTACTTGATGGGAAACGAATTTGGGCAGAAAAGAATTTAAGCTCAAATTAATCTGGCAAGCACTGTAATTTTAAACGGGGACTGTCAGATTGGGTTTGTTCTTCTACATATTAAAGCAATCATTTTCTCTATTAAGCCTATCTTTTTCATTTAATGACAACATTTGTTGTCCAACTTCAAGCGGATAATTGCCAAAAGTCATGTATGGATAAAAATTTATCCATACTCATGAAAAAAGTTACTTTACTCAGGTCTTATTCCTAGTGTATGGCAAATCGCGTAGCTAAGTTCAGAACGGTTTAGTGTGTAGAGATGGAAATCTTTCACGCCTTCTTTTGAAAGGATTTTTACCATATCCATAGCAATGCTTGCACCCACAAGATTTCGTGTAGTTTGGTCATCATCTAGTCCCTGATACATTTTACTCATCCAACTTGGAATTTTGACATTGGTAATTTTTGCCATTTTCTCAAGTTGTTTGAAATTAGAGACTGGTAAAATGCCTGGTACAATTTCTACATCAATGCCGATAGTCGCACAGCGATCGCGGAAGCGTAGATAGCTGTCAATATCAAAGAAAAATTGCGTGATAGCACGTGTAGCACCCGCGTCAATTTTCTGTTTAAGATAGAGCAAATCGGATTGAGCAGATTTTGCTTCGGGGTGTACTTCAGGATACGCTGCAACAGAAATTTCAAAATCCGCTACATCTTTTAAGAGCTTAACTAAATCTGATGCGTAAAAAGGTTTTTTGTTATATCCAGGCGGTTCATCGCCACGGAGAGCAACAATATGACGAATACCGCTATCCCAATAGTCTTTAGCAATCTGACGAAGTTCTTCTGGTGTTGCATCAATTCCTGTTAGATGTGGTGCTGCAATAATCCCAGTCTCTTGTTGAATTGTTTTAACAATTGAATGTGTACGATCACGCTCTCCAGAATTTGCCCCATAAGTTACTGATACAAATTTAGGCTTTAATACCTTTAAACGATGAATAGAATCCCAAAGTAACGTTTCCATTTTTTCATTTTTAGGTGGAAAAAATTCGAACGATACATTTATTTTACCATTTAGGTCAGCGACACTTTGATTTAAAAGGTCAATTTCTCTTGCGTAACTCATACTCTACTCCTGATGAGAGTGCTTAGTGGGGTTGTATAATGTTTAATTTGCATACTGAACGCCTTTGTAATTTTTTTGTTTAGACGTTTAGATGTCTAAATTCTAAAGAGAGTGCAATATGATGTCAATTTACTTATTCCGCTTTTTATATGAAATTTATTCATCATTCATAAAAAAATTTTAGGGATTAGCATTAAAAATTTGATTAACATCAAGCCATAAAGTGCCATAACTGCTACAATTCACTCCGTTTCATATTTATTTTTTACTTGGAAAGTTATTATCTATTGCTATGTATTTTGAACGGATTTCAGCTCAAAATGGTAAAAAATTGGCAGTGATAACCCATTTTTTACATCAAAATGAACTCACTCTGGATTCGCACATTGAGCAGTTTGTGGTTGCGTTTAATGAGCAAGAACAAATAGTGGCTTGTGCGGGTTTATCAGGCAACATCATTAAATGTGTTGCGATAGACGAGCGATGTAGGGGAGAGGGGATTGCTCTTAAATTAGCCACTGAAATCATCAATCTTGCCTATGAACTCGGGCGTTCAAAACTTTTCATTTATACCAAACCTGAATACGAAATTCTGTTCACTTCTTGCGGTTTTTACCCTATCTCAACAGCTTATCCTAACGTCGTCTTACTTGAAAACAGTGCCACTCGCTTATCAAAACAGTGTCAAAAATGGCGTGAATTGCGTGTTCAAGGGGATAAAATCGGGGCTATCGTAATGAATGCGAACCCATTTACGCTAGGACACCGCTATCTTATTGAACAAGCTTTAGCCCAATGCGAACATCTTCATCTGTTTGTCGTAGGGGAAAACGCTTCACAATTTTCTTATTCAGATCGTTTTCAGCTTGTTGAACAAGGCATTGAGGATTTATCTCGCATTACCTTACATTCAGGTTCTGACTATATTATTTCCAGAGCGACTTTTCCCAATTACTTTTTAAAAGATAAAGGGCTAACGGACGATCTTTATCTTGAACTCGATCTCAAACTTTTCCGCCAGCGTATTGCACCAGCCTTAGCCATAACCCACCGCTTTGTGGGGACCGAGCCATTATGTGCCGTGACCGCTGAATACAACCGAAAAATGCATTATTGGCTGACTGAAGCAGAAATGAATGAGCCAACAATCGAGGTAGTTGAGCTGGAGCGTAAAATGTATCAAGACGAACCGATTTCAGCATCAAGGGTTCGCCAATTATTGAAAGAACAAAAGTGGGATGAATTAGTACATTTAGTCCCCCAAACGACGTTTCATTTTTTAACTCAAATGAAGCCAAATTGAATTTTATTAAATTAGAGGAAAATACAATGAAGATAACGAAATCTGCAGTTGCAGGTACGCTTGAATCAAGCGATGCGTTGATCCGTATTGAGCCTAACACATCGGGTGTTGAAATTGAAATCAACAGCTCGGTAGGCAAACAGTTCGGAGATGATATTTTGGCAACGGTACAAGCGGTCTTATCCGACTTATCTGTTACCAATGTGCAGGTGATTGTCGAAGACAAAGGGGCATTAGATTGTGTGCTAAGAGCAAGACTTAAAGCGGCACTAATGCGAGCGACAGACGAGACGATGAATTGGGAGGCGATCCTATGAAATTAAGACGTAGTATGTTGTTTGTGCCAGGTTCAAATGCGGCGATGATTAGCAACAGTTTTATCTATAAACCTGATTCGATTATGTTCGACCTTGAAGATGCCGTTGCGTTAAAAGAGAAAGATTCGGCTCGTTTATTGGTGGCTCACGCGTTACAACACCCACTTTATAAAGAGATGGAAACGGTTGTGCGTGTAAATCCGTTGGATTCTGAGTTTGGTTTGTTAGATCTCAATGCGGTTGTGCGTGCGGGCGTTGATGTGGTGCGTATGCCGAAAACGGAAACGGCACAAGATGTGATCGATATGGATCGTGAAATTACGTCGATTGAGCAGGCTTGTGGACGTGAAGTAGGTAGTACCAAAATGTTGGCGGCGATTGAATCGCCATTGGGCATTACTCAAGCTAACCAAATTGCGACAGCATCTCCCCGCTTGATCGGAATTGCATTGGGGGCGGAAGACTATGTGCGTAATTTGAAAACAGAACGTTCGCCAGAGGGCATTGAATTACTCTTCGCTCGTTGTTCGATTTTACAAGCGGCTCGTGCAGCAGGTATTCAAGCCTTTGATACGGTCTATTCCAATGCCAATAATGAGGAAGGTTTCCTACAAGAAGCGGCATTAATTAAACAACTTGGCTTTGATGGCAAATCGTTAATCAATCCACGTCAAATTGAGCTACTACATAATTTATTTGCACCGACACAAAAAGATGTGGAGCAAGCAAGAAAAATTATTGATGCCGCAGAAGAAGCGGAGCAACAAGGGCTTGGTGTGGTGTCGTTAAACGGCAAAATGATCGATGCACCAATCATTGAACGTGCAAGATTAGTGCTTGAACGTGCGAAATCAGGTATTCGTGACGAGTAAGGGGAACAGCAATGACAACAAGAGAACAACGTGTAGCACAATTTGCAGAAAATCGTAGCAATCTATCCGCTTACCAAGCAGTGCCAAAAGCTGAATCATTAGTTCGAACGGCAAAAGACCGCAAATTATGTGCATCTTTAGAAGAAGCGATTAAACGTTCAGGCTTAAAAGATGGAATGACGGTCTCTTTTCACCACGCGTTTCGCGGCGGCGATTTCGTGGTGAATATGGTGATGAATAAAATTGCTGAAATGGGATTCAAAAATTTAACGCTCGCTTCTAGCTCATTAATTGATAGCCACTTCCCGATTATTGAACACATCAAAAATGGTGTGGTGCGTAAAATTTATTCTTCAGGCTTGCGTGGTAAATTAGCGGATGAAATTTCCAAAGGTATCCTTGAAGAGCCGGTCAATATCCATTCGCACGGTGGACGTGTGCATTTGGTTAAAAGTGGTGAGTTAAAAATTGATGTGGCCTTTTTAGGTGTGCCTGCTTGTGATGAGTTCGGTAATGCGAACGGTTATAGCGGTAAAAGCAAATGTGGTTCTTTAGGTTATGCCCGTGTCGATGCCGAATTTGCGGATAAAGTGGTGCTATTAACAGAAGAATTAGTGACCTATCCACATCACCCAGCAAGTATTGCACAAGATCAGGTTGATTTAATTGTGCAAGTAGAACAAGTCGGCGATCCGAAAAAGATTGGCGGCGGTGCAACGCGTATGACCACTAACCCGCGTGAGCTTTTAATTGCCCGTAAAGCTGCTGAAGTGATTTTTGCTTCAGGCTATTTCAAAGACGGTTTCTCGCTACAAACAGGTTCAGGCGGTGCAGCATTGGCGGTAACTCGTTTCCTTGAAGATAAAATGCGTAAGCAAAATATCACCGCAAGTTTTGCGTTAGGCGGAATTACATCAAGTATGGTGGCGTTACACGAAGCGGGATTGATTAAGAAGTTAATCGATGTACAAAGTTTCGACAAAGATGCCGCTGAATCACTGGCTCGCAATCCAAATCATATTGAAGTTTCTGCAAACCAATATGCAAACTTTAGCTCCAAAGGGGCTTCTGTTGAGCGTTTAGATGTGGTGATTTTAAGTGCATTAGAAATTGACAAACACTTTAATGTGAACGTGTTAACAGGTTCTGATGGCATTATTCGTGGGGCTTCAGGCGGTCACTGTGATACGGCTGCATCTGCTCAAGTGGCGATTATTGTGGCTCCGCTTGTGCGTGGACGTATTCCTACGGTAGTGGATGAAGTGATCACTTGCGTTACACCAGGCGAAAACATTGATATTTTAGTGACCGATCACGGTATTGCGGTCAATCCAAAACGCCCAGACTTGATCGAAGCCTTGCACAATGCAGGTATTGAGACCTTTACCATTGAGCAATTAATGGAAAAAGCCTATGCGATTACAGGGAAGCCAAAAGCGATTGAGTTTACTGATAAACCAGTGGCAGTGGTGCGTTATCGCGACGGCTCGGTGATCGATACTGTGTATCAGATTAAAGAGTAAATAAGACGGCAAAAGAGTAGAACGGCAAAAAGAGTGAAGCTAATGAATTTATCCTTAAAAGGCACTGAAATTTCGCTAGAGCAGTTGTTAGCTGCCCGTGAAGAACGGATGTTGTTGCAACAACGCTGTTTGCAACAATATGGGCAAACGGTGCTATCGGTCACTTTATTAGCCTGTGGTGCGGTCAAGAAAAACTCGTTACTCGATCACCTTTTTGCAAAATGTTTGGCTCATCTCACCGCTTTGTTTTCGCAACTTTCGCTCAAACCAACGGAGGAGTTTATTCGCCCGTTAGAGACGGGACACGAAGCCCTGTTTGTGTTACCGATAGATGCAAAAACGCTTAAACAAGCGGTGATTTCCCTTGAAGAAAGTTCGCCTTTAGCTCGTTTGTGGGATATTGATGTGATTGATTCAACAGGGAAATTACTCAGTCGCAGTGAATTTGGCTTCAACGCTCGTCCTTGTTTGCTTTGCAGCGATGATGCAAAACAGTGTGCCAGATCTCGCAAACACGCCATTGGCGATATTTTAGCTGAAATGCAACAGCGTGTTTTGGCAGATGAGATTGCCGAGCGAGTTTCTGAAGCGTTGTTAGAAGAAGCGTATTTAACCCCAAAAGCTGGTTTGGTTGATCGTGTTAGCAATGGATCTCATCAGGATATGGATATCCACACTTTTGAAGCCAGTAGTTACGCACTACGTCCGTTCTTCGCTCAGTTTGTTAGAAAGGGTATCGCAACATCAACCCTTGAAACATCGCAAATTTTAGCCCAAATCCGCCCGCTTGGTTTACAGGCGGAACAGGCAATGTTGCAGGCAACAGGCGGGGTGAATACGCACAAAGGGGCGATTTTTGCTTTTGGTTTAGTCTGCTGTGCTATCGGACGATTATTTGCTCAACAACAGCCATTTACTCTTGAAGCCATTTGCGAGTTAGTCAGCCAATTTACGCAAGGCTTAACGCAAGAGTTGCAACATTACCCTGAAAACTTACCGCTTACGGCGGGGGTAAAATTGTTCCGACAGTTCGGTTTAACAGGGGCAAGGGGCGAAGCTGAGCAAGGCTTTCCATTAGTCAGAATGGGCTATCAATGGCTGAAAGCTCAACCACAAAGAGCGTGGCAACATCAGCTTCATTTGCTGTTGTTACAACTAATGGCGAAAAATCAAGACACCAATGTAGTTCATCGTGGGGGAATGGCAGGATTGGCATTTGTGCAACAGACAGCAAAAGCACTCTTAGCCGATTCACAAATTTATCAAGATCAACATTATTTGGAGCAGAAGCTTCACGAGTTTGATCTCGCTTGTATTGAACGACATCTCAGTGCTGGCGGCAGTGCAGATTTACTTGCACTTACTATTTTCTTTTATTCATTTCTTTTATAGAGGTACTTAAAATGGCTTTATCTAAAGTCCAAAAATTAGCGGTTTTGGTAGCGATACCGACAATCGTCTTTTTATTGCCTGCACCAGAGGGACTTTCTCTGATTGCGTGGCGTTTATTCGGAATTTATTTGGCGACAATTGTTGGGCTAGTGATTAAGCCTTACGGTGAACCCGTTATTTTGCTTGCTGCGGTGGCAACATCGGCGGCGGTGATCGGTAATACCGAAGGGGCAACAGATCTTGTCAAAATCAGCCAAACTCTTGCGGGTTATCAATCTGGTACAACTTGGTTGATTTTCACCGCCTTTACGCTAAGTTCTGCTTTTGTGATTACGGGTTTAGGTAAACGTATCGCTTACCATATGATCGGTTGGATGGGTAGCACAACTTTACGTTTAGGCTATGTCACAATGTTTTTAGACTTGTTGCTCTCACCAGCAACACCGTCAAACACAGCACGTGCAGGGGGGATCGTATTCCCAATCATCAACAGTATTGCTGTTGCACTGGGGTCTGATCCTGAAAAAAGCCCGAAAAAAGCGGGTCGCTATCTGTTAATGAATGTATATATGGTCGTAAAAACAACCAGTTATATCTTCTTAACGGCAATGGCTCCAAACGCATTAGCGTTATCGTTAATGGCACCGATTTTAGGTTTTGATATGAACTGGATTCAGTGGTTCCTTGCGGCATCTGTTCCAGGCTTACTCTGCTTATTTATCATTCCATTTATCTGCTACTTAGTTTCACCACCTGAATTAAAACAGGTTGATAACAAAGAAATTGCTCGTAAAGGTTTGGAAGAATTAGGTCCAATGAGCTTCCGTGAAAAAGCATTAGCGGTATTATTCGTGGTTGCTCTTTTCTGCTGGATCTTTGCTGATGCCTTAAATGTCAATGCAACTACTGTTGCACTTGGTGTAATGGTACTTTGTATCGTATTAAACGTTGTTGCTTGGGACGACATTCGCAAAAACAAAGCGGGCTGGGATACATTAATTTGGTACGGCGGTATCATCGGTATGTCAGGTGCGTTGGAAAAAGCGGGCTTCTTCAAATGGTTAGCGGATGTACTTGGTCAAGTAATGAACTTCGACAATCACGGTACTATCGCATTACTCGCGATTTTAACCACTAGCGTTGCAGTACGTTATTTATTCGCATCAGGTGGTGCTTATGTAGCGGCAATGGTTCCTGTTTTTGCAACAGTAGGTAAGGTTGCAGGTGCGCCAGTAGAATTATTAGCATTAGGCTTATTATTCTCTAACTCTTACGGTGGTTCTGTTACGCACTACGGCGGCGGTCCGGGTCCAATTACTTTCGGTGCGGGCTATAACGATATCCGCTCGTGGTGGATTGCAGGGGCAATTATCGCTTTCGGTAGCTTAATTATTCACTGCACAATCGGTATTGCGTGGTGGGAATTACTCTTTAGCCTTGAGTGGTTATCGCCAGCAAAATAGTCTGATTATTTTATGTAATATCTTATAAATAGAGTAAAAGGGTATGTTATTTCAACTAACATACCTTTTTGATTTAATACTAAGAGAGCAAAAGACGATGTTTACCAGAGTAAATAGTCGTTTTTCCTTTACGGGTAAAAGCGAGTAGGGTGAAATTATTATCGAGAGCCATATTTACTGCCATTTCTGTTGTTGCAGAAATCGCACAGAGCATTTCGATTCCACAGGCTAAACATTTTTGCACCATTTCAAAACTGGCTCGGCTAGTGACAAAAACGAATCCGAGAGGTTGGTCTGCTTTGGCGTGCCAACCGAGTAGTTTGTCGAGAGCAACGTGTCGTCCGACATCTTCTCGAATGGCTAATAATTTTCCTTCAGGAGAGAAAAAGGCAGCAGCATGGCTTGCGCCCGTAAGCTTTGACAGCTGTTGTGCTTCTTCAAGTTGTGCTAAACACCCATCTAAAATTATCGGATCAATATCAAACAAGCGGTTAGATTGTAAGAAATTTTTAAAATTTTGTTGCACTTGTTCAAGTTGTTCTACACCACAAATACCGCACCCTGTTCTCCCAGCCATAGAACGGCGTTTCTCTTTGAGTTGGGTAAATCGCCGAGTGGAAATTTCCATTTGGATTTCAATACCGTGGCAACTGTCTACAATCTCTAAATCGTAGAGATCATTTTTGTGGTTTAAGATACCTTCTGCAAGGGAAAAACCGAGAGCAAAATCTTCTAAATGATCGGGCGTACACATCATGACAGTATGAGAAATACCGTTGTAAACAAGGGCAATAGGCACTTCTTGAATAAGGTTATCCTGTTGAAATTGTTGTTGTAGAGAACCTTTCTCAACAAGAAGTCGTACGACATCAAATTTTGTGATCTTATTCACACTATTCCTCTGATTTTTTGTTTAATTTAGTAGTTTATTTTGTTAAAAAAATGTATCATTCGCACAATTTTGGCTTGGATCAAATTTATGCTGATTTATTAACCAAAATGCTACTTTTGTAGCAAGTTTAGGTAAATAATATCATCTATTTTTGTTTAGGGCTTGCCCTTAGAGACAAAATTTTACTTTTTGTTAATAAATGCCACAAATGTGGTTTTAGGAGTGATTTATGCAGGTCAGTAGAAGGAAGTTCTTCAAGATCTGTGCAGGCGGTATGGCGGGGACGTCAGCAGCAGTGTTGGGCTTTGCTCCAGCAACAGCATTAGCTGCGCCTCGTGAATACAAACTGTTACGTGCGAAAGAAACACGTAACACCTGTACTTACTGCGCTGTAGGCTGCGGTATGTTGTTATATAGCCTTGGTGATGGTGCAATGAATAGTCGTGGGAAGCTTATTCATATTGAAGGTGACCCAGACCATCCAGTTAGCCGTGGTGCTTTATGCCCTAAAGGTGCGGGTGCGTTAGATTATGTAAATAGTGATCGCCGTGTGCGTTATCCAGAAGTGCGTGAAGCAGGTTCAACAGAATGGAAACGTATTTCTTGGCATGAAGCCATTGAACGTATTGCGCGTCATATGAAAGATGACCGTGATGCTAACTTCGTTGAGAAAAATGAAGCTGGCGATACCGTAAACCGCTGGATGACAACAGGTTTCCTAGCAGGTTCTGCATGTAGTAACGAAACAGGTATTCTTACCCAAAAATTTGTACGTTCTCTCGGTATTGTTTTTACAGATAACCAAGCGAGTATCTGACACGGACCAACGGTAGCAAGTCTTGCTCCATCATTTGGTCGCGGTGCGATGACCAACCACTGGGTTGATATTAAAAACTCTGATCTTGTTATTGTCATGGGCGGTAATGCTGCAGAAGCACACCCTGTAGGTTTCCGTTGGGCAATTGAAGCGAAAAAACAAAACGGTGCGAAGTTAATGGTGGTTGATCCACGTTTTAACCGCTCTGCAGCCGTTGCTGACCACTATATGCCAATCCGTTCTGGTACAGATATTGCATTCTTATCAGGCGTCATTCGCTATTTGCTTAAAAATGACAAAATTCAACACGAATACGTTAAACACTATACAAACTCGACTTTCTTAGTTAGCGAAGACTTCAAGTTTGAAGATGGTCTATTCTCTGGTTATAACCCAGAAACTCGTACTTATGACCGTTCAACTTGGGCGTATCAATTTGATGCAGAAGGTCAGCCAATTCGTGATATGACGTTACAACATCCACGCTGTGTTCTTAATATGCTAAAAGAGCATGTAGAGCGTTATACACCAGAAATGGTTGAGCGTATTACGGGTACACCACAAAAAGATTTCCATATTTTCTGTGAAGAAATTGCGAAAACAGCTGCGCCAGAAAAAGCGGCAACTTTCCTTTATGCGTTAGGTTGGACACAGCATACTGTCGGTTCACAAAATATCCGTTCAATGGCAATTATCCAATTACTTTTAGGTAACATCGGTGTTGCAGGTGGCGGTGTGAATGCGTTACGTGGACACTCAAACGTACAAGGTATTACCGATTTAGGCTTATTCCCTAACCGTTTACCAGCGTATTTACCTTTACCAGGTGATGCAGATACATCTTTGGAAAAATTCTTAGGTCGTATTACGCCTAAACAGATGATGAAAGATCAGGTGAACTATTGGGCTAATACACCTAAATTCATGGTGAGTATGCTGAAATCATTCTATGGAGATAAAGCAACCAAAGATAATGAATTTGGTTTCCACTATTTACCAAAACTGCCAAAAGGCGGAATGGATCATCTGAAATATATTGAACAGATGTACCAAGGTAAAGTGAATGGCTATTTCTGCCAAGGGATGAACCCGATTGCGTCTTACCCAAATTCACAAAAAATCATTAAAGCATTAAGTAACTTAAAATACTTAGTTATTTTTGATCCGCTCATTACGGATACATCGGAATTCTGGAAAAACTACGGTGAATTTAATGATGTGAAAACAGAAGAAATTCAAACCGAAGTATTCCGTTTACCAACAACGTGTTTCGTAGAAGAAGATGGTTCAATTGCTAACTCTGGTCGTTGGTTACAATGGCACTGGAAAGGGGCTGAACCACCAGGTGAAGCGAAAACCGACGGCGAAATTCTCTCTGAATTACGTGCGGAATTAATCCACCTTTATCATAAAGAAGGCGGAAAAGCACCGCTTGAGCCGTTAGAAGCGATGAGCTGGAACTATGCAAACCCACTTGAGCCAAAAGCAGAAGAAGTGGCGAAAGAGAACAACGGTTACGCATTAGAAGATCTCAAAGACGCTGATGGTAATATTATCTTGAAAAAAGGTCAGTTACTTTCAAGCTTTGCTCAAATGCGTGATGATGGTACAACTTCTGGTGCATGCTGGATCTATGCAGGTCAATGGACTGAAAAAGGTAACCAAATGGCGAACCGTGATAACTCAGATCCATCGAACTTAGGTAATACATTAGGTTGGGGCTTCGCATGGCCAATGAACCGTCGTATTATTTATAACCGTGCATCAGCAGACTTATCAGGTAAACCATGGAACCCGAAACGTCAGTTAGTGAAATGGAATGGTAAAAACTGGAACTATATCGATGTAGCTGACTTTGGTGCTGCACCACCAGATAGCCCAACATTACCGTTTATTATGCAACCTGAAGGGGTAAGCTGTTTATTCGTACGTGAACGTATGACAGATGGTCCATTCCCAGAGCATTATGAACCAATGGAAACGCCAATTGGTACAAACCCATTACACCCTAATGTGGTTTCAAGCCCAGTGGCACGTGTGTTTGATAGCGATAAAGCACAATTGGGTACTTCAGATGAGTTCCCTTATGTTGCAACGACTTATCGTTTAACAGAGCATTTCCACTATTGGACGAAAAATGTATTGCTCAACGTTATCGCTCAACCTGAACAATTCGTTGAAATTGGTGAAGCTCTTGCAAAAGAGAAGGGCATTAATAACGGTGATACAGTGAAAGTTAGCTCAAAACGTGGTCATATTAAAGCTGTTGCGGTAGTAACTAAACGTATTCGTTCATTAGTGTCTGATGGCAAACCTATCCATACTATCGGTATTCCGATTCACTGGGGCTTTGCAGCGACAACAGGTGCGAAGAAAGGTTATTTTGCAAATAACTTAACAGTTCGTGCAGGGGATGCTAATACATTTACACCTGAATCGAAATGTATGTTAGTGAATATTGAGAAGGTGGGGGCATAAAATGGGTTCTGTACAATCACAAAACATTATTAAAGTCTCTGCGACATCATTTTTGACGCCTGCACCGCATGCGCGTGATCATCAGGTTGAAGTGGCAAAACTTATTGACGTGACAACCTGTATCGGTTGTAAAGCATGTCAAGTTGGCTGTTCTGAATGGAACGATATTCGCTCAACACCAGAAGAGTGTGTTGGTGTCTATGACAATCCGGTTGACTTAAATGCGAAAGCATGGACGGTAATGAAATTCAACGAAGTTGAAGAAAATGACCGTTTAGAATGGTTGATCCGTAAAGATGGCTGTATGCACTGTACAGAGCCAGGCTGTTTAAAAGCTTGTCCATCTCCGGGGGCAATTATTCAATATGCAAATGGTATTGTGGACTTCCAATCTGATAAATGTATCGGTTGTGGTTACTGTATCGCAGGCTGTCCGTTTAATATTCCACGTATGAATCCTGAAGATCATCGTGTATATAAATGTACACTTTGTGTGGATCGTGTAACCGTTGGTCAAGAACCAGCTTGTGTGAAAACCTGTCCAACAGGGGCAATTCGCTTTGGTAGTAAAGAAGAGATGAAAGAATACGCGTCAAAACGTATTGAAGACTTAAAATCTCGTGGCTACGAAAATGCAGGACTTTATGACCCAGAAGGTGTTGGCGGCACTCACGTGATGTACGTATTGCATCATGCAGACAAACCAGAACTTTATTCTGGTTTACCGAAAGATCCGAAGATCGATATGAGTGTTACACTTTGGAAAGATGTTCTCAAACCTGTAGCAGCAGTTGCAATGGGTGGATTGGTTCTTTCTGAAATTGCTCACTACATTGCAATTGGTCCAAATACGGAAGATCTTGATGAACACGAAGAACATGATGAACATGATGAACATGATGAAGAACACAGTGAATCACATAAAGGAGGCAAAGATGAGTAAGATTCAAATCCCTAATGATTATAGAATCGTGCGCCATAAATTGCCTGCTCGTTGGAGTCACTGGCTTCTTGTGATCTGCTTCTTTGTAACGGGGTTATCAGGACTAGCTTTCTTTTTCCCTGATTTTGCTTGGTTAGTTGAAATCTTAGGTACACCACAGTTAGCACGAATGATCCACCCATTTACGGGTATCATTATGTTCCTTGCATTCGTCAATATGGTACGAATTTATTGGCATCATAATATTCCTGAGAAAAATGACTGGGTTTGGCTTGTGAATATCGTGGAAGTACTTAAAGGAAATGAACACGCAGTTTCTGACAATGGTAAATATAACCTTGGTCAAAAATTATTGTTCTGGACATTGATTTTTGCGATGTTTACCTTACTGACTACAGGAATTATTATGTGGAGACAATACTTCGCTCATAATTTCTCAATCCCAGTGATTCGAATTGCAATCTTATTCCACTCAGCGTGTGCTTTCTTACTCTTTACGGGTATCATGGTTCACATGTACATGGCATTTTGGGTAAAAGGCTCAATTCGTGGTATGGTAGAAGGTTGGGTAACAGTTCGTTGGGCGAAAAAACACCATCCACGTTGGTATCGTGAAGAAGTTCTCCCTGAACTTGAAAAAGAATTAGCTGAAAAAGCTAAACATAAATGAGAAATTTGATTAAACATTCAATACAAAATCGTTAAGCATATTAACTCATTCAAGTAATCATTTAATAATCCAGTTAATTTCTATTAACTGGATTATTTTTTGCATAAAAACAAATACTCCAAAGTGAAATAGAAAAGCCCTGTAATTACAGGGCTTTAAGCTATTGTTGAAATGAATTGAATAGCGATGAAAGACGGGGGTTTTATTCCCACTCAATTATATACTCACAGCTTAACGTATTGATTTTAAAAGGTAGTGTTTTTATTGCAATTTAGTTTTACCGTCATTTTTACCGTCAATAGAAGAATGTGCCTGCTTTATGAACGTTCAGCAAGCCATTTATCAATGTCAGATTTATACCATGCAACACGTCCCATTGACGCTCTGACGCTTTTTGGAAATGTACCTTCTTTCATCTTACGCCAAATTGTTGTTGCACTCAAGCTTGTAATTTCTATAACTCGAGCTTTACTTAATAATATGATTTGTGGTTCCATAATTTATTCCTTTCTTTTCAAACTATTTGGTTATTGCATTTTTATGTTTTTTAGATAGTGCCGATTTAAGCTTCGCTTTAGTAATCGCATAGGACCGTTGCTCAGGAGATAGCTGCTGAAAGGTTAGTTCACCGATGTTAGCCTTTTTACTGTTGAGGAATAACAGTTCAGAGCGGCTTAGTATATCGAGATTTTCTAACCGATCATCCGTATTATCACCATTAATATGAATAATGATATAACCTTTAGGGATTTGACCGTGAGTTGTTTCCCAAACTATTTGAGATCTAAATTTCCAACGTTCATCGTTTCTACCTGTTTTAGCTACTTTTACCATGACTCCATATTTTGTGAGTCTTTCAGAGCCTACTGGCTTGGTATTATGGGGTTGATGCCCTGCCTTAAAGCTTGTAGTATTTGCTCCTATGTGACCTATTACCCCCTTATTCCATGGTATCGATCCTTTAGGATAACGCCCTTTATGTTCAGTAAAACATCCTAGCCTATTCAGCTTGGCGGTAATCTGTCTGCGAGTAAGAGTCATCTCAAAAGTTTCATTGAAATAATCTGTAATTTTCTGATGGGGTAAATCTTTCGCATGTAGCGCTTTCAGAAAAGAGATATGTTCGGGGGTAAATTTGACTGCAATACCTTTGGGCATTTTTAACCCCCAGAGCTACGACGGGTTCTGTTTTCAAGAAGGAAACCTTGATCTTGTGACGCATCAAAGTTACGGCTAATAATTTGTAGCGATTGGTTCGTCGCATTTACGCCCTTGATGATTTGGTCTGAGAGACCAATAATTGATTTCGCTCGTTCGCTTTCTGCATTAATTTCTTCAACTGTTAAATTATCATTATTAAGTCGTGCTATAGCTGAGAATAGGTGGTTGTTGAGTTGATCAATAGTAGATTGTGCAGTGGTGATAAGTGTTGTCATTTTTTGAACCTTTAGATAATAGAAAATACTAGAAATGGTAGATATTTACTTTGTGATAAGTAGATGATTTGTAGTTCCAGAATTTATTCCTCCTTTTTCAAAATATCAGGCACTTCTATAATTTTTAACTGCTCGGGCTTTACTCCTTTGTATTTAACCCAATACTGACAAATCTCGACCGCCTCACCTTGAGTAACGGTCTTCTCTGTTTCCATTAGTACCCGCCAATAATTACGAAATTGTGATTCAAGTACGACATAGCGCTTACCATCAATTACCTGCAAATTATTTCCAAACATTACTTCCTCGATATTTTTTGCAAAGTCTATTTATCTTTTTGGGTAAACAACCCACCACCCAACATTGCATAACCTGCAATATCTTGCCAGCTGTCTTTGTGATTATGTCCGCCGTTTAAAATTCTTGCCATTTTGACAGCAATCATCTCTAACGCTTCACGTTTTTGGTGTGACAGACAATTATCATTGGCGGCAATGACAAGTTTTATTTCTTGCGCAATTTGAGCGCAGGTTGCAAAGTCACCGTGTGTTTGTTGGCGTTCATTGAGAATGTCGGTGGTATTCATTATTTTTTTCCTCTTGGTTGGCGGTGTTTACCGTGTTTTTTGGGTGGTGCAAGCAAATAAGCATTGGCTTCTCGCTCATATTTTGCATTGGTTGCGACAACTTTTTGCCAATCGGTATAGAGCAGTTTGTACTCTTTTTCTGCACGATTGAGCGCATTACGTTGCTCTTCGATCGTGCGAGCCTGTTGGGCTATCTTTTTCACTAATTCGCTATTACGACTTTCAAGCTCTCGGTAACGGCGTAGGTGGTAGAGTGGGTTTAGATTCATAGGATTTCCTTTTGGGTAATAAAAAACCGCTTGGAGTGCAAGCGGTTGATTTTTAGAAAAGTTTTGCAAAATCAGTTTGATTGTTTAATCCCACCAAACTCATCAGCCAATCGTTCGATTAAACCGCTTAACTCGGCAGTCATCAAAAAGAAATCAGCGTCAAAACGTTGTGCTACATCTTCTTTGATGATGTCATCGTTCTTTTCGAGAATGTCATCAGCAAACTTGATTTTGGAAATTGAGCCATCTTCATTAAGTGTAAAGCTCAAATGATTTTCCCACTCCAACGCAAGACTGGTGACAAATTTACCTGCTTGTAAGTGTTGGGTGATTTCGTCACTTTCTAAATCTTGGTGCTTAAAGGTTACTTGGCTGTCTGTATCAAAGGAGCGCAATTTACCTTCTTCAAGCAAGGTGAGCCATTGTGGTACGCTGTTTTCTGATAGCCACTTTGTCATTGTTTCGCTTGGTGGCAGGTTAAATGAGAGCGGTATGACAGGCAGTGAGCCAAGCGATTTTCGCAACAATGCCAGCGCATTTTCTGCACGACTTGCAGATGGGCTATCAACATAAATCAAGTTGGCTATCGTATCGATCCACACGGCGGTAAGCTGATGTTTGCTAAATGCTCTTGGCAGTAACATTGTAACCACATCATCTTTAATCGCTTGTTTTTCGATTTTCTTCAACTTACGTTGTTCTTTTTCTTCAAGCTCTGCAATGCGACTTTCCGCTTCTTTTTTCACAACTCCAGCAGGGATATTTTTCTCTTCTTTGTGAGCTATAAGCAAAATCTGCCCATTTACACTGAAATGTAACTGATCGCTAGTGACAAGCGGTTTATCCCAGCCAAATTGACGGTAGTCTAACGGTTGGCATTCGGTGTATTTGTTTTGTTGCAATGCTTCTTCGATATTTGAAAAATCAACCGCAGATGTTAGGCGGTAGATTAGGGTGTTTTTGAACCAGTGCATTGTTGTTCTCCTGTTGCTAGATTTTCACCACAAAACGGACAGTAATCACTTAAAATTTTTCATCGGAAATACTGTATTTAGAGAGACTCCTCCAACTAGCTCTACACCACGAGAGCGCAAATTATCCGCTAGTTTGTTTTTATATTCAGCAATACATTCACACATAATTTCTCCAATAAAAAAGCCACTGTGTTGTGGCTTAGTTAGGTTTACATTCTACTCGTTGCTTACAGTTTAAAAGTCTTAATCCAAACTCACCATTTTGGTTGCGGTTATACCCTGTAAATTTTAATTCGATTGCATCATCATAAATATTAGAGATTGCCATCATCTGAATTTTAATCTCAGCATTATCCAAATGGTTTGTTTGTATTACGTCCCCTATTTTGTAGGGGGATATTTCTTCAACATAAGCTTTCTTCATAGCCTCTAGTTCTTTTTCCAATGTTTGAATATCTTTGTGCTTAGATATAAGTGATTTTATGTAGTTATTTTTCATTTTTTCTCTCCAATTAAACGCCCTTAAAATCTAGGGCATTACTATCAATCTACTTAGAACGGTTGTTTCTATATTATTTATAAAATGTAAATTATAAAATGATTTAAAATCAATCAATTAAATGTTAACT
>NZ_PTPX01000019.1 GCF_003260095.1 Glaesserella australis
AAAAATAAACATTAGCAACAATTTTGTCCACATGGCATAGTTTTTGACGGTTCAGCAACAATTTTGTCTACTATGCCGTAACTTACTAGACCTTATTTTTTGAATACTATTATTGAATCGCACTCACAACTTTAGATTTTTTTACCTTAATAGGCTGAGTAGATTGTGGCACAATCTCAATCCCTTCAGGTGGATTTTGCAAGGCAATTGCCAATACTTCGTCAATGGTTTCAACGGCGTGAATGGCTAGGGCTTGCTTCGCATTTTCAGGGATCTCTTCCAAATCTTTTTCATTTTCTTTTGGAATGATCACCGTTTTGATCCCGCCACGATGTGCCGCAAGCAATTTCTCTTTTAAACCGCCGATTGGCAATACTTTACCACGCAAGGTAATTTCGCCAGTCATCGCTACATCAGCACGCACAGGATTGCCCGTCAGGCTTGAGACCAACGCAGTACACATTGCAATCCCTGCACTTGGACCATCTTTTGGCGTAGCCCCTTCAGGCACGTGAACGTGAATATCCCGTTTTTCGTGGAAATCGCTTGCAATGCCGAGTTTTTCCGCTCTAGCACGAACCACCATCATCGCTGCTTGAATAGACTCTTTCATCACATCGCCCAATGAACCTGTGTAAGAGAATTTGCCTTTACCTGCCACTGATGCGGTTTCAATGGTTAAGAGATCGCCACCGACTTCCGTCCACGCCAAGCCCGTTACTTCACCGATACGGTTTTGGCTATCCATTTTGCCGTAGTCAAAACGTTGTACACCGAGATACTCTTTTAAGTTCTCTTGGCTGACGGTGATTGATTTGAGTTTCTTATCCATCACCAACGCTTTCACTGCTTTGCGACAGATTTTGGCAATTTCACGCTCAAGGTTACGCACGCCTGCTTCACGGGTGTAGTAACGAATAATGCCTAAAATTGCACTATCATCAATGGTCAATTCCCCTGCTTTTAAGCCGTTGTTTTCTTGCTGTTTCGCAATCAAATGCTCTTTGGCAATGTGCATTTTTTCATCTTCTGTATAGCCAGAAAGACGAATCACTTCCATACGGTCTAACAAAGCAGGAGGAATGTGCATTGAGTTAGATGTTGCCACAAACATCACATCAGACAGATCGTAATCGACTTCTAAATAGTGGTCGTTAAAGGCTTTATTCTGTTCAGGATCAAGCACTTCCAATAACGCAGACGCAGGGTCGCCACGCATATCCTGTGCCATTTTGTCGATCTCATCGAGCAAGAACAGCGGATTTTTCACGCCGACTTTTGCCATTTTCATCATCAATTGACCCGGCATTGAACCGATATAGGTACGGCGGTGTCCACGAATTTCCGCTTCATCACGCACGCCGCCCAACGCCATACGCACATATTTTCTGCCTGTGGCGTTCGCAATAGATTGACCAAGAGATGTTTTCCCCACACCCGGTGGACCAACTAAGCAAAGGATTGGACCTTTGAGCTTATTCAAACGACTTTGCACCGCAAGATATTCCAAAATTCGCTCTTTCACACGCTCTAAGCCGTAGTGATCTTTATCCAACACTTCTTGGGCTTTTTGCAAATCTTTCTTCACAACTGACCGCTTGTGCCACGGCATTTGTAAAATCCAGTCGATATAACCACGCACAACTGTTGCTTCTGACGAACTTTGTGGCATTGCTTTGAGCTTATTAAATTCGCTATCAACTTTCTCTTGCACTTCTTTTGGCAATTTTGCTTCCGCAATTTTCTCTTTGAGCTTATCTAATTCACTTTGCTCTTGCTCTTCTTCGCCGCCTAGCTCTTTGCGGATCGCCTTGATCTGTTCATTCAGATAATAATCACGCTGATTTTTTTCCATTTGCTGTTTGACACGGTTGCGGATACGGCTTTCCGTTTCCATTGTGTCCATTTCCGTTGCCATTGCTAACAACAAGGCTTCAAAACGAGCAATCAAATTCGGCTCTTCTAACAACGCCTGTTTCTGCTTCACAGGAGCAATCAAATTCGCCGACATCGTGTCTGCCAAGCGGTCTTCAAAGGTAATTTTTTGCAATTTTGGCAGAATTTCTGCAGGTACTTTTTTATTACTTTTGACGTAATTTTCAAATTCATTTAATGCCGTTTTCGCAATCGCTTTGAGTTCTTCATTATCATCTTGATAATCTGACGGCATCGGCAACACACTTGCCCAGAAGCCATTTTCATCATCTTGAACACGCTCAATTTTGCCACGCACCTGCCCTTCAACCAGCACTTTCACCGTACCATCTGGCAAATTCAACATTTGAATAATGTTTGCCATTACCCCCACATCATAAATATCATCTGTGGTCGGATCTTCTTTATTCGGGTCTTTTTGAGTCACTAAAAATAGCTGTTTGTTGGAATCCATCGCCGCTCGCAACGCCTGCACCGATTTTTCACGTCCGACAAACAACGGCATTACCATATACGGAAATACCACTACATCTCGTAGTGGTAATAATGGTAAATCAATCGTTTTCTTTTTTCTTGCCATGGTTTGCTCTCCTAAAAATAGAATTTCTACATTATGGGGGCTGATTTGGGAAATACAAGGGAAATGTGGGATAAAGAATGCAACTAATGAAAAATTGTAGGGACGCCACGCTTGGCGTCCTATGTTTATACTTTACGGATATCAACATTTGGGACACGAAGCGTCGTGTCTCTACTTTGTTTCATTCAAATACCCCATTCAAAACCGCCACAAAAAATGCTATATTTCACTGCAATTTTGTAAACAATTTTAAAGAACATGGCGAACTATCAAGATATTTCCACCGCACTTGCAGGGGTCTGCCAAAGTGCAAGTTTAGTACAACAATTTGCGCATAAAGGCTTTGCAGACCGAGATGCATTTAGACACTCTCTGTCAAGTCTATTGATTACCCAACCAGATTCTACCCTTGACGTGTTTGGGGGAAATCTTGCTCATTTAAAACAAGGACTTGAAACAGCTTTAGCGCAGTTTGGTGGAGCAAAGGGTAAACTTGATACCGAAATTGGTCGCTATTGGATCGGCGTATTAGCTTTAAGCCAAAAACTAGATAAAAATCCACAAGCAAAAGCCAACCTTGCTCAACGTTTGCAACAACTTGAACGTCAACTTGCCTTATACGACAACGATATTCTACATGAACAAATGATTTCTAATATTGCGAGTATCTACAGCGATATTATTAGCCCGCTTGGCTCTCGTATTCATGTTTTAGGTATGCACGATTATCTGTCTCGACCTGAAATTCAAAACCGAGTTCGCGCTGCACTTCTTGCAGGTATTCGAGCGGGCATTTTGTGGCAACAAGTGGGGGGAAGCCGTTGGCAGTTTTTCTTCTCACGCAAAAAAATTCTGAATGCAACACAATCTTTATATTCACAACTCTAACGGAGAAAATCCTATGCAACTTGATGCTTTAACTGCATTGTCCCCGATTGATGGTCGCTACCAAGATAAAGCGACCGCACTTCGCCCGATTTTTAGTGAATTTGGCTTACTTAAATTTCGTGTTACTGTTGAAGTTCGTTGGTTACAAAAATTAGCTTCTCATACACAAATTAGCGAAGTTTCCGCTTTGTCTAAAGACGCAAACGATTACTTAAATCAAATTGTAGAAAATTTCTCGCTTGAAGATGCACAACGGATTAAAACTATTGAACGCACTACCAACCACGATGTGAAAGCAGTGGAGTATTTCTTAAAAGAGAAATGTGAAGCCCTGCCTGAACTGCACAAAATCAATGAATTTATCCATTTTGCTTGCACATCAGAAGATATTAACAATACGTCTCACGCCTTGATGCTCAAGACCGCTCGTGAAGAAGTACTGTTACCTGAATGGAAAAAAGTGATTGATGCCGTTGTTGAGTTGGCAAATCGTTATAAAGATATTCCGTTGCTATCTCGCACTCACGGTCAGCCAGCTAGCCCAACAACGATTGGTAAAGAGATGGCGAATGTCGCTTACCGTTTACAGCGTCAATACAAACAGCTTGAGAACATTGAGATTTTGGCGAAAATTAATGGGGCGGTGGGAAATTATAACGCTCATCTATCCGCTTATCCTGATGTTGACTGGCATACATTCAGCCAAGAGTTTATCGAATCTTTAGGCGTAACTTGGAACCCGTACACCACGCAAATTGAACCGCACGATTATATCGCTGAGTTCTTCGATTGTGTTGCTCGTTTCAATACGATTGTGATCGACTTTGACCGTGATATGTGGGGCTACATTGCGTTAAATCACTTCAAACAACGCACTATTGCAGGTGAAATTGGTTCTTCCACAATGCCACACAAAGTAAACCCGATTGACTTTGAAAATTCAGAAGGCAATTTAGGTTTGGCAAATGCGGTAATGAACCATTTAGGACAAAAACTGCCGATTTCTCGTTGGCAACGTGATTTGACCGACTCAACGGTCTTGCGTAACTTGGGCGTTGGCTTGGGCTATGCGTTGATTGCTTATGCTTCAACCTTAAAAGGCATCAGCAAATTGGAAGTGAACGAACAACATTTGCGTGATGAACTCGATCAAAACTGGGAAGTGTTGGCAGAGCCGATCCAAACGGTAATGCGTCGTTATGGTATCGAAAAACCATACGAGAAATTAAAAGAACTCACTCGAGGCAAGCGTGTGGACGGCGAAGCAATGCGCCAATTTATTGACGGATTGGCGTTACCGCAAGCGGAAAAAGATCGCTTAAAACAGATGACCCCAGCAAGCTACATTGGCTATGCAGTGGAGTTGGTGGAAAAACTGTAAAGTTTTGCTGAAAAGTGACCGCTTGCAAGCGGTCACTTTTAGGAAAAATTTTGCAAATTAAATAGGGAGAAGAAAGATGAAACAAACCCTTCGCCATAATAAAATTATTGAGCTGGTTAATCAGCTCGGTTATGTAAGTACTGAAGAGCTTGTCGCACAGTTGAATGTCAGTTCACAAACGATCAGGCGAGATCTGAATGAGCTTGCTGAAAATAACTTAATTCGTCGCCATCATGGTGGTGCAGGCGCCCCATCTTCGAGTGAAAATAGCGATTATACCGAGCGAAAACATTTCTTCTCTCAACAAAAAGAGTGTATTGGTTCAGCTGTTGCAAAAATGATTCCAAATGGTGCGTCCCTTTTTATTGATATCGGCACTACGCCTGAAGCTGTTGCATTTGCGCTTCTTTCCCATAAAAATTTAAGAATCGTCACAAATAATTTAAATGCAGCACATATTTTAAAGGAGAAAGAAGATTTCCAAATTACGATTGCTGGTGGTGGATTACGTCCTGATGGCGGTATTATTGGTGAAGCAACGGTTAATTTTATTAATCAATTCCGTTTAGATTACTGCATTTTGGGAATTAGTGCGGTTGAACTAGATGGGTCTATGATGGATTACGATTATCATGAAGTACAAGTCAAACGAGCATTAATGCGAAATGCACGAAATGTGGTTCTTGTGACCGATCATTCAAAATTCACTCGAAATGCTATTGTCCGATTAGGTAATATTCGAGAAGTAAATTATCTATTTACAGATAGCCAATTACCGTTAGAATTACAGCAACATTTAAATCATAGCGACGTTAACGTCCAAATTTGTACTCGTAATTGATGATTTCTCGTTTAGCTTCTCATTTCACTCAAGATAAATGGCTTGCTTATATGCAATTAATGCGTTTAGACAAGCCAATTGGTACTCTTTTACTTCTTTGGCCAACATTATGGGCTCTTTTTGTCGCAGCAAAAGGGATGCCACCTGTCCCTATTTTAATCATCTTCATCTTAGGCGTATTTGTCATGCGCTCTGCAGGTTGTGTTATCAATGATTATGCGGATCGTGATTTTGATGGAAATGTTAAGCGTACATCACAACGTCCATTAGCAACAGGTCGAGCAACCCCAAAAGAAGCTAAAATACTTTTTGCTGTATTAATTGCGATTGCTTTTATATTGGTATTGCAACTAAATCTTTATACGATAGGACTTTCTGTGATTGCTGTGGGCTTGGCAACAGTTTATCCTTTCATGAAACGTTATACACATTTACCGCAATTTGTGTTGGGTATGGCGTTCGGTTGGTCAATTCCTATGGCATTTGGAGCAATCGGAGAAAGTTTACCCCTTTCTTGTTGGCTACTCTTTTTTGCTAACTTAGCTTGGACAGTAGCTTATGACACTCAATATGCCATGGTTGATAGAGATGATGATTTACGTATTGGCGTCAAATCGACAGCGATTTTATTTGCACAATATGACAATAAAATTATCGCGTTACTTCAATTTACAGCGCTCTTTCTACTTATCTACTTTGGTTATATAAATCAATACGGAGTAGGATATTTTGTTACTCTCGCATTAACCGCAACCTTGTTTATTTATCAATGCTGGCTAACAAAGAAACGTGAAAGAGAGTCGTGCTTCAAAGCTTTTCTAAACAACAACTACGTTGGATTAGGTATTTTTATTGCAGTACTTATGGGTATTTATATTTAATAAAATGATGAAAATAGAATCAACTGATTGAATATATTCGTTTTTTACTTGCAACTCATTTATAAGCTACTTATAATTATGCCTATCAAATGCTTAATCGCATACACAAGCCAGTGTGGCGAAATCGGTAGACGCAGCGGATTCAAAATCTGCTGTGTAGATGGACGGTAAATCTGGCAAAAAATCCCAAATACCATCTCAATGCCTGAGTGGTGAAATCGGTAGACACAACGGATTCAAAATCCGTCGCCCCTAAAGCGTGTCGGTTCGAGTCCGACCTCAGGCACCATCATCTTAGACTGCACAAAAAACAAATTTCTTTACTAATTAAAATGGAGAGATTTGTATGCCACAGTCTATCAAACCGTTTATTGTTACTGTAATGTCCACTAAAGGTGGAGTAACAAAATCAACTAATGTCGCAAATATAGGTGCCTTTTGTGCTGATCACGGTATTAAAACTTTAATGATCGACACTGATGTTCAACCTACCCTATCGTCTTATTATCATATTGAAGATTCTGCACCTTTTGGATTGTATGAATTTTTCACTCGCCCTGATCTTCCATTAAATGAGATTATCTCTCGGACCGAATTTTCTAACTTGGATTTAATCCAATCTAATGACCCACTAGATAAGCTCTCTACCGAGCTTACAAGTACACCAGGTGGTATCCTAAAATTCAATCAGCTTGTTAAAAAAATTGATGGCTATGATTTAATCATCATTGACACTAGAGGTACACGAGGCATAACTGTTGATATGACAGTCCTTGCTAGCGATCTTATCCTTTCTCCACTAAGACCAGAGTTGGTATCTGCTCGTGAATTTATGCGTGGTACCTTAGGTATATATAAAAATCTACACATTTTTACAGACTACGGTATACATCTTCCACCACTCAAAGCAGTAATTAACTGCGTTGATCATACTAATGATTCAAGAGAGGTTATCGCTAATCTCAAAGATTTATTTGCAAATACAGAGAACTCAAATATTGAATTACTTGATTTTGTAATCCCTTCTCGGGTCGCATATCGAGAAGCTGCTACTAGAGCTCTACCTGTACACAAACATAGTCCTAAAGAAGCTGAAAATATCAGGATTTTGTGTTCATTACTTTTCCCTCAATGGGTGGATAAATTCACTACAAAATATGAGTAATAAGGGGGAAAGTATGACTAAATCATCTACTACATATCAGCCAACATTAGTTTACTCAATGAATGCTGAACAGGGAGTATTAGGCGGCTTACTCATCAATAATGAATTATGGGATGATGTTTCTCTCTTGTTGAATGAACATAATTTTTACATTGGGGCACATAAAATCATTTTTAGGGTTATGTCTCAACTTTTTGAGGCTAATTTACCTGTAGATGTAATTACTTTGGAACGGAGACTGAAAGAACTAAATTTATTAGATCAATTAGATTTTTCTTATCTCATTGAGCTTAGTAAAAATACTCCTAGCTCTGCTAATACCGCAGTTTATGCTTCTATTGTTAAACGTGACAGTCAAGCTCGTGAGCTATTTGTTCTCGGTAATGAGCTCAAAACTGAGTCTATCAAGGTCAATTCACAAGAATCGCTAGAGACTTTATTAGAAAAGACAGAAAAAAAACTGACGGATCTTACCCTAAATGTTCATGAAGAAACCACTGTTGACCTAACAGGTGTCCTTAAACAAGTTTTACAAAAAATGGATACTAGTTGTAAAACTAATTCTGTGGTTACAGGAACATCGTTTGGTATTGAACGATTGGATTCAAATACCGCTGGAGCACAAAATAGTGACCTAATTATTCTTGCGGCTAGACCATCAATGGGAAAAACAGCCTTATCTATTGTATTTGCTGATGGTGCCCTAGAGTCTCAGAAAGATAAATCTGTGCAGTATTACAGTCTAGAAATGCCAGCAGATCAAATTCTGCAGCGTTTTATTTCTATGAAATCTCGGGTGGAATCGCAAAAGTTGCGCCAAGCAATGCTCATGAACGACGAAGATTGGGCTAGATTTTCAACGACTTTTGAATACATCAATAATAATTGGGTAAATAGGTTGCTTATTGATGACAGTAGCTATTTAACTCCACAAATGCTGAAAACAAAGGTTCGTCGAAATGTACGGAAATATGGTCAGCCATCGATGATTATTATTGATTATCTTCAGCTAATGTCTGATCCGACCATAAAAGATGGGCGAAATAGAAATCTTGAAATTGGGAATATTTCTAAGTCACTGAAAGAGTTAGCGAAAGAAATCAATTGCCCTGTGGTAGCTCTTTCTCAACTCAATAGAAATTTGGAACAACGAGCAGATAAACGCCCAATGCCTTCAGATTTAAGAGACTCTGGCTCCTTAGAACAAGATGCAGATCTCTTATTATTTGTATATCGAGATGATGTCTATTACCCAGATTCGGAGTTAAAAGGAATTGCTGAAATCATCATTGGCAAACAACGTAACGGTCCGATCGGTACGGTAATGACGAAGTTTTATGGTCAATACTCTCTCTTTGAGAATATACCTGATGAAGAATATAAATTTGGAGCAGATTATGAGTAGTGGAAAAAATCCATTTGCTAATGGAAAATCAAAAGAAGAAAGACGACTAAGTATGTTGCAGCAATTAACTCAGCCTGCAATCCACAATACATCACCAGACTATAATACACCTACAGCTCATACTGTTTCAGGTGAACATAAAAAACGTTTAATTGTAGTTACGTTGGATAAATTACGCCCCTATGAAGGCAATCCTCGTAAAACCAAAAATCCAGCCTATGAAGAAATTAAGGCATCTATTAAATCAAGAGGACTCGATCACGCACCTAATGTTACACAGCGTCCAGGCGATAGTTTTTATACTATTGCTGACGGCGGTAATACTCGCTTACAAGCTTTGAAAGAGTTGTTTACAGAAACCCAAGATCCTCGTTTTTGGTCTATTGAATGTGTCTTTAAGCCTTGGGAGGGTGAAGCTAATGACATCAATTCTAAGCTCAATATGCTTATTGGACATTTAGCGGAAAATGATATTCGTGGGGAGCTATCATTTATTGAAAAAGCCTTGGGAATTAGAGAGGTTAAGGCATTATATGAAGAAAAATATAAAGAATATTTTTCTCATCGTAAATTATCAGAAAAGCTTGGTGAAAATGGATATCCGATCTCAAACCAAATTATTGCCAGAATGGAGCAATGTTTAACTTATTTATACCCCCATATTCCTAATATATTGTTATCTGGATTTGGTAAAGCACAAATAGAAAAACTATTAACCATCTATAGAAACGCCCAGAACTCTTGGGACAAGTATAGAGAAGAATTTACTGTAAATAGTGATTTTTCTGAATTATGGATGAATACACTTTCTCCTTTTGATGAGTCACCTGAAAATTTTGCCATCTCTGAATTTGAGGATGTACTGATTGGCAACATTTCTGAAGCCTTTGCATATCAAGTTACTTATGAAGCCCTTAAATTAGAAATCAATTTGGAAGAGCGAAAATTACAACGTTTGCTAGAAAAGCAGCCCGAAATCATTCAACGTGCAACGGATAGCGAGCATCGTATACATGAAATTCAAGATAAGGAGAATCATAAAGAAACAGCTGAAACCCCAGTTACATCACAAAAAGAAGCTAAAGATGCTACTCCCTATTCTATGTCGGTATCTACAATATCGAATGAGCCAGAATCTGTGGATGAAGTCGATCACCAATTCAATACTCCAAACGGAGATTCTAGTAACTTAGCATCTATATCAATGCCAAGTATTGATACCGAGAATGAACTCTCTGAAGCTATCGCACAACACTTTTCTGGATATGGATTAACCCCAGGTGTCAATCCAGAAACTCAGAGAGCTGAAGAAGCGATAGAAAATGGATTGGAATTCGCAAATCAAGGTAAGCAACCCGTCACTAATATTTGGAAAATTCATCCAAATCGCTCACATAAGATGGATGCCTTTTCTCTCGCTCTAGATATTGCAGAAGAATATGGTATTGCTCATCTTATTCAGCACGTGGTCTATGAACCCGTAGACTACAGCTTTACCGTATTACCACTAGATATTACTGAGCCAAATCAAACAACGGTCTTTATACACTCTCTACTGTCTATATTGATGACCGATAACATAGATAAAAGAGATGTAGAGCGACCATTAACATTATCTGCTACAGCATTGGTTGGTACATTACGAGATGCACCAGAAATCTCTGACCTAGTGCTCGTTCGTATTTTCCGCCTTATCCGTATTGTCCGTTATATAAAAGAACAAGTCCGTATGGGAGTATAAGATGCTTAATACAACACTCAATCAAGCCATTATTTGTGAGATTTTATCTCATATTAGAAGAGGTGAAATCCATTATTGCCACCAATTAGGTTTTGATGAATCTGAATTATCAGCAATTGATAATCTAACAACACAGGAGATTCAGGATCTAAGTGAAAGTCATATTTCTTTTGCATCTATTCAAGTAAATCATGGCACATTTTGGAATCTCATTGAAGCAGTTCGAGAGAATACTCGCCAACGTAATATTATTGATAGAGCGTTGGAATTGGGTGCATCCTCAGAGATGCTGAATCATCGTTTTGGTTGGAGTTCTGCTGAAGTTTCGGCAAGAAGAAAATTACTTGGTATCAAAGAAGCAATGGGCAGAAAACGTAATGCAACAGAAGAGGAAGAGCATCTTGTTTGGCAACTGTGGAATTCTCATAAGGACTCTTTAACTCAAAATGTTGAACAATCCGAAGAAGGTTTAGACTTACTGATGTTTATTGCTGAAGAATCCAAAGTAAGTTTGACTGAAGTCTCCCGTTTAGTTTCTTTATGGGAAAAAGGGAATCTCTAGATAAGAAAACCGAGATAGGGGGCTATCTCGGTTTGATACTTTTCATTATCCATACGCATGGAGCTGCACATGAATAAGCAAATTATAAATATTCAAACTGAAGTTGCAAGAAAAAAATTGATTGAAAAAGCAGAACAAAAAAATGAGCTTGAAAAAAATCTCTTTCAAGGTTTGTTATATGTTGGTAATCGCCATGAAACGGTACCACTTAGATTATTAACAGATCAATATTTAACACCTAGAGCAAAAACAGCTTGGCAACTTATTAAATTGAATGCATATCAGTTTCAAGGTTCAGTATTTCCTTCGTATGAAGAATTAAGCTTATGGTTATCAGATAGAGCTTTTCAAGGAAAGACTGTTTCAAGAAAGGTGGTGAGCCAAACATTGTTGATCCTTAGATTAACTCGTTGGCTTACATTGTGTGAGACTGTTCGAAATGCTCATGGGCAAGTATTGGGTAATGTGTACATCATGAATGATGAGCCACTAAGTCTCACAGATGCTATTCAACTCAACAGTGACTATCTGCGTATTGTTGAAAAAGCAGCTTTACATAAAGATCCATTAGTTAGAGATATTGCCTCAGCAATAATTACTCAAATTTTAGAACATAAAGACCAATTATGGCACTTTATATCTCATATTGGTGTAATAAAAGAACGTTATAAGCATCATAAGGATAGTGTTGTCATCGAAAAAACGGCTACTGAATTACCTGAAAATATAGCTATTGCCGTCCAAGAAACTCAGGAAAAACTACTGAGTTCCGATATGGAACTCAGCAAATATAATAGGGAACTCGGTGAAAAATCAGTAAACCCACTGAGTTCCAATATGGAACTCAGTCACCAAAATGAAGCTAACCCATTGATTTTAGGCTTAGTTCCATATCGGAACCCTGTGGAAGTCCATAGTACTAGTACTAAAAGTACTAATATAAAGTACAGTACTAGTACTAGAGACGATTCTCATTTGAATGACTTAGATGGATTCCAACTTAGTGCATTGGAGAAAAATTCGATTTTGTCGGCATTACAGCCGCTTGATGACGATACTCGCAAGGCAATCTTGTTTGAAGCTAAAGAACGCATATCGACAGGTGATATCAAAAAACCAGCGGCATATCTTTTCAAAATTGTTCAGCGAGCGATTGCGGGAGAATTTAAACCATATTTGATTAACAAAGCTCAGCAAGCGGAAAACAAGCAACATTGTGACAAATACACTTCTAGGGCTACGAAATATCTACCAAATATTGTTTACACTCCATCAGAGACTGAACGAAATCAATCACTTGAGATAATTCGTCATCTATCTCAGTCGATGAAATCTAGCTAACGATACAGCTGTGGGTAACAACTGGTACAAAAAACATACAAAGTGTCGCCACTGGCGACAGTTGGTACAAAAAATATACAAAGTGCCACCCTAGGTGGCAGTTGGTACAAAAAATATACAAAGTGTCGCCCTGGGCGACAGTTGGTACAAAAAATATACAAAGTGTCGCCACTGGCGACAGTTGGTGCAAAAAATATACAAAGTGCCACCCTAGGTGGCAGTTGGTACAAAAAATATACAAAGTGTCGCCACTGGCGACAGTTGGTGCAATTTTTAATCAAAATAAAAGGGGTAAATTATGACTCAGGAATATAACCATGAATTAGGTGCATTACGTAGTAATATTACGCTCACACTTCATTCTCAATATGCCACTAAAATGTGGTTAGGACGCCCAATTGTTCGAGAGGGCGATAAGATCATTAAACCACAAATCCTTAGCATGCCTGCATGTCTCTCGATTCTTTCTCAAATTCAAAAAGATGCTAGTAACGACGACCCTTACGCAGACTGGTATTTGATAAACTTTGAAGATAAAGTTTTACAATACACTGCTGAAATGAAAAAACTTATCAGTGATCTTGTTGATATTTATGCCGATAATATTCCTGAAGGTATTGATATTTCTCGCTGTGCCAATATTTCACCTGTCACTTATCCTATCTATGTAAACTCTCAATTAGGTTATAAACTAATTTATCTATTATCAGAATTCGATATGCTTGCTCGCTCTGTAATGACAGCATCGCATATTGCTATCATGACCAAAGATCAGGCTCGTGAGTGGCTAGAAACTGGTGCAGGACTTATTCGAAAATGTTTTGGTGTCGTTGATAATTATAAAAATTCAGGGATAACTCGACAGGATGCTCGAGATAATAATGTCCGCTACCAAGAGGCGATAAAACGACTCAGATTTGAATTACCAACAGATATTCTTAGTGGTGAAAAACGAGCTATGTTTGCTCCAAACATTAAAAATCAGCAATCTGGCTCAGAACTTGATGATGTAACAAGCGATTCAGAAGTAATGGAGTAAATTCATGAATGTTTACAGTCTCATCCCTGAAGATATGTATAAAACGTTGACGCAGAAAACCAATCTGAATGGGTTTATTCGTAGTCTATTCGGTAAGATTGAAAATATAGAAACTTATGAGCTCTTACTTGATGAAGCTCATAAAGTGCGTCAGGGCTTTATTGAACTTCAGCCCGCTATGATAAAGGGAATATCAGAGAACCTGATCTCTACATTGCCCCTTCTGTTTATTAAGGATAATGCTAGTCGCTCAGGTGCAAGCTATTTACGATGGCGAAATATCAGTAATTCTAAAAATGGAGAATTTGCTTGGAGAAGTATTATTTTAGATCCTAACCAGCCTGAATCACTAAAGGCATCTTTGGTACAGGCTGAAAAAGAGCGTATTACATTAAATATGCAAATGGCAATTATTGCTCACATTATTCGACAGCTAACAGAGTGTAAAGATAAGCTGAACCAAATTGAACAGTATGTTAAATAATGTATGCAAAGCCTAGAAATATCATGTATGCATAGCCTAGAAATATCATGTATGCATAGCCTGTAATAAAAGGCCTTTAAGGGTAAGGGTGCAAGCCCCCTTACCCTTGACGAGAAAAAGCCTTTGTCTTACGGAGTAATAATGTCGATTGTAAAAACCAGATTTAGTATTGAAGTGGATAATGAATTATCAATCGATCACTAAATTGAGTAAGATAGAAATTCATGGCAAAACAAGTTCAATTAATTGATCTCTTTAAGTGATAAATGTCGTCTAATAAAGCAACTACTTATACTTACAAGGAGAATGACTATGTCTGGCGTGAATAAGGTCACAATTATTGGTAATCTTGGTACAGATCCTGATGTTCGTACTATGCCTAATGGTGATGCTGTAACAACACTCAGTGTTGCTACAAGTGATGTGTGGAATGATAAGAATACGGGGGAACGGAAAGAAGTCACTGAATGGCATCGTATTGTATTATTTCGCCGTCAAGCTGAAGTGGCAGGGCAATACTTACATAAAGGTTCGAAAGTATACATTGAAGGAAAATTGAAAACACGCAAATGGCAAGATCAAAATGGTGTCGATCGCTATACCACAGAAATTTGGGCTTCTGAGTTACAGATGTTAGACAGTAAACCAAGCAATTTTCCACCACCTTTAGGTGAATCGCAGACAAAATCTCAACAAAAACACTCTCCACAACCTGAACCACCGATGGATAATTTCGATGATGATATTCCATTTTCTCCAATTCACCACGGTTTTAGCAAACATTCTATTTATGTAATTTAACTAACACAACCTTACGTTGGGCCAGCGTAGTAAAACAAGTGGCCACCATAGATGTTCATTTAATCTATTCAGGTACTCATTTTTAAGGGGAATTACATGCGTTACATCAAACACAGTTTATGTATTATTTCTATGCTACTAATTTCAAGCTGTGCTGAACTTTCGGAAATTAATAGTAAGGTTGGAGATTGGGCTGGTAACATTAATCAATCTATCAATTCAAATAGACAGGTAACTGAAGACTCTATTACTTCAAAAAGAGATATAGATACACTCTATGTGCGTATTAAGCGAGAAATCGGTTTCGCTACCAAAGAAGAAGCCATGAAATGTAATCCAAATGTTGATATTAGCTGTAAATGGAAAGAAGCTGCTATCACTGAAGGTGGATATGTTCATGAAAGAACGCCTGGTGTCTACTATCGTATGGCTGAAACATTCGGTAATAAAGGTCAATATTATGTAGATGTGACACTAGAAAAAGATGGCAAAGGCACCCAAATATTTTGGAAGGTTCGTGGGAGTAAAAGTTTTGCTGCTGAAATTAAAGCTGATATTCTAAAAGCTATTAAATAAAAAAATTGAATTTACATATAATTCTATTGCTATTAACTATTTTCTGTAAGAATAGAGTTTATAACAACACAGATAGACCCTAGAAAGACCACAACGATCTAACTAGGTTGGCATACTTGGCATCCGAAAGGATGCCGTTTTTTATTTCCCTTTCCCAAACAATTAATAATTGTTCTCTATTTTTTGCATATCTATTATTAAATTCTTCAAATATTGTAGGAGATATCGTATGAAGCTCTATCTTTGTGAAAAACCTTCTCAGGGAAGAGATCTAGCTAATGTATTAGGCGCCACGGTGAATGGTGATGGACTTTTAACAACACAAGATAAATCTATTGTCGTGACTTGGGGATTCGGTCATTTAGTTGAACTATATCAACCAGAAAATTACGATGAAGCATGGAAACGCTGGTCATTTGAAACTCTCCCGATTATTCCTGTTCAATGGAAAATGTCAGCTAAAAAAGAATCTAAGAAACAATTCAATGTAGTGATTGGACTTATCAAGAAAGCATCTTCAGTAGTCATTGCCACCGATGCGGATCGAGAAGGTGAAATGATTGCTCGTGAATTACTTGATTTAGCAGGATACCGTGGGCAAATTCAGCGTTGCTGGCTATCTGCTCTTGATGATGCTAGTATTCGCAAGGCATTACAATCTCTCAAACTAGGCAAAGAGACAGAATCTCTCTATTATGCAGGCATGGGACGTAGTCGTTCAGATTGGTTAATTGGTATGAATTTTTCTCGTTTGTTTACTTTGATGGCTCAGTCAAAGGGATATTCAGGAAAACCACTGAGTGTTGGGCGAGTGCAAAGCCCTACGCTCGCTCTTGTAGTAAATCGTGACAGAGAAATTGCAAATTTTGTACCTAAATCACATTATGCGTTATCCGTTCAGTTGGCAACTTCTACTGGTGAAAAATTTATCGCTGGACTTTCAGTACCTGAGCAATATTTAGATGAATCAGGACTTTGTCTTGATAGTCGTGTCATACAACAAGCTGAGCCCCAAATTAAGCAAGCAGGTACAGCTAAGGTCATTTCTGTTGAAACCAAGCGAGAGAAAAAAGCTCCACCGTTACTGTATGCGTTGAGTGATTTACAGGGAGAATGTAACCGCTTGTTTGGTTTTGGTGCACAACAGGTCTTAGATATTGCACAATCCTTATATGAAATACATAAAATTACAACATATCCTCGCTCTGATTGTGGCTATCTCCCAGAATCACAATTTACAGATGCCCCTATGGTGATTCGTGCATTAGTCAGCTCAGATGCCCATTTGCAAAATTTATTGCCACGTCTAAATATACAACAAAAAAGTAGAGCTTGGGATGATAAAAAAATCACTGCTCACCACGGCATTATCCCAACTATCAAAAAAGCTGATCTTAGCAAACTAAATGATGATGAAATGAAAGTCTATGATCTAATTCGCCGTCGTTATTTGGCTCAGTTCTTACCTCATTTAGAAACAGATAAAACTATCGTCACACTCCAGTCTGCTGGGCACACATTGATTGCGAGAGGGAATGTCATTGTTACTCCAGGATGGCGTATCTTATTTGGTCAACATGCTGATGAAGAAGATGGAGGAGACGACAAACAGGGACTTCCTGTATTAAATACTCATCAGCAGTGCCAAGTGACTCAAACTGATATTCGAACTCTGCAAACTAAACCTCCCGCTCACTATACTGAAGGTACATTGCTTGAAGCAATGAAAAATGCCGCTCGCTTTGTTACCGATCCACGGCTAAAACAACGATTGCGGGAAACAGAAGGGCTTGGGACAGAAGCTACAAGAGCAGGACTAATTCAAGGTTTGATCGACAAAGGTTTTTTACTTAAAAAGAAAAAATCTCTTCTCGCTTCTGCCGAAGCTGTGGCTCTTATTGATAGCTTACCTGATTTATTGAAAAACCCTGGTTTAACCGCACTATGGGAACAAGCTCTTAACCAAATAGCAGAAGGTTCTTTGACCCTCACTGAGTTCATGAAAAAGCAGGAAGATTTTATTCGTCATTTAATGAAGGTCTGTTTATCTCAAGGTATGAATATGGGTAATGTTGAAATCAAAAAATGCCCTAAATGCGGTTCCCCAATGACTAAACGTAACGGTAAGAATGGACTTTTTTGGGGTTGTACAAAATACCCATCTTGTGATGGCATTGAAAATATTGGGACAGTAAAGAAAAAGCGCAAATTTACAACGAAAAAGGACGATCAGTTTCGGGGAAAAGTCTTAAGCTAAACCCAAATAGATCTTTGCTCTTTAGCGTGCTAAAATTCAAACGATATATCCGTTTTGGTCATTTGTCGGTATCAAATGACAATCCAAAATACTCTCGGCACTCTGAAAGAGAGTTATAAGTTCGCTTATGAGTGTTTATTTTACTTAGGCTTTCGCTATCTCTACGTTATTTGTTGCAAAGACAAAAATGGATTTTGACAAAATCTATTTCTGTCTTTGCAGCAATGCACATTTATCTTAACCAGTGCCCACTGGTGAAAAAATGGGTGCCCTTTGTGCCATTTGGTGCGTGTTATGCCGATAAAAGACCACATCGTTATCGGATAGTGTAGATGCAAATAGTAATGTCTTGACGAGAACAGATGCTATTTATTAGTCTGTATTATATGGTCAAATTTATCTGGATTTTAGTCTTTGTATGTAATCATTGATTTTTAATCTTATCCTAGTCAAAGCCCTAGAAGTAAAATTCTAGGGTTTTTATTTTCTCTCTTGTGTATCGGATTAAATATCTAAATTCAATATTCAATTTATTGTTTAATAAAAACATACTTAGGTTTATGTTTATCAGCATTAAGCAGCTATCGTTGATAGCACTTAGTAAGTCGCATAGTTCCTGAAAAGCGACGCTCTATCGTGTATAGATGAACTAAAACTCCCAAATATCGCTCAGCATTCTGAAAAGCGATTCTGCTTTTGATGAACTTTGTTCCATTATGCAGGAATGTCTCTTTAACCATATTCTTCCATAAGAAAAATCTCTTGTGGTCCCAAACAATTAACCCTAGCGGGGAACATTTTTCCCGTGTTGGGCAAGGATGTTTCTCCGCTTTTTTTACATTTGGAGAAACAAACTATGACTACTCAAACTTCTACTCAAAAAGCTAGCTACTTTAACTTACACACTTCTGGTATTGGTTATATTAACGATATTCGTATCGTAAAACCAAAAAAAGGAAATGAATTTGTAGCTTGCCGTATCGCTGCATTAGTTGGCTCATCTGACGAACCTGAATATCGTTATTTCGATATGAATGTCGTTGGCGCTGAAACTGAAAAACTTATCAGACGTTGCCAAGAAGCTGTAGAGGCGAAAAAGAAAGTGCTTATTTCGTTCGTAATGGCAGATCTCTGGGTCGATACGTTCACTTACACAAGTGATAGTAAATACCATAAAAAAGGCGATACTGGTACGACCTTAAAAGGTCGCTTGATTCGCATTAAGATGCTTAAAATTGATGGCGAATTGAAATACCAAGAGCCTAAACGAGATACAGATGAATCAAATGCTTAACCTATAAAGCCCAACGACTGTTGGGCTTTGTTCTACTAGGAGTTTACTATGTTTATTACCAACTTTTATTCTAAACCTTTTCCGCTCGTAGAGATATATGACCGTATTCGTGCGGATGTTTTAGTACAACGTATTGTCAATAGTGTGTATCAATCAATGGTTCCTGAACAATGGCTTTATAACGTTTTATTACGATTAAGCGATTATGCTTATCGTTTAAATGATGAAGAAAGGCAATGTTTTATCTCAGTAGCATTAAAGCAAGGATTTGATCTTTCTGTCTCATCTATAGCTAATGCCAAATTAGAATCGGATGAAGCAATAAGAGAGGCTTATAATGCTTTATATGGCCATGACGATGATGACTATGATGACGATTAGTATAATTCGATTGGATACTCACCTTTTGATCAATGATTGGGATATTTGTACCGTCGATGATTATTGGGACTGTGTCAAACAAAATCGAATTCACTAAATTTTACACTAACAACCCCTGAAGGGAAATACACTCCCTTTGGGAATCGTATTTTCCTTCATTTTTTGAGGAATATACGATGACTACTAACACTTATGCTAAATTTGCACCTAATGTTTTTGTTGCTAAATGCCCAGAAGCTCATGCTAAAGGCGAATGCATTGTACTTACCAGTAAATACGGCAATGAAACAGAGGTTGAAATACATAATCTTGTCAAACAACAAGATGGGTTTTACTTCTATTCATTTGTTCGCTGTGATGGCTTAAATAGCCAATCTCATGCAGCGACGAAAGCCGAACGCTATCAAGGATATGCGGATAGTGCAATGGTGCGTAGCGAGAAATATTGTGAAGCAGCTAATGAGGGACGTGAATTTCTTCGTTTAGGTGAGCCAATTAAAATTGGACATCATAGTGAGAAACGACACAGAGCTTTAATTGATCGCAATGCTCGTAGAATGGATAAGGCCGTTGAAGAGATGAAAAAAGCCGAAAGTTATGACGGCAAAATTGCTTATTGGGAATCCATGGCTGAGAAAATTGATTTATCAATGCCAGAAAGTCTTGAATACTTTACGACCAAATTGGCGCAAGCCAAAGAGACGCATAAAGAATTGAAAGACAACCCAGAAAAACGCTCTCACGCCTATTCACTTACTTACGCTAAAAAATCAGTCAATGAATTAGAGCAAAAAGTGAAACTAGCCCAAATTCTTTGGGGTTAAATTAACATTCTTTACCCACTAGGGAATACATTTCCTAGTGGGATGTATTCCCCTTTTATTTAGGAGAATACATGATGAACGCATTATTATCTTATGAACAGCAACAAAAATTAGAGCAAGCCAAAATGCTATATGAAAGTGTTTTACAGGAAACGGCTGCGATTTATCCCAATGATAAATCTGCGACCATGTCAGACCCTTGCATCCCAGCGTTAATGTTAAAAGCTCTGATTGGTTTTGAAGAGCGAGAAGTCTTTGCAACGATCTTTTTAGATAATCAGAATCGTGAAATTAAGACTGAAAAGTTGTTTTTTGGTACGATTAATGAATCTAGTGTCTATGTGAGAGAAATTATCAAAATGGCTTTATTATGTAATGCTGCTGCGATTATTATTTCTCATAATCATCCATCAGGTATGATAAAACCAAGCAATGCTGATCATATGATCACGCGCAAGATATCAGAAGCCTGTTGTTTGATGGACATCCGTTTACTCGATCACATTATCGTATCTAGACAAGATTTTTACTCTTTTGTTGAATCTGGCGATTTGCCTTAACTATAATATCTATACCTATTCATGTAGGTATAGATATCCTAATTCAAAACCGAATTAAAATTGTTGAAATTTTAATTCGGTTTTTTTCTTAATAAAAGCAACGATTTTTTGCATAGTATTCTTTAGTCACTTATTACTAAAGGAGCACGCTATGAAAACATCTACATTATTATTGTCAATTCTCAGTGCCTTTATTGTCACAGGGTGTGCAAAACAGACAAACTCATCTAATCAAAATAATTCTTCCCCAAATGATGTAATTGCGCCAGGCATTCCGATTCCTGAAAACCAATTGGCTGTAGATGTGAATTCATCATCCTCAACGTCTTTAAATCCTAACCCTGCACCTATTGAAGTAGCAAGAACTGTATCTGAGGATATTTATACTTCTAACTTTGAGCAATACCCTGAAGTAGTACGTTATGGACGATATACCCTTGTCAGTAGCTCACCTGTCGGTGGACAAAAATATCTTCTTGAGCAAGTAGTTAATATTGATATGATCGGTAAAAAGAAAAAAGTCTATTATAATTTGACCGTTGAACAAGGAATTTGGAATACGCTAAAAGATACAGGATATACTCTCTGTTCTATTTCTAGCCCTGAAGTAAGAAGCCTATTTAATCATCAACTTCCTAAAGTACATTATCAATTTGGTCCAATGAAATTACGAGATGCGTTACAGATGTTAGCAGGTGAAGCATATGAATTAACAGTTCATGATACTTTACGACAAATATGTTACGAAAGACGAGCTTCCATACCTAAACCAATAGAGCCGAAAGTACAAATTGAAGCTATCGTTCCTGAGGACTACTAATTAACTGTTTTAAACTTCAATAGAATTTTTTCTTATACTCACTTTTCTTTTTTGGCATAGTCACTTCAACTTACTATCAATATTGGAGTGACTATGAAATTTCATATTACCACTTTATTTGTACTATTTGGTACAGTTCTAAGCACATCCTTCTCATTCGCAAATCAAACCTCTGTAACAAATACCATCTCTCAAGCCCAGTCGACACAACAAAGTGTGGAGAAAAGTCTCAATATTCAGCATTCACAAAGCTCAGAAAATAAATGGACTGAATGGGGATTGACGCAAACAGAATGGCTCAGATATGAAGAGCTTAAAAAAGGTTCTCGTGGTATTTGGTCTCCAAACCTAGATCCCCTTACCATGCTAGGCGTAGAGGCTCGTAATGACAAAGAAAGACAACATTATGCGGAGCTATTGGCTAAAAAAGAATATCAGAGAGTTGAAAAAGAATTTGCGTTTCAAATAGCTTACAACAAAGCCTTTGAAAAATTATATCCTAATCAACTCCCTTTCCGAATGGACGAGTTTGGTCAAACTAATGTTGCTGTCAATCGTGTTATCTATTTTACTCGTACAGACTGCACATCTTGTGTAGATGACTTAAAACGCTTACAAGATTATGCCCAACGTTATCCAATTGATATTTATGTTGTGGACAGTATGCAAAATGATGACACTATCCGAAACTGGGCACTAAAAAATAACATTGATATCGCCAAAGTCAGATCTAGACAAATTACCCTAAATCACGATAGTGGATATTGGCTAAAATACGCAAAGGGAAAAATGCCAGCCGCTTTCCAAATTAAAGGAGATGGAGAATGGCAGCTTCTCACTTACTAATGTGTTTACCGTTATTAATGATAGCTACAGCAATAGCTAAACCATTCTATGGTTTTGGTAAAGAGATTGATATGTACATTAAGGAATCGTCTCAACGCTATCAAGTCAATGAAAAAATGTTACGTGGCTTGGTTAAAATTGAAGATGGATGGTATGGCAAAAGATCTCCAACAGGTGCTCTTGGAGTCGGTCAGTTTACTGTTGGAACATGGAATTGGCTTGCTTCAATGCCTGAAGGAAAGGCAATTGGTATGAGTGTTATTACAAGTAAAAATAGAGGGACACATAAAGATCCTCGCCATAATAAGTATATCAATACACTTGCGACAGGGCTTCTCGCTCGTTGGCATACAGAACAATTTAATCAACGTGGTATAAAAGTAACAGATGCTAATTTATATATGGCTCATAATATAGGCTTGGACGGATATCACCGAGCTTTACTTGGTAAGTCAACAAAAGACGATATTCGTAATATGAAACTAAATGGTATGACGAGAAAAATGAGTGTACGAGATTTTATTATTTATCAAAAAAGTCGTTACTATCAGCATGCACTCATTGCGAATAACATTCCAATAAATAATCTACCTATTACACAGAATACAAAAAGTCGTATATCTAAATCAAAGAATGATTTACCTTCAATAAGATGGATTGAACCAACAACCGCTAATAAAATTATTTGGATAAACCCATTATGATGAAATATAAGCTCTCTTTTTATTCGCTGTTTTTCTTTATTCCTTCTCTCGTATCTGCAGAATTAAATATCATAGCTGATTTCGGTGGAGAAAGCGCTGTTCGATTTTATGAACCGATACAGCCTGTACATACAGAGGATGCACCAATACATCCAAATGCGGTTCCAGCTCAACTTTCAGAAGAACAGTTACTACCAGTGATTTCTCATAAATGGTCTATAGGTACGGTACAAACGAGAAAATTTAATCTGCCTGGCGCTCTACCAATATTCTTAATTGGCTATGATGTATCATCCAAAAGTTGGCTAGAAAAAAATAGACAAAAATTGATTGAGTTAAATGCCACGGGATTAGTCATAAATGTACAAACTGTCAGCCAAATGCAGGAATTAAGAGAAATTGTGCCAACATTAACTCTGATACCTTCACCCGCAGACACTCTCGCAGAAAGACTAGGTATATCACATTACCCACTTTTAATTACATCAGAAGGAGCATCGCAATGAGTAATAAATTTCTAGTAGAATCATTGCTTCGACCGCCTGTTGAGTTTTATACATCTGCTGTTTGTGGAGCTTCGGCGGCTCTCTGTGCGATTGCTCCTTGGACAGTGGCTTTAACTCCAAGTATTGGGTATGGGCTTTCTGCAGGCTTTACTGTACTAGGTATAAAACGAGCTCTTGAAGGCTGGAAAGTTGTCAAATACCATAGAAATCTTAAGCGTTTACCGAGATATGCTATGTCTAGTAAGGAAATCCCTGTTATGAAAAAACATTTATTTTTAGGGCTAGGATTTCGATGGACACAAAAACATACTCAACGATTGCATGACTGCTTTCAAGCAAATGGAGAAAAATATTTAGCCCCATCAAAATGTTATACCTTTGTGAAAGAGTTTGAGAAAAAACATGAAGAAAGCTTCATCACCAAGTTAACTTCCAAAGATAGTCCCTTTAACCCATTTAGACCCTTGCCACCAGTAGAGGGGATTCCTGCTATTCATGGTATTGAGTTAAATGAGGTAAATGTAACTATCCCTCTCGCTAGTCGTGTAGGACATATGTTAGTGTTAGGAACCACTCGTGTAGGAAAAACTCGATTAGCTGAATTATTGGTTACTCAAGACATTCATCGTGGAAAAACCTTTAATGAACGTGAAGTTGTCATTTTCTTTGATCCTAAAGGTGACGCTGACATTTTAAAACGTATGTATGCTGAAGCTAAACGAGCTGGTCGAGAGAATGAATTCTATGTATTTCACTTGGGTTGGCCCGATATTTCAGCACGTTATAATGCGGTTGGTCGTTTCAACAAAATTACGGAAGTTGCCTCTCGTATTTCTGGTCAACTAAGTGGGGCTGGGAATTCTGCTGCATTCAAAGAATTTGCATGGCGTTTCGTAAATATCATTGCTAGAGCTCTCGTTGAGCTTGGTAGACGTCCTGATTATGAACAAATTGCAAAATTTGTACGTAGTATTGATTCGTTATTCTTGGATTACGCAAAATTTTATTTTGATCAACGGGATAAAAATATCTGGTTAGCAATTGCTGAAGTAGCTGCAAATATAGATCAAAAAAATTTATCTCTGGCAATGCGTGGTCGTAGTGAAATGGTAGTCGCTGTTGACCAATACATTCGGGATAACAAGATATTCGATCCTGTTTTAGATGGATTATGCAGTGCTGTGCGGTACGATAAAACGTACTTTGATAAAATTGTCGCTTCATTACTTCCGTTACTTGAAAAACTAACATCAGGTAAAGTAGCCGAATTACTCTCCCCAGACTATTCTAATATCTCGGATACACGCCCTATATTTGACTGGGAAGAGATTATTCGTAAACGTGGTATTGTCTACATAGGATTAGATGCATTATCTGATTTGACGGTTGCATCTGCAGTTGGAAATTCTATGTTTGCAGATCTTGTTTCAATGGCTGGTCATATCTATAAATTTGGTATTAATGAAGGGCTTCCACAATCTCTCACTCATAAAAATAGTAAGATTGCTATCAATGTACATTGCGATGAATTTAATGAGTTGATTGGTGATGAATTTATTCCATTAATCAATAAAGGCGGTGGTGCGGGCGTTCAAGTAACTGCATATACTCAAACTATTTCTGATATTAAAGCAAGAACAGGAGATGCATCTAAAGCAGGACAAATAGTTGGAAACTTCAACTCACTTGTGATGTTAAGAGTTAAAGAACAAGCAACAGCAGAAGTACTCACCAAGAATTTACATGAAGTTACTGTATTAGAAGTCATGGCATTATCTAGTACTACGGATAGTTCAGATCCTGGCTCAGATAAACATTTTGGTTCGAATACAGGCGATCGTGTTACACAGAAACAGAAGCCAATGTTATCTGCAGCAGATATTACGAATCTACCTAAAGGACAAGCTTTTGCTTTAATTGAAGGTAGCCAACTATGGAAAATACGTATGCCGTTACCCGTAGAAGATAAAGATGATCTAATGCCTAAAGATCTTCAGCAATTAGCAAAATATATGCAAGACAATTACCAAACCACTGAAACATGGTGGGAAGGTGTGAATAGCTACCAACCTAATTCTGATGCTGTCGCAGCGTTTGAAAACCTTAGTAAAACTTTATTCCCAGAAGAGAAAAACAATGAAAACACATTTAGAAGTATTGATAACTGATATTCCTGATCGCTTTATTGATTTAGAGAGCCCTAATTTTCTTTGTTCTAGTGCAGGGAAGTTTGATCAAGAGCGTTTAGATTTTTTTGCCAAAACCATTTTTCCATATTGGCATGACAATCAATGCTCTTTGCATCGACTATCTGATTATTTGAATTCATTTGATATTGAAATGTGGACAGCTCCTGATGTAGGTAAAGCAACCAATTCTAATAACGAATTCTGTTTTTGGCTTCGATTTAATAAGAAATATCCAGGTGAGATTTTAGTTCAATGTGAAATTTTGTCTCAAAGTAAGGTGCACTAATGACAGAAAATCAACAATCAACCCCTCAACAGGTGGTTCAGAAACAACCTAATTTTCTCTGTACGATCACCAAAACATTAATAGCCTCACTCATCTTAAGTATTATCATAGAATGGCTATGTATTACTTTTGTGTGGCCAGAACAAGGTGCTATGCACAGTAAAAATGTTATGAAAGAAGAATTTGGCTGGTTTTCTGCCCAATTTCAACAAAGTTTACTTTATAGCTATCCAGTCATACTTGCTGAACAAACCATCGTATTTATTCATGAATGGTTATTTATTAAAACAGGTTTACAGACTTGGTTACATAATACCCCGCAAGACGCTGGCGTTAGTGCCTATATTTGGTTCTATGCAAGATCATACATTGAGTCAACTTTATATGTCATTATTATTTTTATTATTCGACTCTTAATTATTATTCTTACTAGCCCATTATTTATATTAGTCGCAATTGTCGGCTTAACTGATGGACTTGTTCAACGAGATTTACGCCGCTTCGGGGTTGGTAGAGAATCGGCATTCAAGTATCACCATGCAAAAAAATCAGTAGCCCCCGTTATGTTTATGGCATGGATCATTTATCTTGCTATACCTATATCTATTCATCCAAATTTAATTCTCATACCCGCAGCTATTCTATTCGGTATTATGATTGCTTTAACTGCATCAAATTTCAAAAAATATCTCTAATTGACACTAGACTTATCATCATAAAACCATCTCCGTTAAAACCATAACCGAGATGGTTTTTTTATAGAAATTGTTTGATTTCCTTGTACAGTTTCACATTACATTATTCACCTATTTTTTGCATTATCTTCTCGCAGTAACTAACAGATGGGAGTTCATAATGCAAAAGCAATTAACCATTTTTCTTCTGATATCTACATTTTTCTCTTTCCCTGTTTATGCCAATGAAAAAGCCGAGCTTGAGCAGGCTATTCGTCAATTAGAGTCAGCTCAACAAGCTTTGTATCGAGCACAAAAACATGCTAGTAACATCCGAGTTAAAGATAGAGTGTATTTTGACTATACAAAGGCTAAACAAGATATTGCTATTGTTCGTGATGGTATTGATCGTTACATAAATAGTAATCGAGCTCAACCACGTGACCCAAGACAAATCCGAACATTATCGGGAGAGTATGACAAAGTTAGAGTGAATCAAAAATGAGTAATACTGCTGTAGAAGCTTTTAAGATTGGAGCAAATAGCCCTGTAGGTGAACTCAACTATCTTCTCTTAGGTTTGATTTTTTCGGCCCTATTTCTCATTTTTGCTTACATCATCTTGAAGAATTATGACGCACTTGTGAAAGGTAAAACAACCATTCCCAAGTTCCTAAAATTAATTGTGAGATTTGCCATAGTCATTGTAATTCTCACCTATTTCTTACTGCGTTAGTTAGGTCAATTTTTCATTAAGGATCCATTATGAAAAAATTTATCAAAAGAGCATCTAAATCTCTTAAATCATTTAGAAATCAAGCCACTGCCTCTGTAGCTTTAGCTATCCTAAGTGTTAATGAAGCACTTGCGGACTTACCAAAAATGCAAGCACCTTCTCGAGGTGAAGGTACAGGCATCATGCAAACGATCAAAAATCATGCTTATGATGCGTTGATTCTCGGCGGGCTCTTGCTTGGTGCTTTTGCATTTATGAAAGTAGCAGGCTCTCTAATCTCTGAGTTTGGTGAAGTCCAGGCTGGCCGTAAGAAATGGGGAGACTTAGGGATGCTTGCGCTTGTTGGTGCCATTTTACTCGTGGTTATCATTTGGCTAATTACAGAAGCAAGTAAAATTCTATAAGGGACACCTGTATGAAAGAAGGATCATCAACAGACACAGTTACATTCATTCCAGAGCGCCTAAATCGTCGCCCTGCAGTATTTAGGGGGATGACATTTATTGAATTAATTTTAGTGATGTTTATTGGTGCAGTAATTGGTGCTTTATTGGGACTGTTGGTGATCCTTATTTTCCCAGTTGATTGGTATGCAATTCCCATGGGGATGTTAGCAATTGGCTACTTATCAATGCGATTCGGCGGTGCTTATATTTCTCGCCTTAAACGTGGAAAACCTGATACTTGGTTGGAACGCTATGTAGAACTCAAAAAGAGTCCGTCACGATTTATTACAACGAATACATACTGGTCTATCAAACGTACACCTAAACAACGGGGTAAAAAATGAGTAAATATAAACATGCACTTACAAGCGAAAGATTTCATATTCAAAGTTTACGGTTAGTTATTCTCATTCTTACAATTATTTCAGGTATTTTTGCTTATGGGTGGTATTCATCTCCTAAATATTTAACCATTCATAATCCACCTGATTTACGCTCTGGCTCTGTAAGAGCATGGTGGGAGGTACCACCATCCACGGTGTACGCATTTTCATTCTATATTTTCCAGCAGTTAAACCGTTGGCCCCAAGATGGCGAAGTGGACTATAAGAAAAATATTGAGGCACTTCAAGCCTATTTGACACCACACTGCTACCAATTTTTATTGAGAGATTATGAAAATCGTAACTTATTAGGTGAACTACGAAATCGTGTTCGTGGTGTATATGAGATTCCAGGACGGGGATTCAGTCAATCAAGAGTAACGATTAATAGCCAAGATGATTGGGATGTTACATTAGACTTAAGTACCGATGAATATTATTTAGATAACCCTGTTAAACGAGTACTTGTTCGCTATCCATTACATATTGTTCGTTACGATCTGAATCCTGAAGCCAACCCTTGGGGGCTTGCTCTTAATTGCTATCGCTCAACACCTAAACGTATTGAAATCAAGGTTGAAGAAGAGAAAAAATAATGGGAGTAATTTTATGACAATCAATAAATCAACATTACTACTAACTACGTTACTGTCACTTCCTGCACAAAGTGAAATTCTTATGCAATGGAATCGAGTTCCACTCCCTATCGATCTGAATGTCAATCAAGAACGCATCGTTTTTGTCGATAAAAATGTTCAAGTAGGTTTACCGTCAGAATTAGATGGTAAATTACGAGTACAAAGTACAGGTGGTGCAGTCTATCTGAAAGCTAACGAAACTTTCGATTTAAACCGTATCCAATTAAGAGATATGGAAACAGGGCAAATTGTCCTACTTGATGTGCGTAGTAAAGCAAATACAGGTAAATTAGAATCCGTCAGAATTATTTTCGATGAATCTGTTTCTAATAATAAGACTGGTATTGCTCAAACAGATATATCTGACCCAGATGTAAGCATGGAAAATCCAGTAAAAAGTCAATTACCTCCCCCAGCAGCACTCACTAGATATGCAGCTCAATCCTTGTATGCCCCATTAAGAACGGTAGAACCTCTCCCTGGTGTACGTAGAATAGCGGCAAAACTACCAAAAAGCCTGCCTACATTGATGCCAAATTTAAGTATTTTAGCTACACCATTAGATAGTTGGGGGCTTGATGGATACGTTGTCACCGCAGTAAGACTAAAGAATTTAGCTCCTTACCAAGTTAATCTAGACCCACGGTATTTACAGGGATATTTCTACTCAGCCACTTTTCAGCATAATTGGTTAGGGAAAAAAGGTACGCCAGAAGATACTACTGTAGTTTATTTAGTCACTGAAGGTGCTCCAAATCAAGCCTTTGTACCTAATGTTATTGTGAAAAAAGCATCCTCAACATCTACCAAAACTAAATAGGAGATAGATATGAGTACAGTTAAATCAAATGGGTTACTGAAAATTATCGTCCCTATTGTTGTTTTTGCTTTCGCTTTTATCTTATTTGTTACCTATAAAAACAACCAAAATAATCAGGTATCTCAAAATGAAGTCTCTGATGTCGTTTACGATCTCACTGAAACTGAGCAGAAAGAGCTTGGTCTTACTGCGGGAGATACGCCACATGATACCCTGAAAACATTATTGGGTGCAGTTAAAGAAACCAAAGCAGAAGTACAACGAACAAACGAAGAGAATGAGCGTCTTAAAAAAGAAAATCAGGCATTGAAAATTCAGTCTTACGATGTATCTCGTCAAATTGATGATGCTATTCAAACAAAACAACAAGAATTAATGGCTGATTTTGAACGTAGATTTCGTGAAGTAACAGATAGATTCTCAAATCTCTCTAATGACAACCCAAGCTCAAACGATATTCCTATTGGTTTAGGAATGGAAGGGGAATCTCAATTTAATAGTTCTCATTCTAATACGGGTAATGCTTATCAAGATGAAGGAAGCCAATCTGCAGTAAAATGGATTCAGCCATCAGATGTAACATTGACGGATCGTAATGGTAAACCTGTATCCTCAAACTTTACTGGAGAAACTGTTGCAAACTTCCCAAATCCATTTAAAGCATTAGATGACTCAACTCTCGGTCAGGCGGCTGTAGAGCTCCACGGACAACCCAATTCTCGTGAAAAACAGACAAAAAAACCTTTTTATACTTTACCCGCAAATTCTACGCTGATGGGTTCTGTCGCAATGACTGCATTATTGGGACGAGTGCCTATTGATGGAAATGTTACAGATCCTTACCCTTTTAAAGTTGTAATCGGTCGGGAAAACCTTATGGCAAATGGTATTCAGCTTCCTGATGTTGAAGGTGCCATTGTTTCAGGAACTGCAAGTGGAGATTGGACATTGTCTTGCGTAAAAGGAAATGTCGATAGTATTACATTCGTATTTAGTGATGGACGTATTGCCACGCAGGAGAACCAAGGGAGTAACAATGGAAAATCTCTAGGATGGTTATCTAATCCAAATGGATTACCATGTATACCAGGTGAAAGAAAAACAAATGCACCAGAATATTTATCATCTCAATTTTTATTATCCGCAGCAGGAGCAACTGCTCAAAGCATGGCTCAAAGCCAAACTACAACAGTGGTTGATGGTAATTCCGTTGTTGGTGCCGTCACAGGTAGTCAAGGTAAATATATATTAGGGCAAGCGCTCGGAGGCGGTTTAAAAGAAATGGAAAATTGGTTTAGACAACGCTATGGGCAAATGTTTGATGCTATTTATGTCCCACCAGGACAAGCTGTTGCGGTTCATATTTCTCAATCAATTAATATTGATTACGATTCTGCAGCTCGTAAAGTGAAATACCAAAAAAATTCTGGAACTAGCCAAATAGATTAAGGAGATACAGATGAAATTCCCAGTTTTACTGTTAGTTAGCTCATTTATTTTAGCTGGATGTTCTACATCACAAGATGAATTATTACCAACAGGTAGTGAAACAATGCAAGACATTTGGCAACAAAATGGTGGGGGAACACAAAGTGGTCTACAAGAAGCCAGAAATGCACTTCAGTTTGTAAGACCCATTAATAGTAGCTTTTCAAATGCTGCTGAATACACCCATTACACTCGCACAGCTGCAAATGAAGCAACAAATTTATTTCCGAGATTGCCTAATCCTGATCTTGTAATGTATGTATTCCCGCATTTATCTCAAACTGCAGAACCAGTTCCCATCCCAGGCTATACAACTGTATTTCCATTTTACGGACGAGTTCAATATGCCCAACCAGGTGAGCGAACACGTGAATACTAGTCGTAAAGGATAAAAACCATGTTAAATAGATTATTTGGTCGTAAACAACAAGTTTCAGAAAGTACAGAAAATGCACCTGAAGCACCAGTCTCTCAACATGTTGAATTCATTCGACGACAAGGTAATTACACTCAAAAAGAACATTTAGAACAATACAAGCCATCGCTATCCTTTGTGGATAGGCTTCCTTGGGTCGAGTTCTTAGATGAAGATAAAACATTACTTCTTGAAGATGGTCGTTCTGTCGGTGCTATTTTTGAGCTTACTGTGATTGGTACTGAAGGTCGTTCTGCGGAATTTTTGGCTAATGCAAGAACCCAAGTCTGCCATGCAATTCAAGATAGTTTTCCTGAATTAGATATGTCGCCTTGGGTTGTGCAGTTTTATTGCCAAGATGATGAGATGTCCATGGAATATGAAGATATTTTACGTAACTATGTAAAACCTAATGCTCAGGGAACTCAATTTACAGAGCAATGGCTTAACATTATGGGAAAACATTTACGTGATGTATCCAAACCAGGTGGTCTATTCGAAGACAAAGCGGTCACAGGTACACAATGGCGAGGGCAACAACGTCGTACTCGAATGGTCATTTATCGCTACGTTGAAAAACACATTACACTAGATCAAGCACTAGAAGACTTAAATGCAACCTGTGATAGTGTAACGAATGCACTTTTGGGGGCTGGCATTCGAGCTCAGCGTCTGAACGGAAACGCAATTCATCAGTGGCTTTTACGTTGGTTCAACCCTGTACCTGAAGACTATGATAATCCTGAAGAATTCTATAAGGCCTGTCATTACACTATTAAACAGAACAATAATCCTGATGATCTGTATTTAGTGAATGATTTTGCAGAAACGTTACTCGTCAATACACCAAGAACAGAAGGAAGTTATTGGTATTTTGATAATTGTCCACATGAAGTAGTTGTGGTTGATTCCTTACGAAGAGCTCCAGAAGTTGGTCATCTTACAGGGGAAGTCAAACGTGGAGATAATGTTAATAGTTTATTTGACCTATTACCAGAAAATACCATTATGGTTTTAACTGTTGTCGTTTATCCACAAGACCTACTAGAAAACCATATACAGAGTATTAAAGATAGTGCTCTAGGAGAAAATACAGAATCTATTTATGCCAAAAAAGATTGTGATCGAGTTAAAGATATTTTGAAAGACAAACACAAAATGTATCGATCTTCACTGGCATTTTATCTGCGAGCTAATACCACTGATGAATTACGAAAACGCTCACGCCGTCTACGAACAACCTTACAGTCAACAGGATTAGTTGCAGTTAAAGAAGGTATGGAAATTGCACCACTAAGTAGCTATATTCGATGGTTACCTATGTGTTTCAATCCCGCAGACGATCGTCATGCACTCTATACTAAATTCAATTTTGTACAGCATATTGCTAACTTATTACCTGTATTTGGACGAGGTATTGGTACTCGTCACCCTGGCATTACCTACTTTAACCGTGGTGGTGCCCCCTTAGATTTTGATCCCTTAAATAAAGATGACCGAGCAAAAAGTGGACATGCACTTATTCTTGGTCCGACTGGAGCAGGTAAATCAGCTACCTTAAACGGAAAGATTGCACAGTTGATGGCAATTCATCGTCCTCGATTATTTGTCATTGAAGCGGGAAATTCATTTGGATTAATGTCTGAATATGCAGAACGCTATGGATTAACTGTCAATCGTGTAACTTTGAAGCCTGGTGGGGGTGTTTCACTACCATTATTTGCCGACTGTCATCGACTTGTGGCAGATCCTGAATTATCGAAAACCCAAAGCGAATTATTGAAAGAAATCCAAGGAAATCATGTGGAGGATTCGTCCTCTATTGAAACTGCTGATGAAGAAGAGGGAGATGATCAGCGAGATATATTAGGAGAGATGGAAATTGCCGCTCGTCTAATGATTACTGGTGGAGAGGTTAAGGAAGATGAAAAACTAACCCGACCTGATAAAGCGATGATTCGCAAAGCAATTCTATTGGCTGCTCAAAAAACATATTCACATGGGCGAACAACATTAACTCAGGATATTAGAGACGCTTTTTATGAATTAAGCCAAGATGAATCTCTCCCTGAAGCACGTCGAACACGTGCTTATGAAATGGGCGAAGCTATTGGGATGTTTTGTTTACCTGGTAGTTTTGAAGCAGAACTTTTCAACAGAGAAGGTGAAATCTGGCCCGATGCAGATATTACGCTTGTTGATTTAGCTACGTTGGCAAGAGAAGGCTATGAAGCTCAATTAGCTATTGCTTATATCTCTTTGATTAATCATATCAATTCATTAGGAGAAAAATATCAATTTTCAGGTCGCCCTATTGTCAATATTACGGACGAAGCTCACATCATTACAGTAAATGCAATGTTAGCTCGCTTTTTGACGAAAGCAGGTAAAATGTGGCGTAAGCTAGGTATTTGGCTATGGCTTGCCACACAAAACCTGAAAGACTTCCCTGGCGATGCGTCTAAACTACTCTCAATGCTAGAGTGGTGGGAATTATTGTGTCTTGAGAAAGATGAAGTAGAACAAGTTGGGCGATTTAAGCAACTAACTCCAGAACAAATTTTCTTAGTTACATCAGTTAAAAAAGAAAACCGAAAATATACAGAAGGTGTCGTGTTATCAAGTAAGATGGAAGCCTTATTCCGAGTCGTGCCACCAAGTTTATACCTTGCGCTGGCGATGACTGAACCAGAAGAAAAAGCCGAACGTGCTACGTTGATGCAAAAATATGGTATTTGTGAACTTGATGCAGCAATTAAAGTCGCAGAAAACATTGACAAAGCAAGAGGAATCACAAAATGAAAAGAAAAACACTATTTTCTATCTCACCACATGAACCCAGTATTGTGGAATTGAAAAAAATGCTATCCGAACAACAACAAAAACAGGTCGAAGCATTGATTACTTATATTAAACAAAGAGTAGGGACACTTAAATATATTAAAACGCATCCATACCGTGTAACGAATATGAATTATATTCGTCTACGATTAATAGGAATTAAAAATAATCAGGAAGAATCTTTTGATTTAATGATGGTGCTCGCAGGCTATACGGAATTACCTACGCTCGAACAGCCAAACACCTATCGTTTAAATATCAATGTGACTGATACAACAGATGCTTTTTGGTTAGTTGAGTTACTTAAACATGAGTTATCCACACAAACTGTGGATAATCATATAACAATATCAGATGCGGAAAGTTAACAATTTGATTTTACAAGGGTATTTTTATGAAGGCTCAAACTGAAGATAAAAACATCAATAATGACACCGTGCCACATAGTAAGTTTTGGTCATTACTGAAATTTATCTTTGTGTTTGTATTCATCATTTTGACGCTTCTTGCTATTGCGCATTTGGCCGTAAACTATGGTGTAGAGTTTGACAAAATTACGAATTTTATACAAAAAACTTGGTATATATGGTTAGCTTTTCGGATAGTTATTTATGGCATCATTATTATCTTCATCAATAAACTGGTAAAAATATCTGAGCAATATAAATCATTATTTAGACCTTTAGGAGTTGCTGTTGCAATTATCGAATTAACCAGCTTAATTCAATTATTACAGGGGTAAGCCAATGAACATATCATTAACAGTAGATAGTTATTTTGAATATTTCCTAACATTACTTGGCTGGATTATTAATAATGGAATTTGGGATCTGCTTGTTCAATCAGGTTTATTTGCTGCACCAATCTTATTCCATGTGATAGGGCTCTTTTTGAAAGTGAGAGAGCAAGGAGATGATGAAGGAGAAAAAGGGCGTTTACTCGCAAGCTGGATTGAAACGAAGATATATATTGCAATAACCATTATGGTTTTAACTTGTCTTCCCTTGTTTAATGTGTCCTACACAACGCTACAGTTTAATACTGAAAGAATGAAGTCTTGTGGTCACTCAATATACAAACCGAGTGATACAGGATTATCCAGTTTATCAAGTGAGTTGAATGGTAAAAGTGCGACATTGCCATTGTGGTGGGCATTTACCTATTCAGTAGGGAAAGGCTTAACTCATGGAGCCGTGTCTATTATTCCATGTAAGGCTGATTTGAGACAAATTAGATTCGAGGTACAAAATACTCAGATTGCAAATCCCGTACTCAGACAAGAAGTCCAAGATTTTGTAGAACAATGTTTTATTCCATCTAGAACTAAAATAAAGCGAGAGCAAACATTCTTAAATGAGGCACAGGCTCGTGATATAGATTGGATTGGCTCTAGTTTATTTATAAATATATCTGGATTTTACGATAATTATCGTTCTAAGTTGCCTCGTTCTCAATGGAGTTACTCTTTACCTAGAGATTCTGGTTTACCTAATACAGGAAACGGGGGATTTCCTACATGTAAAGAATGGTGGGCGGATAGTAGAATAGGATTAAGAGCAAGATTATTAACTCAATTTGAGCCAAGCTTATTGAATCGGATGCAAAAAATATGGGGAAATCCTAGTGAATATGAGGATTCCATAATTAGACGATTAGTTAGTCCGCAGAATATTACTGTTTCATCAGGCTATGCTTATGGAGGATATGGTGGTAATACCGATCCTAGTTGGTCTAATGCTATTGCGAGAACTGCAGGAACGGCAGCAAATTCTATCGCTAGTGTAGCAATGTTTCCAGCATTTGACTCTATTAGACAATCTTTGCCTATGGTTCAAGGCTTAATAATATTAGCTCTAATTGTATCTATACCTATTATTACTATATTCAGTGGGTATAGTATTAAAACTATAATGACAATATCTACGATGTTAGTAGGATTGTTCTTTTTGTCATTTTGGTGGGAGTTAGCTAGATGGCTTGATAGTTGGATACTATCAGCAATGTATGATAGTGATACACACTCAAGATGGAACCTAGCAGGAATACAAAATACCCAAGATGATTTGATTTTACAATTTGTATTAGGGACAATGTTTATTGTATTACCGACATTATGGTTTGGAATGTTAAGTTGGGCAGGGTTTAGTTTTGGAACTGTTATTGCTAATTCAGTAACGAGAGGAACAAACTCATCTTCCAATAAATTTCCAGTACCAAAATAATTTGATAAAAGTAGGCATCTATATGATGCCTACTTTTTAATTTTTCTTAGAGAAATTATCAGATGGATACCCTAGTTCACGATTTAACATACTAAATACTAGTATATATAAATAACTAAACAACATAACAACTCCAAATATACTACCGACAAATAAAATTCTAACGCCATAGTATAGTAATTTACCCATTCTAGACTTTAATAAGTAATTTTTCATTATTTATCTCCCATAGAACTATAAACTTATGGAGAAACTCCAGTTTTTCTCATAATTTTAGTATCGAAATTATGTTTGATCTGTTTTTTAGGATTACACTCAAAAATTCCTTTTACAGCCTTATCTTTTGCGTTTTGAATTAATAATCCAGGCTCTATTAATTCCTTAGGTTTATTATTAGGGTACGCATGTCCAATAATATACGAACTACCTTGATTATGCAATTCAATACCAATTGATGTAAAGCCCGACCCGATATCAATAGATGTTCCTTCATGTTTCATTACATCGTTGATAGAGTTACTGAATATTAGGCTGTCATAGGAAAAAATATAATCTGACTGAGATTTTTTAATTGTAAGTTGTTTATTTTCAGTGGTTGTACAAGAGTAGATAATATTAGTACTAGAATCACTAGCTAGTGCATTACCAGAAAAAAGTATCATTGAAATCAATGAGATTGTAATTTTACGCATATGAATACTCCTTAGTAATCATTAATTGTTAGAAATATAATCTGCTTCTTGATTACGACGTCTTGAATTTACACCATTATTGTCTACAGATCTATTTCTAATTGCAATAGCTAGTTTTGCCATATCTCCAGACTCAGCTGCGGCCTGCGCAGCTGCTATAACACTTTTAGTTTTATTTAGAGTTCCGTAGTTATATGTGTAAGAAATTAAAGCTGCTTGAGCACTCGGAGTTAGATTATTCCATGTAGAACTTCCAATTTCTCTTTGTATTTGAGTAGAATATTCATGGGTTCTTCTAGCTAAATCTCTTTCTGCATCTTCTCTTGTTGTAGTTGTATTTGAGGTTACTTTTACAACTGTTCCATCTGCCCTAGTAATAGTATCAGAACCATATCCAACCCTAGGAGCATTAACATCATATTTAGCCGTTGAGATAAAACCTTCAAATTGTCTCAATAACCCCATTGCTTGATCTTTGGCGCTACCAGCAATAACCCCTATAGGTGAATATGGTGCATTACCATTGATACTTGAAGTATAGCTTGCATAGATGTTTCCTAGACCACTAGAATCACTACTTGGAATTGGAATATATCTATCAAGAGAAGTAAATAAATTACTATTGCTCGTATCTAGTATATTTGCTCCAGAATCTTTAGATAAATTATGTAATTTCTTATTGTCATCAGGGGTATTACTATCAAGAGCTCTCTGTTGCTCCACCATTCTATTATTTAGTATAGCAATTGCTGTATTATTACTAATTGATCTTTGCAACTCCATTTCCAGTTTAACCTGCTCGATTTCTCTATCAAGCATTTTTAATGATTTTTCTAGTTCTTCTTGAGCTCCTTCATTATTAGAAACATTAGGCTCTTTCATTCCAGTTAGAATAACTCGGCGTAGAACTAAAGCCTTTTCCAATTCCTTGGATATTGCTAATTCTTGAGCTAATCTAAAGCCAAGAATAGATGCATCAGGATCTTCTTTTAAAGATTCGATTAGTCCCCTAGTTACCGCTACAGTTGATGTGCTAAGTTGATTCAACTTTTCTGCCGAAATAGCTTCAGCATTAAGTAACTCTTCCAGTTGAGTTGCTTTTATTTTTGTCTGATTTTCTATCTCAGGAGCTAAGCCCGTACCTGCTTTTGTTTTTTTATTTCCACAATTATCACATGTGGTCATCGTTTTCTCACCTAAAATACGTTTCGCATATTCAGCCATATCCTCGGGAGATTGCCATTCCGTACATAACATACCATCACACTGAGTCTTTGGAATAGCTCCTTTAGCCGTTGGAGCTCGACCAAGAGACATATTAAACCCTGCCCCAACAACATCTTTAATAACATCTATGGCTTGTTGCCCCATACCACCTTTTTTCACACCACCAATCCAAGTTATACCTTTACTACCTTGCTCTTGTTCAGATTTTTTCTTGGCTTTTTTGGCATCTGTTTCTGTAGAGGCAATCTCTTTGTAATTTTCCAATCCTGCCATTTTAGCCCATTTACTATCCATAACGTAATCAGCCAAATGATTGGACATTTCTTCACAACTTGTTTTTAAGGAGTCAAAATCTAATTTAGCTTGATACATACCATTACTAAGTATGTCATAAAGTTGAGGATTGGCTCGTTGAATAATCATTGCGGGTAAGCTTGCAACAGCTCCTGTTGCAGATTCAATAACATTGCCATACAAATCTTTAAAGCCTTCAGTGATACCATTTAGCTGATTTTTGATTGTGGTTTTAATATCAAAGTTACCGCAAGTTAAATTGGATTTCCAACCGATTCCAATGCTTAGTTCATTTGGTCTTTTTCTTGATGGTGGTGGCATAACAGCGGAGCCGCCTCCAATTTGATAAAAAACTTTATCGGATAAAACAGTACCTTGCACATATTCTGTGTTAGCTTGGCTACTTTCCGATACAATACCAATCGAAATAGCGAGTGCTAAAACGCTAAGTTTTTGCTTTGTTTTCATATCATCACCTATTGTGTATGTGTATTTATCCAATCACTGTTACCTAAAAATTTTTGACCTCTCTTTTTGCAACAAGCATAAGGTCTCCATAACGCCCAACTGTAGTTTTCTGTATTTGATACTTTATCTCCATGTGCAGCAACAGAACTCCCATTTGGGAACACTGAGCAGCTACGCTCAGTTTTAGGGCTTAACATTTGCCAACGATGTGTTTTTTTATCACCCTCTTTGACTTCTTTTGGATACCATTTTCCCTCTCCACCACGCTTAGCCGCAGGAATGTAAACATGTAGTTGTCCAGTACGGCTAACAATATCCCCAATTCTCTGAGCAATAACTGCTGAGGCTTTATAATCATGGGTTTGTGTAATGCTTCCTCCACGTGGATAAATATTTCCCCATAAATCACCATTTTGACTAACCTCTCTCATTCCAGGAGTGATAGCTTCAGGGTAAAACATTTCTGGCATACCAAAACGCCATGCAAAAAAATCTAAACTACTTAAAAAATATGGTTGAAATGCATTTGTTTGACTTTGGCAGGAATATCCCATACTACTGATCATCTGCAATCCAATCCCACCTGGATGACCGATAGCCTCTCCATTTTTGAAAGTAAACTGAGTATACATTTTACTTGGCGTTTGATGTTGTCCACCCATCACACCCGTATTCATGAAATTAACCTCTTTCCAAGGACTTTGATTGTTATGGTTATACACAGATACAACCATTTCAGGAATAAAGTGGTGAACCTTCATTGATGTTCGAACGCTACATTTCCAGTAGGTACAATGTAGCCAGTAGCATATCCCTACTATTTTATAATCAGCACAACCCGTTGATGCTCCTGATGCCATTATTGATGCGGTATTCAGCGTGTTAGCTTCTATTGCTTGTACAGCAGGAGTATAGTAAGTCGCTATGGAACAAGATATTAAAAGCGGTTTTAAATATGTTTGTAAGATTTTAGCTTTCATATAGGTACCTTACTGATGTGACTTATAAAGACTGATTGCTTTGGCTACATCTTGCTCACCATATATAACAGACGGATTAGGTGAATCTTCATTGAAAACAATCGCAGGAACTTTCATGATCCCATTTTTCCAACCTTTTGTTACCCCATGGTATGCTTGTATCAGTTGATTTTGAAAATTCATCCATGATTTATCTTGCATCAAACGTTTGGCTTGTTTTTCTGCAATTAGTGGATCTTGCCCTAAGGATTGACTAATTTGCTCTTCAATAATCTCCACAGCATCAAGCTGATATATGTAATCGGCCAAATTAGCATTTTTTATAGGGTAGTTTTGGGTGGTATATACTGTTACCATTACACTAGAATTTTCTTTGGTGTAGCCATAATAAGATAGAAATAACAGTACTGTGCTGAGTAAAATTCTACGCATAATTATCCTCACAAAGATTTAATCAACGTAACATTAAGAAGTTAGCGATATAAATGAAATGAAAAAGTATGTTTAGATTTGTGATAGTTTTTAAACTATAAAAAAGAAAAATATAGTTTTAAATTGAAAGATGTGTAGCAGTTATCATAATAAAGCTATCTTTGTTATCGTTGATAACTAAGTTAGGTGGCTAGAACCTATAAGGCCACGTTTTACTGCGGTAAAATGGTTCATATCCCAAATGTTCTCAGCATTCTGAAAAGGACTCTAACATACTGTTCTTCGATATCTAGTGTTGTTAGGAATGCATCTTATACTTTTCATTAACCTGTCCCAGGAAAACTTTATTCCTAGGGATAAGGTTCTCCTTGGACATTACCTTGGAGAAATCTCTATGAACAATTCACACGACATCGGTGCGTTCGATTCTTTTACGCCTAAATCTACTTCGATCTTCAATAAATTTGGTAACAAATTAGGTAGTGTTTTTGTTTCTGCTAAAAAAGCAGCGACCAAAAAATACATTGAAGTGACCAAAGGTATCAATGAGCGTATTGAAGCTGAAGATGAACGAATTCAGGCTGAAATTTTTGCTCACCTTGAAGAACAAGCAGAAGAGTTTGAACAAGAAACTCGCCAACTCAAAAAGCGTTGGTTCTTTGTTTCTAGTTTACTTATTGTACTTTCATTTATTGGAGGTGCAGTAAGTACATTCTTCTATATGATTAAGTAGTTATCCACCCATAGGGGAAAATCGCTTCCCCTTTGGAAACAGTATTTTCCCCTACATTCTAGGAGATAAATATGCTGGAATCCAAACCTAAAATTCACATTCTATTATCTGCAGTAGGATATCAGCTTTCCAAAAATTGGAAAGAGCAGGCGAATTTTACAGATGACTTAAAAAAACAAGCATATGATGCTTGGATAAACCGTCAACCATCTGAAAAAACAGTAAGATTTTTATATAAATTGCCAACTAAGTATGGCGCATTATTTAGATTTTTTACGGTAAAAGAAAAGGATGATGGCTCATTGATCATTTCGAAAGAATAGACGATGAATAGGTAATTAACAAATCGGACTCCTTGGATAAAGGAGTCTATTCAATTCCTTGGGGAAATCATTTCCTTAGGGAAGTGTTTCCCCTTATATTTTGGAGAAACACACTATGAATATTTTGACATCTTATTTTAATCAGAAGCTATTTGAAGCGGGACTCCCTGACAATTTACAAATTGAATATTCGCTCAATTATTGCCAGGGTGACGGAGTCGCATTTTACGGTGAAATTTGGTCTAGAGACTGGGTTGATTTATTTAAAAAAGTCTACCCAAATCAAAAACGTAAACACCGTATGTTTGAAAGACTCGTTAAATCCATTTTAGAATGGGAAAATTATTATGATTATTTAACCATTATTAGAAATAAGTTTGGTTATCATTATTCTCATTCAAACACAATGGATTTGGAGGCTCCTTGTGCAGAAGATCTCTATTTTTTCCACAATGTAGATACATATAAAAAATGGTATTTCCCTCAAAGTAAGGTACACCAGTACAAAGCTTTATGGGATGATTTTGTGGCAGATCTCAGTGAATATATCAGAGAACTCTCTAAGCGATTAGCACGAGAAGGTTATCGTATCATTGAAGCTACACCCAGTGATAAACAGGTAGCATATCAATTTAATACATCGAATTACCGTATTGAGCTTATCGCAGAACCTGCTGATTTTGCTTTCTCACCCTATGATGATCCTGAAGATATTAAGCAGTTTTGTGAATCTTTAATCAAAGGTGACACAAAATATGCCAATGTATATGCTCAAGTTATTGATCGTAATACAGGCATTTCATTAGGAGATGATTATATCGGTGAACTTACATATTCAGAAAATGATAAAACGTTTTCTGGATATAAACGAACATTGCTTAAAGAAGCAATTCAGCAAGCTCGTCAGAAAATAGTTGAATTATCGCAACAATTTTCTCAAATCAAACCGCTTGCTATATAAACAATTTTAACCCTTTGGGGAATATATTCTCCAAAGGATATGTTCTCCATTTTATTTTATAGGAGAACATATTATGAACACAAAGACTCAACAACCTAAATTCGACATTTATCAAAATGTGACAGATCGTATTGTAAAAGCCTTAGAAGCTGGTACAGCTCCTTGGTTAAAACCTTGGTCTAGTCCTGATTGTAATCTGAGCTTACCACGTAATGCAGTATCGGATCGCTACTATAATGGAGTTAATATTCTGTTGTTATGGATGGCGAACGAAGAGAATGGCTATAAACAGTCAAAATGGATAACAGCTGAAGCAGCTAACAAATTAGGCGGACGTATCAGAAAAGGTGAAAAAGCAACTGTGATTGTCAATTATTGTCCTGTTGAGCGAGAGAAATTAGATGAAGATGGTAATCAGATCGTAGATGATGATGGAAATATTGAGATGGAGCATTTTGCTTATCTCAAAAAGCATTGTGTATTTAACATAGAACAATGTGAGTCATTACCAAAAATTCTCTATGAAGCTGTGTCAGATTCTAAGCCCGAGAGTAATTCTATGCCTTACCAAGAATTTGCAGAAATTCGTCAAATAATGGAAGGGATTGAAGTACAGGTAAATATGAAACCGAGTAATAGAGCTTTCTATAATCCTAATGAAGATATCATTGTAATGCCAGAAATGAAGCAGTTCACAAATGAACAGGGCTTTTATGAAGTGTTATTACACGAAATGATACATTCGACGGGGCATAAAACTCGATTAAATAGAGAAGGGATAGCTTCTGGTAAGTCCAAGTTTGGTAACAAAGTCTACGTATTTGAAGAGCTTGTTGCAGAAATGGGCGCCGCCTTTTTATGTAGCCATCTTGGGTTTAATACTGTTCCAAAAAATGCAAGTTATATTGCGAGCTGGATTAAACTTCTGAAGGAAGATAAGAAAGCGATTTTTAAGGCAGCAGGAAAAGCTCGCGAAGCCTGTCAATATATGTTTGAGACATTGCAAGTTGTTCAACAATATGAACGTTTTAACTATGAAGCATAGGAGAATAGCTATGGAAAATTTGGATCAAGAAATTGATACCATTTACCTAAAATATTGCATATTGTACGAGCAAGCATATGATCAAAATGGTGATTGGATACCACATATCCGAGAACAAATTATTACATGTGAGCAATCGTTACAAGCACTCTACGAGAAGAAATTCGGAGTATCATATAATGATAACCTTGCTGGCTGGCTAGCTTTCTGGGTATCATTAGGTAGAAAACACTGCAAGTGATAATCCGAACATATGAACCTCACAAGTTAGCATACTAACTGAAATTTACCCATTAGGGGATACATTATCCCCTTGGGCATGGTGTATCCCTTCATTTTTCTACAAAATTAAGGAGTACACTATGCCAAATTGGTGCCAAAATAAACTACACGTTACTTGTCATTCTGAGCAGATGGAACAAGTTAAAACCAAGCTCTTTACCCAGAACGATAATGGGCAATGGTTATTGGATTTTAATCTTATGGTTCCTATGTCAGAATCTCTTTATATAGAGAGTGGTAGTAGTGGTGATAAAGCGATGCGTTTTCTCACCCTACCGAAAACGAAGCGAATAAATCGGGCGTTACTTCAACAGTACATTAATACATCACAGGTTGATCGTATTTATGCTAAAGCCAAACATCACCGCTGGAAAGTAGGGGATTTTATTCACTGGTTGAAAGCTCGCCCTGATGAACAGAAAATGCTATGGCTAGATTTAACACTTGGTGAGCAGTATTTATCAAATCTAAACCAATATGGCTACAAAGATTGGTATGACTGGTCTATTGCAAATTGGGGCTGTAAATGGAATGTTCATCCAGATAACTGCCAAGTTGTTTTCGAAGAAGATAGCATCTACTGCCTATTTGATACACCGTGGGGGCCACCTGACCGCTGGTTTGGTGCACTTTGTGCAGCTTTTCCTGAGATTGAATTTACACTATCGTTTTTTGAGTCTGGAATGTGGTTCGCAGGGGAATTTGTCGCTGATATGGATGGTTCTTTCTATCAGGTATACAAAGATGACGATGAAATTCGACAATTTGCTGAGGATGTCTTTGATGAAGAGTTCATCTGTGACGATGATTAAGTAGGTTTTTACAATGTAATTTCCACCCTAGGGGTAATTCCCTAGGGGGATTACTCCATAAACGTTTAGGAGTAATCCAATGGAAAATTTTGAACAGCAATTTATTCAACTGTTTCAGCGTATAGCTCCACACTACCGCCGCTCTGAGGTCTTTTATGACTTCATCACGCTATCGGCGTTAGATATGTATCAGGTGACTTACCGTAGTGAAACTGCCCCCGCCTTACTGGAACGCTTTAACCACGCCAGAGCCCGTTATTCTGAAGAAGAATTTACTGCGTTGGCACAGTTATTAGCAATTACAGTGGATGCACTCACCCAGCAGCGATACGACTTTCTTGGTAGTGTATTTATGAGTCTGGATCTCGGTGACGGTTACAAAGGACAATACTTTACGCCGTCACATATTGCGGATTTTATGGCTAAAGTGACACTATCTGATTGCCAGAAAGTAATTCAGCGACGTGGATTTATCACGCTTTCTGAACCATCTTGCGGATCAGGCGTAATGGTTATTGGTTGTATTAATCACCTTATTGATGCTGGATACAATCCACAGCAATGCCTATGGGTACACTGTCAGGATATTGATTTCATCGCTGCAATGATGTGCTACATTCAGCTCTCATTACTTCATATCCCAGCTTGTATTGTAGTTGGTGACACGCTTCTGAATGAAACCAAAATTCAGATGTATACACTGGCTCATTTAATGGGAAACTGGTTTCATAAACTGGAGCAGAAAATGCCGTCGGCAGCGGATATGATTGATTCAGTTAACATTGACTCAGAGAATAGTGAGCAGCCAATTCCTCAAGGTCAGTTACCACTATTAATCGTATCTGACGATATTGGTGAAAATGAGGTTATATTTTACTGATAATATAAAGCCACTTTAGAAATAAAGTGGCTTTATTATTCAATTAATTTCTTGCATACAAAAATCCAAATCTAACTTAACTTGATTAAGCAAATTTATTTTTTGCTCTTCAGTTAAGGATCTATCATAGCCCCCAGCTTGACGTAGCATAATTTTACAAAAAGCCTTTAACTGAATTGGATTATATTTGTATTTATCAAACGCATACTGAAGGAATTCAGCCTCAATATTCATAATGCCACCACCTTAGCCATTTAATGCTGGCTTGTTACTTCGGATTTCGGATAGCTTAGTTGGTGTGAACGTCTCATCAATTATAGCTAAAGAGAAATCAACTTCACCTGAGAATGCTTCTGCATATTCAGCTACGAAATTCTGTAATGGAATTAAACCGTGATCAGGTATGCCGTGTGTATGTGGGGAATAAACTAGAGCATTTGCAAAATCACAAGGTTCGTCTATTTCATAAATATAAAACTCCCATTTTGTATTGGGAATATAGAAGCGAATATAACCAGTCACGTCTTCTTCGTAGTCGGAATAGATTAGAGGGATTTGTAATCCTCTATTTTGTATAAAGTCTAAAATGGATCGTTTCATTTTTTTTATCTCATTGAAAAGTTAAGAGTTATGATTAAGTTGAAACTTACGCCAAACACGTTGAACCGTACTTTCACTTGTATTTAATACCTTGGCAGTCTTCGTGATTGAGTTGCCATTTTGACGGCTTGTAACAATTGACTTGTGCAATTCTATGTTTGGTTGTCGCCCCCGATACCGTCTCTGCTTTTTGGCTAATTCAATACCTTGTCTTTGCCGCTCTTTCCGTTTTCGGTAGTCATCGTACGCTACACTGACAGCTAGTTTGAAAAACATATTCTGCATTGCCGTAAATAAATCAGACATCAGAAAGCTAGGATCGAAACTCTCCGTTGGAGAGCCGAGTTCCTTTGATATAGTGTCGAAGTCAAAGACTTCAGGCACTTGAATTTTCGCTCCTTTAGACCTAATCGCCTCAATAAGCTCAAGTGCTTTCTTCGGCTCCAGCCGTGTTAACCGATCAATACTTTCTGCAACTACAATATCATTTTGCTGTAAATCATTAATCAAACGAAATAATTCAGGGCGTTGCTCCCATTCTGTTACGCCAGATATCTTTTCTCTATAAACTGCGGCAACATAGAATCCTTTTTCTTGTGTATCTTTGATAAGTTTTTCTTGTCGTTGTAAATCTTGATGATCAGTGGATACTCTCATATAAATTCGTGCGGTTAACATTTATGTACCTTCATTTAGATCTATAAATTATGCCTGTACCATTTAACTCTATTTAATTGCTATATGGTGGTAGTATTTAAGTTATTTATGCTAGTAGCTTTGAACTATACTCAAATGACAGTATTAATTTTGATATTTTTAAACATGATGAACCAGCATAAACTCTTCACACAAATTTTATAGTTTTCCCCAAGAATCATTCCAAATCCATGATTACTTTTCTCTCTTAAACAGAATGACAAACTTTTAGACTGTCACAACAAAATTACAACATATCTTTCTATTATGAAATATTTACTCATATTTCCCGTACTGTGCTGTTTAGGAAATTTTTCTCATGCTCAAAATATTGAACCAAGAATTGGAAAAATATGTCATGCTGAACCAGAGTACTCTAATTATAATTATGCGGGGCTTTGGGAACTTGGAGATGACGGAAAACTACAGTGTAACTATTGGCAGTTTTTATCAGACGAGCAAAAAAAGGAGGCTCTTGAGTTACGTTTTGGATCACGGTTAGATAATAAAGATTCTTATGACAATAACATAGATGATGAAACTGACTATGAGCTTGAAATTTATATATATGAAGAATAGTGGCAAAAAGGAAAAGGCTAAGGGATAATAAGGGTAAATTTTTCAAGGGCAATCCGCTCCACTGAAGTGGAGCGGGCTTACCCCAAAAGGTACTATTTAGCTTATGAAAAGGCTAAAGGGCTAAAAGGCTTTAATTTCATTTTTTAAAATGCTAACATGTCAGAAATTATCTTAGTTTTTTTGACATTTAGGGGGGGCTATGCCTGTTGCTCAACGAATTAAGCATAAAATTCAACACATTGAGAAAGGTGTTGTGTTCTCATCTAGAGACTTTTTAGAATTAGGTAACCGAGCAACTGTAGATAAAGCCTTGTCTCGAATGGTCCAAAAAGGTGAAATTGAAAGAGCTGCTAGAGGACTTTTCTTTCGTCCTATAAAAAATAGATTTGTAGGAAATGTGCCAGTAAAAGTTGAAAGTGTGTTAGAGATAATCTCGCAACAAAATGGAGAAACGATTCAAGTACATGGGGCAGAAGCGGCGAGACAGTTTAAACTTAGCACTCAAGTACCTACAAAGGCTGTGTTTTATACGAATGGGGCAAGCCGTAAAATCAAAGTTGGTAATAAAGAAGTACACATGATTCATACATCTAACCAGAGAAAGCTCCAGTACGCAGGAACAAAGATCGGTTTGGCGATATCTGCCTTATGGTATCTTGGTCGTAAACTTGTCACACCTTCAGTAATAATTGCTTTAAAAACATCTCTTACTGATGAGGAATTTGCTACATTAAAAAATGCAAATTTAGCTGGTTGGATGTACAATGTAATCAATGAAATAGAGTTAAAGGCATAAAATATGAATAACGAATCGTATTTTGAAATAGATAATGAGACCCAAGTAGAAATACTTCAATATTATAGTAATAAATTATCAATGAGAGATACTATTCTTGAAAAGGATATTTGGCTATGTTGGGTTCTTGATGTTATTTTTAATATACCAAATAGACATCCTATGGCATTTAAAGGTGGAACTTCATTATCTAAAGTTTTTAATGCAATTAACAGATTTTCAGAGGATGTTGATATCACATTAGATTATCGATTTTTTGATATATCTCATTCATTCGATCCGAAAATGAGTAAAACTAAAGCTAAATTATTTAGTGAACAACTTAAAGAAAGTGTTAAAAAATATAGAGATGCAATTATAGTTCCAGCTTTAGAATTAGCATTAAAAGATTTGTCTCAATCTTGTAATATAACTGTTGATGATTCAGGTGAAAAAATTTGGCTGAGTTATCCTTCTGTATTATCTAACTCTGAGCAGTATATAAAGGAGTCTGTTCTAATAGAATTAGGTGGTAGAAATGTTATTGATCCAAATGAAATGCATATCGTTAGACCATATGTAGCACAAGATAATCTTGAGTTTAAATTGCCTGAGCCAAATATTACTGTGCTATCTCCACAGCGAACTTTTTGGGAAAAAGCAACACTTATTCACGTTGAGTGCCATCGAGGGTTAAGGCAAAATGCGGAGCGACTCTCAAGACATTGGTATGATTTGGTAAAATTATATGAACAAGATATTGGTCAATTGGCTATGGATAATCATCAGCTACTAGAAGATGTAGTAAACCATAAATCTATTTTCTTTAATGCTAGCTATGCTAATTATTCTGATTGCTTGAACCATAAATTTAAGCTACTTCCAGATAATAATGATCTATCTGAATTACGAAAGGATTATACAGAAATGAATAATGCAGGAATGATTTATGATAATAGCAAATTTACCTTTGAATATATTATTGAAAAAATTAGGGAAATTTCTGATAGATTAAATAAAACAAACTAATCATTTAAATATCTAATTTAGGGGAGATAACTCCCCATTATTTTTAGTGAGATTCAATATATTGGCTTTTCTATATTCAATCTTTGTTGTTTCAATAAAGTTGAAAAATATTCTGAGCAATTTAACATTTTATATCGTTTAAAGATATCAACAATATCTCTAACTCTAACATCATCTCTATAAAAAGCGATTAACTTTGATTTTCTTAATGTTTTATCAACTGAAAAATAATCAAAATTAAGTGGAATAGATATAAATGTTGCTCTTAAGTTAAATAATGTCTCATTCAATAAATTGTTTTTTTCACTATCAGATGTAGAAATGATAAAAATATCATATTTGTCGAATAATTCGTTATAAACAGCTTCATCTATGGCGTTAACTTCTAAGTTGACTGTAAGTGAAACCTGCTTTTCTAGGTGTCTAGCAATATATCGAGCTGCACAAAAATGATGACTACCACCACATTCATTATGCCAAGTAAATTCACCGGTCCATAAATCACAAGTTACTGTTTCGTTATTACGATGGAAAATTTTACTATCAAAATGAGATAAGTTTTTGTTGAGTTGCTTTTCAGTAATTTCGGGGATTAAATCCTGGCTGTCTACAATGACAAGTTTATCTAAGCTATTCATTGCTAATAAATCAGACTTTGATGACGAAATGTTGGTAATACTCTGTAAGTCTATCTTTTGGTTATGATATATGTGTGTATAGCTTAATTTACTAAATAATTGCGCAAGTTCATCCCCTTTAGACGAACTGCTCATCCCTTCACTTTTACGGAAACGCCACTCGATACAGTGCTCACTTAGATGTTTCCAAAAAAAACGTCTATATCCTAAACCTATCGTTCTTATATTCACCATGAAAGACGGAGATTGAAGCAGTTTTTCCAACTCCTTCTTCTCAGCGTATCGACACTTAAAGAATTTCAGAATACTAAGAAAATTAGACTCTAATTGTGAAGAATTAATCATAGTATTTTCCCTTATCGTTAGACATATATGTATCACAAGAAATGATAAATTAGTTTCATCAATTTATACTTTTTTCACTTCTAGAAACTTGCTCTAATAACCTAAAATCTCCAAAGAAGTTAAGATATGATAAAGATTCTAAGATCACTTATAAAAAAAACAAACTCAGTAGTAACAGAGACTTCAACAGAACAGCTATCTGTAGGATGGCATGAGCCTTTATCTGCTGATAAATTGCTCTCATCTCCTTTACGTCAACAATATCTAAAAACGATTTGGCAGAATGTATCTATGGAACCACAAATGTTCAATGTGTTGTATAAGGCTCCTATAGAAAAATTCGCCGAGATAGTTCAGCATCTTCCAGCTTCAGAGTCTCACCATCACTCCCATGTAGGTGGAATGCTTGATCACGGACTTGAAGTCATATCTATTGCAGCTAAATTAAGGCAAAGCTATGTTTTACCGCAGAATTCAGCTCCCGAAGAACAAGCGAAACAAAGAGACGTGTGGACAGCTGTTGTGATTTATGCTGCATTATTGCACGACATCGGTAAAATTGCTGTAGATATTGAGATTGTTTTGCAAAATGGCACAAGATGGTTTCCTTGGCAAGGTAAACCTGAACAACCATATAATTTCCGATACATTAAAAATAGAGATTATTCATTGCACCCTGTTTTAGGTTGCTTTTTTGCAAATAATCTTATTCCTAAAGAAGCATTTGACTGGATCGCTCCTTTTCCACAAGCTTTTTCAAGTTTAATGTATTTCATTTCGGGCCATCCTGATAAATCTGGAATTTTGTCAGAAATTATACAAAGAGCAGATCAAATCAGTGTCACCATGGCATTGGGCGGTGACCCTTCAAAATTATCTGAAAAACCAAAACTATCTTTTGCAAAACAGTTACACATTGCATTAAGAAATGTGGTGGAAAAATTCAAACTTAATGCCCCTAAAGGTGGATGTGATGGCTGGCTAACAGAGGATGCTTTATGGCTAATGAGCAAAAGTACCGCTGATAATATTCGTTCATATTTAATGCTACAAGGCGTGCCTGTTCCTGCACAAAATGGAAAAATATTTGATGAGTTACAAGCACATGGATTGATTCAAAAAACAAGTAGTGATACGGCTATTTGGAATGGAAAAGTCATATCTAATGTAGGATGGGCTCCACCGAAACCTTTTACTTTATTGAAAATATCTCCAGAAATCATTTGGGAGAACCTAGATGATAGACCCGAAATATTTGATGGGCGAATTGATATTGTTAATGATAATGGTGGAATAACAACCACTACATATCTACCACCTAAGCCAGCCGAGACGTTAGAAACGGAAACACTCAAGAGATTCGCAGAAAAGAGTGAACAAGAGCAGCTCACAACTGAAAAAAATACTATCCAAAGTGAGAGAATGTTAAAGGATGAGGGACCGCAGAAATCTAATGAGTCCATGGAAATAGATTATGTTCTCAATATGTTTTCTCCAATGACTGAAACAGTGTCTCAAGATTCTGGGATTGAGGAAATAAATTTAAATGATCCAGTAAAAACTTCACTGGGCAATGTTCTACAACCTACTGAATCAGAACAAAAACACTTAGGAAACATCTCTCAACAAGCTAAAGATAATCTCGCAGTGGATAACAGCAGTCTCATAGATGCTCGAAAATTTATAAGTTGGGTTAAAGCGGGAGTTATTTCTGGAAAGCTTGTCATCAATAGACCAAATGCTAAATTACATATTGTAGAAAAGCATCTCTTTCTTGTTACACCAAGCATATTTCAGCTATATTTAAAGGAGGTAGCTAACTCTACAGACAAAGAATCTTGGGAGTTGCTACAAAAGCAATTCCAAAATTTAGGCATACATAAACGTCAACACACAGATGACGATAGCCGAAACATTTGGACTTGCTCTATTGTCGGTCCAAATAAACAATCACTCTTAAATGGGTATCTGATTGAAGATATGAAATTGTTTATTGGGGATAAAATATTGCTAAATAACCAGTGGTTAAAGTTACAAGGAGATTTACAATGACTTTCCATCAATTGTTAGAAAAATTTTTTGTACAAAAAATTACGCCCGTATACTGAAGTAGGATATCGTAAGATATTCAGCCTACTAGAAAAAACCTACCCTGGAATGAATCCAAACGACATCACAATAGATTTCGTCATTAAATGGAGAAACAAGGTTTTACAAACAGCTAAACCAATAACTTGGAATGGGTATGCACGACATCTCAGAAGTGTTTATAACTTCGGTATCGAAAATGGATTTTTATCTATAGAAAAGAACCCGTTTTCCAAAGTGTTTATCACTGAGGACAAAGTGAAAAAGAAAACATTAACGGATGCCCAAATCGACCGTGTAGTTGATTTTTTATCCAACAACAAAGACCTTCCAGACATATTGCGACCTAACTGGTTCAGCTTGGCATTAATTCAAACTTTAAGATATACAGGTATGAGACGAAGTCAACTCATTCAGCTTACTATTGGGGACGTTGATTTAGAAAATAAGATCATAAAGATTTCATCTCACATCAATAAAAATCATAATTACCATGAGATTCCTATTTCGAAAAAGCTAATGCCATATTTACATAAGCTAATTTTCGAATTACGCCAAAGAAATGCGATACAGGCAGATCAATTATTTAACCTGAATCTCGTATCATCTCACACAAGAAGTAGGGATAAAAAAACAACAAGGGATCAAATCAGCCACTTAACCAAAGTCATTTCAAAGAATGTTGGCTTCCCTATTTCTAGCCATCGTTTCAGACATACAATAGCGACCCAGCTAATGAAAAATGTGGACAATGTATACAATGTTAAACAGTTACTAGGACACAGTGACATAAAGGTAACATTAAGCTATATAGAGTATAACTGTGAAATGATCCGAAATTGTGTAGATTCCTTATAAAAATGTGATCTACTGTAAATTTTCCACAAAAATCCATTTCTAGACTTTACAAGAAAACAGAAAGAAGTAGAATAAATCTTGCCCGTTATACTGTTGTTGAGGGCAGGATTTATTCCTTTATTCTTTGAGTTTTTTGTGTAAAGAAGATGATTACACAGCAGATTCAAAATCTGCCGCCCATAAAGCGTGTCGGTTCGAGTCCGACCACTGGCACCATTCATAAAATCAACCGCTCTTTAGCGGTTTTTTTATTTCTTATCCTTAGGCGTGTAAAGTCCATTTTATATCATTTTCTGATAATAATTATGTGCTGTCTGAAGAGATTTTTTAGCATGGAAGCTCTAATGATAGATAAAAAACGCATACATATTGTATGCGTTTTTGGGAATTAGCGTAAGAACGCTGGAATCTTGCTTTCGTATTCTGCGATTTTTGCTTCATGCTGTAGAGTTAAACCGATATTATCTAAGCCGTTTAACAGGCAGTGACGGCGGAAGCTATCGATTTCAAAGTGGTAGCTTTTACCGTTGGCTGATACGGTTTGAGCTTCTAGATCGACGGTGATCATTGCCCCTTCATTCGCTTCCACATATTTAAATAATTCGTCCACTTCTTCTTCGCTTAAACGTACTGGCAACATTTGGTTGTTTAAGCTGTTACCGTAGAAAATGTCGGCAAAACTTGGGGCGATAATGGCACGAATGCCGTAATCGTCTAATGCCCAAGGGGCGTGTTCACGGGAAGATCCGCAGCCGAAATTTTCACGAGCAAGCAAAATACTTGCCCCTTGATAGCGGGGGAAATTTAGTACGAAATCAGGGTTTGGCTGTTTGCCTTCATCATCTAAAAAACGCCATTCGTGAAACAAATGAGCGCCAAAGCCAACACGGGTGACTTTTTGTAAGAACTGTTTTGGAATAATCGCATCAGTGTCCACATGAGAAGCATCAAGTGGAACGGCTAAGCCGGTGTGTTGTTTAAATTCTTTTGCCATTTTCTTTTTCCTTAATGTAATTCCACGTGACGAATATCGACAAATTTACCGTGAACCGCTGCTGCAGCCGCCATTGCTGGGCTAACAAGGTGAGTACGTCCGCCACGACCTTGACGACCTTCAAAGTTACGGTTACTGGTTGAAGCACAACGCTCACCAGGTTCTAAACGGTCGTTATTCATCGCCAAACACATTGAGCAACCCGGTTGTCGCCACTCAAAACCAGCTTCGATAAAAATCTTATCCAAGCCCTCTTTTTCCGCCTGTTCACGCACTAAACCCGAACCTGGCACAACCAACGCCTGCACGCCATTTGCCACTTTGCGACCTTTTGCCACAGCTGCTGCGGCACGTAAATCTTCAATACGAGAGTTGGTGCAAGAGCCGATAAAGACTTTGTCGATAGCGACATCGGTCAATTTGATGCTGTGCGGTAAGCCCATATAGGCTAAGGCTTTTTCTGCCGATTGACGTTCAATCGGATCTGCCATATCTGCTGGATTTGGGATTAATTCGTTGATGCCGATAACGTGACCAGGGTTTGTTCCCCAAGTGACTTGTGGCTCAATCTCTGACGCTTCTAAGGTTACAACTGTATCAAATTCAGCACCTTCGTCAGTATGTAGGGTTTTCCAATAAGCCACCGCATCGTCCCAATCCTTACCCGTTGGGGCAGACGGACGACCTTTCAAATAGGCAAAGGTGGTTTCATCAGGGGCAATTAAGCCTGATTTTGCACCGAGTTCAATCGCCATATTGCAGACGGTCATACGACCTTCCATTGATAAATCACGAATTGCTTCGCCACAGAACTCCACAACGTGACCAGTACCGCCCGCCATTGTGGTTTTGCCGATAATCGCCAACACAATATCTTTTGCGGTAATACCCTCACGCACCTTGCCACGCACTTCGATTTTCATCTTCTTCGCACGGGCTTGTTTTACCGTTTGGGTCGCAAGAACGTGTTCTACTTCAGAAGTACCGATACCAAAAGCCAAAGCCCCAAAAGCCCCGTGTGTTGCAGTGTGCGAGTCGCCACAAACAATCGTCATACCAGGCAATGTCAAACCTTGCTCTGGCCCCATCACGTGAACGATCCCCTGATTGATATGGTTAATATCATAAAGTTTTACACCGAACTGCTCGGTATTTTTTGCCAGCTCGACCATTTGAATACGTCCCATTTCCCCAGAACCACCTAAATCACGGCTATCTGTTGGAACATTATGATCCATTGTCGCCACCGTTTTGGCTGGCTGACGCACTTCACGTCCCATTGCACGCAAGCCGTCAAACGCCTGTGGTGAAGTCACTTCGTGGACTAAATGGCGGTTGATATAAAGTAACGGCGTTTCGCCTTCGGCTTCGTGAACAACGTGAGCATCAAATAATTTTTCGTATAAAGTCTTTTTCATCGTTTCCAACTCTTTAATTTGTAGGGTGGGTCTTAACCCATCATTAAAAAAATCGCATTCGTAAGTGGTGGTGCAAGACCCACAACTGTTCGAAACATATAGTTAATTGATTTTAAATCATTCCCTTCCCCCGTTTACGGGGGAAGGTGCCGAAGGCGGAAGGGGGGATTGCAACGAAGTTGCAACACGATCTTGCACTTATATGGTTTATCTCCCCCTCAGCCTTCGGCAGCTCCCCCCGCAAGCAGGGAGAGCGAACGGAAAATTAGATTAAAATCATAGGGGTATAGGTTTCGAACACTTGTAGGTCAAGCCCCCCATATTCGTTCTTAGGTAACGGAAATTGCAAAACATATCGTCAATGCAACCGCTTACCAAATGAATGTATCGGAATATATCGCTACTTAAAACAAAAGTAAAATGCTATTTTTTGAAAATTTTTGTTTTTTTATTCTGTGATAAAGTCTAAAAAACAGTAAATTCGATGATTTATTAGGATATTATCCTGGAGATGTTTGTTTTTATGGTATTAATTCTTAATGCTTGGAATTTATAAGGATTTTTATCAAAGAGAAAGAAAATATCAGATAATGAATTAAAGTAGGGGGCGTTTGCCCCACTACTGATAGAGAGAAGAGCAAATTAATGCTCTGTATTTCGACAAGAAAGGAAATAATACGCCACAAACCCTGCAATCGTACAGGCTGCCATTGTGTAAAGCATTGGGCGTTCGCTAGTTAAAGGAATGTGCGATAAACCTGCCCCAATGAGTGAGCCGATCCCAAAACGAGCTGTACCTGCCACAGCATTAGCCGTGCCAGCCATTTGCGGATAGCGATCCAAAATTGCTGCAGAAGCATTACTGCCAACGGTTGAAACCATTCCGACAAATACAGCCACACCGATTGCCATTGACCATAAGCCTAATTGCAAAGTTGCCGAAATAATCAGCCAAATTCCTGCGGTAAGTTGCAAGATCATTCCTAATCGCAACATTTTTTCTGAACCGATTTTCGTCACCAAACGCCCGTTGATTGCGGTCATCACAATCATCACCACAATGTTCAACATAAAGAAATAGCCGAAATGCTCAGACGAAACGCCGTATAGCCCGATATAAACTAATGAGCCTGAAGTCAAGAAGCAGAACATTCCAGCAAACGACATTCCGCCGACTAATACATAGCCGAGTGTGGCTTTGTGGGAGAGTAGGGCGATGAAATTCTGCAATACTTTGCGAAAGCTCAACGGCATTCGATTTTCAGTAGCTAAAGTTTCAGGAATTTTGAGTGCGACCAAACAGCAACAGACAATGCCCATTACCATTAAAATGTAGAAAATCGCGTGCCAATGGAGCCATTTCGCCACATAACCGCCTAAAATCGGGGCAACAAGCGGTGCGATCATTGTGATAATCATAATGGTGGACATCATTTTGGCAAATTGATTGCGGTCAAACAGATCTCGCACCAATGCCCCTAATACAACGGCTGGTGCTGCACCAAATAAGCCTTGCAACAGGCGAAGTAGGTAGAAATTCTCAATGCTCAACACTTGCGTTAAGAAAAATGATGCTACAGCACCGCCTGATAAGCCTAATAAGATAATCGGTTTGCGTCCAAAACTATCGGCTATCGGACCCCAAAAAAGTTGTCCAATCGCAAAGCCAAAAGTGAAAATCGCAAGGGTGGTTTGCACTTTTTCTTGAGAGACACTCAAATCCTTTGCAATGTCCAAGAAAGATGGCAGATACATATCAATGGCAAGTGGGGGAAGCATTGAGAGCAACCCCATAATAATCACAAAACAGCCATTTAGTTTGGTTACATTATTCATCTAAAAACTCGCTATTTCATCTTCAGTTAAAGTGCGAAATTCGCCCTCAGCCAAGCTTTCATCTAGCACTACATCGCCAATTCGCCAGCGGTGTAATGCCACGACTTTATTGCCAACTGCGGCAAACATTCGTTTGACTTGGTGATAACGCCCCTCGCTAATGGTTAAATTGACATTATAATCGTCCAAAATCTCAAGGGTCGCTGGCTTGGTTGGCGTTTTTTCGCCACGTAACAAAATCCCTTCTGTAAATTGTTCTGCATAAAAATCTTCTACAGGATCTGCAAGGGTAACAAGATAGGTTTTTTCGCAATGATGTTTTGGTGAAGTAATACGGTGCGACCATTGCCCGTCATCTGTCAATAGTACCAACCCTGTTGTATCGGCATCTAAACGCCCTGCACAGTGTAATTTGGTGGTCAGTGGATAATCAAAAAATTGAAAGACCGTTGGATAATCGCCGTCATCGTGCGAGCAGACACAATTTTGCGGTTTATAGAGCATAAAGTATTGCCCCTCATCAACCCACGCAAGCCTTTCGCCGTCAAAACAGATCTCATCTTGTTCACTGATTTTGACTGCACTATTTTTCTCCACAACACCATTAACCGTCACTTGCCCCGCCCGTAATGCTTTACTTGCTTGAGAACGGGTTAAGCCTGTGTTTTCTGCAATAAATTTATCTAAACGCATATTTCTGATTGCTACTAAAATAAAACGACAATTATAGATCTATTTTTATGGAGTGGTCGTAAATTTTTACAAGCCTTTTTAAATATTCCTGATTATAATAGCAAACACTTATGATTAGCCTATGAGAACCCTGTGGATACCTTTATTAATTTTGCTATCTATCTTCAATTTTTTATTGGTCTTTTTGCGATTGTCAATCCTTTTGGAACTTTACCAATCTTTTTTAGTATGACGGCACATCAATATGAAGCCGATCGTAATAGAACAAATTTAATTACATCTGTTTCTGTCGGTGTGATTTTATTGGTTAGTCTCTTTTTTGGTAAATTGATTTTAGATGCATTTAGTATTTCCCTTAACTCTTTCCGAGTCGCAGGGGGGATTCTCATCGTGAGTATTGCGATGACAATGATCAGTGGGAAACTAGGTGAACATAAACAAAATAAAGAAGAGAAAAATGCTGATTTATCTGAATATGAAAATATTGGGGTAGTTCCGCTCGCTATGCCAATTATGGCAGGTCCTGGTGCTATTGGTTCAACCATTGTTTGGGGAACTCGATATCATACATGGGTTGATCTTGTCGGTTTTAGTCTTGCAATTATTTTGTTTGCGGGCATTTGTTATATCCTTTTTCGCTTTTCAGCACCTTTGGTAAAACGCTTAGGAAAAACAGGTTCAAATGTTGTGACTCGTATTATGGGCTTAATTTTGATGGCACTTGGTATTGAAATCATTGTGGCAGGGTTAAGTAATCTTTTTCCGGGATTAACCTCGATTAATTAGAATTTATCATGAAGCTACAATCTCTATCATTACAAGCGGTGCGATTTGCCAATTATTTTGCAAAATTCATATTTTGTATTTGGCTTTTAGCGGGATGTGAAGACAACTCGACATCAACGCTTGATTTAGATCCAAATAGAGAACCACCACGGCCCATGACAACGTTAACCAGGGCTATTTATTCAGCACATTTGCAACTTGATCCACATTTTGTCAAAGTATCAGCAGATGCAGCACCTATTCGAGATCTTTTTACTGGCTTAATGGCGTTCAATGAACAAGGAAACGTGATACCCGCTCTTGCTCGTGAATGGTTTAGTGATGATGGTAAAAATTGGCTTTTTATTTTAGATGAAAATAGAAGATGGTCGAATGGTGAGCCTGTTACTGCATCAGATTTTGTCGCAAGCTGGCAGAGATTAGTTAACCCTAGCAATCAATCTCCCTTAGCAAATTATCTAATTTACATGGGGATAGAACATGCAAAAGCGATTTTGCAAGGTGAAGCGAAGATTGAAACATTAGGTGTAAAAGCATTAAATTCACATACGCTACAAATCACTTTACATCAGGTAAATCGACAATTACCACAAATGCTTGCTCATTCTGCGTTATTACCAACTTATCAGGGTAAAAAAACAGAGTATGCTCAACTTCCAGTGACGAATGGCGCTTATAAAGTTAATCTTATCGAAAAAGGGCGTTTACAGTTACAAGCAGTAACGCCTGAATTGCCTTTTCAACAGGTCATCTATCAGTTAATTACAACCGTTCAGAACCCAAATAGATTTGATATTATTGAAAATCCTTTGCCAAACTATACTCGGGATGTTAAGGCTTTTCCTAGGTTATGTAATTATTTTTATGAATTTAATTTTAATGACCCCGCATTACAGAAATTAGAAGCAAGGCAAGCAATTAGGGCGATGGTTTCACCAGCAGAAATTAGCCGGGGTTTTGGTATTCCAAATCATTTACCTCTTCCTAAAACATTGGTACCACAGCAAGATCGTATTATCTCTACGACGAGTTCTGAGCAACTTTTAAATAGTATGGGAATCTCAGCATCGCAACCTTTGAAATTAAAAATTACTCATGATAATGATGGAATACATAGCGATATAGCGAATAAGATGGCATTAATGCTTAGTCGTTCAGATATGTTTAGAGTTGAATTAGAAGAGCTAAATTGGCAACAGTTTTTAACAAAGAGAGAACAACAGAATTTTCAACTGATACGCTCTGGATGGTGTTCAGATTATGATGATGCACTCTCATTCTTAAATCAGTTTTATTCATCAAGTCCAGACAATAAGAGTGGTTATAAAAATGAGTATGTTGATCAGTTATTGACACAGCTTAATATAGAGAATCTAACACCTGAACAACGTTCACAATTGGTGATAAGTGTTATACATCAATTAGAAAAAGATGTTGCTGTGTTACCATTATTTCAATATCAACGTCGTGTGAGTATCGATCCTAGTCTCTATGGATATGATTTAAATAATGCTAGCGAAGTAATTTATAGTAAAGATTTATATCGTCAATACAACAATAAGGATAAGTAAATGAATCAACTTACCGAACAGCAACTTGCTGATATTAAAGCGGTTTTACAAGGTTTCCAACATTCAACCTTGCAAAAAGATTTGATTGCATTAAACGCATTAAAAAAAGCCGAATTAGGCGGTGGGATTTTACGTCTTGAGTTCACAATGCCATTTGCGTGGAACAGTGGATTTGAGCAACTCAAAGCAACAACGGAAGCGAAACTCAAGGAAGTGAGCGGTGCAAGCGGTGTGAAATGGGTACTAAATTACCAAATTGCTACCTTAAAACGTGCTAACAATCACCCTGCGGTAAACGGCGTGAAAAATATCATCGCTGTCACATCGGGCAAAGGCGGTGTGGGCAAATCGACCACCTCCGTAAACCTTGCTTTAGCCCTGAAAGCACAAGGGGCGAGAGTGGGGATTTTAGATGCGGATATCTACGGACCGTCTATTCCACATATGTTAGGAGCAGCTAACCAACGCCCTGTTTCGCCAGATAACAAGCACATCACCCCGATTGAAGCTCACGGCTTGTACTCAAATTCTATCGGCTATTTAATGGAGCCTGATAACGCAACCATTTGGCGTGGTCCAATGGCGAGCAGTGCTTTAAGCCAACTATTGCAAGAGACGTGGTGGCCAGATTTAGACTACTTAGTGATCGATATGCCGCCAGGTACAGGCGATATTCAGCTCACCTTATCGCAACAAATTCCAGTGACTGGAGCTGTTGTGGTCACAACACCACAAGATATTGCATTGCTTGATGCGATCAAAGGGATTTCGATGTTCCAGCGTGTTTCTGTGCCAGTGTTAGGTATTATCGAAAATATGAGTGTTCATATTTGCGCTAACTGCGGACATCACGAACACCTGTTCGGTACAGGTGGAGCAACCAAAGTTGCCGAAAAATACCAAACGCAAGTGCTAGGGCAAATGCCATTGCATATCCGCTTGCGTGAAGATTTAGACAACGGCGTACCAACGGTTGCAGCAGACCCAACCCACGAAATCAGCCAAGCCTATCTTGATTTAGCTCTTAAAGTTTCAACGGAGCTTTATTGGCAGGGCAGTGTGATCCCGTCTGAAATTATGATTAGGGAAGTGAAATAATCATTGTTGGGGCGAATTATAGGTATATTCAAAAAAATTCCCTTCCCCCGTTTACGGGAGGACAAATGCGGCAGCATTTGAGCGTTGGCTTTGCCAACGACCCGTAGGGTGAGCGAAGCGAATAACGTGCCCGAAGGGCGGAAGGGGGATTTACAACCAAACGAGAGTTAACTTATCCCCCCTCAGCCTTCGGCAGCTCCCCCCGCAAGCAGGGGGAGCGAATGGTAGGTATGTTCAAAAAATTCCCTTTCCCACACACTCTTCTTCGCAAACGCCACCTTATTTTCCGTATGCTTAATTCGGGTAAAGGCAATTTCCCACACATCACTTGGAATCAGCTTTGCAAGCGGATGTTTTTGCCAATAAATTTGCAAAGCGGTCTGTTTTTCTGCTTCATTTTCAAGACAACGAGCCACCGCTTGAAACTGAATCCCCTCAATCTCCCGAATGTTTTCAGGCTGCCCTGCAATCGTACCTGCGATATGCGGATTAGCTAACATTCGCTTGCCGTGTTCGGTGGTGGTTTTAGTAAGGACGATCAAGCGGTGAGATTGTTCATCAAAAGCGTAAAAACAACTTGCTGCCCAAATCTCATTTTCGCTGTGGCAAGCAAGGCTTACAACGTGATGTTGAGCGATAAATTGAGCGATATGTGCAGGGATTGGGTTTGCCATTATTTGCCCGTCCAACGTGGAATATCCAGTTCCAAATCAAACATATCCAACGCACGGGCAACGCTGTGAGTCACAATTTCATCAACGCTTTTCGGCTGATGATACAGGGCTGGCACAGGTGGAAAGATGATTCCGCCCATTTCGGTGACTTTTCGCATATTATCCAAATGGGTCAAATGCAACGGTGTTTCTCTCACCATTAACACCAATTTCCGCCGTTCTTTCAGCACCACGTCCGCTGCACGTGTAAGCAAACTATCGCTAAAGCCATGAGCGACAGACGCAAGCGTCCGCATTGAGCAAGGGGCGATCAACATTCCCATTGTCTTAAACGAACCACTGGCAATAGACGCACCGAGATTGTGAATAGGGTGAACCACGTCAGCAAGGGCAAGAAGCTGTTCTTCGCTGATGTCCGTTTCATATTGACGAGTCAATTCTGCCCCTTTTGAAATCACTAAATGGGTTTCGATCTGTTCAAGCGGTTTTAATAATTCAAGGGCTTTGTAGCCGTATTGAAAGCCACTTGCACCGCTAATGCCGATGATGATGCGTTTATTTGACATTTGTTGTTCCTAACTGTCGTGAAAGACTTGAAAAAAATAGTGAAGTGGGTACTATGTGCCACTTTGTTTTATTAAAAATTTCAATCAAATTATGCACCAAGACGCAGTTCAAGACACGCAAAAAGAGAAAAAAATTGCCTATAACTTCAATAAATTGCAAAAACGCTTACGCCGAAATGTCGGCAATGCGATTGCGGATTTTAATATGATTGAAGACGGCGACAAGGTAATGGTCTGTTTATCGGGCGGTAAAGATAGCTACACCTTGCTCGATATTTTGCTCAATTTAAGGCTCAATGCCCCGATCCATTTTGACATTGTGGCGGTCAATTTAGACCAAAAACAGCCAGGCTTCCCTGAACACGTTCTGCCTGAATACCTTGAGAGTATCGGCGTTGAATACAAAATTGTTGAGGAAAATACCTATGGTATCGTGAAAGAGAAAATTCCTGAAGGTAAAACGACGTGTTCGCTCTGTTCTCGTTTACGTCGTGGGATTTTGTATCGCACCGCAACGGAGCTTGGGGCAACCAAAATCGCTTTAGGGCATCACCGTGATGATATGCTTGAAACGCTGTTTTTGAATATGTTTTACGGTGGAAAGCTCAAATCAATGCCACCGAAACTGATTAGCGATGACGGAAAACAGATCGTGATCCGACCGCTTGCGTACTGCAAAGAGAAAGATATTGAGAAATATGCGGTGGCGAAACAGTTCCCGATTATTCCGTGTAATTTATGTGGCTCACAGCCAAATTTACAGCGTCAGGTAGTGAAAGAGATGTTGCAAATGTGGGATCGTCAATATCCAGGACGAATTGAAACGATGTTTGCGGCGTTGCAAAATGTCGCTCCGTCACACTTATGCGATCCAAATCTGTTTGATTTTAAAGGCATTAAACGTGGTCAGCTGATTGACGGCGTGGAGGGCGATATTGCCTTTGATAAAGCAGAGATTCCATCTGTGCCTGTGGTGCAAGAGGAAGATGATGGTAATGAGTATGCGGAAAGCGGTTTAATTCAAATTAAAGCGGTAAGTTAGTCGAAAAAATTTACAAAAAACGTAATAAACCGTTTGCTTTTCGTTTTTTTCTACGATATATTTCGGTACATTCAATTTTGGAGCTACTATGAACACTTTCTCAAGAAACCACCATCATCACCATTTACCTGAATAATCTTTCGGGCATTTGGCGTGTTCGGAAGAAACTTCCGAGCGGTGCAAAGTGAGAGTAGATCTAAAAACAATTTCCACCCCTTCGGAAGATGATTTCGAAGGGGTTATTTTTTATCTCTTAGAATTGAATAAAGGTTTTATTTTGTATTTACATTAAGAGGAAAACACAATGTTATTATCCAACGATGTGGTCATCTCAATTATCGTGTTACTCGCATTGAGTTTGTTGCGAATTAACGTGGTCATTGCGTTGATTATTTCCGCACTAACCTGCGGTATTTTAGGCAATTCTGGCAACGGAATGGCATTAGGAGAAGCTTTAACCGCAACAATCAAAAGCTTCACAGGAGGCTTAGGCGGTGGTGCTGAAACTGCAATGAACTATGCGGTTCTTGGGGCTTTTGCAGTAGCGTTATCAAAATCTGGGGTAACAGATTTACTGGCTTACAAGATCATACAATCTTTTGGTAAACGTCCTTCCGGTCGTTCTGTCTTTTGGTTTAAGTACGTTGTATTATTTACTTTAGTTGCCTTCGCAATGGCGTCACAAAACGTGATTCCAGTCCACATTGCATTTATTCCTATTGTTGTTCCGCCTCTACTTAGTGTGATGAACCAACTGAAAATTGACCGCCGTGCAGTCGCTTGTGCATTAACTTTTGGCTTAACAGCAACTTATATGTTGATTCCTGCTGGCTTTGGGCAAATCTTTATTGAAAATATTCTAGTGAAAAATATCAATCAAGCAGGTCAAGCATTCAATTTAGTGACAAATACAGCGGAAGTGACTAAAGCGATGTTTATTCCTGTTTTAGGGATGATCGCAGGTTTGTTCCTTGCACTATTTGTGACTTACCGTAAGCCACGTTCTTATGTAGAAGATAAACCTGAACCAACGGCAGATGATATTGCTCAACGTGTAGCGAATGTCAAACCATTCCACATTGGCATAAGTATTGCTGCTATCGTTGCAACCTGTTTTGTCCAACTTTCAACGAACTCAACGGTGTTAGGCGGCTTAGTCGGTTTAATCATCTTTGCATTAGGTGGTGTATTCAAACTTAAACAAAGTAACGATATTTTCCAAGATGGCTTACGTTTAATGGCGATGATCGGTTTTGTAATGATTGCAGCCTCAGGTTATGCAAACGTGGTAAATTCAACAGGCGGTGTAGCTGAGTTAGTTGAGGGCTTAAAAGGCTCAATTGGTAGTAAGGAAATGGCGGCATTCTTAATGTTACTTGTTGGTTTATTGATTACTATGGGTATTGGTTCTTCATTTTCAACAGTTCCTATTATTGCTTCTATTTATGTGCCTTTGTGTATTTCTTTCGGTTTCTCACCGCTTGCAACGGTTTCTATCGTGGGTGTTGCCGCAGCATTAGGGGACGCAGGTTCACCAGCATCTGATTCAACCTTAGGTCCAACATCAGGATTAAATGCAGACGGCAAACACGATCACATTTGGGATTCTGTCGTTCCAACCTTTATCCACTATAACATTCCGTTATTAGTCTTTGGTTGGGTTGCTGCGATGATTTTATAGAAAAATCCCCCTAGCCCCCCTTTTTCAAAGGGGGGAATTTTATTAAAGGTAGGGACACACTGCGTGTGTCCGTCTAATTTATATTTTGCATTAAAGGCGATATTCAGCGGACACACGCAGTGTGTCCCTACAATTCATTTCAAATAGAAAGGATAATATGAAATTCATCTCTTTTAATATCAACGGCTTACGAGCAAGACCCCACCAGCTTGAAGCTCTAATTGAAAAACACCAACCTGATGTTATTGGCTTACAAGAAATCAAAGTGGCTGACGAAGATTTCCCTTATGATTTGGTGAATCACCTTGGTTATCACGTGTTTCATCACGGACAAAAAGGGCATTACGGCGTGGCACTTTTAACCAAAAATCAACCGCTTGCGGTACGTAAAGGCTTTCCAACGGACGAAGCCGATGCACAAAAGCGAATGATTATGGCAGATCTTGAAACACCATTTGGCATGCTAACGGTGTTAAACGGCTATTTCCCACAAGGCGAAAACCGTAGCCACGAAACGAAATTCCCTGCGAAAGAAAAATTCTATGCAGATTTACAGCGTTATTTGGAAGCCGAGCTTAAGCCTGAAAATCCGATTGTGATTATGGGCGATATGAACATTAGCCCGACAGATTTAGATATCGGTATCGGTGAAGTAAACCGTAAACGCTGGTTGCGTGACGGAAAATGTTCTTTCTTACCTGAAGAACGTGAGTGGTTAGGGCGTTTACATGGTTATGGTCTAATTGATACTTTCCGAGCAATGAACCCAACGACTGAAGACAAATTTTCGTGGTTTGATTATCGCTCTAAAGGTTTTGATGATAACCGTGGGTTACGCATTGATTTAGTATTAGCATCAACCATGTTAGCAGAACGTTGTGTTGAAACAGGGATCGATTTAGAGATTCGAGCAATGGATAAACCTTCCGATCACGCTCCTGTTTGGGCTGTGTTTAAATAAAACATTATTAGTAGGGTGGGCTTCCTAGCCCACCATTCAATTTTTCTTTATACGCTTCTCATTTTTAGGCAAACAAGCGGTCAGTTTTAATAAAAATTTTGCAAATCTTTTTGCGAAAAATCAAAGTTGTAAACATATCATTCCATTTTAAAATTATTTTGTCATTTCTAGCGACATTTTCTCGCAAAATATTGAATTTTGATTACAATGCCTTGTTCATTTTTATTGACAGAGAGATTGTATGAAAAACAAAACATTAGGTAGTACGCTGATTATCGCAGGTACGACGATTGGTGCGGGAATGTTGGCTATGCCATTAACATCCGCAGGAATAGGCTTTGGATTTACAGTTGCATTGTTAATCGGTCTTTGGCTATTACTCTGCTTTAGTGCTTTACTATTTGTTGAAGTGTATCAAACTGTTGACAGTGATGCTGGGCTAGGCACTTTAGCTGAAAAATATTACGGTACCTTTGGACGTGTAATTTCAACATCGGTATTGATTATTTTCCTGTATGCAATTCTTTCTGCCTATGTTTCAGGCGGGAGTTCTATTTTAGCGGCATTTCTTCCGACCATTATTGATGCAGAAACCACAACACGTATTGCGGGTGTGATTTTTACGGTGGTTTTTGGTGCCTTTATTATCTTAGGGACTAAGAGCGTTGATGCCATTAATCGCCTGTTATTTACTACAAAAATTCTCGCCTTTATTTTAGTTCTTTGTCTATTATTACCGAAAGTCTCTGTCGATAATTTACTTGAAATGCCGATTAATAATTTTCTGTTGATTTCAGCGAGCCCAATTTTCTTTACGTCCTTTGGTTTCCATGGTTCGATCCCAAGTTTAAATAAGTACTTAGAAGGCAATGTAAAAGCACTGCGTATTTCGATTGTTGTCGGGACTTCAATTCCATTAATTGCCTATATTTTATGGCAATTGGCAACGCACGGTGTGTTAAGTCAAACTGAGTTTTTACAAATTTTAGAAAAAGATCCAACCTTAAATGGTCTAGCCGAAGCAACTCGACAAATTACAGGCAGTTCGATGATTGGGGCAATGGTGCGTATTTTCTCTGCGTTAGCGTTAATCACCTCTTTTTTAGGCGTGGCGTTAGGTTTATTTGAAGCGTTAGAAGATTTACTTAAACGCGTAAATATCAATGCAGGGCGTATTAGTTTAGGGTTATTAACCTTTATTCCTCCAATGTTATTTGCCTTTTTCTATCCAAAAGGATTTATCACTGCATTGGGTTATGCAGGGCAGATGTTTGCCTTCTATGCTATCGTTTTACCTATTGCAATGGTTTGGAAATTACGTCGCCAAAATCCTGATTTGCCATACCGAGTAAAAGGCGGGGCAGTGTCTCTTTGGATTGCTTTGGTGATCGGCATATTTATTGTGATTGTGCCATTCTTAATTGAAAAAGGTTGGTTGCCTCAAGTGGTCGGTTAGATTTATCTACGTTTATCTAGTCTAACAAGCGGTGAAATCATGGCAATTTTTTGCAAGATCTTACCGCTTTGTTATTTGTATCATAAAAAATTACATCATTTGTAACTATTTGTTTGCACTGAAAATTTTTCATTACGTTTTAAATTAGCTTTGATAGAATGCCTAAAATTTTTATTTTAGGAGAAGTAATGAAAAATAAAATTTTAGGCAGTGCCTTAATGATCGCAGGCACAACTATTGGCGCTGGTATGCTTGCGATGCCGTTAACTTCTGCTGGTATGGGGTTTGGCATGACATTGGTATTACTTGTCGGTCTTTGGTTATTATTAACTTATACTGGCTTGTTGTTTATGGAAGTGTATCAAACAGCAAAACAGCAAGATGTAGGTGTCGCGACATTGGCTGAACAGTATTTTGGTATGACAGGGCGTGTATTAGCTACAGTCAGTTTATTGGTTTTACTCTATGCATTGCTTGCAGCTTACATTACAGGAGGCGGTTCTTTGGTGTCAGGATTGCTACCTGATGCAGAAGGGGATACCAATCTAAAAATTGGTATTCTGATTTTTACTATCGTTCTAGGAGCTTTTGTGGTCGTTGGTATTAAAGGCGTTGATGGTTTAACTCGATTACTTTTTATCGGAAAAATTATTGCCTTTGTCTTTGTGTTACTGATGATGCTTCCTAAAGCAAAATTAGAAAATTTGACGGCGGTTCCTTTAGATAATTTATTGGTTATTTCTGCCATACCGATTTTCTTTACTTCTTTCGGTTTCCACGTAATTATGGGAAGCATCAATAGCTATTTAGAAGCTGATATTCGTAAAATTCGTGTAGCGGTATTGATTGGTACTTTGATTCCACTTGGTGCTTATCTCTTGTGGCAATTAGCAACTCATGGTGTATTGAGCCAAAATGAGTTTGTCAGCTTATTAAGTCAAGATCCAACGTTAAACGGTTTAGTGAAAGCAACGAGCCAAATTACAGGTAGTTCAATTTTAGGTGAAATGGTACGAATTTTCTCAGCCCTTGCGTTAATCACTTCCTTTCTAGGAGTCGCAATGGGGATCTTTGAAGGCGTAGGCGATTTATTAAAACGGGTAAATTTACCGACAAATCGTTTCATCTTAACGCCATTAACCTTCATTCCACCACTTGCCTTTGCGTTATTCTATCCAAATGGCTTTATTGCGGCATTGGGGTATGCAGGTTTACTCTTTGCGTTTTATGGATTAATTTTGCCAATTGGATTAGCATGGAAAGCACGTCAATTACATCCTAATTTGCCATATCGCGTAGCAGGAGGCAACGTTGGTTTAGTACTTGCCTTTATAATGGGGATTGTGATTATTGTGATTCCATTTTTGATGCAGAAAGGCATTTTGCCATCGGTTGCTGGTTGATCTTAGTTGAATATTAGTTAAATCCGATCGTTATAAGCGGTCGGATTTTTTTATTTTTTTGCAAATAAGTTCAAACCTAAGAAAGAAGAGTGATAGAATGTAGCAACTAGAACAATTCGCTATAAAGGTTTCAAAATGGAAAATAAAAAACTACCTAAAGCCCTTGATGCTATTGATTTAAAAATTTTGAATGAACTTCAACGTAATGGAAAAATTTCTAATATTGAGCTGTCTAAACGAGTGGGACTGTCACCAACGCCTTGTTTAGAGCGTGTGAAACGTTTGGAAAAACAAAATGTTATTATGGGTTATCGTGCATTATTAAACCCTGAATTATTAGAAGCTCCTCTTTTGGTGATTGTTGAAATTACGTTGGTACGTGGTAAGCCAGATGTATTTGAAGAATTTAATCGAGCGGTTCAACAATTAGATGAAATTCAAGAGTGTCATCTTGTTTCAGGGGATTTCGATTATTTATTAAAAACACGTGTAGCAGATATGGCTGCCTACCGTAAACTCTTAGGAACAACCTTATTGCGTTTACCAGGGGTAAACGATACACGCACTTATGTGGTGATGGAAGAAGTCAAACAAACTAACTATTTACTTTTGAAATAAGGAATTGCTGTGATTGAACGCTTAAAAGGCAAAGAAAATTTGGTGAAATTTGCCCTATTACTTTCCATCGCTTTTGGTGCATATTTAATTTTAGCCTGGGCAAGTTTTAGCCCGTTAGATAATGTTTGGAGTAGTGCTAGTTCTGTTACTCATACAACATTAAATAAAGCGGGAGCATTGGGCGCTTGGCTGATTGATATTCTTTTTTCTATGTTTGGTAAAGTCGCTTTTGTTTTTCCATTCGGTTTAACATTCACTGCAGCTTACCTTTTGGTCATGAAACTTGCGGATAAGCTAGAGTGGCGACATATTGCACTTTGGTTGCTAAGTTTTACCGTATTATTGGTTGGGCTTGCTGGGATCGTGGGTATTGTATTGCCGAATTCTGCTTATTATCTTTCAGGCGGTTTTATCGGCAGTATGCTTATGGATATGCTAGGCTCACAAATAGTTGTGTTATTTGTCTCGGTATTATTTACGGCAATCGGATTTTATTTTTGTTCAGGACAAATTATTTTACAGCTATTTAACCGCTTATATCATTGGATTTTAGAAGACAAAGTTGAGACTCAAGAAGAGAAAGAATCAGCAACTCAGTCGAATGAAGAAGAGAATATCGAAGAGACAACATCAAATGAACAACAAGAGGGCAAACGCACTGATATTTCAATTTTTAATCGCCCTAATATTACTGGACTGAAAACGGTATCTCAAATGGATTCCAATGAAGATACCGTTACGATCAATGAAGAGCAAATCAAAACAGTTAGTGAGGAAACAAAACTCACAGATACTTCGATGTTTAAGGTGGAAAATAATACGGTATTGCCGACTGTTCGTGTGCAAGATACGGTAGTTACGCCGACCATTTCTGCTCCCGTTGAGATTATTGAAGAAAATACTGAAATTGAGCTTGAAAAGCCTGTCATGCCAAGTATTAGGCTGAATCCTATAGAGCCTAGCTTAGATGTGTCACCAGGCATTCCTGTTAAGGAAAATCATCAAGCCATTGATACAGCAGAATTACACACTGTTCGTGTAGAGAGCATTAAACCAGAGGTTCAAGAGCCTAGTTTTGTGCAAAAAATGACGGGGAACCAACCGCTTGTCGATACTATTGAGCCAGAACAGACTTCACGACAAATTGTGATTGAACCTGTCGCAGAAAAAAATACAGAGTCAGAAAAAACTACTCCTGCTTATCCTAAAGGGTATGGAGAGACATTGATTCATCCACTTTTACAAAAGAAAAAGCAAGTCGAAAAACCGACGACGCCTTTACCAACCTTAGATCTATTAACAACAGGGAAGGCAGAAGAGCAGCAAATTACAGAGCAGGAAATTATTGAAACATCTGCTCGTATTGAACATGAACTTGCCAACTTTGGTGTAAAAGCGACGGTAGAAGATGTGTTGGTTGGTCCTGTGGTGACACGGTATGAAATTAAACCTGCTGCGGGGGTGAAAGCGGCGAAAATTACGAATTTGGCTTCAGATCTTGCTCGAGCGCTTATTTTTGAAGCTATTCGTATTACAGATGTCGTTCCAGGAAAACCTTTTATGGGGATTGAAACGCCGAATCGCCATCGTGAAACAGTTTGGTTGCGTGATGTGTTAGACAGTAACGTGTTCCGTGATAGTAAAGCGACACTTCCAATGGCTTTGGGTAAAGATATTAGTGGTAAGCCAGTTGTCGTCGATATGGCAAAAATGCCACATTTATTAGTTGCAGGTCAAACAGGCGGCGGTAAATCAGTGGGTGTAAATACAATGATTTTAAGCTTGCTCTTTAAGCTTACTCCTGATCAAGTTCGCTTTATTATGATCGATCCAAAGGTGGTTGAATTATCTATTTATAACGATATTCCGCATTTGCTTACCCCTGTGGTGACTGACATGAAAAAAGCAGAAAATGCGTTGCGTTGGGCGGTTGAAGAGATGGAGCGCCGCTATTTGCTTGTCAGTAGCTTAAATGTACGTAATATTGAAGGGTTTAATGCGAAGATTGATCAAGCGGCAGAAATGAATTTACCTATTCCAAATCCATTATGGAGACCGGGAGATTCGATGGATGCATTACCGCCGCCACTTGAAAAATTAACCTATATTGTGTTGATCGTCGATGAATTTGCCGATTTAATGATGTCTGCGGGTAAACAGGTTGAAGATCATATTATGCGTATTGCCCAAAAAGCACGCGCGGTGGGGATTCACTTGATTCTTGCCACACAGCGACCATCTACCGATGTGATTACAGGGGTGATTAAAGCGAATATTCCAAGCCGAATTGCCTTTACGGTAGCAAGTCAGATTGACTCTCGTACTATTTTAGATAAAGGAGGTGCAGAATCCCTATTAGGTCGAGGAGATATGCTTTATTCGGGAGCTGGAAGCCCTGATATTATTCGTGTTCACGGCGCATTTATGACCGATGATGATGTTCAACGTGTGGCGGACAATTGGCGGGCAAGAGGAAAACCAGACTATATTGACAGTATTGTGGCATCCGCTGATGAAGAAAACAGTGAAGGCTATGAGCGTAGTGGGGGCGATTTAGATCCACTGTTTGATGAAATTGCACAGTTTATGATTGATGGAGGACCAACATCTATCAGTGGGGTTCAACGTCGTTTTTCACTTGGGTTTAATCGTGCCGCTCGGATTATCGATCAACTAGAAGAGCAGGGCATTCTCTCTGCAGCGGATAGCCGTGGTAAAAGAGAAGTCCTTGCAAGATAGTACAAGCGGGTAGATTAGTTTTAAAATTTGCAAATATTAAAGAGGATATTATGCGTTTAGATAATGAGAGAGAAAGTAGTAATGTCGAAGATCGCCGTGGGCAGTCTAGCTATGGTTCAGGTCGCCGAGTTTCTGTAGGAAGAGGCAAAGGCGGTATTCTAGGTTTTATTATTTTATTAGTCGGGGCTTATTACGGGGTTGATTTATCGGGAATTATTAGTTTAGGTGACGATAGTTATCAGCAACAAACCCAAAGCACAACTATTTCAAGCCAAGAAGAAGCGGAATTGAATACCTTATCACGCAAAGTGTTATATACCACCGAGCGTGTTTGGGGCGACTATTTTCGCCAAAATGGGATGACTTATCGTGAGCCAACCTTAGTACTTTACCGTGGTGCAACATCAACTGCGTGTGGAACAGGTCAGTCTGTGATGGGACCATTTTATTGCCCTGCAGATGAGAAGATTTACCTTGATCTCTCTTTCTATGACGACATGAAAACCAAATTAAGAGCGGCAGGTGATTTTGCTTTTGCTTATGTTATTGCCCATGAAGTTGGACACCACGTACAAAATAAACTCGGTATTACTCGTCAAACTCAACAATTACAGCGTAGTGCGCGTAGTCAAAAAGAAGCAAATCAAGTTTCAGTCAACGTTGAGTTACAAGCAGATTGCTTTGCTGGTGTTTGGGGATATCAAATCCAAAAAGAAGGAAAGCTTGATGCAGGTGATATTGAAGAAGCATTTTTAGCCGCAGAAGCCGTTGGAGATGACCGCTTGCAACAACAGAGCCAAGGTAGAGTAATTCCAGATAGTTTCACTCATGGCTCATCAGCACAGCGTTTAGCGTGGTTTAGAAAAGGATTACAAACAGGTAATCCAAATGTATGTAATACCTTTAATTAGTTTATAAATTATGCGTTTGCACTTTTGTACTATTAATGTAGTGCAAAGGCGTTTGACAATTTCATCGCATTCTTTTAATTTAAGCTTAATTTTCAGAATAACCAAAGGACTATAAAATGAGTAGTAAACACAGCATGATGTATAAAAATGATGACGTACGTATCAATAAAATTGAAGAGCTTCTTCCACCTGTTGCACTTTTAGAGCGTTTTCCAGCTAGCGATATTGCAGCGGAAACTGTTGCTAAAACACGTAGTGCGGTTCATCGTATTTTACATGGTGCAGATGATCGTTTATTGGTGGTAATTGGTCCTTGTTCGATTCATGATCCGAAAGCCGCCCTTGAATATGCGAAGAAAATTCAAGAAATGCGTGCAAACCCTAAAATTAATCAAAATTTAGAAGTTATCATGCGTGTGTATTTTGAAAAACCACGTACAACAGTCGGCTGGAAAGGATTAATTAACGATCCATATTTAAATGAAACCTTTGCATTAAATGATGGATTACGTATCGCTCGTAAAGTGTTATCTGATATTAATGACTTAACTGTGCCAGCGGCGGGCGAATTTTTAGATATGATTACCCCACAATATATGGCTGATTTTATGAGTTGGGGTGCAATCGGTGCAAGAACCACAGAATCGCAAGTTCACCGTGAGCTAGCCTCAGGTTTATCTTGTGCTGTCGGCTTTAAAAATGCAACCAATGGTGGCGTAAAAATCGCACTAGATGCGATTGGGGCAGCTGAAGCACCGCACCACTTCTTGTCGGTCACTAAATTTGGTCACTCAGCGATTGTTTCAACAGCGGGTAATCCAGACTGTCATATCATTTTACGTGGTGGCGATAATGGTACTAACTATGACGCAGAATCGGTGGCGAAAGTCTGTGCTGATATTGAAAAATCAGGTCGCCGTCCGCATGTGATGGTCGATTTTAGCCATGCAAATAGCCAAAAACAGTTTAAACGTCAGTTAGATGTTTGTAACTCGGTGGCAGAACAGATTGCATCTGGTTCGAATTTTATTTCAGGTGTGATGATTGAGAGCCATTTAGTTGAAGGTCGTCAAGATCTCGTCGAAGGCAAAGAATTAACTTATGGGCAGAGTATTACCGACGGTTGCATTGGTTGGGAAGATAGCGAAAAAGTTTTATTCCAACTTGCAGATGCAGTGGAACAGCGCCGTAAGGTGAATGGATAATTAAGGCAAAATGGTGGATAATAGTGATATTATCCACTATTATTTTTTTAGTTTATGAATAAAACAATTTTAGCATTAGATACAGCCACTGAGGCTTGCTCGGTGGCTTTATTTCATCAAGGTAATGTCACTTTTCTTGATGAATTAAGTCCGAGAACGCATACGCAACGTATTTTGCCGATGGTAGATGAATTATTATCACAAGCGGGTATGTCTATTAGAGATGTTGATGTATTAGCCTTTGGGCGAGGACCTGGTAGTTTCACGGGCGTTCGTGTTGGTGTAGGTATTGCACAAGGATTAGCGTTGGGTGCAGAGTTACCCGTTGTTCCCGTCTCAAACCTATTAGCTATGGCAGAGAATGCGTATCAGCAACTTGGTGCAGATAATGTGATTGCTTTGATTGATGCACGAATGAATGAAGTCTATTTTGCGCAATTTAAACGTCAAAATGAACAATGGCAAGAGATTGTTGCAGAACAAGTTTGTTCTCCTGAAAAAGCGATAGAGCAATTCCAGATTGAACAAGATGTTTGGGTTGTAGGGACAGGCTGGGCGGCTTATGCTCAATTTGAACAAGCAAATTTAGCCGTGAAAATCAGTGAAATTACCTTGCCTTCAGCGCAATATATGTTGCCTTTTGCCATACAAGCGATTGAACAAGATCAACTAGAATCCGCTCTAGAGATAGAGCCTGTTTACCTTCGTAATGAAGTCACTTGGCAGAAATTACCACATAAACAGAAGTAAAAAAGCGGGCAAATTTGCCCGCTTGTTGTATCTTTAAGATAAGAAATTAAGCGTTACCGCCAGTGATTTTCGCTACTTCTGCTGCGAAATCTTCAGCCACTTTCTCAATACCTTCACCCACTTCTAAACGAATGAAGTTAGATACAGAAGTGTTTACTGATTTTAAGTAAGCGCCTACAGATTGTGATGGATCCATAACGAATGGTTGACCTGTTAATGATACTTCACCTGTGAATTTCGCCATACGACCTTCAACCATTTTCTCTGCGATTTCTTTTGGTTTACCAGAGTTCATTGCGATTTCGATTTGGATTTCGCGCTCTTTTGCAACCACTTCTGCAGATACATCTTCTGGATTTACGAATTCAGGTTTAGATGCTGCAACGTGCATTGCTACTTTTTTGAGTTCATCTTCAGAACCTTGACCTGCCACTAATACACCGATTTTTGCACCGTGTAAGTATTGAGCAATCACTTCGCCTTCTAAGTATTGAACACGACGGATGTTCATGTTCTCACCGATTTTAGCGACTAAAGCAACACGTTTTTCTTCAAATTGCGCTGCTAATGCTTCGATAGAGATACCTTTGTTTGCAGCAGCATAGTCTGCTACTTCGTTTGCTAAACCTAAGAAACCTGCATCTTTTGCAACGAAGTCAGTTTGGCAGTTCATTTCAACTAATACGCCAAAACCGTTTGCGATACGAGCTAAGATAACGCCTTCTGCTGCGATGTTACCTGCTTTTTTAGCTGCTTTTGCTTGACCAGATTTACGCATGTTGTCGATTGCTAATTCGATATCACCATTTGCTTCAACTAACGCTTTTTTACATTCCATCATACCTGCGCCAGTACGCTCACGAAGCTCTTTTACGAGTGCTGCTGTAATTTCAGCCATTTTTATTTCCTCTTTATGTAGATATATAAGAAAAGCAGGGACGTTAATGCCCCTGCTTCACAATGTTGAATGTGTTTTAAGGGCTTGCCTTAAGACGATTACTCAGCTGCTTCTTCTGCAACGAATTCTGCTGTAGCTTCTTGACCACGACCTTCTTTGATTGCTGCAACCGCTGCATCTAAGTAAAGTTGGATCGCACGAGCTGCGTCATCGTTACCAGGGATAATGTAGTTTACACCAGCTGGGCTTGCGTTAGTATCAACGATAGCAAATACAGGAATACCTAAGTTGTTTGCTTCTTTGATTGCGATATGTTCGTAGTCTGCACCGATAACAAAAATTGCATCTGGAAGACCAGCCATATCTTTAATACCGCCTAAGCTTAACTCTAATTTCTCTAATTCACGAGTACGCATTAATGCTTCTTTTTTCGTGATTTTATCGAAAGTACCATCTTGAGTTTGCGCTTCTAAATCTTTTAAGCGTTTGATTGATTGACGAACTGTTTTCCAGTTAGTCAACATACCACCTAACCAACGGTGGTTTACATAGAATTGTTGGCTTTCTACTGCTGCTGCTTTTACTGCATCAGACGCTGCACGTTTTGTACCAACGAAAAGAATTTTACCGTTGTTGCTTGCAATGCGAGTTAACTCTGCTAATGCATCGTTGAATAATGGTAATGTTTTCTCTAAGTTGATGATGTGAACACCGTTACGAGCACCGAAGATGAAAGGTTTCATTTGTGGGTTCCAGTAACGAGTTTGGTGACCGAAGTGAACGCCTGCGTTAAGCATATCGCGCATAGATACTTGTGCCATAAGAATAGTTTCCTTTTGTGTTGTTTCTGCAATTGCAGAAGGGTTTTGCCTCCACATATCCTAAGTCACCGACCGTTTTTCTGAAAAGATAAAACAGCACCCCGATGTTTAGTGTGTGATATGTGTGTGATTTAGTGTAAATAAAAAAATAAATGTTTTTTGTTACTTAAATTTATAAGTGCAAAAAAAGGTCGGATTTTACAGGAATTTCGTCGATAAGGCTAGTGATTTTTCAATACAAGCGGTGAGTTTTGGCGGATTTTTTGCAAATTAACAAGTGAGATGTAGGGTAGGCACCCTTGCCCACCCTACAAATGCTATTTTTTCTTCACAGGTCGTTGCCAGCCTTGAATATGACGTTGTGGCACACGGGTAATTACCAATTCATCAGCTGCCACATCTTTGGTAATGGTCGATCCTGCACCAATGGTTGCGCCATTTGCGACTGTTACAGGGGCAACTAATTGCGTATCTGAACCAACAAACACGTTATCGCCAATAATAGTTTTGAACTTGTTCGCACCATCATAGTTACAGGTAATGGTTCCTGCACCGATATTCACATTTTCCCCTATTTCGCTATCGCCTATATAGGTTAAATGCCCCACTTTTGAGCCAACGCCAATGGTGGATTTTTTGATTTCAACGAAGTTGCCAACGTGAGCTTTCTCTGCTAGCTCCGTACCTGGACGCAAACGGGCAAATGGACCAACATCAGCCCCTTTACCAATCACGCTATCTTCGATCACCGAGTAAGGTTTGATTTCAACGTTATCGCCTAGCTCCACATTTTTCAATATCGCACCAGCCCCGATTTTCACGTTGTTGCCAAGTTTAATCTCGCCTTCTAAAATCACATTGACATCAATCACCACATCTTTCCCGTGAGTCACCGTGCCACGCACATCAAAACGAGCTGGGTCGATAATAGTTACCCCTGCCAACAGCAATTTTTCTGCCTGCGTTTTTTGGTAATAACGCTCTAAAGCAGCGAGTTGCAAGCGGTTATTTGCCCCTTCAACTTCCATTAAATTGCTTGCTTGCACCGCTTCAACTTTAAAGCCGTCACGGTTTGCCATCGCGATCACATCGGTAATGTAGTATTCGCCTTGTGCATTGTTATTGTTAAGTTGTGATAACCATTTTTTGAAGCTTGCGCCACTTGCTACCATCACACCCGTGTTGATCTCTTGGATCTTTAACTGTTCAGGATTTGCATCTTTCTGCTCAACAATCGCCACTACAGAACCATTTTCACGAATAATACGCCCGTAGCCCGTTGGGTTTTCTAATACGACAGTCAATAACGCAATACCATTTTCAGGCTTCGCTGCAATCAGCTTTTCAAGGGTTGCTTGCGTAATTAAAGGGCCGTCACCATACAGCATTAAGATATTTTCATCATCAGCAAAGAAAGGTGCCGCTTGTTGCATTGCGTGACCTGTCCCTAATTGCTCCGCTTGCAATACCCAATTTACTGGTTCATCAGCTAAACGCTGTTGCATTAAATCGCCACCGTGACCATAAATTAGATGAATCTGTTTTGCGTCTAACGCTTTTACCGTATCAATCACGTGTTTCACCATTGGCTTGCCTGCAATTGGGTGTAACACTTTCGGTAAATCTGAATACATACGAGTACCTTTACCCGCCGCTAAAATCACAACGCTCAGTTGAGTCATAGGAAATCCTTGTTTTAATCAATAAAAAATCAGCGTATTTTACCGAATTTTTGACAAAAAAAGAAAGGATAACTCACGGTTATCCTTTCTTTATGGTCTGCAAGCGGTGAGATTTGCAAAATAATTTACCCATCTAACCGCTTGTTACTTAAGGTTAATGCGCTTTTGTCTCTAACGCATATTTGTTTTCATCAAACTCTTTCAGCGGTTTGTGTTCGCTACCTAAGAAGGTATAAATCACAGGCAGTACAAATAGGGTGAATAGTGTACCGATGCCCAAACCTGCGACAATCACCATACCGATACTAAAGCGTGCGATAGCGCCAGCGCCTGAAGCGTAGAGTAGTGGGATTAAGCCTGCAATCATTGCCGCTGTGGTCATCATAATTGGACGTAAACGGATAGTTGCCGCATGGAAAATCGCATCACGGCGAGATTTGCCATGTAAAAGCTGTTCTTCTTTTGCCACTTCACACATCAAAATACCATGTTTAGTGATTAAGCCAACAAGGGTAATCAAGCCAACTTGTGAGTAGATATTAAGTGTCGAGCCAGAGACCTTCATAATGCCAAGCACGTTCATCACAAGTAACGCACCACTGATTGCCAATGGAACAGAAACTAAGATCACTAATGGGTCACGCCATGATTCAAATTGAATCGCAAGAACGATATAAATCATCACCACCGCCAATGCAAAGGTGAACATTAGTGAGTTACCCTCTTGAATATATTGGCGTGATTCTGCTTTAAAGTCGTATTGATAACCAGCTGGTAAGCTACGATCTAACTCCGCTTGTGTCCATTTTACTGCATCACCAATAGAGCCTGAAACTACACCACCAATCGTTGCGGCATTAAGCTGATTCATACGGCTTAATGATGCAGGTTCGGTAGTTAATTCCATGGTTACAAAAGAACCTAAAGGAATAGATTGTCCGCTTGATGTTGTGACAAAGTAGTTCATCAAATTCTCTGGATTGAGACGATCTTTTCGTACCGCTTGTGACACAATTGGGTAAGCACGTGAGTCGATATCTACACGGGTAATGGTTGCACCCGATAAGAATGCGCCTAATGTACCACTCACTTGTTGCATCGTTACGCCATAAGTTCCCATTTTCTCACGGTCAAACTTCATTTTCATGGTCGCCGTGTTGAATTTGAGATCTAAATTTGCGAAGAAGAACTGTCCTGATTTTTGTGCTTTGGCTAAAAATTCACCTGCAACTTCAGCTAATTTTTCGTAGCTATCGGCAGTAGTAATCACCAATGAGAATGGCAATCCGCTTTCACCTGTTTGAATTTCAGGGAACGCCACGGCATTGATGTCCATTCCAACCACATCTTTTGCCATACCTGCCACAATATCTTTGACTTCAAATTGTGATTTGGTACGTTCAGACCAATCTTTTAACGAGATAATGGAAAGAGAGCTGTTTGTACCACTAAAGCCTGCTATCGACATCATACCTTGCACTTCGGGGATTTGAACCACTTTGTCGTTAAACGGCTTCATGGTTTCTTGGGTATAGTCTAAGTTGGTATTTGATGGACCTGAACCAAAGGCAACCACAACACCACGGTCTTCTGATGGTGCAACTTCGCTTGATAATGACGTAAATAAGAATGGTAAGCTTGCAAAAATAAGTACCGCAAAGAACAGCATAAAGCCCCGTACCGCCATAACGCCTGCTAGCATATTTTGGTAACAGCTTGTCATTTTATCTAACATGCCGTGAATACACTTAACTAAACGTCCTTCTTCACCTTCTTTATGTTCTTTTAGCACACGGCTAGACATCATTGGTGAAAGCGTTAATGCTGCAATACCAGAAATAAAGACCGCACCTGCAAGGGTAAGCGCAAATTCTTTAAAGAGAGAACCTGTGATCCCTTCCATTAATGCCATCGGTGAATATACCGCTGCTAAGGTAATGGTCATTGAAATCACGGGTAAAGCGATTTCACGTGTACCAATAATTGCCGCATCAAACGGATTTTTCCCTTCTTTAACATGACGCTCAACGTTTTCAAGTACGACGATAGCATCGTCCACCACCAAGCCGATCGCTAAGATCAAGCCAAGTAGGGTAAGCAAGTTAATCGAGAACCCGAGCATCTGTAATAGGAACAAGACACCAATTAACGAAATTGGAATGGTGATAACTGGGATAATCATCGCCCGTAATGAACCTAAGAAAAGGATAATTACGATAAGTACGATGATAGTTGCTTCACCAATGGTTTTAATTACTTCGGTAATTGAGCTGTTGATCGCAATGGTGCTGTCGTAAAGAATTTCACCTTTGATGGAAGCGGGTAGATTCTTCTCAATTTGTGCAAATAATGGGTAGATATTTTTCGCCACAGTCAATTTATTTGCAGTTGCGGCAGATTCTACCGCCATTACCACCGCATCTTGACCGTTTGCGGTTGCACGTGCTGTATCAGACGATTTCTCTAATTCTACGGTTGCAATATCTTTTAATTTGATTTGCAAACCTGCGGATGTGGTTGAAACCGTAATATTTTCCAACTCTTCTACAGAAGGTGTGGTAGATAACACTTTGTTTTTGTACACTGTGTAATAACCGTTGGCACTTCCTGCGGCAGTAGAAAGGTTATTTGCACTTAATGCTGATAAAACACTAGCCCCTGAGAGATTGTGTCCTGCCATTTTGTCAGGATCTAACCAAATACGTAAACCAAAGGTTGAACCACCAAAGATATTCACACTTGAAACACCGTTTACTGTAAAGAATTGCGGTTTAACAACACGGTTTAGATAGTCTGTTACCTGTGGTGATGAAAGATCATCAGAAGTAAAACGAATATACATAAAGGCATCGTTTGAGCCTGATGACACGCTGATTGCAGGGTCATCAATACCACTTGGTAAGTTACCACGAATCGCATTTACTTTTGATGAAATATCCGATAATGCTTCTTGTGGATTAGTATTTAACTTCATTTTTGCGGTGACCGTAGTGGTACTTGGCGAGCTTGATGAAGTCATATAGTCAATATTATCGGCTTGTGCCACCGCTTCTTCAATTTGCGATGTTACTAACGCTTGCATTAAGCTCGCATCAGCACCTGCGTAGTTTACGCTGACGGTCACGATAGAGATCGTCATTTCAGGATATTCACGCACTTGTAACTTGCTAATAGACTGTAAGCCTAAGATGGTAATCAATAGGCTGATACAGATCGCAAGGACAGGGCGTTTAATAAAAATGTCGGTAAATTTCACAGCTTACCCCATTACAGTTTGGTTTTGGTTGCAGGAGCCATAACGCCAACGGCTGGTTGATCTGAAATTTGAATCAACGCATTATTTTTTAAACGTTGTAAACCACCAGTGACAATCATATCACCTGCCTTTAGACCTTTGCTTAAGTGAGAATATACGCCACTGCGTTCAGCCGTAGTCACTTCAACTTGTTTTGCACGATAGATTTTATTGACATCTAGTGTTGGATTCATCTCAGCCATTTTGCCAACTTTCGCTTTATCTTCATCAGCAAGTGGTTGAAGTACATAAACTGTTTCGCCATACATGGTATAAGTGACTGCAATTTGTGGTACTACGATTTGATCACGTAAGGTTGGTAATGCAACGTTTAAACGAGCAAACATACCTGAAAGTAGCTTATCTTGACCTTCTGTCACCACTGCTTCAAGATTAATTAGACCTGTAGCCGTATCGACTGCTGGATCAATAGCGGTAATTTTTGCAGGGAAAGTACGTGCAGGTAGCGCATCAATGGTTGCAGTTACACGTTGACCAACGAAAATATCTTCAAGATTAGTTTGTGGAAGAGTAAAACGAATTTTCATCGCGCTTTGATCTTCGACACGTACAATTTCAGTGCCAGCCGTAACATATTGACCTACATTCACATTCACAATACCAGCAATCCCATCAAATGGTGCATAGATTTGGCGACGTTCGATTTGTGATTTTGTTGATTCAATTGTTGCGACCAGTTGATCATAAGTCGCTTTAGCATTATCTAATTCTGCTTTAGATGCGCTATTTGAAGCAACAAGGTTACGATAACGGTTGTAGTTAGCTTGTGCTGCAGGAAGTTGTGCTTCCGTTGCTTTTAAGCTAGCGCGTTCAGCAGCACTATCAATTTCGAGTAAAAGCTGACCTTTTTGTACTCGATCACCTGATTTCACCAGTACTTTGGTAACAGTACCAGCGGCTTGTGCGCTGATCATCGCCCCTTGGTTTGGACGAATAGAACCAACCGCGGTAATCACCGGTGTCCATTCTTGACCTTTCACTGTCATTGCAGTGACTTGGCTGACAGATTCTGGCATATTAGCTGCCGCTTCTGCTTTTTTCATTGAAATGAACTGTTGCATACCAACTACACCGCCAAAAGCGAGCAGAACGATCAACAATGTCAGTACAATAGCAAACTTTCTGCCTTTTCCTGGCTTCTGAGTTTCAGTTGTCATAGTTTCTCCGTAATATAAAATTAACTTTGGTTAAATAGTAATCGCCCGCCAAGTGCGAAGAATGACTTCATCAATAATCACTTGATCGTAAGATTGTTATAACATGAGCTGCTGATACATTAACTCCCATGCCGTTTTCATACTGATTGCATACAACACAGTAGGCGGTAGGTTTATGATCATTTTTTGCAACTGTCCTTGTTCGACAAAGATATTCCAAGGCAATTCTTTGATATTCAAACAGCTTTTCATTGTAGATTGAAATTGTGGCAATGCCTCATATTGGTGCATATTTTTCACCACGTCAGGATTGTTCTGCATAAATTGCCAAGTTGCATACCAAAGGGCTTGATACTGCTCAAATAGCGGTAAGTTCGGATCATATTTTTGCACCACAGACGAATGAAAAGTGTTAAACAGGTACAAAACCAGCTGATGAAGTAAGGTATCTTTATCTTTAAAATAGAGATAAATCGTCCCCACTGATACTCCAGCTTCTTTCGCAATTTTATGGGTTGAAAGATTTTGTACACCTTCTCTTGCCATCAATCTATCCGTTGCATTCAAAATACGAATAGCGATCTCATTGTGAGGGAGATCTTGATCAAACATAAAAAGAGATAAATTAAGGTTACTGAACGTTCGTTCATTTTACTTTGAAAACAACTTTTTCGCAAAAGTTAAAGCTTAAGGTTTTGTAAATAATGGATTTACGCAAACGTTTGCGTTATAATTTGCATCGTAATTGTAGGGACGCCACGCTGGCGTCCGCTCAATTTAGCCTTTACGCCAAAATGATATTCAACGGACGCCAGCGTGGCGTCCCTACTTTTTAATTGAAATAACCCAAAGGAACCCAAATGACTCATCGTCCAATCCAACAAGCATTATTAAGTGTGTCTGACAAAACAGGCATTGTCGAATTTGCCCAAGGCTTAGCAAAACGTGGGGTAAAACTGCTTTCAACTGGCGGAACAGCAAAATTACTTGCTGACAGTGGTTTAGCTGTGACGGAAGTCTCGGATTACACCGGATTTCCTGAAATGATGGACGGACGTGTCAAAACCTTACACCCGAAAGTTCATGGTGGAATTTTAGGTCGCCGTGGTACAGATGATGATGTGATGAATCAACACGGTATTGAACCTATTGATATGGTTGTGGTGAATCTCTATCCTTTTGCAGCAACAGTTGCAAAACCGAACTGTACCTTAGAAGATGCCGTAGAAAATATTGATATTGGCGGACCAACGATGGTGCGTTCTGCAGCGAAAAACCATAAAGATGTCGCCATTGTTGTCAATAATAGTGATTTTGACGCTATTTTAGCGGAAATGGATCAACACCAAAATGCCTTAACCTTAGAGACCCGTTTCAATCTTGCAATTAAAGCCTTTGAACATACCGCTCAGTATGATTCAATGATTGCTAACTATTTTGGACAAAAAGTACCTCCTTATCAAGGCGCAGAGGAAGAAGATATCACCCAGCCTTGCGGTCAATTCCCACGCACATTAAATCTTAATTTCACCCGCAAGCAGACAATGCGTTATGGCGAAAACAGCCACCAAAATGCTGCCTTCTATGTTGAAAATGAATTAAAAGAAGCATCTGTTGCAACCGCTATTCAGCTACAAGGCAAAGCCCTTTCTTACAACAATATTGCTGATACCGACGCAGCCCTTGAGTGTGTCAAAGAATTTGCCGAGCCAGCTTGTGTGATTGTTAAACACGCCAATCCTTGTGGCGTAGCTTTAGGTAAGGATATTTTAGAAGCCTATAACCGAGCTTACCAAACTGACCCAACGTCTGCTTTTGGTGGCATTATTGCGTTTAACCGTGAATTAGACGGCGAAACCGCACAAACCATTGCAGAACGTCAATTTGTCGAAGTCATCATTGCGCCTAAAGTATCGGATACTGCAAAAGAGGCCTTAACGAAGAAGAAAAATGTGCGAGTGTTAGAATGCGGTGAGTTTAGCCAAGCACAATCACGTTTAGACTACAAGCGGGTAAATGGCGGCTTATTAGTGCAAGATGCAGACCAAGGTCATGTTGATATTGAAGATCTACAATTTGTCTCTGAACGTAAGCCAACTAAAGAAGAGTTAGAAGATCTGTTATTCTGCTGGAAAGTAGCAAAATATGTGAAATCAAATGCGATTGTTTATGCTAAAAACAAACAGACAATCGGTATTGGAGCAGGGCAGATGAGCCGTGTTTATTCAGCGAAAATCGCAGGGATTAAAGCCGAGGACGAAGGCTTGCAAGTCGCAGGTTGTGTAATGGCATCGGACGCCTTCTTCCCATTCCGTGATGGCATTGACGCTGCCGCTAAAGTGGGCATTACTTGCGTGATTCACCCAGGCGGCTCTATGCGAGATCAAGAAGTGATTGATGCCGCTAACGAACACGGTATGGCAATGGTTTTAACGGGTATGCGCCATTTCCGCCATTAATTAATCCTTTTTGAATGGCACAAGCGTTTGACTTGTGCCAAATACAAGCGGTGAGATTTGCAAAATAATTTGATGCTATGTCGCAGTCACACCAATCCAACGTATGGGGTTTATTCTTTCCCGACATAATATAACGGGAAGGGATAAACCCCATCTCTATGGCGTTTTGAATTTTAATCAGTCACTACATAATCTTGCTCATTTATCACGCCCTAATTTTAACGGACGGGGATAAACCTCTCCCCTACGATGTCTTTGTGCAATTGCGACATAATACCGTAAAAGAGTACTTACCCCTTGAAGAGAAAGTAATTTATGTAAATATAATGTAAGTGTTGTGTAAGTCGGTTATGTTAATCTAACTTTTAAAGCGTATTCAGTATATTAAACTAGCAAAAGTTGTTTTCTCATTAATATCCTAATGTAATATAATCTTATATAAGTTATAAATACTTTATTTAGTATTTGATTAACACGTTTGAATATTTTTTAATAAATAAAGAAAATATGATTGATGGATTAGAGTGTTTATTTAATTTATTTAAAAAATAAAATATGTAACACTATGTTTTTAAAGGTGTTTTTTAATTTTTAAGGGGTTTATTTTAATTATTAAAATAATTAAAACTAACGGGCTAGAAAACCCTTGTAAAAGACGAAAAAAGACAAAAGTTGCGCTAGATCAAACTTTCCATACTACATAATTGATCATTAAGCGATCAGTTGGCGATCAGTTTTCATCTCTTTGTAAACAAAAATCTTGCGAAATATGTGTAAATCTTGTAATCTGTTGTAAGTGTGTGTAATTAGTGATGCCATTTAAATTAAATTACATCTAAAATTAGCACCTACATATAGTTGTATATATTTTTTATATGAAAATCTGTAATGGGTTTTCATTTTTTTCACAATTTCTACTGGTGAAATTGTGGTGAGTAAGTCTATTTTATTTTAAGGGTTTTTCTATGAATAAAATATTTAAGGTAATTTGGAATCACGCAACGCAGACGTTTACCGTTGTTTCTGAATTAGCAAAAAATAGAGGAAAAGTGACCGCTCAGGCAGATGAAAGAGATTCAGTATCTGTTTCTAGCGATCAAGGCTTTGGTCGTGGCGGTATAAAGTTAACCGCACTGTCATTATTAGTGCTTTCAACATTTGTGCCTAAAGCGGATGCAGCTATTGCGATTAATACGACTGCTACTAATGGCTATGCTTATACTGATGACACTTCCAGTGTTTCAAAAGGAACAGGCATTAATACTGATGTATATGCTTATAACTATTACAACCCTGGTTCTAAATCTTATTCAGATAGAGCAAATATTGAAGGTAACGGTAATAGATTTTCTGAGTCAATTTGGTCAGAAGGTATTGCTATAGGTCGAAGTGCAAATGCTGTGAGTGTTACTGGTGTAGCAAGTAGTGTGGCAATAGGTGATTATTCTAGAACTTTAGGTGCTTTGTCTGTTGCTATCGGTCCTATGGCTAAAACAGGCAATATCGGTTCTGTGGCAATTGGTACTGCTTCTCTTGCAAATGGTTTTAACTCTTTAGCGATGATGCGTCAATCAGCAGCGACAAGTGATTTTGCGATGGCGATGGGTTCTGCTGCATGGGCTGATGGGCGTTCAAGTGTGGCAATGGGCTCTTCTGCAACAGCGAAAGGTAAACAATCTTTTGCATTAGGTAGTGCAGACCATGTAAATCTAGACGGCACTCAAGGTAATGAAGCATTAAGAACAAAATATGATGGGATGAATAATACCCAGTCGAATGGCGATCGTTCTTTTGCTATTGGTACTTCTGCAAAAACTAACGGTAACGATTCTTTTGCATTAGGTTCAGATGCGCAAACTGGTTTATTTAATACAACTCGAGATTCTTTTTTGAATGCGGATGTGTTGACTCCTAATACTACAGCTGCTGCTCAAAGTTCATTTGCAATGGGGACAAAAGCTAGAGCATCACAAGAGCGAGCTTTTGCATTAGGTACAACAACCAATGCAACAGGCGTTGACTCTTTTGCTTTAGGAACAAATGCGACAGCAAATCAAACAAGAAGTATTGCTTTTGGTACAAATACAACGTCGACAGGTGTAGATTCTTTTGCTTTGGGTACAGAAGCTGATGCAACAGCAAATAACACGGTTGCTTTAGGTACAAACGCAAATGCGACTAAAGAAGGTGCATTTGCATTAGGTACAAAAGCTTCTGCAACAAACGTATCCGCACTTGCTTTAGGTCAAGAAGCTAAAGCGTTTGGTTGTGTATCTGTTGCTATTGGTGGAGCAGCTCATGCTACTCAAGAAAACTCTATGGCAATTGGTCGAGAAGCGCGTTCTTATGGCAATAACTCCATTGCAATGGGTTCTTATGCAAACGTAGCAACTGCTGAGCGTTCTATTAGTATTGGTACATCGTCTGTGGTAAGGAACGGATAAAACCGTTGCTATTGGTTCTGAAGCATCTGTCGGACAAAATGCAAGTGGCAGTGTTGCGATTGGTGAAACATCAAATATCGCAAAAAATGCAGAAAATTCAACCGCTATTGGTTTTAATTCAAGTGTAACGGCAAAAAATGCATCTGCAATTGGTGCTAAAGCGGTAGCTTCTCATGAAAATGCCGTAGCAATAGGTTCAAATTCAGTAACTCGTAATGCGACTCAAGAAAATAGCGCAACGGTAAATGGGATCACTTATGGCGGATTTAGTGGTTCGACCCCTTCAAGCGTTGTATCTGTTGGTTCAGACAGTATCAAACGTCAAATCGTAAATGTTGCTGCGGGTAACATCTCAAGTTCTTCTACTGATGCAATTAATGGTTCTCAGCTTTACGCAACGAATAATATTATTGGTAATGTAGCGAAGAGTGTTGTTCAAAATTTTGGTGGCAATGCACAAGTTGATGCTAATGGCAACATTACATTTAGCAATATCGGCGGCACAGGCAAAGAAACTATTCATGAAGCCATTCAAGCTGCAAAAACAGAAGTTAAAGCGGGAACGAATACTCGTGTTGAAAATACAACATCAGCAGATGGGCATATAGTATATACCGTTCATGCAAATAATACTAAAGTTACCGAAGGTAATGGTATTAATGTTACATCTACCACAAATGCTCAAAATGAAACAAGTTACACAGTTGCATTAAGTGAAGAAACTAAAACTCAGCTGAAAAAAGAAGAATCAGCATCTGCGGGTAATAGTAATGTAGATGTGAAACTTAATGCGACTAAAAATAGTACTGGCGGTAACGATTATGTTGTTACATTAAATAACACCTTAAATTTAACAAATGGTGGTTCAGTTACTATTGGTGGCACTGTTGTTAATAATGATGGCTTAAAAATCACAAATGGTCCGAACATCACTACATCAGGCATTGATGCAGGTAATAAGAAAATTACCAATGTAGAAAACGGCACAATTTCAGATAGCAGTAAAGATGCGGTAAATGGTAGCCAGTTATATGCAACTAACCAAAATGTGACGAATATTAGTAATCAAGTTGCAAAAGGTTGGAACTTAACTACATCAGGTAATACTACGGGTACTCCGACAGTTGAGAAAGTCGCAATGGGCGATACGGTGACTATTGATGGTGGTAAGAATATTAATATTACTCAAACAGGTAAGAAAATTAGTATTGCAACTAGCATGACACCAAACTTCACCACAGTGACAACAGGTAATACAACTATCAGCAATGATGGTGTGTCTATTACAGGTGGTACTAATGGTACAGTAAGTATTACTAAAGACGGGCTAAACAATAGCAACAATACGATTAAAAATGTAGCGCCTGGCGTTAATGGTACAGATGCGGTAAATAAAAACCAGTTAGATGCAGTGAACAAAACTGCATCAGCAGGTTGGAATTTAACGATCAATGAAGGTAAAAATAGTACGAATGTAGCACCGAATGCAACAGTAGATTTAGCGAATAAAGATGGCAATATTGTTATCACAAAAGAGAAAAATAATGTGACATTTGCCTTAAATAATAAGCTAACAATCGGTGGTAAAGACGGACAAAATGGCAAAATCGGTTTAGATGGCGCGAATGGTACCATTGGATTAAATGGTAAAGATGGTGCATCAGCTAATATTACGGTTCAGAACGGTAAACCAGGTATTAACGGTAAAGA
>NZ_PTPX01000020.1 GCF_003260095.1 Glaesserella australis
AAAAAGAACGACGCACTGTAATCTTAACTGCTTCACAACAGTGCGTCGTTGTGTGGTGCGCATTATAGAGATTTTAGAAATACGTGCAAGTGTTTTTTGTAAAAAATTTGAAAAATCTTTCCGCTTGCTAATTTTTAAATCAAATTGTCTATTTCAGAAACCACTTTTGATTATCTTGTATCAGTTTTAGTCTTCTTTTCCTAAAATCTGATTTATCTCACTTTTATACAGTACTGCTTTAGCACCAAAAACGGCTTGAACACCGCCACCAACTTCTAACACATCAATGGCACCTAATGCTTTTAATTGTGATTTATTGACTTCTTTCACCGCTTTAACCGCCACACGCAATCGGGTGATACATGCATCAACGATTTCAATATTGCTTGCAGAACCTAACGCTTCAATAATTTTATGTGCATTTTCGGTTAATGATGTTGTTTGTTGTTCTACCACTTCTTCTTGATCGTCCCCCCGTCCTGGTGTCATTACATTAAACTTGCGGATTAAGAACAAGAAAGAGAAATAGTAGAGCATCGCCCACGGTATGCCAACGAATACTACACGGATCCAATGCGTATTTTCATTGCCTTGTAGGATACCGAATAATAAGAAATCAATGAAACCACCAGAGAAAGTATTACCAATAGACACATTAAGGAAATCAGCAATATAGAATGACACACCGTCTAAGAAGGCATGGAATACATAGAGCCACGGTGCAACGAATAAGAACATAAATTCAATCGGTTCAGTGATACCCGTAATAAACGAAGTCAATGCAGCGCCAAGGAACAAACCACCTATTGCTTTACGGCGATCTTTCGGTGCTGCATGATACATTGCCAAACAGGCTGCTGGTAAGCCAAACATCATCGTATCAAAACGACCAGCAAAGAAACGAGTTCCCTCAGTAAATAATCCTTGATGATTCGGATCGGCTAATTGTGCAAAAAAGATTTTTTGCGCACCAATAATGGTTTCACCATTCACAACTTCCGTTCCCCCCAATTCTGTATACCAGAAAAGCGGATAAATCATATGGTGTAAACCCACAGCGCCACTCAAACGCATTAAGAAACCGTAGAAGAATGTGCCGATTTCACCCATTGAAGATATACCTTCACCGGCTGAAACCAACCAATTTTGGAAGGTCGGCCAAATTAAAAAGAATACGGCACCAACAAAGATTGCCGCAAATGCCGTTACAATTGGCACAAAACGTGAACCGCCAAAGAACCCTAAAATCTGTGGCAATTGAATATTATGATATTTATTGTGCAGTTTAACCGTGATCAACCCCATCACTAATGAACCAATCACCCCAGTATCAATACCTTTGGTTTCTGGCGAGAAAATAGGGATTAATGCCGCAATCGTCCCGGTCATAATCAAATAACCAACTACAGCAGCTAGTGCCGCCACGCCTTTATCTCGCTTGGCTAAACCAATCCCCAAACCGATACAGAGCAACAACGCAAGATTGGCAAATACCACACTTCCGGCTGCCGCCATAATTTGAAAGATACCTTGCAACGTTGGATTATCCAACATTGGATAAGCTTGCACCGTTGCTTTGTTTGACAACGCACCGCCTATCCCCAATAACAAACCTGCCGCAGGTAATATTGCGATCGGAAGCATAAATGCTTTACCAACCTGTTGAAGTTGTTTAAACATAGTTTTTCTCCTTTTCCTTTTAAGAATAAGATAAGGATAAAACTATTTACTGTTTAAAAATGTGACTTTACTCGCAAAACTTTGTAAAGAGCGGAGTATAAATTCAATATTTACAATCCACATGACAAAAATTCTTCAATTTCAGACCTTTTAGGAATCGCCGTCTGCGCTCCCATTCTCGTTACCGAAATCGCTGCAGCCGCGTGAGCAAAGCGAATAGCATCAAAAGCGGATTTTCCTTCCAATAAGGCTGTAACAAAAGCACCATTAAAGGTATCACCTGCTGCAGTAGTATCTACTGCTTCGACTCTAAAGCCTTGAATAATTTCCCCCTGCCCTTGCTCGCTGTAATAGACGCCTTTTGAACCTAAGGTAATTAACACCGTACTGATTCCAAGCTGATGAAAATGGTTTGCTGCCAATGCGGCACTTTGCTCGTCAGTGACTTTAATACCCGTGAGAATTTCCGCTTCGGTTTCATTTGGGGTGATAATGTCTATTTGTGATAGCAAGGTTTCGGGCAAGGTTTGAGCCGGTGCGGGATTTAGCACAACTTTTACCCCTGCTGCTTTTGCTAATTTTGTGGCTAAAGTGACCGCTTGTAACGGGCTTTCCAACTGCATTAGCAAAATATCTGCTTGTTCGATATAGGCTTTATGCTGTTCAACCAACGCTTCCGACAAATCCGCATTAGCTCCTGCGGAAATCACAATGCTGTTTTCCCCTGAATCTGCCACCTGAATCATCGCCAAACCTGTTGATTGATTAGGAATTGTGCTGATCGCTGATGTATCAATCCCGTCTTGCTCAAAGGCTTGTTTCATTGTTTGACCGATTTGATCCGCCCCTATTACCCCAATAAAAGAAACATTCGCTCCCGCACGTGCCGCTGCTACCGCTTGATTCGCCCCTTTACCGCCATAGGCGATTTGATAGCCATAGCCACTTAATGTTTCGCCTGCTTTTGGAAAATAAGGAACTCGAATCACGTGATCGACATTGATACTGCCAAGTACACAAAGTTTTTTCATCTTTACCACCTATAAAAAAACAAGCGGTTAGTTTTTGCAAATTTTTTGCAAAAAACGACCGCTTGTTTAACATTATTTTGTAATCACTTTTAACGGCACAGGAATTTGTGCATCAACTTTTTCGCCTTTAAGCACTTTATCTGCAATTTCCACACCTAATTCACCGATTTTTTCTGGTTGTTGTGCAATGGTTGCGGCAAGTTGTCCGCCATTGACCGCTTTCACAGCATCATCGGTACCATCAAAGCCGACTACCAAGATATTTTTGCCTGAGGCTTTAATTGCACGCAATGCCCCTAATGCCATTTCATCGTTTTGAGCAAATACTGCTTTAGCTGAACCGTGGCTGGCAAGTAGATTTTCCATAACGTTTAAGCCTTTGGTACGGTCAAAATCAGCAGGTTGGCTAGCAAGTAATTCAAATTGATTTGCTTCCACCGCTTGTTTGAAACCTTCGCCGCGCTCACGGGCAGCGGACGTTCCTGCAATGCCTTCTAATTGAATCACTTTGGCATTTTTACCCACTTTTTCCGCAATAAAATCCCCAGCCATTTTACCGCCAGCGACGTTGTCTGATGCAATATGGCTGACAACAGTGCCTTTATTTGCACCACGGTCTAAAGTGATGACAGGAATGTTTTTCTTATTTGCAACTGCAACAGCTGTACCAACCGCTTCTGAATCCGTTGGGTTGATCAGCAGTACTTTTGCACCACGCACCGTCACATCTTCCACATTAGAAAGCTCTTTGGCAGGATCGTTTTGTGAATCCAATACCACCAAGTTATAACCCAATTCTTTTGCTTTTTGCTCCGCTCCCTCTTTTAAGGTCACGAAAAACGGGTTATCTAATGTTGAGATTGCCAGTGCAATCGTCTCTTTTGCCATTGCTGATGTGCTAAATGCCAAACCTAACGCAATTGCTAACGACGTTAATTTTTTCATAAGAGTCTCCTATGTGATGAAGAATGTTGAGAAAGAACTACTACACTTTTTTACGACCAATAAAGTTATCTAAGATAACCGCTGCTAAAATCACCAGTGCTTTTGCCACTAGCTGATAGTAAGAGTCAATGTCTAATAAATTCAAGGCATTACTCAAGAAACCGATAATCAAAGCACCAATTAACGTGCCGATAATTCGCCCTTTGCCGCCCATTAAGCTGGTTCCACCCACGACAACGGCGGCGATAGCGTCTAGCTCGTAGCCTGTTCCTGCGGTTGGTTGAGCTGAACCTAAACGAGAAGTCACAATCAACCCTGCGAGTGCGGCTAAAACGCCACTGACCGCAAACACGAACAGCTTCACTTTGTTTACATTAATGCCTGACAACGCCGTTGCTGATTCATTGCCGCCTAAAGCATAAATGTAACGACCGATTCGAGTTTGGGTGAGAATAAACCAGCCTAATGCAAATAAGCTGAACATCAACCACACTGGCACAGGAATACCGAGCCAAATTCCCGTACCGATTTCCGCAAAGGCATCAGCACTTTCAGAAAATCCCGTACTAATCGGGCGACCGCCCATATAAATCATCGTTACGCCACGTAATAACAACATCATAATCAACGTTGCCATAAAAGCCTGAACTTTGCCGAAAGCCACCAACGAACCATTCATCAAACCGATCAGTCCGCCGAAGATCAACACCAGCGGAACCACTAGATACACAGGCAGATCCATTCCAATCAATGTTGCCGCCACTGCCCCCGTGAGAGCCAATACCGAGCCGACCGACAAATCAATGCCAGCAATTAAAATCACAAAGGTCATTCCAATGGCAATAATCGCATTCACCGACGTTTGACGCAGAATATTGAGCAGGTTATCGGCGGTAAAAAAATCGGGATTTAAAAATGAGACCACCACAATCAACACTATCAACGCAATAATTGAACGTTGATCGATTAAAAATTTGGTTAAGTTAAATGATTTATTCATTTGCAAATTTCCTCTTAAATCTAACCGCTTGTTTTGCCAATGGCAGCCGCTAATAACTTCTCTTGTGTGGCTTCTTGACGAGAAAACTCACCGCTAATTTGCCCCTCTCGCATCACTAAAATGCGATCAGACATTCCCAACACTTCAGGCATATCGGACGACACCAAAATAATGCTCAACCCTTCGGCTTTAAATTTATTGATAAGTTGATAAATCTCTTTTTTTGCCCCCACATCAACGCCACGAGTTGGTTCATCTAAAATCAATACTGTTGGGCGAGTCATTAAGCCTTTGGCTATCGCGACTTTTTGTTGATTACCGCCCGACAATTCACCAATCACTTTATCGGCATTCGGCGTTTTGATATTGAACAGCTCGATAAAATCGTTGACCACCATTTGCTCTCGAATTTTGTCGATTCGTCCATAGTGGGAGAGATGTTCTAAAGCGGTGAGCGACATATTCTCTTTTACCGACATTCCCAGCACTAAACCATCGCCTTTACGATCTTCGGAAATATAGACAATGCCGTTGTCCAAGCCTTGCTGTGCTGTATGGTTATGAATCGGCTTGCCGTTTAACTTAACTTCGCCAGACGTTCTTGGCAAAGCACCATAAAGCACTTTCATCAATTCCGTTCGCCCTGCCCCCATTAGGCCCGACACCCCAAGAATTTCACCTTTTTTCAAGTTAAAAGAGACTTGCTGTACGCCACTGCCTGATAAATGATTCACTTCAAGGCAAACATCGCCTTGAGCCGTGTCGATATGCGGATATTGCTCTTCCAATTTCCGACCAACCATCATTTCAATCAGTTCATCTTCGGTTAAATCTGCCACCGCTTTTTCACCGATAAATTGCCCATCACGCAACACGGTTACATCATCACAAATTTGGAAAATTTCTTTAATACGGTGGGAAATATAGACAATGCCACGCCCTTCGGCTTTGAGCTCACGGATCACGGCAAACAGAGCTTCGGTTTCTGTATCGGTAAGTGCGTCGGTTGGCTCATCCATCACGATGACCTGCGATTCAAAACTCAAGGCTTTCGCAATTTCAACCATTTGCCGTTCACCAATCGAAAGCTCACTGGCAGGCAGTTTACTCGAATGGCGAACACCAAGACGAGCTAACAAGCGGTCGGATTCCGCATACATTTTACGCCAGTCAATGCCACCCCACGCATTAGTAAATTCACGCCCCAAAAAGATATTTTCCGCAATCGACAAATTCCCCAAGATATTTAGCTCTTGGTGAATAATGCTCAAGCCAGCCTCTTGCGAAGCCTTGGGGTTGGCAAATTTTACCGCTTTGCCGAGATATTCAATCGTGCCTGCATCTCGCTGATAAATGCCTGTTAGAATTTTCATTAAGGTCGATTTGCCTGCCCCATTTTCCCCCATTAACGCCATCGCTCTACCCGCATAAACTTTCAAACAAGCATTTTTCAAGGCTTGCACACCGGGGAAAGCTTTATCTATACCGCGAATATCAAGTAAGGTTTTCATTATTTCACCTAAAACGGAACGCCAGAATAGAGAATCACATTTGCATAAGGGCTACATTCGCCTGTTCGCACCACGCCTTTTGCTTGGTTGCTCTGTTGCTTAAATTCGCTGTGGGGGAGATAAACAATCTCAATGCTATTTTGTTGCTGTTCAGCCGTTTGCTGAATAATGGCGAGCAACTGCTGTTCAACCTGTGGATTAATAGTTTTGATCTCTTCGGCTAATACGATTTTTTCAACAAACAGCTCACTTAACACCGCTTGTAAGGTCGTTAGAAAATCAGGCACGCCTTTCGTGAGAGCAAGATCAACGCAATGCTGCTCGGTCGGAATCGGCAAGCCAGCATCGCAAATGGTTAACCCGTCTGTATGCCCCATTGTTGCAATCAAATGAGAAAGTTGAGCATTTAAAATTGTTGTCTTTTTCATCGCACACCGCCTTTTAAAATCATCGAAACGTTTCGATAGCAAAACAATAGATAAAAAATAACCAAAAGGCAATTAAGTTATATTAAAAATGTGAAGTGCTTCAAAAAATTGTTAGAAAGAGTCTCGTACGACTAATTCAGGCGTTAATTTGATCGTTTCAATCGCCGTTTCAGGCTGATGAATCCGCTGAATTAATTTTTCTACCGCCGCTTTCGCCAAGCGTGCTTTGGGCTGATGAATGGTAGAAAGGGGAGGATAGAGATATTGAGCCAACTCGATATTATCGTAGCCAATCAGGGCGATATCTTGCGGAATGCGTAAACCTGCACGGTAAATGGCTTGATATGCACCGATAGCGATGCTGTCGCTCATTGCAAATACGGCTTTTGGGAGATGATTTAACGCCAGTAGCTGATTCATTGCTTCTACACCTCCATCATAATGGAAATGGCTCTCAATAATCCATTCAGGGTGGATTGGCAAATTTTTCTCTAAAAGCGATCGCTTGTAGCCAGCTAATCGATTTGCGGCTAAAGGTTTGGTGAGTTCGCCAGTGATAACTGCAATATCGGTATAACCAGCTTCAATTAATGCATTTGTAGCAAGATAACCACCTAATTCTGAATTTTCATGAATAATATCGGCATTTAATAGTTGCTGCCACCAGTCGATTACAACCATAGGCAAAGTTAAGTCTGATATTACACTTAAATCAAAATCTTGCGGTTCAGCACACATCAGCAATAAACCATCGACTTGTTTAAGTAATAGCCGTTCTAAATGTTTCTGTAAATTTTGACTGTTACCATCAGTATTGACCAAAATAAGATGATAGTTGTGTCGTTCACAATAACGCTCTACGTGATGTACTACTTCTGCAAAAAAGGGATTATTACTCGTGGTAACAATCATTCCTATGGTGTTGGTTTCCTTTATTTTAAGGCTACGTGCAACTAACGATGGACGGTAATTGAGTTCTTCGATCACCTTTTTGACTTTCTGTGTAATCTCTTCACTCACAAAGCGTGAATTATTTACCACGTGAGAAACGGTGGAAAGTGAGACTCCAGCAATACGGGCAATATCCTTCATTGTTGCCATAACAAATACCTTTTACAAAAAAGAGACTAAATCTAACTGCTTGTAAAAAACAAAACGCCTTAATACCGAACATATTAAGGCGTTTTTAACTATGAATTAACGTCTATTCGCTAATTTTGTTTTCGTAAGTTCGTAAACACGCAGTTTTGCAATTTCTCTGGACAATTTAGCAGTTAAATCTGCTTCATTTGTCTTACTCATTGTTTCTTCTGCTTTGCGTTTTGCGGCAAGAATACGTTGTTCATCGAGTTCTTCACCACGAATTGCTACATCCGCAAGGACAGTAACAACCGTTGGTTGTACTTCAAGGAATCCGCCAGAAACATAGATATATTCTTCTTTGTTATCTTCCAAAGTGAATTTAACCATTCCTGGTTTAATCGCTGTTAATAGTGGAGTGTGTCCTGCATAGACACCTAACTCCCCATCTACCCCTGAAACGCGAACACTCGTGACTTGACCTTCAAAAATTTTACGCTCTGCACTTACGACAGTGAGTTCAAATGATGCCATTTTGTTCTCCTTTGTTCAAAGAACAATTACATCTTATTGGCTCTTTCAACCACTTCGTCAATTGAACCAGCCATATAGAACGCTTGTTCTGGAATATGGTCGTATTCGCCTGCTAAAATGCCTTTAAAGCCACGGATGGTTTCTTTTAATGGAACATATTTGCCTGGTGTACTGTTGAATACCTCTGCCACAAAGAATGGCTGAGATAGGAAGCGTTCAATTTTACGCGCACGAGCAACCACTAATTTGTCATCTTCTGATAACTCATCCATACCAAGAATTGCGATAATATCTTTCAACTCTTTGTAACGTTGAAGCGTTTTTTGTACGCCACGTGCAACATCATAATGCTCTTGACCAACAACGAGTGGGTCTAATTGACGTGATGTTGAATCAAGCGGGTCGATCGCAGGGTAAATACCTAAAGATGCGATGTTACGGCTTAATACAACCGTTGAGTCTAAGTGAGCAAAGGTTGTTGCTGGAGATGGGTCAGTTAAGTCATCCGCAGGAACGTAAACCGCTTGTACAGAGGTGATAGAACCTGTTTTGGTTGAAGTGATACGCTCTTGTAACACACCCATCTCTTCTGCAAGGGTTGGTTGATAACCTACCGCAGACGGCATACGACCTAATAACGCTGACACTTCCGTACCTGCAAGGGTATAACGGTAGATGTTATCTACGAAGAATAATACGTCACGACCTTCGTCACGGAATTTTTCTGCCATGGTTAAGCCAGTTAATGCCACACGTAAACGGTTACCCGGTGGCTCATTCATCTGACCATAAACCAGTGATACTTTGTCTAATACGTTAGAGTCTTTCATCTCGTGGTAGAAGTCGTTACCTTCACGGGTACGCTCACCAACGCCCGCAAACACTGAGTAACCTGAGTGTTCGATTGCGATGTTACGGATTAACTCCATCATATTTACGGTTTTACCTACGCCCGCACCACCGAACAAGCCAACTTTACCCCCTTTAGCAAACGGTGCAATCAAGTCGATAACTTTGATCCCTGTTTCTAAAAGTTCTGTACTGTTTGCTTGATCTTCGTAGCTTGGTGCTGCACGGTGAATCGTCCAACGCTCTTCTTCACCGATAGGACCCGCTTCGTCAATTGGCTCACCTAATACGTTCATAATACGACCAAGTGTTTTTGTACCAACTGGCACTTCAATCGCTTTGTTCGTATTTTCAACTTTTAAGCCACGTTTTAAACCATCAGATGTACCAAGAGCGATACAGCGTACTACGCCACCGCCTAATTGTTGTTGAACTTCAAGGGTTAATCCTGATTCAACTTTTAATGCATCATAAACTTTTGGTACTGCATCTTGTGGAAACTCAACATCGATTACCGCACCGATGATTTGTACAATTTTTCCCGTTGCCATTACCGTTCCTCTATTCTATGTTAAATTGCTGCGGCACCCGCGACAATTTCATTTAATTCATTCGTAATACTTGCTTGACGAGCTTTGTTATACACCAACTGTAACTCATTAATTAAATTACCTGCGTTATCTGTTGCTGCTTTCATCGCTACCATTCGAGCCGCCTGTTCAGAAGCGAGATTATCTACGATCGCTTGGTAAACTTGAGATTCTAAATAGCGTACAAGTAGGCTATCTAGCAAGACTTTTGGATTTGGCTCATAGAGATAATCCCACGAACCTTTGCTGTCCAAGTCATCATTTTCAAGTTCTGGCAATGGAAGTAATTTCTGCATTGTCGGTTTTTGAGACATTGTATTGACAAAACGGTTATAGACGATATGAACTTCATCCACCTCACCATTTCGATATGCCTCAACCATACCGTTGACAATACCAACTAAATCTTCCATTGCTGGGGTATCGCCTAAGCCTGTAACTTGCGCTTTGACATCAAGCCCCATTGATTGGAAAAATGATACAGCTTTATTTCCAACTAACCCTAAGCGAGCATCAATTCCTTTATCTTTGCGTGATTTTAATTCATTTAAAACTGTTTTAAACAAATTGATGTTTAAACCACCACATAAGCCACGATCCGTTGAAACTACTAAAAGCCCAACTTTTTTGACTTCACGCTCAGTTAAAAAAGGATGTTTATAATCAATACTTCCTTTGGCAATATGGCTAATTACCTTACGAATGGCATCTGAATAAGGACGTGATGCAGACATTCTTTCTTGCGTTTTACGCATTTTAGATGCCGCAACCATTTCCATCGCTTTGGTAATTTTCTGTGTATTACGAACACTTGCAATTTTGGTTCTTATCTCTTTAGCACCTGCCATATTTTTTCTCCGCTAAAGTAGATTACCAAGCACTATTCTTTTTGAAACTATCTAAAATTTCGATCAATTTTGCTTTGATAGTGTCATTGAAATCGCCTGATTTACTTAAATCTTTCATAAACTCTGCATAATTGCTGTTTGCATAAGCTAAAAGATTTGATTCAAACGAACCTACACGTTCAACTTCAACATCATCTAAGTAACCAAATTCTGCAGCCGCAAGAGATAAACCTAATTGCGCGACCGACATTGGTTCAAATTGTTTCTGTTTAAGTAATTCAGTTACTTTTTGACCGTGTGAAAGTTGTTTACGTGTTGCATCATCAAGATCAGATGCAAATTGCGCGAATGCAGCAAGTTCACGATACTGAGCTAGTGCAGTACGGATACCACCCGCTAATTTTTTAACCAGTTTAGTTTGCGCAGAACCACCTACACGAGAAACCGAAATACCTGGGTTTACCGCTGGACGAATACCGGCATTAAAGAAACTCGTTTCTAAGAAGATCTGACCATCAGTAATCGAAATTACGTTGGTTGGAACGAATGCAGAAACATCACCTGCTTGGGTTTCGATGATTGGTAATGCGGTTAATGAGCCTGTTTGACCTTTTACTGCACCGTTAGTGAAACGTTCAACATAGTCTGCATTTACACGCGCTGCACGTTCAAGTAAGCGAGAGTGTAGGTAGAACACATCACCTGGATACGCTTCACGACCTGGTGGACGACGTAATAACAATGAAATTTGACGGTAAGCAACTGCTTGCTTAGATAAATCATCATAAACGATTAGCGCATCTTCACCACGATCACGGAAGTATTCACCCATCGCACAACCTGCGTAAGGTGCAAGGTATTGTAATGCTGCAGACTCAGATGCAGAAGCAACAACCACAATAGTGTTCGCTAACGCACCGTGCTCTTCTAATTTACGCACAACGTTAGAGATTGTTGATGCTTTTTGACCAATCGCCACGTAGATACATTTAATACCTGAATCACGTTGGTTGATGATCGCATCGATTGCTAATGCCGTTTTACCAGTTTGACGGTCACCGATGATCAACTCACGCTGACCACGACCGATTGGCACCATTGAGTCAACCGCTTTATAACCAGTTTGAACTGGTTGATCAACAGATTGACGGTCGATAACGCCTGGCGCAATCACTTCGATTGGCGAGAAGCCATCGTTTTCGATTTCGCCTTTACCATCAATTGGCTGACCTAAGGTATTTACCACACGACCTAATAAACCACGGCCTACTGGCACTTCTAAAATACGCCCCGTGCATTTAACTTCCATACCTTCCGCTAAATCTGCGTACGGACCCATTACCACGGCACCAACTGAATCTCTTTCTAAGTTAAGAGCAATCGCATAACGATTACCCGGTAATGCAATCATTTCACCTTGCATTACATCAGCAAGCCCGTGGATACGAATAACCCCGTCGCTTACTGAAACGATTGTACCAGTGCTTTGTGCTTCACTCACCACATTGAACTGTGCAATACGTTTTTTAATCAATTCACTAATTTCTGTAGAATTTAGTTGCATTTTCTATTCCTCTTACAAGCACAACTCTTGGCTCAAACGATTTAACTGACCACGGCTACTACCATCAATCACAATATCATCATAACGGATGATCACACCTGCAATTAACGAAGCATCCACATTCGCCGTAATTCGCACTTCACTATTTAGCTTCTGTTTCATCGCCTTAGCGATTTTCTCTTCCTGTGCTTTGGTTAATTGTGTTGCAGATGTAACAAACACATCTTTAACTGATTCATATTCTGCACGGATTTGATTAAAACTAGCTAAAACTGAAGGTAACGCCGAAAGACGCTTATTCTCAGCCATAACTCGAATGAAATTTTGCCCATATTGATCGAGTTGATCACCACAAATTGCGATAAACGTATCGGCAATTTGAGTGGCTGCAGAAGATGAATGAATAAAGTGTTGTACATCTTCATTTTCAGCAACCAATGCAGAAAACTGTAACATTTCCTGCCATTTATCTAACTGACCTTGTTCTAAAGCAAAATCAAAAGCTGCTTTAGCATAGGGGCGAGCTACTGTTGTTAATTGTGACATCTGCCCCCCTCAATTATAATTCTGCAACTAGCTTATCAATGATGTCATTGTTTGCCGCTGCATCAACAGAACGACCCACAATTTTCTCTGCACCCGCAACTGCCAATGCAGCGACTTTCTGACGAAGCTCTTCTTGAACACGTCTGCGTTCGTTTTCCACTTCAGCATAACCTTGTTCAATAATTTTCGCTTTTTCTGCTTCAGCTTCTGCTTGTACAGATTCTAAAATTTCATTGCGACGTTTTGTTGCTAAATCAATGATATGTTGCGCTTCCTCACGAGCTTTAGCGAGCTCTTGCTCAACTAAAACTTTAGTATCCGCTTGTTCTTGTTTCGCTTTTTCAGCGCTTGCAAGCGCATCTGCAATGTTAGCTTGACGCGTTTCAATCGCTTTGATAAGCGGTGGCCACACAAACTTCATACAGAACCACACAAACAGTGCGAATGCAATCAGTTGGCCTATTAGTGTTGCATTTAAGTTCACAACGCCCTCCTTAAGTCGGCTAAGTTACATAAAAGTAACTACGGTTAAAACAAATCCGACTTATTTCAATAAATCAATGAACGGGTTTGCGAAGATGAAAAGTAAAGAGATACCTACTGCAATCATTGCAATCGCATCTAAAAGACCTGCAACGATAAACATTTTAGTTTGTAAGCTGCTTGCTAATTCAGGCTGACGAGCAGAAGATTCTAAGAATTTACCACCTAAAATCGCAAAGCCGATTGCTGTACCAAGTGCAGCAAAAGCAAGTAGGATTGATGCGCCAATAATAGTTGCTGTAATTACAGTTTCCATAATGTTCTCCATAAAGTAAGGAAGTTAGCCTAACGGCTAGGGTTAATAAAAAAGTTAAATTAATATGATCGGGCTTCACAAGCGGTCAGATTTTTGTAAAATTTTACAAGAAAGCAACCGCTTACTAATCCAATTTGTTTAGTGGTCTGCTTTATTATAAGCAATACTCAAGTAAACAATCGTTAGCATCATAAAGATAAATGCCTGTAGCGTAATCACAAGAATATGGAAAATCGCCCAAGCTAAATGTAACGGCAAACCTAATGCTTGAAGCAAGAAGTTATCCGCCATATACATCACGGCAATCAGGATAAAGATTAACTCACCTGCATACATATTACCGAATAAACGGAATGCCAAAGAAATCGGTTTCGCCAATAACGTCACGATCTCAAGCACAAAGTTTACAGGAATAAACGCCCAATGATTAAATGGGTGAAGCGTGTACTCTTTAACGAAACCAGAAAAACCTTTCGATTTAATCGTATAAAAAATGATTAAACAGAAAACACAAATTGCCATACCTAAGGTTGCACTAATGTCTGCTGTTGGCACAGCGCGCAAATAGTCAATGCCTAAAAGTGAAGCAAATTGTGGTGGATAATCCACAGGAATTAAGTCGATAGCATTCATCACGAACACCCAGCAGAAGACCGTCAAAGCTAAAGGAGCAACCACTTCACGACTACCGTGAAAGTTCTCTTTAACCAAACCATCAACCCACTCGACAATCATTTCAACAAAACATTGAAACTTACCTGGTACGCCATCGGTCGCATTCTTCGCCACACGAGAGAAGAAAAACAGGAAAATTGCACCCGCTACTAAGGAAAAAAACAAAGTATCTAAATGCACATTCCAAAAACCGTCCCCTGTTTTCAAGAACGATAAGTGGTGACCAATATAGTCAGCCGTTGTTTGACCAGCCATAGTTTATCCTTTTGAAATTAAAAGAAATTTATTTTGAAAGCGATTTCAATATAATAGGCAAAAGACTATTACAAAGCAGTATAAAAAAGAACCCACAAAAAAACGAAAAATAGTGCATCGCACCATAACTTTTCAACGCCACCACAATCACCACGATTGCCGTAAGCCATTTCAGCCCTTCCCCACGATAAAAAGCGGTCATTTTATGGGGATAATTTACCGATTGGCGAAAAAAGACCCAATAAACAAACACACAATGTGGAAGCAACGCCGCCACTTCCCCCAACAACACCGAAATCGAACGCTCGATCCCCAACCCTACACCGACAACAGCGGTAACTGCAACCAGCAAAATACACTCTATTACAAGCGTTTTTTTATAAAGTTGTTTCGTTTGTTTAAGAACTGCAGACATTGTTTAGCCAAAACCAAATTAAAAAGTAAACGATTTTTTTGTGTAAACTAATCTAAAGTTACGCAATCAAAATCTTTTGAATTATACGCAGATTGACGAAAATTTCCAACCTGTTAACCAAGTAAAAATGTGTGTTAGTTAACATTTTTTATAAAAAAATTAACATTTCATTATTAAAAAATAAAAAGACATCCCTAAGCAGAGATGTCTAAAAAACATATGTTACAAAAGAATAACTAAGGTCTTAACACAACTAAATGTCTCTCGCCCACTAACTCTGGCACATTTAGTTTAATTACTTCAACTAACTTAATCGACTTACTCACTTCCGCCAGCTCTTCTTGTTGATATTGCCCTTTTAACGCATAAAAATGACCGCTTGCATTCGGCAAGTGATAGCACCAATTAACCATATCATTCAGCGATGCAAAGGCTCGGCTTAATACGCCGTCAAATTGTTGCTCTTGATACTCTTCCACACGGCTTAACACTGGGGTAACGTTAGTCAGTTTTAGCTCTCGCACGGCGTTTTTGATAAAAGTAATACGTTTACCCAAGCTATCCAACAGCACAAACTGCTTATCAGGATTTGCAATCGCAAGGGGAATGCCCGGCAACCCCGGACCTGTTCCCACATCAATAAACTGCTTCCCTTGTAAATGCTGACTAACCACAAGGCTGTCCATAATATGTTTCACCAACATTTCATCAGGATTACGCACTGAAGTCAGGTTATATGCCTTATTCCATTTATCTAACAATTTCACAAAATCAACCAGCTGTTGTTTTTGTTGATCGGTCAAAGAAATCTCCGCTTGGGTGAGCAAGCGGTCTAATTTGGCTAACATTTTACAACTCGCCCCTTTTCAACATTCCCTGTTTTTTCAAATTTACGAGCAAAATTGAAATCGCCGCTGGTGTGATACCTGAAATGCGGCTGGCTTGTCCGATTGATACAGGGCGGTGTTGCATTAACTTCGCACGTACTTCATTGGACAGGCTTTCCACTTTGTCGTAATCAAATTCTGCTGGAATTTGGGTGTTTTCGTGGCGTTTGTGGCGTTCAATCTCTTGTTGTTGATGTTCGATATAGCCTTGATATTTAATCGAAATTTCCACTTGCTCAGCAGCTTCTTTGTCTTCAATCGCTGGAGCAAAAGGCTCAATTTGCGTTAAGGCTTGGTAAGTTACTTCAGGACGGCGGATCAGATCTTCACCACAGGCTTCACGAGCTAATGGGCTGTTGAGCAATGCATTCACTTCTGCCAAGTTTGCCATTTGTAAGTGAGCCCATGTCTGTTTTAAGCGCGCTTTCTCTTTTTCGATGTTTTCCATTTTCTCGTTAAAACGAGCCCAACGTGCTTCGTCAATTAAGCCAAATTGCTGAGCAATCGGGGTTAAACGAGCGTCTGCGTTGTCTTCACGCAATAACAAGCGGTATTCGGCACGAGATGTGAAGACACGGTACGGCTCTTTCGTTCCAAGAGTGCAAAGATCGTCCACCAACACGCCGGTGTAAGCTAAATCACGGGTTGGGAACCAAGCGTCTTTACCCTGCACTTGCAAGCCAGCGTTAATCCCTGCTAATAAACCTTGAGCAGCCGCTTCTTCGTAGCCTGTGGTACCGTTGATCTGCCCAGCAAAGAACAAGCCGTCAATGGCTTTGGTTTCTAAGGTTGGTTTTAAATCACGCGGATCGAAATAATCATACTCAATAGCATAGCCCGGTTTGATAATGCGGGTGTTTTCCAAACCTTTCATTGAGTTCACAATCCCCATTTGCACATCAAACGGCAAACTGGTTGAAATACCGTTCGGATAGACTTCAATGGTGGTCAAGCCTTCTGGCTCAAGGTAGATCTGATGGCTGTTACGATCACTAAAACGCATTACTTTATCTTCAATTGACGGGCAGTAGCGTGGACCGATCCCTTCGATAATCCCCGTGTACATCGGGCTACGATCTAAACTATTGCGGATCAAATCGTGAGTTTGTTCGTTAGTGTGCGTGATATAGCACGGAATTTGACGTGGATGCTGCTCGACCGATCCCATAAAGGACATCACAGGTAACACATCATCACCGTGCTGTTTGGCTAACACATCGAAATTGATGGTACGAGCGTCTAAACGTGGTGGCGTACCTGTTTTAAGGCGATCCACACACAAATTGAGATCACGCAAGCGATCAGCAAGCATTGTAGCCGCTGGATCACCTGCACGTCCACCTGCATAGTTATCCAAACCAATATGGATCTTGCCCGCTAAGAAGGTTCCCGCAGTTAAAATCACCGCTTTGGCTTTAAAGGTTAAACCCATTTTGGTCACTGCACCGACCGCACGGTTATTTTCAACCAAAATATCCACCACTTCTTGTTGGAAAATATCTAAATTCGGTTGATTTTCTAATGCAGTACGCACAGCTTGACGATAAAGTACGCGGTCTGCTTGAGCTCGAGTTGCGCGTACCGCTGGGCCTTTAGAACTGTTTAAGGTACGGAATTGGATCCCTGCTTTATCGGTTGCCGTTGCCATTAAACCGCCCATTGCATCGATCTCTTTGACCAAATGCCCTTTGCCGATCCCACCAATCGCTGGGTTGCAAGACATTTGCCCTAATGTATCTACATTATGGGTAAGAAGTAAAGTTTTAATCCCCATACGAGCAGGGGCAAGTGCCGCTTCGGTGCCAGCGTGTCCGCCACCGACCACAATCACATCGTATATTTCACGATAAATCATTTTATTGCCTTGAATACTGTTTGAAAAAAGTTATCTATTCTACCTGAAAAAAGAGCGATCTGAAAAAAGGTTTTGTGGATCTCAAAAAAGATCGAGAAGAAAGTCGAAGATCCTTAAAAGAAAAGATCTATTTATATAAAGATCTTTATTGTTGTTTTTATTAAGGCTTATGTATAAAGTGAATAAGTTAAAAAAACACAATAAGATCAATAAAATAGGAAAGATCAAAAGTTGTCATGATCCTGAAAAGAATAGGGATCTTAATTGTGGATAAGTAGTTAAGTTATCCACAATTTAACTTTTTTTAGAAGTTATTCAAGAATAGATCTCAAGATAAATACAAGAAAAAAGAAAGTTATCCACAGAACGGAGTGGGTTGCAAAATAATCTATTTGACCAAAATTTGGTTGATTTCATCACGGTATTGAGATGCTTTGGTTCCCAAAATAATATGAATATTTTGGTTGACTTCTAATACATCTAATGCACCTAACTCAATAAGAGTCGATTTATTAATCTGGTTAAGATCTTTTACTGCAACACGTAAACGTGTCATACAAGCTTCCGCAGAAATGATGTTTTCAATAGAACCTAAAGCGTTAACGATTTTATTGATATGTTCTGACATAAATTAATCTCCTATAGATATAAAATTAAACATAGATAGTCTAATCACTCTTAGTTAAAGCGCTAGATGATTTTGATAGATTTACATAATCTGTGATTTAATTCACAAATCTAAAGGAGATCTGTTTCTTTTTATGAAGAATGCCATACAATTTTATATAGCATATTACAAGGAAGAACGAGCATGCAACATCGGCAAAAACTAATATTACAGTATATAGAAACTTATCATGAAGCTTCGGTTCAAGAGCTATCTGACCATCTTAATGTTTCCTTAGAGACGATTCGCCGTGATCTCAATAAAATGGCAAAAGCAGGTTTACTATACCGTACCCATGGAGGGGCGGTGAGTCATAAAAATCGGGATATTGGACGCTCTTTTGATGCTCGCCGCCGAATGAATAGTGTGGTGAAAAAATCCATTGCGGAAAATGCATTAGATCACTTTTTTGAAGGGGCGGTAATTGGTTTAGATGCTAGCTCAAGCAGTTGGAACTTCGCCCAATTATTGCCCGATGTGCCTTGTACGGTAGTTACAAGCTCAATGCACAATATCCGTGCCTTAGCCAATAAAACCAGCATTGAAATTATCGCAACAGGCGGTGTTTATTCCGCCAAATATGATGCCTTTTATGGCTCGTTGTCAGGGCATTTACTCTCCCGTTTAAATATCGATATGGCAATTTTCTCTTGTACAGGCATTGCAGACGGAGTGGTTTGGGAATCCAATGAAATGAATGCGATTGCCAAACGAAAAATGTTGGCGGCAAGTAAAAAGGTTTTTTTATTGGCGGATCATACTAAATTTGATCGTAAAGATCTGATTCAACTTTGTGATCTTTCAACCATTCATCATCTATTTACAGATAGAACGCCCCCTGCATCAATTCAACAAATTTGTCAGCAACATCAAATTAGCATCACGCTTTAATGGCTTTTGCCCGATTTTCCTTTTTCCCTACTAAATCGGGCAAATAATTTGCAAAAAAATCATACAATCTCACCGCTTGTTGCTCGCTTTTTGTGAGCAAATTCACAAAATCCACACAAACTTCGTAAATAATCTTTTTTCACTGTTAATTAACGGCAAAATATTCTCGTCAGTTATATTTCAACCAATCAGTCAAGGGGATTTTTATGACACAGCTTAAATCAACTCCAGTAAAAATTGGTATCCGCCCAACCATTGATGGTCGCCGTCTTGGTGTGCGTGAATCGTTAGAAGATCAAACAATGAATATGGCGAAAGCCGTTGCGAAACTTATTAGCCAAGAAGTTCGCCACACCAACGGGGATTTTGTTGAGTGTGTGATTGCCGATACTTGTATCGGTGGCGTGTTTGAAGCGGCGGCGTGTGCTGAAAAATTCAAACGTGAAAATGTCGGTGCGGTGATTACTGTGACACCTTGCTGGTGCTACGGTTCTGAAACTATCGATATGGATCCGCATATGCCAAAAGCGATTTGGGGCTTTAACGGTACAGAGCGTCCGGGAGCAGTTTATTTGGCGGCTTCCCTTGCAGGACACAACCAAATGGGCTTGCCGGCGTTCTCTATTTACGGCACCGAAGTGCAAGAAGCCAGCGATCAATCTATCCCTGCTGACGTGCGTGAAAAATTATTGCGTTTTGCCCGTGCAGGTTTAGCGGTAGCGACCTTGCGTGGTAAGTCTTATCTCTCTATCGGCTCAGTTTCAATGGGGATTGCAGGCTCTATCGTCAATCAAGAGTTCTTCCAAGACTACTTGGGTATGCGTAACGAATATGTGGATATGTCTGAACTCACACGCCGTATGGAACGTGGCATTTACGACAAAGAAGAGTATGAATTAGCACTCAAATGGGCAAATGAGTTCTGCATTGAAGGCGTGGACGTGAACGCACCTGAAAACCAAATGAATGCCGAAGAAAAAGCCAAATTGCGTGAAACCTTAGTGAAAATGACCATTATCACCCGTGATTTGATGGTTGGTAATCCAAAATTAGCGAAACTGAACTTTGGCGAAGAAGCACTCGGACACAATGCGATTGCCGCTGGTTTCCAAGGACAACGCCACTGGACCGATCACAGCCCGAACGGCGACTTTATGGAAGCATTGCTCAACTCCACTTACGACTGGAACGGCGTGCGTCCTCCATACATTCTTGCCACCGAAAACGACTCGCTCAATGCGGTCAATATGTTGTTCGGTAATCTCTTAACGGGACAAGCTCAAATCTTTGCTGACGTGCGTACCTACTGGAGCCAAGACTCTGTTGAACGTGTAACAGGCTGGCGACCAGAAAGTGGCTTTATCCACTTAATCAACTCAGGTTCAGCAGCGTTAGACGGCACAGGTCAGCACACCGACAAAGACGGCAACCCAGTGATTAAACCAGCTTGGGAAGTCACCGAAGCGGACGGCAAACGTTGCTTAGAAAACACCCGTTGGTGTCCAGCGGTGTACGAATACTTCCGTGGCGGCGGTTTATCATCTCAATACTTAACCAAAGGCGGAATGCCGTTCACTATGCACCGCATTAACTTAGTGAAAGGCGTTGGCCCTGTGTTACAAATTGCAGAAGGTTGGTCTATCGACTTACCAGAGAATGTTCACGATATTCTCAATAAACGCACCAATGAAACTTGGCCAACCACGTGGTTCGTGCCACGTTTAACCGGCGAAGGTGCATTCACGGACGTTTACTCTGTGATGGCAAACTGGGGTGCAAACCACTGTGTCGCCACTTACGGACACGTTGGTGCAGACTTAATCACTCTTGCGTCAATGTTGCGTATTCCAGTCAATATGCACAACGTGGCGGATAAAGACGTGTTCCGCCCAAGTGCGTGGAGTATGTTCGGACAAGACAAAGAAGGTCAAGATTACCGTGCTTGTGCGAACTTCGGGCCACTTTATCGTTAATTCATTCTTTCCAACAAACACTTCCCCCTTTGAAAAAGGGGGATTGAGGGGGATTTAAAGATCGTTGCGTTTCATCGCTCTATTTAACCCCCCCCAGCCCCCCTTTTTCAAAGGGGGGAACAAAGATAAAAAGGAGGCTCTATGCCAATCGCATTTATCTTCGATTGTGGTGCGACCAACTTACGCACCGTGGCAATGGATCATCACGGCAAATTGCTGGCGGTACATCATATTGCCAACAACACCCAACAGGGTGAAGAAGCTGACGATTATCACATTTGGGATATTGATGAAATCTGGTCAAAATTGATGACCTGTGCCAAACAGACCCTTGCTCAACTAACAGATGCACAACGGCAAGATATTGTCGGTATTTCTGTTACCACCTTTGGCGTGGACGGGGCGATTTTCGACAAACAGGGCAAACAGCTCTACCCGATTATCTCGTGGAAATGCCCACGCACCCAGCCGATTATGCAATCGCTCGGCGACTATCTCGATGTGGAAAAACTCTACCAACGCAACGGCGTAGGGCATTACAGCTTTAATACCTTGTTCAAACTACTTTGGTTGAAACAACACAAACCTGAACTTTACGCACAAGCGGACAGTTTCTTGTTTATTTCTTCCATTCTCACCTACCGCTTAACTGGCGTACAAAGTACCGATAGAACAATGGCTGGCACATCAATGATGACCAACATTGCAAGCGACTCGTGGGATAGCGAAGTGTTGCAACTGTTAGGCTTGAGCGAAAACCACTTCCCACCAATGAAAAGTGCAGGGGAGAAAATCGGTACACTCTTGCCACAACTTGCTCAAGAGTTAGGTTTATCGGCAAACATTCCCGTGCTTTCTTGTGGACACGATACCCAATTTGCCATTTTCGGCTCGGGAGCAGGTTACAACCAACCTGTTTTAAGCTCAGGCACTTGGGAAATTCTAATGGCTCGCACCCAACAGGCAAAACCAGAATGGCAATATGTCAAAGACGGCTTAACCATTGAGTTCGACAGTCAGGCAGGTTATTTCAACCCGGGTGTGCAATGGGTTAGTTCAGGCATTATGGAATGGTTCGGAAAACGCTTCTTTAGCGATGTGGCGGGCACAAAAGATTACTACCCAACAATGATCGGCGAAGGTTCTACCGTTCCAGCTGGTTGTAACGGCGTGAAACTGGTCGGCAATTTTGACGGCACTAGCCAACAAACAGGCTCAATCGAAGGGCTTTCAATGCACACCCAACGGGGAGAAATCTACCGTGCAGGTTTGGAATATATGGCTCACCGCCTAAAAGCAGGGCTAGATGTATTACAAAAAGTCGGTAACTTCAACGCCGAAAGCATTATCTGCGTTGGCGGCGGCTCGAAAAACGGCTTATGGAACCAAATCCGTGCCGATGTGTTAAACCGCCCGATTGATGTAGTCGATATGTCCGAAACCACCGTATTAGGTGCAGCAATGTTTACGCTCACTGGTGCTGGTGTATTTGACAGTGTCGAACAAGCCCAACAAGCGATGAAACCTGCATTTAAACGGGTTGAGCCGAGTAGAAATGTGGAATTTTATCAATAACACCGAAAAATAAGTAGGGACGCCACGCTTGGCGTCCGCAACAAGCGGTTGTATTTCGATAAAAATTTGCAAATTGCGAATGATTGAAACGGGCGCCAGCGTGGCGTCCCTACAAAGAAATATAGGAGATACCGATTATATGTTAAAAGGCATTCACCCTGCACTTTCCCCTGAATTGCTGAAAGTGCTGGCAGAAATGGGACACGGCGATGAAATCGTGCTGTCTGATGCCCATTTTCCTGCACATCAACTACATCACAAGGTGATCCGTGCTGATGGCATTCAAATTGCCACCTTACTTGAAGCGATCACCCCATTATTTGAATATGACCAATATGTCGAACGTCCTTTAGCGATGATGCAAGCAGTTCCGGGCGACAGCCTTGATCCTGAGGTAGAAGAGCGTTATCTCGCCGCCATTGCAAAAATCAACGGCAAAGCACCGCTTGTTGAGCGTGTTGAACGCTTTGCGTTTTATGACAGAGCCAAAACCGCTTACGCCGTAGTGATCACCGGCGAACTTGCCAAATATGGCAACATCATCTTGAAAAAAGGCGTAACCCCAGTTTTAACAGATTAGGAGGAGTGTATGAACCGTCAAACTTTAGCTAGAAAAATTATCGACACCTGTTTAGAAATGACCCGTTTGGGCTTAAATCAAGGCACCGCAGGCAACATCAGCGTCCGTTATCAAGACGGAATGTTGATCACCCCGTCTGGTATGCCTTATGAAAAAATGACCGAAGATGACATCGTTTATGTGGATAACGAAGGTAACTTTGAAGCAGGCAAATTGCCGTCAAGCGAATGGCAGTTCCACCTTGCCGTCTATCAAACTCGCCCAGAGTTAAATGCGGTGGTGCATAACCACGCCATTAACTGCACCGGCGTATCTATCCTAAACAAAGATATTCCAGCCATTCACTATATGATTGCCGTTGGCGGCACAAACCATATCCCGTGTGTTCCTTATGCCACATTCGGTACTTGGCAGTTGGCGGAATATGTCAAACAAGGCATTGCGAAAAGTAAGGCGATTTTGTTGCAACATCACGGAATGATCGCCGCCGAAGTCAATCTCGACAAAGCATTATGGGTTGCCCACGAAGTAGAAGTGTTAGCCGCACTTTATCTCAAACTGCTTGCCACAACGCCAAATGTGCCAGTTCTTTCTGATGAAGAAATCAAAGTAGTGCTAGGCAAGTTCTCTACTTATGGGTTGAGAGTGGAAGAGAAGCATTAATCAAAAATATACACAAGCGGTCACATTTGTAAACCTTGTTACAAATGTGACCGCTTTTTTTGTAAGCATAATAAATATATTTTCTAACTATAAATATACTCTTCAATTAGTATATGTTTATACGCAGTCTACGGTTATATTTTTTACTGTAGTTATTGTATTAACTTGTTTGAATAATCACCATTTAGCTTGCTTGTAAGGTTATGTTTTGTTGATAAAATAGACAAAGAAAGAATAGGGTTATTTTCTATATGATATATTATAAGAAAATAGATAAATTATATTTAAATGATTAATGATGGGTTATATGACTATTAATGATGGATTATCTGTGTTACTTAAAGAGTGGCAACAATTTAATATTGATATTGAAAATAAAACGATAGAGCAAGATAGTAAAATAGCACTTAATTTCACGCCATTTAAATTTATTTGGACAAATGAAGATGGTATCTCTGAGATTATTGCTTATTTATTAGATCCAAGAGAAAAACATTCTCAAAAAACTTATTTTTAAATCAATTTCTTAAGGTAGTTGGAAAGCAACCTATATTGGATACGGATAGAGTTTATGTTGATATTCATAAAGCAACTTATCAAAACCGTTATCACGATATTTTTATTCAGATTTATGGTGACAATGCACCTAATCCAAAACTGATTATTTCTATTGAAAGTAAATTAAGATGGGCAAGTGATCAACCCAGACAAGTTAGTCATTATATTGATGATATAAAGAAATATAATCCAGATGATTACTTAATGCTTTATCTCATTCCTAAAGGAAATACCCCCCCAACAGAAAATTCCATTTCTAGAATAGAATGGGATAAAGAAGCTAAAATAGAAAAAGCAAAAGTAATTTGTATTGCGAATTTAATTGAATGGTTAGAAGAAAGTAAACCTAAAGCAAATAATGTTCAAGTTTTTGTAGAACATTTTATTCATTTTTTTAAACAGGAATATATTATGACAGAGAAACAAGATAAAAAAATTGATGTGATTGCTGAATTTTTAACAAATCAACAAACGTCAGAACTTGAATCTTTATTCAATATTATTGAATCAAAAGAGATGATTTATTCAGTAGCAAAAGAGAGAATTATTAATAAATTCAACGACAAACTTAATGAATTTTATAAAAAAACAGATATAGCATTGGATGATCAGTGGAGTATTGATGATAGTAAATCAATTTCATCAAAGGGGTATATTTCTCCTATATACTTTACTAATAAGATTGTTAACTTCGTGATTTGTATTGAAGGTACTAAAAATAGTGCCTATTGGGGAATTAAAAGAGAAGATCAAAATAGCGATGAAGAAATATTAAATATCCTTAAAACAGGAATAAAATCTTCATCGCCAACAGATAAATACCCTCTATGGAACTATATTAACTCAGATTTTGATAGTCCAAGATGTTGGGCTGATTTTGTGACGAAAGACAGTTATATTTTTGAATCTATTTGGAATAATATAGAAAAAATACTAAATGTATATCATGGTTTATCAGTAGCTATCGAAACATAACTAAAAATTTATATTAGTATATAAATTATATTTAAAATCAATGAGCCCTTAATTTAATTATTAAGGGCTTTATTTTTATGCGATACAATTTATCGAAATGAGTGTTAAAGTTACCATTGTAGAATAAATTTTTTATGAAGTGGAGAAGTGTTATACCAATGATTATCTGGAATATCAGCGATTATTTTTATCATAAAAAACGTGATCTATATTTTATTCGTTTTCACAATACAAATATTGAAAATGATTATGAGCAACTACCAGAAAGGGAAATGCTTTTAACATGGTTTAAAGATCATTTACCGAACGTGGAAGTAAGACCTATTGCTCTTTTTTATATGGACAGTGGGATCTTATCTGGATTCTATGATGGATCAATTAGTATAGATTTTGATGAAGAATCACTAAAAAAATTCTGTGATCATTGGGAAGATGGTAATAATAAATCACTAGATGACCGCTTTCAATGTCACTGGATTACTTTGGAATTTTATAAACAGCAGAATAATGGGAAAATTCCAAACCCTAATGAGTACTATGATTCCTGCTGGGCAGATGAGTAATATTAGAAATAGAATCTCTTAAAAAGGGTTACATCCTATATGCGATATTTGCTGTTCTGCCCGATTTTCTTAAAAAATCCACAAAATCGGGCAAATCAAATTGTTCTAAATTTCATCATTTACTGTTTTTTTTGTGACAACTCTCACAAAATTAAAAGTTCAATGTAAATCCACTTTGAAAACAGTCAGCTTTGTACAAATATGATTTCCGTTACTTAGGTAAACCATTTTTATATCCTAATGGAGGCAGAGATGACCGCAGTCAATAGCAATACGCCGTTACTCTCAATGAAGAACATCAGTAAATCCTTTGTGGGGGTTCAAGCGTTGAAAAATGTTCAACTTGAGCTACATAAAGGAGAAGCTCATGCTTTAATGGGAGAGAACGGAGCTGGCAAATCAACCTTAATGAAATGCTTGATCGGGGTTCATCAAGCAGATGAAGGGGAGATCATCTATAAAGGAAAAGCCGTTAAGTACAGTTCTGTGTTAGAAGCGCAGAAAGAAGGCATTAGTATGATTTTCCAAGAGTTGAACCTCATACCTCATTTAACCGTGGCAGAAAATATCTTCTTTGCCCGTGAGCCTCATAAATTTGGCATTGTCGATAAAGCCAAAATGAACAAAGATGCGGCGGACTTGCTCAATATGTTTGATATTGATGTAAAACCGACCGACCTAGTTAAAGACCTTTCCGTTGCTCGTCAGCAAATGGTGGAAATCGCCAAAGCTCTTTCTTTTGATGTGGAAGTGTTGATTATGGACGAACCCACTTCTGCTCTGACCGAAAAAGAGATCGAAAAACTGTTTGAACTTGTTCGCCGTTTAAAAGAAAAAGGGGTATGTATCGTTTACATCTCTCACCGTATGGACGAACTCAAACAGATCTGCGACCGCATTACCATTTTCCGTGATGGTACCTATGTGTCTAGCCACCGTTTTGATGAAATTACGATGGACGAAATCATTACCAAAATGGTTGGTCGTACCCTTGATAACCACTTCCCACCGAAAACTGCTCAAATCAGCGATGAGCTACTGCTTTCAGTCATGAATGCTGAACGTAAAGGGGTGTTTGAGCCGTTGAACTTTGACCTGTTAAAAGGCGAAGTGTTAGGCATTACTGGCTTAGTGGGAGCGAAACGTACCGAACTTGCCCGTGCGATTTTCGGGGCTGACCCACTTGACGGCGGTGAGATTTATGTTCGCAATAAGAAAGTGGTCATTCGTGACCCAAGCGACTCAATCAAAGCAGGGATTGCCTATCTGTCTGAAGACCGCAAGCTTAACGGTGTTGCGGTGCGAATGAGTATTCGTGAAAACATCACGATGGCATCAATGGATAAAGTCTGCGATCAGCTTGGCATTATTTCTCACAATGAAGAAGTTAAAGCCAGCGACACTTTCATTAAGAAAATGGAAATTAAAACGCCAACCCCAGAGCAGTTAGTCAATAACTTAAGCGGTGGTAACCAACAGAAAGTGGTTATTGGTAAATGGTTGTTCCGTGATGCAAACGTGATGATTTTCGATGAGCCAACTCGTGGTATTGATGTGGGGGCAAAATATGCGATTTATCAGCTAATTGATGAACTTGCCGCAAATGGTGTAGGTGTAATTGTGATTTCATCAGAACTCCCTGAAATTCTTGGTATTATGTAAAGGCGTAATTTTTTTTGCATAGTTTAACAGAATTATTTGCACAACCTAGCAATTAAAAACTATGCAAATAATTTTGTAATACTGTATATATTGACATTTCTGCAATAGATTTATTATACTGGGTTTATGAACAGTAAAATAAGGAGTCTATATGAAAGTTGTTGATATACGCTTTGTCAAAGAAAGAGATAGCAAAAAACTTGCTGAGCAAGAGAAAACTATGCAGAAATTAGCTCGTCGAATCCCTGAAAGAATAGCAGCAAAATTCAGTGATATTGAAGTTAAAGTTAGGTTTTCAAGCTCTTCTGGGATTGATGTATCGGGCTTTAAGGGTAATGAAAAAGAAAAATTTATGTCATTCTTGGAAGAATTATGGGAAGACCCTTTTTTGCTTGATGACTGATTTAAACGCCCTTTAAACTAATTTTAAAGGGCGTTTTTCTTAGAATTTATACACCATATTATCTTCGTATTTTTTGTCACAACTTACAGAAGCACTCACCACAATCCGTTCCACCCCATCAAAAGCCTGCCAATTATCCACTTTATCTTCCTGCATATATTCAATAAATCGAATAAACTCCGATTCCTTTGAGCTGAAGAAGATATAAGGTGGTTTGGTAATATTGATTAGGCGTAGAAAATCAATTAAATCAAAATACTTCTCTTGCCTATAACTCTCTTGTCTTGTACAAAGATATGGCGGGTCAAGGACAAGTAACACTTTTTCTTTCCCTGAGAAGCGTGGCACTAATTGATGGAACGACTCACAAACAATTTCCACGCCATCAAGATAACCCTCCGCACTTGGATAGTTACTCTGACGTAAACAATGCCAGAAATTATGTTTATACAAATCTTCAATGTTTTTTACTTGTTCTCCGCTAAATAATAACCATGAGCATAAAACATGAAGGTCTTTATATCCCTTAAACGCCTCAATAATCCCAATTAGTTGCAATTTTTTCGCCTTATCCAATCGTTTACCTTTGGGATAATCAGCAAGAGCAACCGCTAATTGTTGGCGTAGTTGATTAATGTCAGGGATATGTCGTAAACGCTCAGCATAGTTGTCAAAATCATTGTAAATCACCCTTGCCTGTGGCTTGAGTTGTTTGGCGGTATGAGATAATAAACCGCTACCACCAAACACATCTACAATCGTCCACCCTTCGCCGTCACCGTCGATATTATCATTTAAGATCTGACTAAAATGTTTCAAAAACATTCTTTTTTGCCCAATAAATGGGAGTGGAGCTTGCTTAAACATAGCACACTCCTTTACACTCACTTTGCTTGCTTGCTTGCTTGCTTGCTTGCTTGCTTGCTTGCTTGCTTGCTTGCTTGCTTGCTTGCTTGCTTACCAGTATTTTGCTCTTTTTCCATTATCGCAACATCTCCTTTTTATTTAAAATCACAGCCAACTGATTCGGACTAAACCGCCAGCCTTGCTTACTATTAAACATCGCATTAAAGCACCATTCGGAACAAAAGAACCGCTCTCCACGTTGCTTAAATCCAAGCACTACACCCAATGCTCCCCAAAGGTCATATTTCTTGCCTTTGGTCTGCTCAAAATAGGCTTTCACTTGTGTTTCTGTCACATTTTGTAACTCAACCAAATCCCACTTAGAGCGGTCAGATACATTGATAATTTTGCAACGCACACCACCATCACGGGGGCTTGAGCTATAACACTCAAACCACTCGTGATAGCTGTAATGTCCTACAACACGAGCTTTACTTACTGCAATCTCGCAATGCGAGTATTGCCCTTTGGTTACTTTTCTAATCAACCAATCTTCAAGCCGTTCACGCCAGTTTTTTGCGTTGCCTTTATATAAAGCAAGGTAGATTTTATTCATTCGCAGCTCCTGCAAAATCCTCATAAGTCTGCGTCCACCCACCCGAATAATCATACTCCAACGGGTTTTCTACTTGCTCCACCATCGCCTTATGCTTCAAGGCATTAGCGTGATTGCCAGTCTTGGCTTCCATCAACACCTGCCAAATAACCAACAATTTTTCTTTATTGATCATCGCAACGGAATTATCCGCAAAAGTCCAAGGGATTTCCTGGTCGCCAAACAGGTCAAAAGTCGCTTTGACTGACAAGATATTGCGTTCTGCGGTGGCGTCTGTGTCAATCCACTTATCAATCGCTGGCACATAAACACCGCCGTTGATTTTCTTATCTCGCAGGGCGTTGATGGCTTCACGAACTCGTTGGCGTTGTGACCCTAATAAGACAAGATGTTTTTCTGGTGAAAGTATCCATTCTTGTCCATTCCATTCATGAGCTGATGTTGGTCGTCGAGATGTCAAAGTAAGAGTTCCATTCATTACAATAATCTCTTTTCCTTTGTTTCGACCATCAATAAAAAAGTTAAATTCTGATTCTTTAACTGGGATAGCATTTTCAGGGATGTGATTGTGCACCCCTTCAACTAAAAATACTTGATTGTCAATATCGTAAAAATACATTTTAAATTCCTATAGCTACATAATATGTGCGACCAACATCACCTGTTGCAAAAGACGAGAATCCTGTACTGGAGACATTTGCGACTCTTGTGTCTCTACCTGCCCCTGTTTTAGAATGAGAAAGCATAAAAATCTTAGATGGAAATGCTATTGGAAACTTAACAGTTTGCGAGTCCGACCATCCCCATTGTAGAATCAGTCCATTCGGCAATTTAGTCCAACCGTTATCAGACAACGACTGTGTATAACCTTGCTCACCAGCATTCGGCCATCTAGTCGCTGTTGCAGGAACCCCTGTCACCTGACTCCATGGATGACTGTGCGTTGATGGTGTAAAGGTTGCTGGCTTATTTCTCACTTCACTCCAATCTGCCCCGTCAATGCGTTTCCAAGCAGTCCACGCACTATTCAAACGTCCCCGCACATACTTATTTTTACTTCCGTAAGTTGTATATTCTTGTTGTACCCCATAGGCAGACAGAGACACAATTAGAGAACCAGATTGTGCTTCTGGATAATTCCTTGCAGATGTCGCATTAATATCAGCGTTTTGCCCATAAATCCCTGGAATCATGACATCATTTAGATTAGATGTAGCTAATAATTTCTGGCAGAAATTTTCAACGCCTTCTTTCAATCCCAACCAAGTTCTAATAGCAGCTGGATTGTTACAATATCGAGTATAATTGTCATTTGAGTTATTCACCCTAAAGGCAATTGCCCCTTGAATACGTGTTTCGTCTTGATAAGTTGCTCGAAATAATCGTCCAAGAACATCACCTGCAGCATCACGTTTAACGTACGTATTTGCCGTTGCATCAACTGCACCATCTGTATCAAGTACCACTGTGCCCGCTTTTGCAGGGATATACACATCAAATGCACCTTGCGTCCAAAACTTCCATCTTTTATCAGGTAAAGCTTCAAGGCGGCTGTCCCAGTTACCCGCACTACCTTGACGTTTAATGTTAATACCCCCATAACCATTGTTAGAAACGGACACGCCTAAATATTGACCATTGAACGTTAAAATAGAACCTGCTAAGGTTAAAGGGTTGTTTCTAATATCTTGCCAATCTGCTCCGTCAATCCGAATCCAAGGTTTAATGGAATTACCACTATAATAGTTACGCAAATACATCTGATTAGCGTGCGTAAAGATTAATTGAGCATGAGCATGATGCGATTTAAGCGATAAAACTGTACCATAAGAATATGCACCAGCAGGTAGCTGTTCCCCTGTTTTATTATGATAAGAGGCGACACTGTTTCCTGTTGTCAACAGGCTATCAATCTGGTCAGCATTTTTACCAACATTATCCACAACGATGCTGTCGTTATCTAATAATAGAGTTCCGTCTTTTCTAGGTACTAAAACACGACGTACAACTCTCTCACCAGTATCAGCTAAAACAATAGCTGCCATGTGGTTTTCTGACGTTGGAGCGGTCTCCCAGCGTACACTTTCACCCGTGTTGTTGTATGTTCGAACGCTAGAATAACCACCACTTTTAATTAAGAGATTACCCGTCATCGTATCGCCTGACTTCGATACACGACTATTTGCGTTATCATTCGCTTGATTAGCCGTCCGTTGAGCCGCATCTGCTGCACTCTTTGCTTCAACGCCTTTGTCGTAGGCTGTTTTTGCTGCTTTTGAAGATGCTACGGTCGTCTGCGAAGTAGAATCAACGGCATCGCTAATACTGGTTTTATCAACTTTTTTGTTTAGACCATTTGTGATATCTAACTTATTTTGAGCAACCTGCTGAGCAAGAACCTTAGCACCAGCCGCACTAAATGCTAAATTAGCCGAACCAATGCCAGTATCTGCGGTCAACCGAGATTGGAAGTAAGCCTTTATCGCTTCAGACAATTGATTTGTTGCAGATGGATTAGGTTGCATATTTGCCAATGCAAGTATCTGTTTATGCTCTTCAAATGTTGATTGCAATATATCTTGCACATCATTTAACCATACAGCGGTGACAACAGTTCCTAAAGTACCTGTTGCAGGATTACCGTCTTGGAATCGTCCGCTATTGGACGCAATATTTGGTAGTTTTTGTCTCATATCTTTCTACTTATAAGCAAAATAACAATAAGTGTGGGCTGGTTTTAAATCTTTAAAAAATTCTTCAAGAATACGATCACCGAAGTCCGTTAACCGCTCTCCAGCACATGATTGCCCAGCGCGAAAACGAGTGATATTGTCATCGGCATTTGTGACAGTTACACGCCACATATACCCCAAATGTTCTCTAGGGGAATTTTGAATAGGAATATCACCCGCATTCGGAAGGTCATTTTGAAGATGGGAAAATTCTTTAATTTCAATGCGATAGCCAATAGATTCAGCAATTTGTTTAAAATAAGGAATAGAAAGTCCGCCTATTGCATTGAGCTGTATAATCACTTTTCTAACTCTATCGCTGTAACTTTTGCTCAAGTCAGTGGTTATGCCACAGATTCTCTCCCAATCTGCAAGCATACTTCCTGATTTTTCAGGTTCAATCACATTTAACACTTGCTCTGCACTGCGTTGTAATACTTCAAAGACATTCCCATCTACTTCACATTGCGCTACAAAACGTTCACCATTGCGGTCATACGAAATAGGTGGATATAAATTCTTTAAAACATCAGAATAAGATTTATTCATTATGGCATTTCCGTGACATTCACATTCCCTAAACGAAACCACTCAATATTACGAACAATATCAGCTTGCAGATTAGTACTTGGGGATAAAATATTTCTATCAACAACACCAATAAGGTCACTGACAATAGCTTCACATTGAGAAATAATTAAAGGATCTGCTGGTGAAATCTGATTAAAGTAATGTGTCAATGCAGCTTTAATTTCTGTGGTGATTGAACTTAAACTTGCACCCCTAAGCTTTACTTTTATTTCAAAATCAACTCGTCGAGCAGTTGGTTTCACTACCTTAGCTTCTCTTGCTGTGACAGGTCTCACATCATCAATATATGCTTGAGCTCTAGCTACCGTCTCATCACTAGGCAAATCACCATTACTTGTTACTGCAATATCAACTGTTCCTAATCCACGACGCAAGGGATAAACAAATGCGGCTTCAACGCCATCAACATCTAATGCCCATTCTTTATAATCATACCTATTCCCACCTGCTGGCGGTCGTCGAATACGATTTAGTAGTCTCTCCAATAGAGAAGCATCCGTCTCCGCATCAGTTCCACCAACAATATCCCTTAAAACACAACTCGTTTTAACACCCACAGGTGCAGACATAAAGTTGGCATTTTGTGGCTGAATAATATTATATTTTGCCCCTGTCGATAGCGCTTTTACTCGTAAAACAAGGCTATCATTGCTTGAAATACGACCTTCATTGATTATCTCGTAGAAGCGACCATCATCAGTAACAACTTGAGCTCCGCTTTTAATCACAGAACCGACTTGTCCAAAAATCTGCAATCCCAAACCACTTGCGTAAGTTGCTTGGCGACGTCGAATACCTCGTAACGCCGCGTGCTTCTCTAAAAATTCTGTATCTGCAGTATCTGGGAAAAATTGCTTAATAATCCATTTTTGATGTGCATATAACCCTTCGGCAGCAGCAGCTAAACTACTGGCTCGGGCATAGTTATCAGAATCGACAGAAATGTCCGCATCAGGTTGAAATGACACAACATCCCTTAAAATAGCTTGCCTGATCTCATTTAATGATGGTGTTAAAAACATTTAAACCCCTTTTAAATCACTTTTACCGCATGTTCAAACGAGAATGTCTCTCCCCGAGCATCTGTAACATGAATATGTAAAATAAGAGAGCCATTTTTAGGTTGTGTATACTCAACGCGAATGGATTCAGCTCGTCCATCGTCAACTAGGGGTTGTAACGCTTCTTCTGCATACTGCTGAGCCAAAAAACCTACACGGCTTAAATCTTTCTCACGTGTAATAAGATGGAGTAGAGAGCCTACACGCCCGTCTGCCCACCACGAGCCTAAAGGAGTTGTAAGTCTGATATACACCGCATTTTGCAAGGTGTGAATGTGTTCACTTGTGTAGTCCCGAGTGAGCGGGCTGATCTCTCTATCCATAATCCAATAATAGAGAGAAAAGAGAAAGGAATAGAGTGGCAAGACTTCAACGTTGCGAGCGGTTCAATAAGACAATTTTTTGTCATATCTCACCGCTATTTATTAAACATTCGGCATCCCGCGTCCATCATTTTGATGTGTATGATTTTTCAGTGATACAGTACCTGCTTTCACATCACCATCAGTCGAAAAACTCCCACCAGATTGAATAACAGAGCCACTAAAACTTGCACCATCACCGCCTTGAACAGCCATACCGCCATTACCATTGATTTTCCCTTGAGCAGTAAAGACTTGATCGGTTTCAAGTTTTGGCGTCTTAAAACTTGCTCCATGACTTGCCGAAACTTCATAGGTTTGACAGTTTATTTTAAGGGTATCACAGTCAATTTCAACTAAACGACCATTTTTTAAAATAATGGTTGAGCCACTTGAATCATAAATTGCGACTTCACCATCGTTCAGCCCTTTAACTCTAAAAGTCCCATTCTCTGTCGCAATAACAATAGCATGGCTTGTTTTACCCCCTAAAGGCAAAATAACCGCTTGAGTGCCACTAGGTGGGACAGAAGTGTAGCCAAATTGCTGTATTAATTCCGCATCTTGTAGGGTTTCATCAGCCAACCCAGAAACCTGAACAAGCTGAATGTTTGGTGTACTTTTCACCAGATTTAATACCCCCCTAAATGCTGAACGAGCACTTTGTTGAGCATTCTCAATAACCTGTTTAGTTTGTTTAGCTAATTTACGCATCATCTAACTCCCAAGAACCTACAATTTCAGCTTCCTGTTTACGCCCTTTACTTTTTTTACCTTTTCGCTTACGTGCTTTTTCTGCTTTTGCTTTATAAGCATCAGGTGTCCAGATACCATCTTGTTTAAGTCGTAATTCTGTTTGCGTACCACCATGGCGACTTAACATAAATCGACGCCCCATTAAAAAGAAAATGGCATCAATATCATACTCTTCGCAAATCACATGTATACGTTGCCCTGGTTGCCATAAGATACCATCTCGCGTTTTATGGTCGGGCACAGTAATTGACAAATCAAAGGACTCCAACTGCCAATCGGAGATCTGCTTCTTCGCTTGCTTTTTCAAGGACGCCAAATCATCAACATCACTTAACACTACCGTTTTTGGCTTATAAAGATTTAACTCAGGATTTTTATAAACCCACTTAAAATCATGTTTAGCATCATCAATATCTCTTCCATGTTTTTGAGCTAAGAAAGTGACTTCAGAATAACTTTGTGATACATCAAAAGACAAAGATGCTTCAGTAAAATTATTTCGACTATCATCACTAACTTGCACGCATAATGTCGCCACAGGTGGGCTAGAATAATCTGCACCACCTACAATTAATGTGCCATTAGGTTCAAACCAACAATGCAACCCAGCAGAGTTTGCGCAACGAATAATGGCATCCCAAGCTGTTTCCCCCACATCAATATCAACTTTATCTAGTTTAGGATTATTTTCGGCTTTGAGTGTGATCTCTTTTATGCCTAAAGGTGTGGCGATTTTCTTAACAGCATCTAATACCGAAAGCCCCTTAACATTTGTAATAGGCGCAGAGCAATCTAATAATACAGATGCTAAATCTCGCCCGTTTAAAGTATAAGAACGCCCACCCTTACTGATTCTATGCTGAGTTGTATCCACAATGCCTGTTAAGACAACTTGTCCATTGATTTTCACCAAGGCTTTTTTTCCCGAAAAGTTAGGTAAGACTTGCATTTCACTTGATTTACCTAAATCAAATGAAAAGCTATCCGCAGGAATTAAAAAATCGCTATCAATATCGTAGCTTTTCCAGTTTTTATGCTGTTTCCCATCAATTTCAACGATAATCTCATTTTCAATCATAGCTGCTTATCTCGAATAACAGTTTAGTAAAGTGCCCGAAGCAATAAAATTGCTATTACGGATTTGTGGATTTAACCGCAGCAACTCATCATAGCGAGTATGATCGCCATAGAAATCATGCGCAATTTGCTGAAGCGTTCCGTTAAAGCCAACTTCTTTAATAATTAATGGTGGTTTTTGATTGATTGCAGTAATTGCAATCTGCATGAGTTCTCCTGCCATATTTCGTAGACTTTCGCCTAATTGATAGGTTGCAGTATAAAGCCCGTTATTTGGAGCACTCACTAACGCTTCTAACTGTTCAGCGTTTTCCAAGGCTCGAATCTCATTTAAACTCTCAACAATCATTAAACGAGACTGTTGTGTGATAAATTCAATTTCATTTGGCGTTAAATCGTGCGAGAACGATTCAATAATATCCACCGCGACTTTAGTAATAGTAGCGCACGCAAGCAGATGTAAGACACACTTAAGACTTTGTACATCTCTTGTAGATAAACGAGTCGCAATAGCAGAGCCTTGTCTCTCTTTAACCGCAAAAAACTGAGACGCAGATTTAATCCGCTGAGCTTGACCCGTAGTCAGCATTTTCGGAATGCTTAAGACCTGTTGGAGCTCACGTTTAATTTCACTGAATTCGGCTTTAATACCCAGTACGGAGTGAAATCTTTTTTTTGTCACATAATCATCAATTAAAGACTTAAATAAATTTAATGCAGATAAATTTTGAGATTTAAAATCATCCAGCGTAACACCAAGTGGTAAGTAATGGTTTTGCGGATCAAATTCAAAAATCGCGCCTAATTGCTCAAAACAACCAAAGACAGCGCCCCATTGAGCCAAAATACGTGATTTTTTATGACGAGATGCCGCAATAACATCCATAATTTGCCCCCACCAATCCAGCATATTGGCAATAAATGAGTCCAGCAAAATAAAAAATTGGTCCAGTTTTGACAATAAACTATGCTCAAACACAAAAATAGGCTGCATAGGCGTTGATTCTGAAAATGTTAAATCTAAGGTAACGTAATTCACATTTTCTGCATCATGGCGCAAATTTGCCGAAACTAACAACATATTCGGCATACGCCCGCGAATAGGATGAACTAATACATCAGCCCCTTTTTGCTGAATGACCGCCAGTAATTTCTGATAATCCGCGTAATAATTTCGACCAAAACAAATCGCTTGTAACTTAACCGACTGGGCATTAATACCCATATCTTCTAAATCTGCACCATTCACAAAAGGATAGTCATGTTGGACAATGGCACGATCAAAGACATCATCCACACTAATCACATCAAAGAGAACGCCTTTGTACATAGCTTGCTGTACAGGTATAGCCCAATTATTCATGATCACCCCATTCTTTTATTAAAACTAAATAATCTCTCAGAAACCTGCTCGGTTAACATCCTGCCATCAACTTCGACGACTATATGATTCGCAATCGTATGAGATTGAGATGCAAGCCCCATCTCTAATGCACTAGAAATGGATTGCCCAAACGCCGCAAAATCTGCTTGATAAGTCGCAAGCACATTTTCTACCGCATTCACCTTAGGTTTTAATTCACCTGAAATAACACCTTGCAAATTCATCCCCATATCCATAACCGACTTCATTGCTTGGCTTGCAAAACTATGCTGCTTAGATGTCTCTGTACTAGGTGGCAAAGGTTGTCTGAATTCAGATGCATACTTAGGTGGTAAGACATTAGGTAGTAACGGTTGCTTAATTTGAGGTACACGCTTAGAAGCAATATCAGGTCTTGAAGCTTCTTGAATAAGCGTTTCATTCCTGCTTATACGCTGCTGAGCTTGGGAAGGGCTTAATGTCCCTTGCTTTTCTCTTTCCTGTGCAATCTTGTTGTCATTCAAACGATCTGCAATCACATAAGCACCATGATAATTATGCTGTGGCTTAATCCCACCCATTGCTGTATTGCCGTAGGTAAATACCGAAGGCTTATAACTATGTTGCTGCTCTCTAAATTTTTTCTCTGCATCCGCTCGCTTTTCTTTCTCAGCTTCCTGCCTTGCCATATAAGGCACAAAACCTTCTGCTGCACCGTATAAACCTAAACCGACACTCGCTAAAGAACCAAAACTCAATGCTCTAGCAGCAACACTTCCCCCTGTGGATACACCAGCAGCACTTGTCGTTGCAGTGGTTGTTGTTTTAAAGATATTCTTAGCGAAATTCCCAAGCCCTTTTGGATTTTTACCTGCCAACAAATCAAGCACGCTTGAAGCAGCCAATGCAGCTCCAAAAGCAAAAACAGCATCTTTTGCACCGACTAAAAATTGGGTTAAATTTGGATATTCGTTTCCATATTTAACAAGCTGTTCGCTTAATGCCCCTAACACATCATTGACTTTCTCAAAATTCTGCATTTGAGCAAACTCAGTAGTATTTTTTAGTGATTCAACTTTATGAGCCGCCGTATCTCGTACGACAGCATGGGATGTTTCTGTTGCACCTTCACTTTCGTCAATACTTTTTTCTACCTTGTCTCCAAGCGCAATATTATTGCGCATAGCAACAAGAGCCATCACGGCTTGTCTATCGGAAATAACTTGCCCAATAGCAGATGCTTCAATTAAATCTGTCATCTGATTTAATAGCTTTTGTTGCTCTTCGCCTTTAGCATTTTTGATACGCTCTTGCAACCCTTTGTACTTGTCATTGTTGCCCACCGTATCTTCAATTACCGACATGAACGCTTCAAGCGAGTTTTGTCCCTTACCCTTGTAATGCTCCATGGACTTCATATAGTCAATTTTACGGGTCTTACCATCTTTGCCTTTATATTCAAGCCCTTCTATCCGTTTGGTTGTTTCGGTAGCAGTAATTTTACCCAACAGGTTAACAAGGTTATTTCCTGCTTCATCACTTGTTCCAGCAGTAACTCGCGCCTGTTGGTTAGCGACAAGTAAAGTCTTAAAACCGTCTAATCCAGTCAAACCGATAGACTTTGCCGCAGCCATTTGTTGTGGTAACCAACGAGCCATATCTGCAAGTTCAAAATTTCCCGCTTGCCCTGCGGCAACAGCCATATCTAATACTCGACCAATATCGCCTTCTGCAATGCCAAACTGTTGCATGGCAGAAATCGCAATTTGTGCCATATCTTCAGGCGTTGCGCCTGTTGCGACAGAGCCTTTTTGCAATGTAGGTAAGAGATTCATCGCGGTTTCTGTCGAGACTGCTCCAGATGCAAGCAATTTGTCCAAGGATGCAAGGGCATCTTCTTTTGTTCCACCACCAACTGTCACCGCTTTTTGCACCGCGTCGAACAACTCTTTTTTGCCCGAAATTCGACCTTGAACATCACGATCCGAAAACGCTGTATTTGACACCATAGCTAGACGACGGTCGAAATCCATTTGATTACGAGCAGGTTCTCTCACCACCATTGCCCCAGCAGCAACACCAGCCCCAACGCTCATCAAACCACGACCAACACTTGCAGCCTTATCCCCAAAGCTAGATTTTCCAAGCTCCGCATTTAACTCTTTGATACGTTGTTTTGTTTGCTCAGAGGCACGACGTAGCTCATTTTGTGATGCCACACCAGACCGTTTCAACTGCTCATAAGCCGCACGAGTTTGACCAATTTCCTGCTGTATCGCATTTTCCGAACGAACCCCCAAGGTTTCTCTTGCTCTTGCTACATCAGTTGCAGTCTTCCTTGCATTGCGGTAAGCCTGTTCGATTCGTTTTTGTGAGGATTGTGTAGCCGTTGCGACTTTTTCAGCCGCATTAACCTGAGCTTGACTGCTACTTTGCGCAGATTGCTCAGCATCTTTAAACGCCTTCTCGGTTGCTTTTCCAACCTTACTAATCACTTGACTTGCATTATCTTTCGCATTGAGTTCAAGCTGAACCTTCATCTCTTTTGCCATATTTAAACTCGTTTTAAACCTTATTTAATACCAATAAAAAAGGGGCTTACGCCCCAATTTTTCCACGTCGAGTAAAAATAAAACTCTCTTGTTTTACACTATTATCAGGGCTATGGCTGGATTTTTGTGGTTGTTTTACCCCTTCAAACTCCAAATAACTCTCAATCCAAGCCGATAACTCAATCAGCGACATTTGCCACACACGATCTGCAGAGATTGCAAATTTTGCGAACAAAATCACCGCTTGTCGGTACTGTTTAAAGGCATCCGCTACGCCAAACCGTCCTGACTGTTGCTTAGATTGTCTTGGCTCACCCCACTTTCGATACGCTTTTTTTTAAGCATTAACGTCGCTTCAATTAACTGCCAATAGTCATCCGTGGTTAAATGCTCAAATAAAAATTGTGCATCAACGTTTTCCTCGGGAATACCGTCAATAGTGATTTGCTGAGAAAGATAAGCCATATCCACTAAAGTTTTCTCTTTGTGACTGGCGTTATCTTCATCAATCCCTAATACATCAATCATCTCAAGGGCAGAGCATTGTCCACCCATAGTAAGTAAACGTACGTGTACTTGCTTATAAAGCTGATGATTAAATTCAATGCCCAAACCCAGTTCAATTCTCATTATTCATACACCTTACGTAATGCACCAAGCTGAATGTCACGTACAGACTCATTATCGACCGTATATGAGCTACCTACTTCCGTAGAGAAACAACCTAGGTAAGAAGTGCGTTTATCTGACTTATTGAGAGGATAGAGCGTTAATTTCGCATTTTTAATGTTATCCCAATCAACGAAAGTGCCATCTTCAGGTTCAACCGCAGTCACGCTAATCGTATATTCTGCAATGCCTTGCATATAACCTTTAGCTCGCCCCTGACTATTCATTGTTTTAACAACTTTTCGCCCTGTTACCGTTTTGGTATCAATTTTAGTAATATCAATTTCAACACCATCTACTTCCAATACACAGGAGCCTTCATAAACTTGAGCCATTATTTACCCCCTATAAAATTAATGTGATTTTATTGCGAATGACATGTAAACCATTCACAACATCCGCAGGAATATCTAAATCTAAATAAGTCGGATCTAACGCATTTTTGACAACCACTAAACGATCTTTCCAACCATCTACATTTTCGATAATCTCTTGCCCTTCGAGCTGATAAAGCACATCAAGCACTTCAGAACGAACCTTCGCAGGCATCCGTGGCGAGTTTTTCGCACGTGGAAAACGCAAGCGTTGACGTGTTTGAATTGCTTTGCGCACATAATCTAAGGTTCTTGGTGTTGTCAAATCCAAATAGCTAGGATCATCTGTGTTTGTGACTGACTTGGTATACGTCGTAATTGCGCGTGTAATCTGGACACGATTTACAACCACTTCAAGCGGGCTCAAACCATTGAATAACGCTTGGTTAACTTCCGAGAATAACGGTTTTTCAGAATCATCGACCAACGTTAATCCTTTCACTTCCAACGTATTCAACGGACGAGCAGGATCTTCTTCAGCAGCAATCACCGCGCCATAGCCCGCTGCAATAATGGCATTTGGCTCAACCGCCCCCTTATACCAACCGACTGTGATACGTTCAGAATTAAGATTAGATGTAAAAGTAGTACCCGTTGAGAACGTACCACGCCACCCCATGACACCAATACCTGGTTTATCTTCAATAGGGCTTGCCATAGTTTCCAAATGCTCACGTAACGCTGTTGCATTTTCATCGTCCGAAAAAGCAGAAATAATCACGTTATAATGCGTACCTGCAACACTTGCCAGAGCATCGGCAATTTGTGCATTTCGTTGCCCACCCGAAATAGCAGTAACCTGAGCATTTAACCCCTGAGCGTTATTTTTAACAGACAAGGCAATTTCATTACCAATTTCGCCTTTACCTTTCGCCGTCAGTTTTAATTTGCCACTTTCTTCTGTACTGGCAATTACAGGGCTATAACGAGATCTATTAATAACAGCGGCAAGACGATTATTCACCACACTTGCTTCTTCGCCTTTAGCAACAGACGTGTCATAAACTTGTCCTGCAATAACAACGCTAATCACACCATTACTACTTGCTGTGCCTGATAAGGTGACATTCCCAACAGCAGCAACGCCAGATAAATGGTCTTTCAAACCAATCACAGTTAAACGAATGGTAGGGTTATTTTTAATCGCTTGTCTTACCATGAGATGAGCTAACGAACCTTCACCAAAATATTTCTCGGCTTCCACATCGCTGAATAATTTAATCGGTTTGGTAAAAGCTTGGTTATATTCTGCGGTCATTGGAGCAATAATTAAGACTTCCTGCTCATTCGTTGGCAAGGTAGTTACTGCATCTTTATTGTTATACTCGGTATAAACCCCAGGTTTACGTAAACTATTAGGAATTTGCTCAAAATCAACCTTAGTCATGATTCACCACCTTTTCTTTTTTAGTATTAACTTGCGTAACCACAATCAGGTCACCATCAGCAATACGACGTTGATAATAAATAGAGCTCTCAATCTCTACCGACTCTTGCTCAATATAACGATGCGGATAACCTTCAACAGGCACTCGCACCCCTTTAGCTGCTTTAACTTTTAACTTCATCTTTATCCTCCGCTTCGACTTTAAATGCTGTTTTGGCATTATTTGTCGGATCAAAAATTACACCTTGTACACCATTAAAATCCCCAAAAGGCTCATCTAATTTGCCACGGTATTGTTTAAAAACCTTCTCAAGACCATCAACACCGACAGGGAATCGCCCATCTTCTAAAAAGCCGTTTTCGGCATAGCTCATTTCAAACTCAATCGCAAAAGCAGAGATTTTCTCTTTTTTCACTTCCGCATTATTCCAAATAGTGCGGATTCGCTTGGGTTGGATAGGTGACACCAATCCCCCTAAAGTTTGATTAATCAGCAAATACTTCACCGCACCAAGCAACAGATTTACACCGACTTCTTGAGATGTTACGCCACCCACACGCCCCGCAACGGCGGAACGCATAGAGCGAGCCATCACCAACACAACAAAGGTCTCTGTCGCAACATACCGTTTTCCACGAGCGTTAAGAGAACGTGAATCAAAATCAGAGCCAGCGTAAGAAACTAAACAAGCAGGCAAACGGCGTACATCAAGCTGACTATCGTCAATTTCGCCAGAATAACTCCCGACCGAATACACCATCTTGCCAAGCCCAAGTCGCAACCGCTCAATCAATGCTTGCTCAATTTTAGTAATCATCGTTGGTCACGCCCCCAAATACGATTACCGCCATTAAAAAACTGCACACTATTGTCGCCATTAGATAAATCTTCAACAGAAGACTCATCAAGCCCAAGTGACACAATCCCTTTTGAGATACTCTCAAGCTCTTTTAAGCAAAATTTATAGCGATTTTCGACTTCTTCGGTCATTGTTACCGATGATTTACTGGTCAGATGATAACGAGCCAAATCACAACAAATGCGTCTCAGATTTTGTGGTACAGACCCCAAAGGCAAGCGATAACGCCCACTCAAATAACCGTCAATTTGACTAGATGAATCTTTTAGAGCAACAACCAATAAGGCTTCATCAACAACGCCAAGCCCATCACGATCAGTCAGCTCTATTGATTCCCGTTCACCAATACGGACGACAAAATCTTCAACATCAGCATAAAGTGATGTTTTATCGCCAAGCGCAGAAACCACACTTTTAATGTCGGCATACATCGCTAGTTCTCACAAATTGGCACAAGCTCAAGATAAGGATCTTGCGAAAGTGCAATAATCTGCTCACCCGTTAAGGCATCAAACGGAATTTCCACCGCTTTATCTTTGGTAAAGCGATAACCGCAACGCCCATAGCTTGCTTGTGGGTGAATCGCCTTTAAGGTGATTTCAAAGGCAATTGGCTGAATTACCGCACCATCTGCTTTTGCATCTGCCACTTTTTCATCTGTTGCATTAGCTGAATCCGCAGAATCTGACTGTAACGAGTTCCCCGCTGTATCTTTGGTTTCATCTGCACCGCCTTTTTCTAACTCAGCGGTTAGCTTTTCTTTTTTTGCTTTTGCTTTTTTAGCCATACTTACCTCAGATTTAAGATTTATAAAGGGTGGGAAGCTCCCCACCCCACAATAACTACTCAACAATTTGAGCGCTCACGGCTACTTTTAATACGCCTTTTAACGGATTGCTTGTACCATTAATCACATCGGCTTCAAATAGCTGACGAGCTTTGTACTCAAGTGACGGCGGAACAAGGATCACACTTGGACGGATATTCAAGAGCTTGTCACCATCGCCTTTTAACATACGCATCTTCGCCAACACATCCATCACCACATCAGCGGTTAAGTCAGACGATTCCACACGGTGAATCAGTTGCCAGAAACCAAAGCCAGCATTACCACGAGCACGCACACCCCACAAATACACATCTTCCATAAAGACTTTGTCGGATTTAGACGGATCAAACTTCGCTTCAATTTCAGGCTTAGTGCGTTCTTGCCAAATCAACGGCTTAATCGCATTAGTATCATCTAAAATATAAAATGCAGGTTTGCCTGATGCTGAGCCAGTGGTGACATTACTTTGCTGTTTCGCCACGCCAGTACCGTCCACATTCGGATAAACAGGGTGGTCAGTGTCAAAAAAGTTCTGCCCGTCATAACAAAGGGTAGATTTACCTTTTTTAAGCAACCCAAACACCAAATCATCAGGTAACTCCGCAGCACTTTGTCCAGCTTGTTGCACCACTGGCGTAAATAATCCCACTTGATCGTCTTCGATATCTGTGCGTTTAATGCCAACCGTCGATTCAAATAACTTGTTTTCAATGGTCATACCTTGAGCTTGCATCTTCTGGATTTGACGCTCACCCACCCATTCACGCATTTTCGGGAACGCACCTAACCAAGCATAAGTATTGGTCGCAGTTGATGATGCAATACGCATTGCAAGCATTTCCCACTGCGGTTTAATTAGACTTAAACCTGCTTTAAATTCTGTTTTAAATGCCGTATCTAATGCATTTAACAACTCTGATTTTTTAAATTTATCCATTACGCACCTGCCTTTTTATATTTTTCAATGTACTCTTCAGGAGTTAAACCTAACGCTTTTGCCCCAGCCATTTCCGCATCCGACAACGCAACTTGCTTCGTCTGCTCGTTCGGGTCTTTACCCCCAGTCTGCGTCCCCGCAAGAGCAGGGTTAGGCGATACCGTTGCCAAATAATCTGATAACGCCACCAGATTTTCTTTACCTAATTTTTCCGCCCACGCTTTCTGTGCAGGCAACAAACGTCCATCAGATAATGCAGATTGAATTAACGCATCACGTTCTTTATCGTTCATTTGCTGCTTAATCTGGTTAAGCTCAGTTTGCACCGCTTGCAAATCGCTTAACGCCACAAATTTTGCAGGATCGGGATTGTTTACCTTCGCAGTCAAAGCCACGACTTGCCCTTGCTCTTTGGCAAGTTCGGCATACACATCGCTTAATGCCACTGAGCTATCGCCTTTCGCTGCCGACAATGCCGTCAGCTTAGTTGTAATTTCATCGTCCGTTGCTTGAGCCGACAAGCCAAACAACTTAATCAAAAGTTCTTTCATTTTGGTTTTATCCTCGTTAGGTTCTAAAAAGTGAGAAAACTGAGCAGACATTGCGACCGCTTCCGCCAAATTGTGTAATGCAGGGCGGTTGGTTAAAGCAGCATTTAACACCTTAATCACCGTACCCGACGCATCAGCCAAGAACAGCGGTGAAATATAGCGATAAATCCCATCTTTAATTTCAGCCACCGCCTTAGATGTCCAACGCACATCAGCAAACAAGCCTTCGCCTGAAATATATTCCGCTCTCACAATCCAGCCTGCCGCAGGATTGCCTTTACCGTTTTCTGCAATAAAGAGAGTTTGATGCTCATAATCAATCATCAGCTCAATGCTTAACTGATTGATCTCATCTGCTAATTGATAGCCGTTAGAATCTCCTACATAAAACGCCCCCTCACGTCCATCTTGCGGATGAAACCAACCAAACGGAAAAAGCTGAATACGCCCATTGACCGCGTTAGCAAGTTCAAAACTGCAAGCTATCGGATTAAGTTTGAATTTACGCTTCACAACGCACCTCATACAAAATAATGAGACTAGAGAATAAGAGATTGATTAAAAGGAATAGAGTGGCAAGACTTCAACGTTTAACGTTTTTTTCAGAAATTATCTTGCAAGAGAATAAAGTAAGAAAGGAAACCCATTTTAAAACGTTTTAAAACCGTTTTAAATTGTTTTAAAAATTTTTGAACGATAAATCATACCAATAAAAATAAAATCGCCACTACGGGCGATTTAGAGCGTTTTCACAGCCCCAGCAGGGCTGACCTATGCTTAACCTAGTACGGCTTTGCCGTGCTAGGCAGAAAACTAACGTAAAATCTTCTGCCAATAGTCCTGAACATCTTGCAAAATATCTTTCTCGTCCTGCGGTGTAAGCATTAAAAACGGACGAGCAGGAATATCCACCTTACGCCCACGACCAGCCCTTCCGCCAAATTGATGAATAGCCGCATAGGCTTCATTTGTGCCGACAATCGCAACATCTTTGTCATAATCACTGGTAATACTGCTCATCAAATTTTCAGTATCAACAAGCGGAGAACCATCACGATATTTAATACCCAACCAACGAGGACGACCACCAACATCAAAGTTAGTTAATACCGCAGACTCCATTGTGCCAGCGATATTTCGCATTAAACTCGCATTATTTTCCGTTTTGGAAGCTAATAGTTTTAAAGTTTTGATAATCTCGTCAATACCGTTGATTTGGATCTCAATCATTTTTTAATCTCAATTCTGTTGCTTTATAAAGCAAAGGGGTATATATTCGCCTAAGTACGCTATGTGTCGCAGGAAATCTTGGAAACTGCTAAACGAAGGCTATTGGAGCTGGGAAACATTCGTGGGGACACCGAGTCCCACCCATAGCGTATTAATCCATTCTAAAGGATTGCATATATATCTCTTTAAATTCTTCTAAAACCTTAATCACCGCCATATAACGCCGACCATTAATTGTCTTATACAATTCAAAATGTTTGCCTTTTTTACTCTTAATCTCTTCAGGTGAATGTAAAATTTCAGGTAATAAATTATATTCTTCTACACCAAATTGACCTTCACGATGAGCAATTTGTTTTATCAATGAATCGTCAGATAGCCAAACAGTTTTTAATTCTGTACCTAATACTGCTCTTGTTTCAGCGGTTAATACTCCAGCTGCAAATTTAAAATTCTGCTCTAGACCGTCTCTTAAGCGTTGCAAATAAGCTTCTCGTTCCGTTCTATTAAGAGCTTTATACTCAGACAATACAGGTTTAATTTGCTTTTCTAATCGATTAAAAGCCTGCCTAAACTCTCCCCCCACCATCTCCGCTTTCGCAAACTGATGTGCCAACTTTTCAGGGTACAAATCCAAATTTGGCTTATAACTCAAACGCCCCACATTATAGTCAAAACCTTTATCAGCGACTCGCACAGTACCATCAGGTAGTTTAAAACCAATGGTTTCTTCTTGATTACCTAATTTATCTTTCGGGCGTTTAGCTTTTACTAACAACGCTTCACTAGAGCCTACCTGTTCAATGCCTTTCCGTTTTAAATCACGCTCACTTAACGCAATCACCGTACAACGACAATTAAAACCATTTGGCGGATAAAATGTCGCCCAAAACGGATCGTCATAACGATAAATTTTCCCATTTAACGCTTGATGTGCAGGGCGAGTACGTTTATCACCCACAGCGGAATACTGCCAATATGGTCGATTATCCACATTATCCATATACCGCTGATAGCGAGCTGCAGAATATGCCTGTTGCATATTCGTGCGATAAATCGTATTTAAACGACGGGGTGTACCAAAATGTTCACCCGTTTTCGGATCAGCCAATAATTTACCATCAACACCACGACTAATCGCTTTATCGTGACCATAAACCCAGCCTTTCCGCTCTAAGTCGTCCACAAGCGTTTTTTTCCACGCGTTAAATGATTTACCTTCACGCCGAGCCTTTTCCATTGAACCATAAATATCACGAGTAATATCCAACTCCGTCAATTTGCTGATTGTCACCGCACGAGCCAACGCACTGTCATACAACTCTTTTTTAAACACCTTTGAAGCCAATAACTTCTTTTGGTGTAAATACTCAATCGCCGCTTTTGGTTCAAGCCCTAGCAGAAAACTAGCCTTCGGCATTTGCTGCCCCCAATAAATCTGCTAAAAAGAGTGCATTTGCTAAATATCGCTCTTGCTCTCCGCTTGTTAAATTCGGATAGGCTTCCGCTAATTTTTCCGCAGCTTCATCATAAGAGCTACACGCCATCACCACCGCAACTGCTTTCTTCACCACAGCATCTAATTGTCGATTAAAATCAGGTTCTACTAAGGCTTCATCCACCATTTCATCTAATGCATCTTGCTCTTTGATCCCTGTTTTAAACTGAGCTGAAAAGGAATGCACTCGCCCCCCACACCCACAAGGACAATCATCTTCCCCCCTTTGAAAAAGGGGGGCTAGGGGAGATTTTACAACCCTATCCGACAATCCGACCGCTTGTGTCGGCTGTGCTGCACGCCCCAACACCGCTTCACCCTCTTGAGCTTCAGGAATACCTAACTTATCCCTTGCCCAATTTGCAGGGATTTGTAGCCCAATATCCACCAACTTCGGTAAACTCTCGGCAAACAACGCCAAATCTGCAGGTTCTTTGGTGTCAAATTCAAACGTCGGAATACGAGTAGGATCGACATTCGGGAAATTAATCAACAAATACGGCAAAATAATTTGCTGAGTAAATGTCTGCCCCAATTGCTTCACATCTGAAACTAACAAATCTCGTCGCACTTCATTGTGTACATTACCAAGGGCATTCGTTGAGCTTTTACCGTCCGCCCCACTGGTTAAGGTTTGCCCCAAAATCAAACGAGCGATAGATTTTTCACACCAATCCACCATTTGCAAAAACGGATTATTGCCCGATGCTCCCCCAGCATTTGCCGCATTATGCAACTCAATACTCATCGACTCAGGCATAATGCCTGCCGCATTATGTCCGATTTCAGCTAACGCACGCTTGAGCGTTTGCTTCTCGTCTTTGGTTGCCCCTGCACCATATTTACCAATGCGAATCGGCATTCCATATAACTCTAAAAACTCTGCAAAGTCGTGGATAGAGTAGTGCTTAAACATATACAGCCACGCAAGCGTACGGAACAAGTTATTGCGTGCCGACTGTGTCGAGCGAGATTTGTGCGTATGAACCACCCACCCATAAGGGCGTAATGGTTCGCCAGTTTGATTTTGTGGGGTTTTAAGCAGTAAATTGTCTAACTTATCCCATTTAAACCACGACTGCGGACGGTGTATAAATGCATTCGGATACCACACCTTGCCATTAAATGCCCATTCAATTTCCAAAGCAGAAAAACCGTGACCGACAGCGTCCATACAGTCAATAATCAAGTCTTCAAGATTGCCGATCTGATAAAACAACTCATCAACTTCATCACGCAGTTTTTCTTCCGCAGGTGTCGCATTGCGTGGAGCTTGAATAAACCAATCTACCCCCAACGCCGCACGCTTACGAGTTTGAATATTCGCAAAAATTGCCGAGTCACGCTCTTCAATATCCATAAATAACTCGTGCTGGGCAGTAATATCCCCATTTTCCGCATCATCAAAAATCTGCTTCATCTTCGCAGGGGTAATAAAATTGCTAGGGTGATCAGACAACACCCGCCCTGTCGCTGTAATTTCGGCTAAATTGGTTTGTAATATCTCATTTTTAACGTGATTTAACTCTGTTTTAACTGGTTTATTTTTCTTACGCTTTGCCATATTCGCTACCTTCAAAAACAGCCCCGACGGGGCTGACTTATGCTTAACCTAGGGTGTAAGCCCTAGGATCAATGTCGCCACTTACTCCGATATTCCCAATCTTCATCATCTATCGACTCCCACTCAATCGGGGCAGACGCTGTTACCGCATTACGCCACAACATCTCTAAAGCATCAGGGCCGTCATCGTGATCCGCTTTTGGAAAATGTCTAAGCTGGCTCTCAAGGGTAGAGTGCGAGCGGTGGATTAAAATCAAACCGTTAGCGATATGCGGTTGTAAGCTCTCAATCCGCAACATTTTGTCGGTGTTAGGCTTAACCGCCATAGCTGGCACAGGTTTTCCACGTTGTGCCGAGCGTTTAACCAGCTCCGTCTGTAAAAATTCCTGAAACTGCACCGTTTCTACAAACCATTTATGGCAGTGGTATTGCGTATGTAGCCTAATCACATCTTCGATAATCAAATCAGGCAAACGCTTTTTAATTTGGGCTTCGACCACATATAACTTACCGCTTGCACGGTGATACCCCCCAACCAAAATCGCCGACGGGTCACGGCTTGCCCCTGCTTTCCCCATAGACGGGTCTAACGCCCCAAAATAAATCAAGTCATCAGGCAACTCCGTCCAGTATTGCAAGCTGTTGGCAAAAATCGCATCATCACCGCTTACAGGGTCGTTTTGATATTCCGAGTCAAATGCCGAGTGACCGTCTGATGCACGGATTTTCATCAATGCCAAAATCGGTCGAGCAAGCCACGAGACGACAGCACCTTTATCCATTTCCGCTTTATGTTGCTGGTAAAATAAGTCAGATAATGTGTCATCATCGCCCTCTTCTGAGAGGTAGATGTTCTCCCACTCGTCCCATAAAACCATATTATCTGGGTAACGCAAGATGGCTTTAAATCGGGCTTTACGCCAGCCTTTGGTACTTAAAACCCTATTTAATACGCTGTCGTAATGGAGGATGGTACCAACATAGATAACGTCAAACTTTTCGCCTGCAGCTCCAAGTTTTAACACTGCTTTTAAAATCCAATCGTGTAATTTATTGCGTTGCTCTGGCGTTTGTACTGACTCATCATTCTCAATATCGTCTAAAACAACCAAATCAGGGCGATAAGCACCATGACGACGACCACGGAGTTTTTGCCCCGCACCGACAGCCTCAACCTTTTGATTTTTACTGGTCAGAATAGCACCTGCACGCCACACCTTGCCCGCACTAAGTTCTGGGAAATCAATGCGTAAGCGTGGATTTGATTCAATCTCAACCTTAATCGCCTCAAGCATGCCATAAGCCTGTTCTTTTGTGTCCATGGCAATGATAATGTATCGTTTTTGGTCGGTGACCATGCACCAAAGCGGGAATAATTGAGTACAAATAGTGGATTTCGCCTCACCACGGGGAGCAGCAATGGCTTGGCGAACAGATTTATCCAAATCTACTACGGAGTCAGGTAACTGCTTAAACAGGTAGTCGTGTAGCTGAGATTTATGCTTAGATCGTACATAGTGTGGAAAATAGGCTTGTACAAAGTATTCAAACCCATAAATAGGATCTAAAACCTTTTGACGACGTTCGCAAATAGATTGTGGTTTATCGTCCCACCCTTCAAAACTAGCTTCTATGTTTTGTTGTAACTGTCGTCGTAACTCTTCTAGCTCTTTTTCAAATTCTTTAATTTTCATGGGCTATACACAAATTGCGATAAATAATAACCAACCCCAACCGTCTGCACCGCTGAGCATTAGTTTTATTGCACCAACAATACAAGCAAGTTGCACAATCCAACGGAAATAGTAATGTTTATGCACGATAACTTGTTTTTCTTCGCTCATTACTTAAACTCCTTTTTAAACTGTATTTCTAGCTCGTCTAACATTTCTAAAAAGTCTGGCAATAAATGTGGCTTCTTGGTCTTGACGATATTTGCCATCATCTCAATCGCACGCATAGCGGTTGCTATCGCACTCGTTTCAGGCAATAACTTTTTACTCGATGCCGTCATTTTGGCAAACGAATCAGCCAGAGCAGATAATGCTTCAACCTTTTCAGCTGTTGTCATCTCTTGATTTTGCTCAAGCTCAGTCATCAAGGCTCGGTACTTAATCAAAAAACCAGCTAACAAGCCTTGAGCGATACTCTCAATGCCACCACTTGCCATAACTTGCACATCACGGGCTTTATCCCAATTGTCTCCGTTCTTCTCGGCATTGGCTTTCCAGCGGCGAGCCGTTCCGAACGACACACCAGCACGCTCTGCAGCCATTTCAAGGCTTAATCGGTCAAATACATAAGCCTGTCTAACCGTTTTTTGTACTTCAACATCGTGTGCCATACACCCTCTACATACCAAATTTCAAGCGTAGTAACTCAAAACCAACAGCGATAATGCCACCACCCACACCGCCAGCAATCACTGCATCACGGCGATTTTTACGAGCCATATCATCAACTAACTTTTTCGTAGCGTGGACTTCTTTCTGCAAGGCATCAATTCGCTCATTTTGCGAGTCAATCTTCTCATTTGCTGACGTAACCGCTTCTAAAATCAGGTCTAATTTTTCAGAATCTGTCTGTTTTTGCTTTCTGCGACTCATTGTTTGTCCGCCTTTTTATCTAATTTTTGATTAACTTCTTTTAGCCCTTCCAAAATATCATCCAGCTTCTCTTTTAAGCCCTTATTGACTTCTTGAGCCAGCTCCTTAGATTGATATTTCTGCTCAATTTCTTGCTTCAACTCTTTAATGTTTTGTTCATTGCGGCTAATTCTGTCAAAAATCACCTTGGCACTAAAAGCAACAAGGGGAGCAACCACAAAAGAGACCAACATCTGAAACAGCTTCTCATCAATCATAACGCCCCCGTTTTGCTCGACCGACAGGGGACTGATTGCCTTGCTTAACTGCCATTTTTAACAAATCACGACGAGTAGCAACGGCTGGTTTCTGTTTTCTAAAAACACGCTCACACCACCAGCTACGGAGCTTTTTGAATAGTTTTACCATTACAAATCTCCTCATAGGTCAGATTGTGAGCCAGCACTTGACGCTTCGTCTCCGTCGTATCTTGACGACTTGGGTAAATCAGCCCGAATGCCGTGCAACCTGTCGTCGTCACGGAAGTAACCGTGGGCGTGCAACCGCTGATCAACAGTGGAAGCATTGCTACGCTTAACATCATCTTGATTTTTCTGCTTAATTTGTACATTTTTGATCTCCGTTTTTTGAGCCTGAATTTCTGCCTGTTTTTGGGCGTTTTCTGCGGTGAGTTGCGCATTTTTCTTACGCTCTCTCGACACTTGCCAACTTTTATAACCAACAAAAGAGACAACTGAGCCTGCAAGTACGGCTAACGGAATAATCTGGTCAACAATCATTCTTTACCTCCACGATTTAACGCATTGGCAAAGCCTTTTGTCGCCACGCCACCACCGCAAAATAAAGCAAATACTGTAAACAGCTCCGCCACATTGGCACGGTCTAAATAAACCGAATAAGCCAAAATCCCTGCCATGAGCAACGCCCCGAAAAACTGGATAAACGCCGTTGTGGATAAGCGTCCGTTATCGTTTGTGATTAATTCTTTAAATTTCATCTTTACCCCTTAAATAAATGTTCTATATTCACAACTTCTTCACTATCCAACCACGCCCACACATCAAAGCAAGGGCAATCTTTCACCCACTCATTCGGGGCAATAGTGCCATCACCATTACGATCAGGACTTAAATCCCGATGTCCATAAATCTTCGCATTCGGGTATTTCGCTTCAAGATCACGCAGTAAACGGTGTAATGCGTGCCATTGTGCTTCGGTAAATTCAGCGTGATTTTTGCCACTTGCCGTAATACCACCTACCACACAAATCCCGATAGAGTGGAGATTGTGACCTTTAACGTGAGCGCCCATTTCGCCAACTTGACGACCTGTTTCAACAGTTCCGTCCACATCAATCACAAAGTGATAACCAAGGTGTTCAAGGTGAGAATTAAAGGTTTTCACCGCCCCCGCCAATCGTTTAAAGCCTCGTGGCTTATGCCAACTGTCAATCACTTCAGCAGATGATTTGCCCGATTGATTTAAACTTTTACCATTACGAGTAGCTGAACAATGGATTACGATTTTTCTAATAGGAAAGGTCATAAAAAAAGCCTCTTTAAGCGATACTTAAAGAGACTTTAAAGGATTTATCCTTGTGTTGAGAGTGGCAAGCCTTCAACGCTAGAATAGCGTGGCTTGTGATGATTGCTGTTCTTTTATCTTTGCCTGCCGCACAATTTCCCACCCTGTTCGCCATGTAATATCAAACTGCGGACAAAGCTCTACCATTGCCATTCGCCCACTAATATTACGAGACTGCATTTCACAAAATGCTGCATAAAAACGCTGATTACGTAAAACTTTTAATGCCTTATCACAACGCGGAATATAAATCTCATCTCGTCCATAGTGATGTAGCAACTGATTTGCAAGATCTTCCCCAACAACATTTTTCACTTTTTCAAAATATCGCGTGGATTCCCCTGCCAACCAAAACGAGCCACCACCCAATTTACGCACAAGCTTCTCAGTCGCAGGCATGCCAATAATATCCACCATTTCAATCATGCTCTGTGGTAAATAATCAACAACTTGTTCAAATTCACTCATATTGTCCCCCCATAAAGATTTCCCCATATTGTCAGGCACTTTTTTCAAAAGAGTGAACATTTTGCAAAAAAATTTAGAAAAAGACCACTTGCCAGGGAAGCCTAACAAGCGGTCTTAAAGTTATGAATGTTTACAAGAACATTGTGGAATAGGGAATGGGCGTTTTTTCGCTTTCACAACCACCCCAGTATCAGCGTGCTTGAAAGACCAGCGAAAAATAATAGGACAAACCATCCCACAATGAGAACATATGGTTGTAGCCATAGGTATTTCCCTATAAAAATGGGCTTTACCTAAACTTTAGTCTTTACTTAAAGTGAAAAAATAGTTACTATTTAGCCACTTTCTATGCCAAGAAAGACTAAAGAGAACCAATAAGCCCTTTAAAATGGCTCTTTTGTTCCATTTAAGCCCTAAAGGTTGCAGCCTTTGGGGCTTTTGTTTTGATATAGCATCAAAACAAAATCATTCTACGATCAAATTTCAAACAAATCAAGAAATTGATCGTCAAAACCTATCATAAAACGCCCAGAATAGCCCATAGTTGCATTTTTATCAAAATTTAATGTTTAGCTTAAGCTAAAGGAATAACTCGCTTAAAATCGCTTAAATTTGCAAATTATTTTGCATAACTATTTTTTGAACAACGTTCTTTTTTCGTCTTTTTTCGTCTTTTGCACCATAAATAGCATAATTATTCAAATTTAAAGCATAAAAAAAGAGCCACGGCGTGGCTCAATTATGCGCAACCCCGTACGCTTGCGTGCGGGGGATAAAAAGATCGGCAGTTAAGCAACCTTCAAATTTAGAATGGAAGTAATCTTACTTGGTATTTACCATTTTGTTCATCTATTACATATTTAATAGCGGTTGGAAATGGAAATTTATCGGGAATAGAGTGCATCTCTACTTGAGCTTGACAAAATCTCATATTCTTTTCTTGCTGATAGCCAATTTCAGAAATATAAGTCAAACCTAATATATCAAATTTTCCTGCATAGATTTCCGCATTCATTTTAGTAACCATTTCAACTGTCTGTTTACTATCACACTTAGGAAGTCCAAAAAAATCTTTACCCCATTGAGACCACGCCATATAACCCAAAAACGTAAGCCAAATAAGTAATTTACCAAATGCAGTCCAATTAAAAGTTGAAACCTGAACACTCTCCTCCTTCGTTTCACCTTCAGGCTGAGGAACAGTATCAACAACAATAGATTGCTCAATTTCTGTAGGCTTAACAGCTTCTTCTGTAGCATTATTTTGTTGTTTTCTTTGTTCATTTTCTTCAATCATCTTAGACACATTTTCTTGATGATTTTGAATTTTCTTAAAAATAGACGAGAACATTGTAAATACTCCTATCTTAAAAACTATCTGGAAGACTACCACAAAAAAGCCCCGAATGATCGGGGCTATGCAAAAAATTTTGTAAATATCAGGTTCTTCGCCCATTTCGATGGGCATTAACCGCCAACATCTGCACAATTTTAAAAATCTGGTCTGTCGTACACCATTGCAAACGCTCAATACCAAACGACCGCTTGCAGATAGCGTGGACATAATGCCAAGACTTACCACTACTAGCGATAAAGGCTTCAATCTTTCTAATATAACTTTGACGCACCTCATCTGCATTACTGGCTGTCGGGCGTTTACCATATTGTTTCGATTTCACCTTAAACCCTTTGGCACGCATACCTTGCAACACAATCATCAACTCAGAATCCGTCATCATTGAGCAACTAGGCTTATCCACCAACTCCATTAAAAAGAGCTTATAGGCTTCATCACTCATCTTCAGCTCATTCTTCCCAATATGGATTTTCTGTATCATCTGTTTACGCGTTTGTGCGTACATTCTCTTTCTCCTGTTGCCACTGTTTCCAATCCGCAAAGCCGTGTAAATTCACACATTCACCTTCGCCCCTTAACCGAACCAAGCGATCAATGTACTGAATATTCGCTGTCCGATTATCGCTTTTTGCCCTTTCCTGTGCTTCTTCACCCGAAAGCACCTGATTATTTTCTTCCGTTCTAACCACCGCAAACTGAGGCTTCACGCTTTCATACACTTTTTTCAGGTAATTATGATTGCTCAACGGCTCAAATTTGCCATTCTCACGACGATTGCGTCGCACCTGCTCAACCGTATCTGCCAACGCTTTTGCCAAAACATTAGAGCAAGGGTAAAGCTCCAACAAACTTTGCAAAATCCGCAACGCACGCCCATTGCTCAAACTACTTTTTGCAGGTTTAAATAGCCCCAAATATGCCACCGCAGGACGACCACAACCAGCGGTCATTTCGGTGATCGTTTTAAGTAACTCTCGCCCCGCATCATCTTCAACTAACGCCTCCAGCGTTAAATCTGAGTGACAAATCGGGCAACGACACAATTTCATTTTGTACCTCCCTAAGAAAACAGAGATAAACGCTGTCGTTTATCTCTATTCTCTCAACCACCGCCCCAAGTGCTTTTACGATTTTATTTAGGCTCTGCCGATAAATATTGAGTGGGGCGGTGTGAGTGGTTTTTTAGTGGTTACATAGATTCCTCCTTGTCTTTCAAATCATCTTCGTCAAAAATAAGGGAACTCTCAGTATCAAACCGATAGCAAACACTAACCCAGTAAACTTCAAAGGATTTACTACCTTTCTCTCTTATCGCAAGGCAAACTCCTTCATCTTCTTCATAAATCTCCCAACTAGAATAATTCTCCGCTAGGATCTCTTCAGCGACAAAATCAAGCACAGTATGAATACTTTCAAAGTCTTCCCATTTTTCATCTTGGTTCTGCTCAAATATTTCTTCTTTACTTGGATCATCATCGCAATCCAGCTTAATGTATTCGTATTTATGCATACTATTTCCCCACCACTTAAACAAAACTCTCTAACTTCGTTTCCCCTGTAAACTCCAGCACTGTAGCACTTGCAATTTTGAGTAAGGCATTAAGCTGACCTTCAAGGTATTCCGTTAAAATAGCGTGCTTATGTGCTTCTCTTGTACCGTTTAACTGACGAGCAATATCGGCATATTCGGTAAAACGCATTGAACGAATTTTTAAATGTTCGTCCAACTTAAAATTTACAATAAACGCTTCTTCGCTTTCGTAACGCATCGCCATAGATTGCACACGAAAACCATTTTGTAACGCCCCTAACGCTTTTTCCTTGCCGTCTAACGTATCCAAATGGCGACAAGTCAAAAACTCTTCATTGTCGTTTGCTAACTTACGCAAGGTCGCTTCGTGCTGAAAATGTAGATATTTAAAAAGCGGTTCACCTTTTTCCAAAAATTTAGTCAATTTAGTGTTTAAGCCCAGCTTTTCATCCGACACAACAATGCTTTTAAAACCTGCAAGTTCAAACAATTTAATCAAATGGTTCAACGCTAAACGACTATGCTTAGAGCGGTTATTTGTAAAAAGTAGCTCTTTTTCAGGGCAGTAAAACACATTGACTAATTCACTCGAAAATGGCACAACTTGCAGTAAATGAGCTTCGGCAGTTTGTCGCCACTCTTTATCAGTATTCGGTACAATCTTCGGCAGTCTTTCATCTCGAAGTGATTCTGATTTTTTCAGCTCATAAATTTTGGCTGAAAGTAACTCTTTAGTAACTTTTTTAAAGGTTGTCCGCAAAGTAAAGAACAACCCATTATCCAGTTCTAACACTTTCGTATTTGTCATCGGATTTTTGACTAATTCAACGGTGGTATAGCTGTCCGCAGGCTCAAAAGTTGCGCTTTCTAACACTTCTTTCACATTGTCCACAGGGAACTTAATGCTGTGAATGTTGCATTGTGTCATCTGAATAAAATCACTGTTTTTCATTTTAGTTTTCCTCTTGGTTAGTTGATAATCTAAGCTTCACTCTCTGGATTTGCCCAGCTACGTCCATCAAAACCACGCCAGCCAGTGCAAAATCGTCCATTTCGACTAATTCCGTCGCCCCTTGTAGCTTTTCAATCAAGTCATACAAGCGATCTTTTATTTGCCATTTTTCGCTATCGGTCATCATTTGCCCCTTAAGCTCTTTTCTCGCAGAACTCGTAACGGCTTTCACACCATTTTTGGTTAAGTGGATTAGTCGCAAACTTTAACGCCTTATCCCACGCATCACTCGCCTGTAAATACTTGCCTTCACGCTCAAGCTCCGAAGCAAGCTCGCTAAAATACTTAAACCGCTCACGTTGGAGTGCATTTGGTTTCTTTTTCATTTCTTTCCCCTTATGGTTAAAACACATTATGAACGCCCCTTAAAATCGGGTTTAAAGAGCGTTTAAATGGGTTTTAAGCGACCTGCTCAAACGGCTTAATCACAAAATCTTCCACGCCTTGCTTAATCGTCACCCCAGCAATCCCTTTGGCGACTTCAGGCTCAAGCAGTAGGGCTTCTTTGTTGATCTCGTTTTTGGTACGAATAAAGCGGTCAAAGCCCATACGTTGCATAAACTCAAGCACCGCATCTGCACCACGAATTGCCACCGACGGCGGACGTTGTCGCCATTGCACTTCGCCTGTCACAAAGTTAGCGGTTTTACTCTTGCCGTTTTCCGTCAATTCATCACGGTGAGCTTCACAGTATTCCTGCACCGCTTGCTGTAACGGCTCAATCTCTGCCTGTAAGCGTTTCAACTCAGGGGCGTAACGCTCACTGGTTTCGCCGATAATATCGTTCATCTCCGTGGTTAAACGGGTATGTTCACGACTTAAATCGCCGATCTCTTTAATTGCACTTTGCACTTGCTCTTCCGTGGTAAAACGCAGTTTTGCTGGTTGTTTTACTCGGGTTTTTGTTGGTTGTTTTGCCATTTTCTTAACTCCTAAACTTTCGCTTCCCACCACACTCTAATCCCTTCGATCATCGTGTAGTAACCTTTCCATCTACCTAAATCTTCGCTATGCCCTTGGGCATACCAGTTTGCTTTTCTTGACTCAATTAACGCTCTTGCCACCCCCTCATTACCTGCAATATCCACTTTGATTCGTGGTTTAATCTTCGTAAAATCAATCATCAACACCGTAAACCCTAACGCATTGATATGCCCAATCGCCTTTTGCGTTTGACGTAAATACTTCACCGCCATCTGATTTGCTCTATTAATTGTGCGTGCCATCTCACACCACCTTTTCTTTTCCCAACTTCACAACGATCACCCGTTGCCCTTTATTTCTTCGGTGATAGCTCGGCGTTGACCACTTTCGCACCGTTTTTGCTGTCACCCCTAACTTGATTGCTAACTCTTCGGCTGTACCGTCAGCCACATTCTCTTCGCCACGATACGCCGCATAGATCTGACGGTATCTCATTTGCCACCTAGCTAATTAACATCTTGGCGTAACGCTCAACCAACTCCGCACTAATTGCCGTGCCACTAATCTCACTTGACCGCACCACACCACGCATCAGTTTGCTTAATCGGCGAGCATTACCCCGACACGCCTTTAACAGCGGTGCATTAAACTCATCCGTGCCTAAAGCAGACTCCGCCAATAACGCCAAATCATCATCAGGCAGGGCATTACCCAAATCACAGGCAAACGCCACTCGGCTGTAAAGCTGGGCAAGCTCATTATTTTTACCTTTAAGATTGACGATTAAGCGGGGCATACCTGCCAACACCACGCCAATCCCCGTCAAGTCGTGGATACGGCGTACAAACTCAAGAGAGCGAGTGGAAAGCAACTCCGCTTCATCAATCATCAATAACCGCTCAGAGCCTTTTAACTTACTCACAATGCCATCAAGAACATCATTGTTATTACCCCGTGCATTTGCTCCAACTGCTTCTGCAACCTTGCGAAGTAACACTTTAGGCGAACAACTAGGATCGATTTCAAGCAAAATCGCCGAGCTGTTTTCACGGGCGTACTGCTTCATCATCTGCGTTTTACCCAAGCCAGCCGCACCAAAAATCACATTAATTTCGCCTTCAACGTGTGCAAATTGCATTACTTCCATTCCCCGTCGTGCCGCCAACGTTGGCACAAATTTAGCGTTATACTTAGCTTCCACCACTTTCGCCTTATGGCGTTCAAGTAGCTCATCTACTTTGCGGTCAAGGCTCTCTGTATCACCTTGATATTTACCGTTTAAATACTGGCTCACCGCAGCAACGGACACCCCAAACGCATTTGCCACTTGTTTTTGCCCTAGCCCTTGGGCTTTCATAAATTCATTAAGCTGTTGGTTTTTCATCGTTTAGCCTCCTACTGCTAACTTTTTTTCGTACTCATCTCTATCTGCCTGTGTAAAAAAGATCGGCACAGGCTCTTTTTTCGGTTTTTTGGTTGCCAATAAGCTAAAATCAGGCTTATGTTCAATCGTCACCACAGGGGTTAACTCTGCGTGAATGTCTGCAAGTTGTTGCTCTTTCAAACTTGCTCGACGTTTATGTCTTGCTTTACGTTGCTGTTCAACCATCGCAACAGGGAAGGCTTCTTTGGTATTACCATTCCAAACTGCATCGCAAACAAACCTACCTTCTTTGGTTCGCACCTGAATACTTTCAGCGTTGTGAATATCAATCCCAATCACTAACTCTTCACCGTCAAAATCCAACAACTTGAGATTAAAGTAGTTATTGCTATTCCAACTAATCCACCCCCGTTGCGGTATGCGGATAAATTCTGGGCGACTCATATCCCGTAATTCAATCTCGGTCAGCATCACCACATCTTCATCATGTAATAACTGCTGATATTTATTCGCAGGCGTACTCCTAATTTCAGAGTGCACATGCTCGTTGTTGTACCAATCGACCGCTTGTTGCACCACATCAAGCAACTGTTGCCAGCTGGGTAACTTTCCCTGCGCCTTTTTCTGTATCGGGGTCAGCTCAGAGCCTTTGGCATTAGCCAGTGAATTAACCCCATACAACACTTTGCGAACCGTTTCAGGATCTGCCCCTGAACCGTAGTAAGTCTCAAATTGACGAGCAATAAACAAACCTAAGGTTTTATTTAATCGCTCAATAATCCCACGCCCTTGCGGATTTCCTGCGATACCTGTCTCATGACGGATACCTAAGCGGGGCAACATCCCTGTAATTTCTGCATCTAAAAATTTATTCTTCTCACCGCCACCATTATCTGAGTAATAAATAGCGGGGACACCGTGAGTAGAAATGGCGTGTCGTAATGCATCAGCCACCGCAAAGGCGTTTTCTGCGAGAGCCATAGACCAGCCAACCACCTTGCGACCTGCCCCATCAATAATCAGCGTTAATTCAGGGGTAAATGGCTTCCCATGTATCGGATGAGCCACTTTTAACTTCATCGCATGACCGTCGCCAATCCATACATCATTAGCACGCAATGCCGACCAATCTCTTTTCACATAACTCAACAACGTTTTGTAATGTGAGCCAGTCCGTCTGCCATACTCTTTTACATATAAAGGCAACTTCGCCATCGCACGTTGCACCTTACTCAAACTCGGCAATGCACCTAAAAGGGTAGGATTTTCGCTATATCGCTCAACCCATTCCGTCTCAAAAGCCCGATAAGCTTCCGATAAACAAATGCCATTTTTTTGACGATAAACACCTAAAAAAGACGTCAGCCACCAAATTTCTTCAGGTTTCACTTCCTGTCTTACCTGCGGAGCAAGGAGCTTCAAACGTTGCTCAGCATTTTCAGCCTTACAATAATCAATGACCCATTGATTGAGCGTTCTGACTGATAATGTTCTGCTTGCAGATTTTTTTGCGTTCGCAATATCAACCAGCTGGTTTAAGTGCGAAGGCAAATTCCCTTCTTTTGCAAGATTGCACAAATAAGTCACCGCTTTAATCCGACTCATAGAGCCTTCAAGCTCAAGCACATACTGGATAAGTACCATTCTTGCATCAGCAATCTCACGCTGTTTGGTGGTCAAGTTCGCCAAATCCACATCGGCTTTCACCGCAGGTAATTTTTTCGGCTTACTTTCCACCACCGCCACCGCAAAACGTGAGCGGATTTCGGTTTGGACGGCTTCGGGCATTGAGATGAGTTCGTACTCTAAGCCACCACCTTTACTTTTACGTTTTTGTGCTATCCAGTTTTCCCTTTTAGCTTTTTCTAAAACGTTTTTATGAGCACTTGGCAGACTAGATAACTTAAAACTTAATAGTTCTGCGACTGAATAGTGCGTTTTTAAACTTAATTCACTCATAAACGTTCCTTTAATCTATCTTTTACGTTAAAGATCATTTATGATTAAAACTTATTAGTTAAAATCGGTCGTTTATTACGTTCTATGCGTTCTGCATTGCGACCTGCCCATATCACTTCAGGGGCAACACCAATCGCATTTGCGATTAGGCGTTCCATTTTGGGATAAGGCTTATCTAGTGCAGATTTAAGGGTGTTGTAACTCACGTTCCCTTCTGTTGCTAAAGAACGAAGTGTCCAACCGTTTTTGCGAAGTCCCGCCAGAATATCGGCTCGATGCCAATCACTCTGAGCGGTTTTTTTAACGTCGCTAAATACACTCATTTGATACACTCCTTTTTATCTATCTGATGTGTGTATTTAACCGTAAAACTTTAAATAAATTAACCGTAAAACATAATATTTTTTAAAATATTTTTGCTTTATTCATATTTTATTTATAAATCAATGGTTTAGCTATATGTTTTACGAGTAAAACTTAAATATCGGAAACGTAAAAGATGAGTAAACCAAACATTTACGATGAAAAGTTTTCAGAAAGAATGAAAATGATTGCTGAAAAATGTTTTAAGAGTAATTACAGTGAATTTTCTAGAGCTGTTGGAGTTGCTCAGGCATCATTAGCTCGTTGGGTAAAAGGTGAAGCGGATCCTTCTCGCTCAAATTTAGTGAAAATAGCTGAAGTATCGAATGTAAATCTTTTGTGGCTTGCCACAGGGCAAGGGCAGAGAGATGAAACAAGTGAAGAAACGCCTGCAAGTAACACCATACGGGAAAAGCTAAAAGATAACATTTCAATGATTATCAGCTATGAAGGCATTAATGTATCAGCAGGCTTTGGCAGTTTTAACGAAGGCACAACCGAGCCTGATGGGGAAGAGCCTTATTCAGATGAACTCTTGGCACGTTTAGGCGTAAAAGCCCACCATTGCGCCGTATTTTGGGCAAATGGCAACTCAATGAGCCCAACCATAGAAAGTGGCGACCAAATGCTTGTAGATTTAAGTAAAAAGGAAATTCAAGGCAACAAAATCTATCTAGTACAAAATGGCGAAAGTGTGTGGGTTAAGCGTGTAAAAATAGAGTGGGATAGCGTAGAGCTAATTAGCGACAACAAAGAAGAATACCGCCCAATCAGAATATCAGCAGATGAAGCCCAGAACCTGCAAATTATCGGGCAAGTGGTTCATATCGGACACAGCCTAATTTAAAAATTTAAAATGGGTTTTAAAATTTCTTAAACCCATTTTAAAAACCGATCAAACTTGCCCAAACCTATGCAAAAAATATTGCAAAAACTGCCCATTTTCAACCATTTTTGCCCATTTTACTTTTTGCATAACTCCCCCCAACAAAAAATGCGGTAAGCCCCATCACACAAAGCCCCACCGCATTTTTTCAGCCCAAATTTTTTTCTTTCTTCCTATGCAAAAATAGTCAGTACCCCACAATTACCGACCGTGTGATTGTAATGCGTGAGGGCAGAATGACAGGAATGTTGGAAACCAAGAAAACCAACCAAGAAGAGATTATGCAATATGCCACTGGCGTAAAAAATATGTTCAAAAACGAATATAAAAACTAAGGAGCTTTAAAATGAGTGATAAATATAAAGATCTGCTTCGCAAAATGGCGGCATTGGCAGGGTTAATTCTATTAGTTATCTTCTTCAGCGTAACGAATGAATTTTTCTTCACTTCTAACAACATTATGACCGTTGGCTTACAAACATCGACCATTGCCTTAATCGGTATCGGTGCAACTTGCGTAATCCTAACAGGCGGTATCGACTTAAGTACAGGTTCGGTCGTTGCTCTATCAGGTGTTGCTGCAGCAATGATTGTTAATGCAGGTGTGCCAGTGCCACTCGGTATGGTGTTAGGGATTTTAGTGGGTGGTGCTTGTGGTTTAGTAAACGGCATTTTAGTTACCCAAATGAAACTCCCACCGTTTATCGCAACACTCGGTATGATGATGGTGGCGCGTGGCTTGGCTCTTTATGTCACTAACGCTGCTCCAGTATCAGGTATGCCTGAAAGCTTTGCTGCATTAGGTAACGGTGCCTTATTTAAAATTGTAGAAGAAGGTCCAAATGGTTTACCGAAAGTGGTCTTTGCAGGTATTCCATACCCTGTGATTATCATGATCTTCATTACTGTATTATTCACCTTCGCTTTAACTAAACTCAAAGTTGGTCGTTATATCTACGCTATCGGCTCAAATGAAGAAGCCGCACGCTTATCAGGTATCAAAACCAACGTGGTCAAAATTTATGCTTATGTTGCCAGTGGTTTACTCTCTGGTTTAACAGGCGTAATTCTTGCTTCTCGCTTAGTCACTGCACAGCCAAACGGCGGTGTAGCGTATGAGTTAGATGCAATCGCAAGTGCAGTAGTCGGGGGAACATCGTTGATGGGCGGTGTCGGTACCATCCCTGGCACATTAATCGGGTCATTCATTATCGGTGTACTCCGTAATGGTTTGAATATGAATGGCGTATCATCGTTTGTGCAAATGATTGTTATCGGTTTGGTGATTATCGTAGCCGTATCTTTAGACCAGCTACGTCAATCTAAAAAACTCGGTAAAAAATAAACTCTAGAGGAGATTTAACTATGAAAAAATTAGCAATCGTAACCGCAACTGTATTAGGTTTATCAACCCTTTTCGCAGGTTCAGCGTGGGCAAAATCAGACGAAATCGCAGTCATCGTAAAATCGGCAAACTCAACTTTCTGGCAAAACGTGCGTAAAGGTGCGGAAACAGCAGGAACAGATTTAGGCGGTAAATACAAAGTGACTTTCCAAGGTCCTGAAGCAGAAACCGCGATTGACGCACAGGTGAATATGGTGGACAACGCCGTAAACCGTGGTGTAGCAGGTATCGTGCTTGCAGCATCTGACCCGAAAGCCCTTGTTCCAGCGGTGAAAAAAGCCTATGAAGCAGGTATTCCAGTAGTATTAATCGACTCAGGCTTAGACAGTGATGGTAAATACTATCAATCATTCCTTGCAACTGATAACCGTGCCGCAGGTAAATTAGCCGCTGAAAAATTACTGGCTAAAGTAAAAGGCGGTAAAGTAGCAGTAATGTCATTCACGCAAGGTGCAGCTTCTGCGATTGAACGTACTGGCGGCTTTATTGATGAAGTCAAAGCAAAAGCAGACTACAAAATTGTCGGTCCATACTACTCAAATTCAGAAATGGTAACGGCATTAAACCAAACTGAAGACGTATTAGGTTCTAACCCAGATATCGCAGCAATCTTCGGTGCAAACGAACCAACTGCGGTTGGTATGGCTCGTGCCGTGAAACAAAAAGGCTTCGCAGGTAAAATCGTTGCAGTCGGCTTTGATGGTAACTCAGACCTTCAAAACTTCGTTCGTGACGGAACTTTAGACGGTATCGTAGTGCAATCTTCATACCAAATGGGTTACAAAGGTGTAGATACTATCGGCAAAATCATCAAAGGTGAAAAAGTCGAAAAAGTTATCGATACCGGTGTAGTTTACGTCACTAAAGAAAACATCGATTCTGAAGAAGCGAAAGCGGTTCTTTACTAGGTTCTTAATTGTCAAATTTTGACGTGTAGGGGTGGGGTTTATCCCCACCCACTAAATGTGGGTATTATTTCGGGCGGGGATAAACCCCGCCCCTACGATGATAACCAAACAATACCGAGAGGGATCAAGCGGTATGTTTTTCCTTAAATTTTACGCTTTCACCCTCTCAAATAGAGTGTGATTTTATTTTGTAAATTTAAGAGGAAAACATTATGGCAAATCGTCTTATTCTCAACGAAACCAGCTATCACGGCAAAGGTGCAATTCAACACATTGTTCACGAAGTAAAAAGCCGTAGTTTCACCAAAGCGTTAATCGTTACCGACAAAGATCTCGTTCGTTATAACGTGGTCGCCAAAGTTACCAACTTACTTGACGAAGCAGGCCTACCTTATGAAATTTTTGATGAAGTCAAAGCTAACCCAGCAGTTTGCGTCATCAAAAAGGGGGTAGAAAAATTTAAAGCGTCAGGTGCAGATTATATGATCGCTATCGGTGGTGGTTCACCGATTGATAGTGCCAAAGGTATCGGTATTATCATCAACAACCCTGAATTTAGCGACGTACTTTCTCTTGAGGGCGTTGCACCAACCCACCAAAAATGCGTGCCGATTATTGCCGTACCAACCACCGCAGGCACCGCTGCAGAAGTCACGATCAACTACGTTATCACGGACGAAGAGAAAAAACGTAAATTCGTTTGTGTGGATGTTCACGACGTACCAGCCGTAGCAGTAGTCGATCCTGATATGATGTCATCAATGCCAAAAGGCTTAACAGCGGCAACAGGTATGGATGCACTTACTCACGCAATTGAGGGCTACATTACTAAAGCGGCTTGGGAACTTACCGACGCTCTTCACTTAAAAGCGATTGAAATTATCGCTCGCTCACTGCGTGGTGCGGTAGAAAACGACCCAGCCGGACGTGAGGGAATGGCGTTAGGTCAATATATCGCAGGTATGGGCTTCTCTAACGTGGGCTTAGGCGTGGTTCACAGTATGGCTCACCCACTTTCAGCCTACTACGACACCCCACACGGCATCGCTAATGCGGTATTACTCCCGTATGTGATGGAATTTAACAAAGAATACACCGGCGAAAAATACCGTGAAATCGCTCGTGCAATGGGGGTAAAAGGCGTGGATGCAATGACTCAAGAAGAGTATCGTAATGCGGCAATTAAAGCAGTACAACAACTTTCAACCGATGTTGGTATTCCACCAAAACTTTCTCAAATTGGTGTGAAAGAAGAAGATTTACCTGCACTTTCTATTGATGCGTTAAACGATGTTTGTACAGGAGGCAACCCGCGTGACTGTACTGCAGAAGAACTATTAGAAGTGTATAAAATCGCATTCTAAGTTTATTTGTAAAAAAATTAAAATCTAACCGCTTGTGACTAAACAAGCGGTTTTTTGTTTTATAGATGCCCGACTTTTTTATATTTTAGAAAAATCGGGCATCGTCATTTCTCTAAATAGACTTCCAAGCGGTGAGTTTTGTGATTTATTTCACAAAAAATTAACAAAAATATAAAAAATATTTATCTTTTTCATTTATTGATGAAAAATGAACTAAACCATGTTGGTTTATTCATCAACTCATATAAGGGGAAACTCATGAAGACATTACCAATGTACATCAACGGCGAATTTGTGATTTCAAATAGCGGTAAAACATTCGAAGTGCTCAATCCTGCCACAGAAGAAGTGATTGCGGTAATCACTAAAGGGACTGTTGAAGATGCGCGTACCGCCATTGATGCGGCAGAAGCCGCACAAGATGCTTGGGCGGCATTACCGGCGATTCAACGTGCTGGCTATTTACGTAAAATTGCTGATGGTATTCGTGCACGTTCAGAAGAAATCGCCAAAGTCATCTCTTCTGAAATGGGTAAAGTATTACCGCTTGCGCGTGTAGAAGTGAACTTCACGGCTGATTATATGGATTATATGTCTGAATGGGCTCGCCGTTATGAAGGCGAAATTATCCAAAGCGATCGCCCGAATGAGCATATCTTCCTTTACAAAAAACCAATCGGTGTAACAACAGGGATCTTACCTTGGAACTTCCCGTTCTTCTTAATCGCTCGCAAAATGGCACCAGCATTGGTAACGGGTAACACCATTGTATTAAAACCGAGCGTGGACTCGCCAATCAATGCGGTGCTTTTCTCTGAAGTCGTACACAGTGTTGGCTTACCAAAAGGCGTATTCAACGTGGTTCATGGTTCAGGCTCTGATGTAGGTAACGAATTAGCGGCAAATCCAAAAGTGGGCTTAATTTCCTTAACCGGCAGTGAGCCAGCAGGTCGTAAAGTGATGGAAGCGGCAAGCCAAAATATCACTAAAGTGAACCTTGAATTAGGCGGTAAAGCCCCTGCCATCGTTTTTGCGGATGCGGATTTAGATTTAGCGGCAAATGCGATCGTGGCTTCTCGTGTGATTAACTCAGGACAAGTCTGTAACTGTGCAGAACGTGTTTACGTTCAACGTGAAGTGAAAGATCAATTCATCGCCAAATTGGTTGAACGTATGCAGAAAGTCCGTTCAGGTAACCCATTAGAAGATGAAACCTTAGATATGGGACCAATGGTTAACAAACAAGGGGTCGATCACGCTCAAGCAATGGTTGATGCGGCTGTGAAAGCCGGCGGACGTGTCTTAACTGGCGGTAAAGCAGTGGAAGGAAAAGGCTACTACTTCGAGCCAACGGTAATTGATAATGTGGATAACAGTATGGATATTCTCCGTTCTGAAATCTTTGGTCCAGTAATTCCTGTGGCAACCTTCGACACTACCGATGAAGTCATTGCGTTAGCCAACGACTGCGAATACGGCTTAACATCGTCTGTTTATACCCAAAACATCAACAAAGCGATGAAAATTGTTTCACGCTTAAAATTCGGCGAAACCTACGTTAACCGTGAAAACTTTGAAGCCATGCAAGGTTTCCACGCAGGCTGGCGTAAGTCGGGTATTGGCGGTGCGGACGGTAAACACGGTTTAGAAGAATATCTCCAAACTCACGTGGTTTATCTCCAATATGACGATAAAATCTAATCACACAAGCGGTTAGATTTTACGAAAAATATCTAAATAGGCTTAACTATGATGGTTAAGCCTGTTTTGTTTATAATAAACATATTCTGTGACCATGTTATATGGAGCCTCCTATGCAAAACTCCTCTCTTCTCAAAAAACAAGCTTATATCAATGGCGAATATGTTAATGCAGATAATGGCAAAACCTTTGCGGTCATTAACCCTGCAACCCTTAAAGAGATCTGCCAAGTCGCAGATATAGGGGAAAACGAAGCGAAACAAGCCATTCTTTCAGCAGAAAAAGCTCAAAAGGTATGGGCGAAAGTGCTACCCAAAGAACGAGCCAATATTTTACGCCGTTGGTTTGAGTTGGTTATGCAACATCAAGAAGAATTGGCTCAATTACTGAGTTTAGAGCAGGGTAAACCTATCGCAGAAAGCCGTGGTGAGATTGCCTATGGTGCTAGTTTTATTGAATGGTTTGCGGAAGAAGCAAAACGCATTTATGGTGATATATTGCCATCGGATAAAGCAAATCATCGTTTAATGGTGATCAAACAGCCGATTGGTGTAGTAGCAGCGATTACACCTTGGAATTTCCCCAATGCGATGATTACCCGCAAAGCCGCTCCTGCATTAGCGGCAGGCTGCGCTGTAGTTATCAAACCTGCGGTAGAAACTCCTCTTTCCGCACTTGCTCTAGCAGAACTTGCCCATCAAGCAGGTTTACCGAAGGGCGTATTAAATATTGTTACTAGCAGTGATGCGGTGGCAATAGGTAAAGTCTTTACCGAAAGTACTATTGTTCGTAAGGTAACTTTCACAGGCTCAACACGGGTTGGAAAAATTTTGATGGAACAATCCGCTTGTACGGTGAAAAAACTCGCATTAGAACTGGGCGGCAATGCGCCTGCAATTGTGTTTGACGATGCCGATTTAGAGACAGCTGTAGAGGGTGTATTTGTCTCTAAATTTCGTAATAGCGGGCAAACCTGCGTGTGTACTAATCGCATTTATGTACAAGCGGGTATTTATGAGCAATTTCTTGCAAAATTCCAGCAAAAGATGGCACAAATCAAATTAGGTGGTGCAAATGAACAAGATGTGACGATGGGGCCTTTAATTAGCCAAAATGCTGTGAGCAAAGTGCAACGCCATATTGAAGATGCTATCCAAAAAGGTGCAACTGTTGTGACTGGAGGGGAACCAAGTTCATTAGGAGGAACTTTCTTTGAGCCAACTTTGTTAAGAGATGTAACACAGTCTATGTTAGTTGCTCATGAAGAAACCTTTGCACCACTGGCTCCAATCTTCAAATTTGGAACGGAAGATGAAGTGATTCAAATGGCAAATGATACTGAATTTGGCTTGGCATCTTACCTTTTCACCCAAGATATCAGCCGAATTTGGCGAGTATCTGAAGCCTTAGAATATGGTATGGTTGGGATTAATGAAGGTTTGATTAGCAATGAAATTGCCCCTTTTGGTGGAGTCAAAGAATCGGGTTTAGGCAGAGAAGGCTCTAAATACGGGATTGAAGAGTTTTTAGAGATGAAATATCTCTGTTTGAAGATTTAATTCAACATATAAGCGGTGAGATTTTGCAAAAAATTTGCAAGATCTTACCGCTTGCTGATTTTATGCCTATCTCTCCAACGCCATTGCCAACAACGTAATCGGGTGGAGGCAGGTGAGGTTGGTGGACATATCGATTTGCCATTTGCACGTTTCACATTCGGAAACTACATAGTCGAAACCGCCGTTGTTGATGTGTTGGAACAACGGGTTGCCGATAGCTTGGGAGGTTTCGTAGTTTTCGGATTTGAAGCCGTAAGTCCCTGCGATACCGCAACATTGAGACGGCAACATCACCACTTCAACCCCCGGGATTTGCTTAATCACTTCAAGGGTGTAAGGCGCCCAGCCTGCTTTATCCACGTGGCAAGCGGTGTGATAGGCGATGCGTAATGGCGTATGTTTAAAGGTCGGTTTTTTGCCTTGTCTAAACAGTTCGTAGAGATATTTGGTGACAATGTGGGTATGCGGACGCACAATGGCGTTGTCCATTCCCAAAACGTGATGATATTCGTCACGCAAGTTCATTGTGCAACTTGACGATGTGCCGACCACATCAAGCTCCCGTTTCATCACCACTTTTTCAAGTTCTACAAGGTTGAATTTGGCGAGCTGTTTGGCTCTTTCTGGGAAACCATTGACCGCCAACGGCAAGCCACAACATTTCTCTTTTTCCAACAAGACCACGCCAATATCCATTGCGTTAAACACGTCAATCAGCTCTTTGCCTAATTGTGGGTTGTTGTAGTTCACATAACAGCCGTGATAGTACGCCACTTTCTCTCGGTATAAGGCTTGGCGTTCCTGCTCTTTTTTCATATACCAGTTACGAAACGAGCCAAAAGCGTATTTCGGCAAAGTGCGGTGGCGACTGACGTTGATTGTTTTTTCCAATAAGAAACGGGTCGCTTTTAAGCCTGTGATAGTGTTTACTATCGGGGCTAATGGGGTGTTCATTTTGCCCATTAGGTCGGTATTGCTCAAAATGGCATCACGCAATTTGTGCATTAGCGGTTTGTTTTGGCGATCTAAATGGCGATTTCTCGCTCGCACGATGATGTCGCCGATTTTTACATCGGACGGGCAAGCCACTTCGCACCGCTTGCAGTTGGTGCAGTATTTGAGTGCTTCATCATAAAGTTCAGGGCTTTTTAAGCGTAAACGCTCACCGTCAGGCCCCGATTGTTTTGGGCCGGGATAGCTCGGGTTGTTGCGAGACACTGGGCAAACGGCGGTACAAGCGGTGCATTTGATACAGCTTTCAAAGGACTCATCAAAGCCGTGATGTACCACAGCGGAATGGCTCTGTTGTTGAGCTTGTTCAATTAAACGTTGAATGTTGTTCATTATTTCACCCCACAATTTCATCAGCGACAGCCAACGCCGTCACCACCGCCACGCCCGATCCGCAACCTAATTCAAGGCAGTTAAAACCGCCGATCACATTGCCGATAGCATATAGATTTTGCATAAATTCGCCTGCTTTGCGGACTTGGCATTTGTGGTTGATTGCCACCCCTGCCGATTGATAAGGCTGTGGCGAACTAAAGCGGTTAGCCGTCCACGACAAGCGGTCGGTTTCGCTGAAATTTTTGCAACCGATAATGTCAGCATCAAACACAGGTTCAAAAATGCGATCAAACTCGGCTTTTAAACCGTTGCTAAAATAGCTGCCTGTAGCGAGAACAAAATGGTCGGCGGAAATCGCATTCTCTTGGTGCAGTTGAGTGAAAATCCGTTGCACCTTGCCATTTTCAATCTCCGCTCTTAAGGCACGGTCACCATTTAACATCAAGCCCCCTAAGCGTTCAAAACGGTGGCGGAGCTGTTTGTGCTGGCGAATACCAAGTAGAGACGGCGGTAGGGTCGGCAGTTCAAAAATCGTTGCGTCTAGTGCTTGTTGCAGTTGGTTGAAGAAACTTTGATCGTCTAGTCCAAAGCAAGCAGGCAAGAAGATCGCACTTGCCCCGTTGGACGCAGATTTGATTTCAGCCACAAGATCACGGAAAGCCAGTTTGTGTTCCAACACTTGAGCGATATTGACACTGCGAAACTCTCGGGCGTTGTTGCGTAACTGGTCGAGTTCGGGAATGTTCAAAAAGCCCGTACTTAATTCGCAATGGGCAAACTGCGGATTTTGTTTTAGGTTATCCGCCAACAGTTGCGGTTGGAAATCGTGATAGCCTTCAATACCAAGTATCGCAATGGTTTGATGTGCAAAAGGTTCGCTACCTTGCACGGTCGGCACGCTGTTTGGCGAGAGCCAGCTGTTACGCAAGCCCCCTAACGGCGTTACACGCAAATGGTTTTGAGCCGTTGAACCGATCAAATCTAACTTGAGCGATGTGGCTAACTGTTCAAACTGATGTGCTTTGGCAAGCACTTGAGCCTTGCCGAGTAAGCTGTAAGGGTGTTGTGGCAACTGTTCGGCGAAGCGGTCGTAGGCATTGCAAAAATCTGCCACTAACTCACCGCTTGGTAAACGGCTGAGTAAGTCCATTGAGCCTGACGAAAAGTCTATCGCCGCTTGTCCGTTGTTGATGATCACACAACGTTTACCTTGTTCTTGTAGGGCAACGCCACAGGTTAAGCCTGCAAGACCGCCACCGATAATCACGACATCAAAATTCATTGCTATCTGTCCCCTGTTGAGCTTGCTCGGCAAGCGGTTGCACATCATTTAGACCTAACAAACTGTAGTAGATCCAGCTGGTAAAATCGGCTTCACGCAAGGCATCACCCCACGCTATCGGCTCAATGCCACGCCAACGTTCTTCCATAAAGGAAGCGAGTTGAGTGGTCGATTGACGTGGCGTTGCCACTTCAAAACGGGTCATCAAACCAGCCGCTCGGCAAGCACAGAGTTCCGCTTGGCAAGTCCCCATTCCGACACGGGTACGGCGGCGTAAATCCACTAAGTTATTCACGCTCAATTCGTCCACTGCATAGCGAACTTCGCCTGCGGTAACTGCTTCACATTCACACACCAGTGAGCGATCTAGCCGTTCTTTATCCAGCAGACGAGTAGCACGAGAGCCGTGTCGATAAACGGCGGAGTAGCGAATGGTGCTAGGCAGGGAAATAACTTTGCTGTTGGTTTCTGCTCGGCTTTCGCTTGAGCCAGGTAGGGCTTTTTCAGCGGTAACACAGCGGACGGATTTGTTCAATTTTTTGCAAACGAGATCTGTCGCCCACTCCGCCATTAAGCGATAGGTCATCAACTTACCGCCCGTAATGGTGATAAATCCGTCTAAGCCGTCTCGCTCTTGGTGGTCGAGTAGCACAATACCACGACTGACGTTGCGTCCTGACGGATCATCGTCCGTTGCCACAAGCGGACGCACGCCTGCATAAGCACGCAACACACGAGTATGTCTTAAACTTGGGGCGAGTTTTTCCCCTTCTCTGAACAAAATATCAACTTCTTCAGGGGTAACGACCATATTGTCGATTTGGTCGTAAGGAATACGGCTTGACGTTGTTCCAATAACACTGATCGTGTCACCTGGCACAAGAATATCGGCATCGGCAGGTTTACGGCAACGGTTGATCACCATTTTGTTAATGCGATGACCCATAACCAACAACGCACCTTTGGCTGGGAACATTCGGATTTTGAGATCGGCATATTCCGCAATTCCTTGCCCCCAAATTCCCCCTGCATTTACCACCACATTCGCAAAGAATTGACGTTCCACTTTGTTTTTATGGTCGAAAACGCTCACGCCGATCACTTTTCCGCCTTCACGGATTAAGCCTTTCACTTCGCAATAGGTGAACACTTTCGCCCCGTTTTCTGTGGCATCTAACATATTTGATGCCGTTAAACGAAACGGATCGATAGAACCGTCAGGCACAACCACCGCTCCGACAAGAGCAGGATTGACTGACGGCTCCAACTGCATTGCAAGTTTTGGGTCAATAGCGACCGCTTCAATGCCCGATTCAGTACAGGCTTGAATAAAGGTTTTTTGATAGGCTAAATCATCTTCAGGCAAGGTAATAAACAGCCCTTCTGTTTCATCAATACAGTGTCGAGCAATACGGCGTAAAATTTTATTCTCTTCAATACACTCTGTCGCCGACTCTCGATCATTAACTGCATATCTCGCCCCACTGTGCAACAAGCCGTGATTACGCCCCGTTGCCCCTGTCGCAATATCACGGCGTTCTAGCAAAATACAATCAATGCCACGCAACGCACAATCTCTAGCAATCCCTGCCCCCGTTGCACCGCCACCGATAATAATCACTTCTGCCGTTAAGGGTGAAAAATCCGCCACATTTTTATACATACGAGGTGATATATTCATCGCAACCCCCACAAAAACAAACAAAAAATAAATTAAGTTGTTGTGATTCTATCCCAAACAAACATTTTCAAACAAGAAAATGAGTGAAAAAGAAATTAAATTTGTGATAAGGCTCACATTTATTAAATGTTTCGATCATATTTTGTGAAATAGCTCACAAAATGAAGAAATACGCCTTTTTTCTTTTATGAAAGGCTATATCATTAACAGTGTCTAGGTCTGCTGATGTTATTCAAAACAGAAACAGACCTTATTTGTCTATAATTATATTATTGTTGGAGGCTCTATGTTTGGTCCTTTTAAACCCGCTCCACATATTGCGGAGCTACCAAAAGAGAAGATAGATTCCACTTATAAACGCTTGCGTTGGCAAGTGTTTGCAGGGATCTTCTTCGGTTATGCAGCGTACTATTTCGTGCGTGCGAATTTCGATTTAGCTCAAAAAGGCTTAATTGAAGCAGGCTTATATAACAAAGCGGAACTCGGTATCATCGGTACAGGGGCAGGCTTAGCGTACGGTTTATCTAAATTCGTGATGGCATGGATGTCAGACCGTTCAAATCCGAAAGTCTTTTTACCATTCGGTTTATTGTTATCTGGTTTGTGTATGACCATGATGGGCTTAATGCCGTGGGCAACGTCAGGTATTGCGGTGATGTTCGTGATGATCTTCTTAAACAGTTGGTTCCAAGGTATGGGTTGGCCACCGTGCGGACGTACCATGGTTCACTGGTGGTCGAAATCTGAACGCGGTACGATTGTTTCTATTTGGAACTGTGCGCATAACGTAGGGGGTATGGTACCGGGCTTGATGGTCATTCTTGCTGGTGCAATCTACTTCAACACCTACGGCGTAGAAGCAACCGCAAAAGATGTATGGCAACAAGCGCTTTACTATCCAGGTATTGCAGCGATGATTGCGGCGATTCCAATCTACTTTGTGATGAAAGATACTCCACAATCTTACGGTTTACCGTCCATTGAAAAATGGCGTAACGATTACCCAGATGATTACGATGAGAAAAAATCTGAAACGGAATTAACCACCAAAGAGATTTTATTCAAATACGTATTAAAAAATAAACTCTTATGGTACATCGCTATCGCAAACGTCTTTGTTTACTTAATCCGTTATGGCGTATTGAAATGGTCACCAGTGTATTTGGGCGAAGTCAAACACTTTAATATCAAAGGCACAGCATCTGCATACATTATCTATGAGCTTGCTGCAATTCCAGGCACATTACTCTGTGGTTGGGTATCTGACAAAATCTTCAAAGGTAAACGTGGTTTAACTGGCTTCGTGTTTATGATTTTAACCACAGCGGCTGTGGTCGCATTATGGCTAAACCCAGCAACACCAGAAGCAGAATTAGCTCAATACGCTGGCAAAGCGTGGTATGAAAACCCATATCAATTAATGGACTTCATCTTGATGACCACGATCGGCTTCTTAATCTATGGCCCAGTAATGCTCATCGGCTTACACGCCCTTGAACTTGCACCGAAAAAAGCAGCAGGTACATCAGCAGGTTTCACTGGCTTGTTTGGTTACTTAGGTGGTACGGTTTCTGCATCAGCGGTTGTTGGTTGGGCAGCAGAATACTACGGCTGGGACGGCGGTTTCTATGTGATGATCACTGGTGGCGTATTAGCCGTACTTCTAATGCTTATCGTGATGCTTGAAGAAGGTAAACACAAAGCTAAATTAGAAGATAGCTATGGTAAATAGTTGATATTGAAAGGAAGAACTTGGTTCTTCCTTTTTTATTCACTATAAAAGAGGATAAATGCAATGAAACTAAATATGCTTGCAGTTTCAATCGGACTTCTGTTGTCAACATCAGCAGTGTACGCAAATGAAACTTGCCAAACACCTTATCGTGAAGCTCTTCCTGAATACACTTATCAACTCAATAAAATAATGGAAGTTAATGGTCGGCAAGGTATCACAACCGACGGTAAATATCTCTATGTATCGGGTAGCGCTAGTTTAGCGAAGTATGATTTAAACGGTAAATTGCTTATTGAAAATAAACAACCTTTTGTTGGATATCAAAAAGAAGCAAATCATATTGGCGATATAGATATTCATAACAATGAACTTTATATCTCTTCTGAGTGGTTTGCTGATGGAGTAGGTAAAAATATTCAAATTGCGATTCACGATCCAGACACACTTGCGCTAAAACGTTCAGTGGATTTCAACCCTGATTCAGGGCAAGTTGAAGTTTCAGGAATTGCTGTCGATACCGTAAATAATAGTGTATGGATGGCATCTTGGGTGGGAGAAGAAAGTGGACGTTATCTCTATGAATATGATCTCACTACGGGAAAATATAAACGTAAAGTTCACTTACAGCCTGTTCCACAATGGATTCAAGGTATTTATGCATTTGAAGGAAAACTCTATCTTACTGCAGATGATGGTACTGCGGATGAAAAAGAGCACGATCATTTGTACCGTGTTGAGATTTCCGATAAACATAATCAAGGTCGAGTAGTATTAGAAAGAGAACTTTCAGATGTTAGAGATTATGGGGAAATCGAGGGGCTTGTAGTAAATCCTGAAACAAAACAGATGATTATTCATTCAAACCGAGGCAAACAGATTGTTTTGGGTATGCCAAAAGGTTTCTACCCTGGTTATGACCGTGAAATTAGCGAACTCTATTTTTATGAAATGACCCCTAGATGTAAAAAATAACTCACTAATATAAAGAGGAAAAAACAATGAAACTCACAAAATTTGCATTAGGCTTAGTAGCGGCTGCGGTATTAGCAGGCTGTTCTACATCAACACCTGTAACAACTCAATCAGACAAACTGATTATTGCTCACCGTGGGGCGAGTGGTTATTTACCTGAACATACTTTAGAAAGTAAAGCCCTTGCATTTGGGCAACAAGCGGATTATTTAGAGCAAGATCTTGCAATGACTAAAGATAATCGTTTGGTGGTTATCCACGACCATTTCCTTGATGGTTTGACCGATGTGGCGAAAAAATTCCCAAATCGTGCTAGAAAAGATGGTCGCTACTATGTGGCGGATTTCACTTTAAAAGAGATCCAAACCCTTGAAATGACTGAAAATTTCAGCGTTGAAAATGGTAAACAGACACAAGTTTATCCGAACCGTTTCCCGATGTGGAAATCCGATTTCAAAATTCATACCTTTGAAGATGAAATCGAATTTATTCAAGGTTTAGAAAAATCTACCGGCAAAAAAATTGGTATCTACCCTGAAATTAAAGCTCCTTGGCTACACCACAAAGAAGGCAAAGATATTGCCCTTGAAACCTTAAAAGTGCTGAAAAAATATGGCTATGACCAAAAATCAGACTTAGTTTATCTGCAAACCTTTGACTTCAATGAGTTAAAACGCATTAAAACCGAATTGCTGCCAAAACTCGGTATGGACGTGAAATTAGTACAACTTGTCGCCTACACCGACTGGCACGAAACGGAAGAAAAAGATAAATCAGGTAAATGGGTAAACTATAATTATGATTGGATGTTCAAACCAGGTGCAATGGCGGAAGTGGCGAAATACGCTGACGGCGTAGGACCAGGCTGGTATATGTTGATCGACAAAGAGAAATCGAAGGTCGGCAATATTGTTTACACACCATTAGTTAAAGAGCTTGCACAATACAAAATGGAACTTCATCCATACACCGTGCGTAAAGATGCCTTGCCTGATTTCTTCACTAACATTGACGAAATGTACGATGCTTTATTAAATAAAGCAGGGGCAACTGGTGTATTTACTGATTTCCCTGATACAGGCGTAGAGTTCTTAAAGAAAAAATAATTAACTAAAAGAGATTAGCGGTAGGATTTGTGAATTATTTTGCAAATCCTACCGCTTGTTATTTTTTACGGTATTATGTAGCAGTTGCTACAAGCTTTTCTGAGTTTTGTGCAACTGCTACATAATATCGATTTTTTATTTAATATAAAAATTAAAAATAGAAAACCCCAAGCATTTATATTTACTTAGGGTTTATTTGTATTTAAATAACGGGTTACATAATTACATTATAAACAATTGCTGCTAACACACCGCCAGTAATTGGACCTAATACAGGGACCCAACTATATTCCCAATCTGCACGTGTTTTTAATACACCGCCTAATATTATGCCAAGCGTAATACGAGGACCTAAGTCACGAGCAGGGTTTAAAGCGTAACCTGTAGTACCACCAAGACTCAAACCTAATGCCCAAATTAAGATAGCAACAGGAATTGCACCAACTGAACCTAACCCAATTGGCGTAGCTTCTGTAGCACCTGGCATTGTAATTTCTGCCCCTGTAATATAGAAAATCACAAAGAGTAATACGAAGGTTGCAATCGCTTCGCTGATAAAGTTATTACGGTAATTTCTTATCGCAGGCTCAGTACAGAAACAAGCTCGTTTGGTACCTTCATCTTCTGTTGCAGAGAAGTGATCTTTATAAGAAAGATAAACAAGTAATGCACCAACAATGGCTCCTGCGAATTGAGCACCAATGTAGCCGACAACCATACTCCACTCAAATGCCCCCTTCACTGCAAGCGCTAATGTTACTGCTGGGTTAAAGTGTGCGCCACTATAAGGACCTGCAATTACAACGGCAACATAAACTGCAAATGCCCAAGCGGTGGTAATCACGATCCAACCAGAATTTTGTCCTTTAGTTTTATTTAGACATACATTAGCAACTACGCCATTACCCATCAAAATTAAAATGGCTGTACCAATAAATTCTGCAAGATAAGCATTCATAAGAATCTCTCCTAACAATTGATTATAATAAAGTTTGAATGATTGATTGCGCAATTTTGTTCATTTTCTATTGGGCTACTTTCCTAAAAACTCAAAAGTAACTTAATTTAGCATTATCTGATGATGTGTTTTTTATTCAACAATAATTTTGCTTAAATGTTAAGCGGATCACAAAATTAAGTTTCGTTTGAAAATTTTATGTGATCTATTTCAAAAAAATAATACGTGATTGTTTTTTTTCGAATATGTTTGGGGTAATGTATTTCAAGCAATTTGTTCATTTATTTCATGTTCCAAACAATTAAAAGGAAATGCTATGTCTAACAAAGAATACATCATTGCCTTAGATCAAGGCACAACAAGCTCTCGTGCGGTGTTATTAGACAAAAATGCCAACATTGTCGAAGTGGCACAACGTGAATTTACCCAAATCTATCCACAAGCAGGTTGGGTTGAGCATAATCCGATGGAAATTTGGGCAAGTCAAAGCTCAACGCTTAACGAAGTGGTGGCGAAAGCGGGTATTAAAGCGGATCAAATTGCGGCGATTGGTATTACTAACCAACGTGAAACCACAATCGTTTGGGAAAAAGAGACAGGTAAACCGATTTACAATGCGATTGTGTGGCAATGTCGTCGTACATCAGCATTCTGCGATGAACTGAAAAAAGCAGGCCACGCAGACTATATCCGTAAAACCACAGGGTTAGTGGTCGATCCTTACTTCTCAGGCACGAAAGTTAAATGGATTTTGGATAACGTAGAAGGTGCAAGAGAGCGTGCGAAAAAAGGCGAACTCTTATTCGGAACGGTCGATACTTGGTTAGTATGGAAACTGACGCAAGGCAGAACTCACGTTACCGATTACACCAACGCATCTCGCACAATGTTGTTCAACATTCATACAAAACAGTGGGACGACAAAATGCTCGAATTGCTCGATATTCCACGTGAAATGTTGCCAGAAGTGAAAAATTCATCTGAAATCTATGGTCAAACCAACATCGGCGGAATGGGCGGTGTGCGTATTCCAGTAGCAGGTATTGCAGGCGACCAACAAGCAGCACTTTACGGACACCTTTGCGTTGAAGCTGGTCAAGCGAAAAATACCTACGGCACAGGTTGCTTTATGTTGATGAACACAGGCGATCAAGCGGTCGAATCACAAAACGGTTTACTCACCACCATTGCGTGTAATGCAAAAGGCGAACCTTGCTATGCGTTGGAAGGCTCAATCTTTATGGCAGGTGCGTCAATTCAATGGTTGCGTGATGAACTCAAAATCATTCACGACGCACGTGATTCTGAATACTTTGCGACCAAAGTAGATAGCACCAACGGCGTGTACGTTGTGCCAGCCTTTACAGGCTTAGGTGCGCCATATTGGGATCCGTATGCACGTGGAGCTATTGTCGGCTTATCTCGTGGGGCAAACCGCAATCATATTGTGCGTGCTACCCTTGAATCTATCGCTTACCAAACCCGTGAAGTGCTAGACGCAATGCAAGCAGACAGCGGAGCTAAACTTGAAACCTTGCGTGTTGATGGCGGTGCGGTAGCAAATAACTTCTTAATGCAATTCCAATCCGATATTCTCAACGCCAAAGTCGAACGCCCGAAAGTGTTAGAAGTAACGGCGTTAGGTGCGGCTTACCTTGCTGGTTTAGCGACAGGTTTCTGGGGCAGCTTAGAAGAGTTGCGTGGTAAAGCGGAAGTGGAAAAAACCTTCTTACCAGATAATGACGAAGAAAAACGTGCAAGACGCTACAAAGGCTGGAAACGTGCGGTGAAACGTTCGTTAGAATGGGCGAAAGAAGACGCTGAGTAGTTTTCTTCTCTTTCTACAAGCGGTCGCTTGTGGTAATAAATTTACCATAACCGACCGCTTGCTTGTTTTAGAAAATGGCTTCAAATCTAAAAAATGCGCCTAAGTGATGTTTTTTATCAAGTGATTTATTATTGTAATAATGTAACTCAGGTTGAATAAATAACCATTCTCTCCATATAGGCTGCCGCCAGTTTATAAATGGACCATAGTAATTGATCTCGACTTTTTTTGACTGAATTTTTCCCCCTACAAATAAGCCATAGTTTAATCGTTTATATCCTGTAAAATCATATTGTTTATATAGACTATTACCCCAGAAAATATCTTCATTAATATCATGTCTATATTCAAGAAAGGTGTGATTATTAAGAAAAGATTGAGTTGTTTGCATCAGTTTATTTTCAACATTTATTCTTAGGTAATGTTTGCTATTAATACCATAACGATAAATTTGTTCTAAACGTGTAGAAAATAGATCTGTATGTTGCCAAGTTTTTTCTAATTTAAAGCGTAAAAATATATCTGCCCCAGAGCGAATTCCTAAATCTAAATCTGTCTCAATCCCTAATTTTTGGACTTGTTGCGACCAACGTAATGCTAAAGATGCATTATCATCTCTGCTCTGTTTACTATCATATTTTTTATCTTGTTCTAGCGGAATTTTATAGTTTCTATGAAGTTGGTTTTTATCGCAAGATTGGTTATCTAAGTCTTCATCTCCAAAGACTAAACTTAAGTGTTGTTTAAGCGTTGGAAGTTTTATTTTACCACGGACACGGGGCTTAATAGAGTAACCATCGTAATGGTTCCATTCATTATCTAACATGATACGGATACTTGCTGAAGCTGGTTTAGACGGATCAGGTGTACCAAGCCAGTGATCAATCTGGTTAGACCAATGATGTAAGGTTTCTTTGATACTGATATGTTGCTTATCTACCCAAGTAGTATTTGCTTGTACATAGGGTGCTAAGCATACCAAGACTGTAGCGCACGAAATCATACAATAGGAATGTCTCATTCTTCTCTCCCCCTTATCAAAATTTTTCAGAATAATAGCGTAAATTGTCAATTTTTGGTTACAACTTGAACAGTTTTTGAGTAAATTTTTGTAAATATAACATTACTGCTCACTTATATGAAAACTTGACAAATTTGTGTTTTTGTGATCCAAAAATGATTTTTACCCATGGTATATGCCTGTTTTTTAAACGCAAACGATTGGTTGTTCGTTTTTAATAGGTTTTTTTATCAAAAAATATCACTTTTGAGAAAATTTTTATTATAAATATTCTTTTGTTTTCTTTACATTTGATCTTTTTGTGAAATTTTTTGACCATATTTGGATTGTTTGGTGATCATTGTGAGTTTGAAAAGTGATCGATTGTGTTGATAAAATGAAATACAACAATAAATGCTGTTAATTGTACGTTTTATAAACATTGATTTAAATTTTATTTTTTAGGGGTATGTCATGAATAAGATCTTCAAAGTGATTTGGAATCACTCTACGCAAAGACTTGAAGTTGTATCAGAATTAGCGAGATCTCACGGAAAATCTTCATCAAAAACAGATAAAAGGGTTGCTTTAGGAACAATGGCATTAGCAATTGGCGTTGCAACAGGTAGTTTTGTGAGTGGAGAAAGTGCAGCTGCAACATCAAATGCGGCATGGTCTAGCTACTGCCTTCAACAAGGCGGAGTAACTACATCATGCGCTAATCATCCTCTTCAATCTAATGGTGGCTCTGTACATGTTCAAGCAGCAGGGACTTATGCTGGGTTAGGTGCAAATTCAAATCCAAGTGAGTGGGGGACATCTATTGGTGCAAACTCCACGACAGGGAATGGTGGTTCTGCGGTTGGTTTCAATACTAAGGCTACAGGAGGAGAAAGTTCTGCGCTTGGTGCAAATGCAGTAGCTAGCGGTACTAGGGCTATTGCTATTGGTGGAGCAAACAACCCTACTAATGCGGCAGAAGCGATTGGTGATAGAAGTATTGCTATTGGTATGAATTCGTCAACGACGGGAGAAAACGCTACGGCACTTGGTACTAGTGCAACAGCAACTGGTACATCTTCTATGGCGTTGGGTCGTAATACGACAGCAACCAAGGCTGGTGCAACAGCATTAGGTAATGAAGCTGATGCTACAGCTGATTTTGCAACAGCACTTGGTCATGAATCAAATGCAACAATTGCTGGTTCTGTAGCACTAGGATCGGGTTCAGCAACAGGTGCTGTCGTTAGTACACCAAGTGCTGTTATTCGTGGCACAACATATAACTTTGCAGGTGCGAGCGCTTATTCAACAGTGAGTGTTGGCAATGACTCCCAAAAACGTACGATCACTAATATGGCAGCAGGTCGTATCAGTTCAGACTCAACGGATGCGATTAATGGTTCTCAATTATTTGGTGTAATTACTGAACTAAATAAAATATCAGAAACAGCAAACCCAGATACTTATTTCCATGTTAATGAAAATAATCCATCTCAGGGAGAAGGGAATGCTCAAACTAACTTAGGTAAAATTAGAGATAAAGCAGGCGCTAGAGGGGCATATTCATTAACGGCAGGAGTTAATGCAAAAGCGACTGTTGGGAATTCTACATCAATTGGTTATAACTCAAATGCATCAGCATTAAATGCGACAGCATTAGGTGTCTTAGCACATGCTGCAAATAATAATACTATTTCTATTGGTCCTTCCGCAACAGCTCTTGCAGCTCAATCTATTGCTATTGGTCGTCATGCAAATGTAACAGTAGAAGGCGCATCAATGTCTATTGCAATTGGTGACCATGCACATACTAGTGGCGCTGATTCTATTGCTTTAGGTCAAAATGCTGGTGCTTCGAACTCTAATGCTTATGCAATTGGTTCAAACGCAGTTGCCACAAACGTTTCATCTATTGCTTTAGGTTATACCGCTAACTCTTCAGGTCGTAGAGCATTAGCTTTAGGTGCAGGCTCTGTATCAAGTGGCTTTAGTGCTGTGGCGCTAGGTCAATTATCGCAAGCAACAGCCGATAATGCTACATCGATTGGTTCAACTGCTGTTGCTCGTGGTAACGGTTCTGTTGCGGTGGGTAATAGTACTGCGGTTGGTGAAAGAGCGCATGGCTCTGTAGCATTGGGTAACGACTCCCATATTGCTATGGATGCTACCAATTCAACAATTGTAGGTTCTGGTTCTAATATTCAGCCTAATTTAGTTAATACTCACAGTTTTGGTACAAATAATACGCTAGCCGCATCTCATGCTGGCGTAGTAGGTAATAATAACCAGCTTCAAAATGGTGCAACTAATACCTTTATTATGGGTAACAATATTACCGCAACAGCAGCAAACAACGTGATTTTAGGTGCAAATAGTAGTGAATCTTCTGTAACAACAGCTAAAGGTGTTCCAAGTACTATTGGTGATGCGAAAGTGGGAAATATCACTTATAGCAGTTCAAACTTTGCAGGTCTAAATGCAGCAGGAATCGTTTCTGTTGGTGCTCAAGATGCTGTACGTCGTATTATCAATGTAGCTGCAGGTAACATCTCTTCAACTTCAACAGATGCTATCAATGGTTCACAGTTATATTTTATTGCGCACAAGCTTGATTCTGAGAAAGCAGATGTCACTAGAAAATATACTTATTCTATCCGCAATGAAGCAAATGCTTTACAAAATACAAATGGTGAAGCTGATATTTGGACGCTTAAGGGTGATGATAGCCTAAGTTTTGGTGCAACCAATGCATTGAAAGTGACTACAGATGCAGCAGGTAATATTGTTTATGATCTTAGTGATAGTACTAAAGCAAACATTACCAAAGCGAAAACAACCGTTGAATCAGGTCGAAATACAACCGTAAAAAGTGGTACAAATCCGGATGGCTCTACTAACTATGTAATTAATGCAGAATCTCCATTTGAATATGTAACAGAGAATGGTGAAAAATTAGTCTTAATTGATGGTAAGTTCTATAAGGAAGATCAATTAGAAGCGGATGGATCATTAAAAAATAATGCAGTTGCTTACACGGGTAATACCAAAATTTATGCACGTAATAACGGCAACACAAAACAAGTTGTCGGTAATATCGCTAATGGCAACATTGCAAATGGATCAGATCATGCTGTAACAGGCGATCAGCTATTTAACTATGTGAATGTCAATGGTACGGCAGCAACCAATTCAACAGGCAAAGTGAATTTTGTCAATGGCACTAACACGCAAGTGTCAGTAGATAACAATGGTAACATTGCTTATAACGTTTTAAATACAACATTAAATATTCACTCATCAAGTACTGGTGGGAATATTGGTAGTGTTCAAGTTCCTACAGGTACGAATGCAAATAATTTTGTGAATGCACTTGATATTGCCAATATTATTAACAGTAGTGGGTGGCGTATTACTGCAGATAAGACAACAGGGACAAACACTGGCACAAATACCGAGGAATTAATCAACCCAGGTGATTTAGTGAAATTGATCGCTGGTGATAATATCGACATCAAACAAGAAAATGGTAATTTCACGATTTCAACAACAGCAGCAAAAAATGGTGTAAATGGTAAAGATGGTGTTACGTTAACTAGCATTACCAAAGAAAATGGCGTGACTACAGTGACTTTCTCAGATGGTAAAACATTTGAGATCCGTGATGGTGTAGATGGTGCTGCTGGTGCTAAGGGTGATACTGGTGCAGCAGGTAAAGACGGTAAAAATGCTACTGCAAGTGTTGTAGATAACCAAGACGGCACACATACGATCACAGTCACAGATGGTAATGGTCAAACATCAACAACGACAGTACGTAATGGTGTGGATGGTAAAGA
>NZ_PTPX01000010.1 GCF_003260095.1 Glaesserella australis
AGTTAACATTTAATTGATTGATTTTAAATCATTTTATAATTTACATTTTATAAATAATATAGAAACAACCGTTCTAATATAATATTAGATGTAAATAACCCAGCTATTCGCTGGGTTTTGTTTTTTAATCATTTGAAAATAAACCTTAGCAAGTGACAAAATGATAGCAAACATTAACAAATATTTTGCTATATCTTACCGCTTGTATTATTTAAATTGTTTTTATAAATAGAGTTCAAACACTCATTTTGTTAAAATGCGCCACTAACTCTCTTATCTAATATAGCAATTCTATGCAAAACAATATTCTCACCATTAGCCAGCTCAACTATTCCGTCAAACAGATGCTTGAAGTGGAATTCGGTAGTGTTTGGCTGATCGGCGAAATTTCCAACTTTTCTCAACCTGTTTCGGGGCATTGGTATTTGACCTTGAAAGATGAGCAAGCTCAGGTTCGCTGTGCGATGTTCCGAATGAAAAATATGCGAGTGAATTTTCGTCCGCAAAACGGAATGCAAGTATTGGTTCGAGCGAATGTGAGTTTGTATGAGCCTCGTGGCGATTATCAGGTGATTATTGAGACGATGCAGCCTGCTGGCGACGGCTTGTTGCAACAGGAATTTGAGCAACTCAAAATGAAACTGGCAGGCTTAGGACTATTTGCTCAAGAGCATAAAAAGCCGATCCCAGCTTTTGTAAAACGGGTGGGGATTATCACTTCATCAAGCGGTGCGGCGTTGCAAGATATGTTACAAATTTTGGCACGGCGAGATCCAAGCCTTGAAATTGTGATCTATCCAACGCTTGTGCAAGGTAAAGAAGCAACGGCAGAAATTGTGCGAATGATTGAGCTGGCGAATGTGCGACAAGAGTGTGATGTGCTGATTGTCGGGCGTGGCGGCGGTTCGTTGGAAGATTTGTGGTGTTTTAATGAAGAAGCCGTGGCTTGGGCGATTTATCATTCGCAGTTGCCGATTATCAGTGCAGTTGGTCACGAAACGGACGTTACCATTGCCGACTTTGTGGCAGATTTAAGGGCGCCAACACCGTCAGCGGCGGCAGAGTTGGTCAGCCGAGATCAGCAAGAATTACGCCGTCAGTTGCAACATCAATTCGATAAAATCAGTTTGGCTTTTGATCGTCTTTGGGGCGAAAAATTGGCTCGATTTGACCGCTTGCAACTACGTTTACAAGCACAACACCCAGCCAAACAGCTCCAACAACAGCAGTTTCAACTTCAACAGTTGGAAAGACGCATTATTCGTGGCGTTTCTTACCGCTTGCAACAGCAACAACAGAGATTGGCTCAACTGTCGCAACGGCTTCAACTGCAACACCCACAACGCCAGTTGCAACAACAAGCTCAACAGTTGCAACGTTTAGAAAAACAGGCGAAACAACAGATTGAACAGTTGCTACTCAAAAAACAACAACGTTGGAAAACCGTTGTGCAACGTGTTGAACGCAATCCTCTGCCTTATCATCTTGCGGAACAAACGCAACAGTGGCATAAATTTGAGCAACGTTTGCATTATGCAATGGAGAAAAAATTGAGCCAACATCGCCAACGTTTCCAAACGCTTTGTACTCAATTAGACAGTTTAAGCCCGCTTGCCGTTTTAGCGAGAGGTTACTCTGTCACGCAAAATCAGCAGGGGAAAGCGGTGTTGTCAAGTAAAGATATTTCGATTGGAGAAAATATTGTAACTAGTTTAGCTCAAGGGAGTATAGTAAGTCAGGTGGTTGAAATTAGATAACTACATGAATAATCAAGAAAAATAGGGTTAAAGCAATCTATAAAGCTTTAACCCTATTTAGTCATTATTCTTCAATGATAATTTATTTGGCTAATTTGATTTCAGATACCCACTTATCAATCAAACGTTTACCCTCATCGCTTGAGCCAAAACGATCATAGTCAATATCAATCAACTTGATCTTATCTAATTTTGGCGACAATGGCGATACGGCAGCATTAACATTTGTTGGGGTTTGATAAACGCCATGATCACGCCAAGGAATTTCTTGTACATCTTTAGAAAGCACCCAATCCATAAATAGTTTTGCGTTTTCTAAATTGCGAGCGCCTTTAATGATACTTACACCACCTAATGCATAACCTACACCATCTTTTGGTAATACATAGTCAACAGGGGCACCATTCTCTTTTTCTGTGGCATAGCCATGAACAAAGCCAACGGTTGCTGTACTTTCTCCACGAGAAAGATTTGTAGTGACAAGAGTGCTTTTTACATATTGAGAAATATTTGAATCCAACTGCTTTAAGTAAGCAAAAGTTTTTTCTTCACCCCAAAGTTGAATTAACGTCACCATCATTGTATACATGGTTCCCGAACTGCGTGGATCAGATAGCTGGACTTCACCTTGTAAACGTTTATCTAACAAGTCATGCCATTTTTGCGGGGTCGGAATGCCTAACTGTTTTAATTTTTCGGTATTTATACCAAAGCCGAGTACCATTAAGTAGGCTGCAGATGTGTATTTTCCTTTTTCACTATCCATTAAGGATTTAAACTGTGGCAAAATTTCTGCTTGTAAAGGAGAACGATAAGCTTCTAGCAGTCCTAATTGTCCTGCCTGAAAATGTGGTTCAATCGTTCCACCATACCAAATATCTGCCTGCGGATTTTCTTTTTCTGCTTTTAATTTACCTAAAATTGTCCCTGTACCACCGTGAATAAATTGAGTGTCAACGTTATATTTCTGTGAAAAACGTTTTGTTAAATCTTCACAGACTTTATTTTGAACACCACAATATACAGTAAGTTTACCTTCTGCTTGTGCAGAATTAGATAAAAGTAGGGGAGAAACAAAACAAATGCTGACAAATAATTTTTTTAGATTAAATAATTTCATTAAATACCACCTAATCATGCAGAACTAGTTTGAGAAGTGTAACATCTATGCTACATTTTTGAAATAACTATATCGTGAGTTTTATGGTAAAATTGCAATAATTTAATCTATTAAAATAATTGGCTATGCAACTTAATCAAATTCACATCATTCTCGTAGAAACCTCTCATAGTGGCAATATTGGCTCTGCTGCACGTGCTATGAAAACAATGGGGATAAAAAACCTTCGTTTAGTTTTACCTAAACAATCAATTGATGAACAGGCCATTTCACTTGCTGCAGGCGCAAGTGATGTTCTTGAGCATGCTCAATATTATGAAACTTTTGATGAAGCTATTGCAGATTGTCAGCTAGTGATTGGAACAAGTGCGAGATTAAGACATTTGCAAAATAGTCTCATTGAGCCAAGACAATGTGGTGAAATGGCAATTCAAAGAGCAGTTCAAGGTAAAGTTGCGATTGTGTTTGGAAGGGAGCGAGTTGGACTAACCAATGAAGAATTACTCAAATGCCATTATCATTTAAATTTTCCAACCAACCCTGAATATGGTTCACTCAATTTAGCCATGGCGGTACAGCTCGCGTGTTATGAAATTCGTATGGCTTGGATTGCATTGCAAAATAATCCTAGAATCAAGCCGCTTGTCGAGTATCCAAATCATGAAGCTTTAGAGCATTTTTTCCAACATACTGAACGACTGTATAAAGAACTTGGATTTATACGTAATGATACAGTTATGTTGAAATTAAGACGTCTGTATCAACGTGCAGAATTAGAAACAAACGAATTAAACTTGTTAAGGGGAATGTTAACAGCCGTTGAAAAGTATAGGTAACATATAATCTTATTCAATTGTATTAAATCGATCTATTTAAGGACTGAGTGTTGCTTGCACTTGGTCCTTTTATTTAATACTTATAGGTTTATAAATATATTTCAATACACTCATTAAAATGTAATTATTTCTTTACATGGTAATAAATATTTTACAATCTGATTTTTTCTCTGCTAGAATGCACCCCTTTTCTAAATGTTTTGAGGTTTATAATGAAAAATAGAACATTCGGTAGTGCATTAATTGTTGCAGGGACAACGATTGGTGCTGGTATGTTGGCGATGCCATTAACATCAGCAGAGATGGGTTTTGGTTATACATTAATTTTGTTATTTGCACTTTGGGGATTGCTCTCTTATAGTGCGTTGCTATTTGTAGAAGCCTATCAAAAAGCTGAACGTAAAGATGCGGGTATTGCGACTTTAGCCGAGCAGCATTTTGGTATGGCTGGCCGTGTATTAGCAACGCTTTCTCTTGTGATTTTTATGTATGCAATACTGACAGTCTATGCTTTAGGCGGTGGTAGTTTATTAGCGCCCTTCTTAACTTTTATGGGAGAAAATGCCGAAACAACTGCAATTATTCTCTTTGTATTAATTTTGGCGATCTCTGTTACAGTTGGAACTTCAGCAGTTGATGCTTTCACTCGCTTACTATTTATCATCAAAATTGCTGTGTTCTGCTTTGTTTTATTCATGATGTTACCAAAAGTGACATTAGAAAATTTAGGTGCGATGCCGTTACAATATCTATTAATTATTTCTGCAAGCCCGGTATTCTTTACGTCTTTTGGCTTCCATGTAGTTATTCCAAGTATCAATAGCTATTTAGATGGAGATATTCGCCGTTTACGTATCGCGATTATTGTCGGTACAGCGATTCCATTGGTTGCTTATATTTTGTGGCAAATGGCAACACACGGCGTATTTAGTCAAGTTCAGTTTGTAGAAATTGTTAGACAAGATCCGACACTAAATGGATTAGTTGTAGCAACTTACCAAGCGACTGGTAGCGAATTTATTAGTGGTGCAGTCCGTATTTTCTCAGCGCTTGCATTAATTACATCTTTCTTAGGGGTAGCTTTAGCATTAGTAGATTGTTTAGATGACTTACTTAAACGTGTAAATATTAGTGCAAATAGACTTTCTCTTAGTTTATTGACATTTGCTCCTGTACTTTTATTTGCACTATTCTATCGAGATTTCTTATCAGTATTAACCTATGCGGGTCAAATGTTTACTTTCTATGGCTTAGTATTACCAGTTGGAATCGTTTGGATGCTGAGACGAAAATTTCCTGGCTTACCATATCGTGTTATGGGCGGAAGTTTAGGTTTGCTCTTAGCATTAGTACTAGGATTACTCATTATGAATGTCCCATTCTTAATTGAAAATGGACTATTACCAAAAGTAGTTGGCTAATAACTTAATTTATTGCTATTAAATAAAAAATCCTTACAAATTTACTTGTAAGGATTTTTCTTTTTTCATACCAAATACAGTACTTGTGCAACAGCTATAGAATATCGTAATTTATATTAAATTACGCCCATCCGTTATTACGTTTACGTCTTGGTAAAAGTGCAGGGATAAGTAAACCTAATAATAATCCTACACCTAATACAGAACCGCCATAAATAAAATATTGAATCATGATCTCTCGTGAAGAAGCATCTTGAATAGCTTCTAAATCACGATTCTTATTTTTAAGAATATCTAACTCACGCTTTAATTGTGCATTTTGTTCTAATAATTCACTACTTTGCTGATCTGCCTGCTGTGTACGACGTTGCATTTCTGCAGTACGTTGTTGCCAATCTTTGTCAATACTATTTAATTTGGTCGTTAGCTCTTGAACTTTCTGCTGTAACTGTGGGGTTAGTTCTTTTGAACTTGGTGTTGATGTTAATTCACTATTAAGAATCCATGCTTCACGGTTTTTACTATCACGAACGAGAGAATAACGTTCTTTTTTATCAATTAATGTCACTTTTTCACCAGCTTGAATAGCACCTGAAATTTTAAATTGATCACCAGGTCCTTTGCGCAAATAAGTACTAAGATTTTCTGTAACATATTGGGTTTCAGCTAATGTAGGAAGTGAGACACTAAAAAGTAAAGTTGCAAGTAATGCCGAGAGATGTTTTTGCATAAGATTCCTTAATAAAAAATAAAAGAAAAGTGCGATAACGCACTTTTCTTCAGTTTAACAAAAAATTAATAAAAAATAGCGCTTAAAATATAAAAGATAATAATTGAGAAGAATGCACCAGCAGGTAGTGTAACTACCCATGATGCCACAATATTACGAATCACATTTAAGTTTAATGCAGCAATACCGCGAGCAAAGCCTACACCTAAGACCGCACCCACCAAAGTTTGTGTGGTTGAGATTGGTAAACCTGTACCTGAAGCAACCACAACGGTCATTGCTGTCGCAAATTCTGCAGAGAATCCACGGCTTGGCGTTAAATCGGTAATACCTGTACCAATGGTACCCATTACTTTATAACCCATTACGGCTAAACCAACAACAATACCAGTTGCACCTAATGGTAAAATCCATGGGGCAAGTGTCGATTTAGCTTGAATAACACCACCGTTTTCAATTACAGATACTACCGCAGACAAAGGACCGATAGCATTCGCAACGTCATTTGAACCATGTGCAAAAGCCATAGAACAAGCAGTTAATAGCATTAAAATACTAAATACTTTTTCTACGCCACCAAAGGTACCACCTTGAACACGATTAGCAAAAGATTCACTACGGAAGTAGAAGAAACATGCAATGATAGAAATAACAGAAATAGTGCTTGAAATCAGTAAAGTTTCAGTCATTGTCAAGTGTAACCCAACATGTTTTAACCCTTTTGTCATGGTTACAATACTTAAAATGAACGTGGTTAACCCCATATAGAATGGACCATATTTTTGGGCATTTTTCATAGGGTTTTCGGTATCAAAGATTAATTTTTGTGTACTGGTAAAAATAGCATATGCAATAATCCCTGATACGACTGGTGTGACGAACCAGCTTCCAACGATACCTGATAAATCACCCCAATGAACTGCTTCAGAGCCAATAGTGACTAAGGCAAAACCGATAATAGCACCAATAATTGAGTGAGTAGTAGATACTGGCCAGCCCATTTTTGATGCAATAAGTAACCATGTTCCTGCAGCAAAAAGAGCGGACATCATGCCTAATACTAAAGTATCTGGTCGACCTGAAAATTGGTGGATATCAATAATACCACTCTTGATGGTTTCAGTGACTTCACCACCTGCTAAATAAGCACCTGCAAATTCAAATACCATTGCAACTAAAATTGCTTGTTTAGCAGTGATTGTACCTGAACCTACGGAAGTTCCCATCGCATTTGATACGTCATTTGCGCCGATACCAAACGCCATGAAAAAGCCAAAAATTGCGGTAATAATAATAATTAGTGAACCATATTGTTGAATCAGTTCCATTATTTACATCCTCTATGAACGAGCTAACATCAACTCAATACGTGAGCCGATACGTTGTGCTTGATCTGCAAGGACACCGACCCATTCAATAATTTTATATAAGAACATAATATCAATAGGATTATATTGTTCTTCAATACTAAGCATTGCTTTACGTAATACAATTTGAAGCTGATCAGTATCATCTTCAATAGTATCTAATTCAAGAATCATATTATTGACGAAATTGAGTTCTCGTCCACGGAAACCCGTTTCCAATAAGTGATCCATTTCATTAATGACTTTATCAACATGAATTGTTGCATCTAAGCTTCTACTTAAGAATTGTTGGAATACGCTTTGAATTTCACCTGGAATCATTAATTGACGACCAATGATTCTGCCAGAAATATCTTTAGCATAGTTAGCTAACTTATCTAATTGTGTAACTAATTCGAGTAAGTCTGTACGTTCTACAGGCATAAATAAACCGCGCGGTGACTTCAAACGAATCTCACGTTTTAATGTATCGGCGCGGTGTTCTAAATCAATAATTTTACGACGGATTTCTTCTGCTTCATTCCATTCATTTTTGAATGTAGATTCAAAAAATGGAACAAGTAGTCCACAACATTCAGTCACTTTTTTCGAGTGCTGCTGTAATGGTTTGAGTGGCGATTGTGCGAATAATCCTAAAATATTATTCATTGCCATATTGTATCTCTCCAAAAAAATTTAACATAAATGATTCACTTAACTTGCAAACCGTGGCGAATTTTACAGGATGTTTTTAAGAAGATCACGGATTAATCTCTCACAAGCGGTAAGATTTTATGATTTTTTTGCAAGATAAGAACAAAAAACATCCAGAGCATTTTTTCTAACATATGGAAATCAATAACTTAATTTCGTTTTCTCACACATTTAAATTTACAATATTTCTTATACATATTATTATTCAAAGCACTATGCCTATCGTTTTGGGGCGTTATTTTTAGTATGAAAATTTAGAGGGTAGGTATGCAAAACCTAGAAAATATTGTTGCTCAGGCTTTAGATGCCGTAGCAAAAGCAAATGATGCTGCAACACTTGATACGTTGCGTGTCGAATACTTTGGAAAGAAAGGACATTTTACCTTGTTAATGCAAGGTTTGCGTGATGTGCCTGCGGACGAGCGTCCTGCGGTGGGGGCAAAAATTAATGAAGCGAAACAAAAAGCACAAGATGCGTTAAATGCGAAAAAAGAGCAGCTAGATGCTGCAGAGCTAGACGCTAAATTGGCGAGTGAGAGCATTGATGTGAGCTTGCCGGGTCGTAAAACCGAATTAGGCGGTTTACACCCTGTTTCGATTACCATTGAGCGTGTAGTGAAATTCTTCTCTGAATTGGGCTTTAGTGTGGAAAAAGGCCCTGAAATTGAGACGGATTACTACAATTTTGATGCGTTAAATATCCCTGCACATCACCCAGCTCGTGCCGATCACGATACGTTCTGGTTTGATGCCGAGCGTCTGTTGCGTACCCAAACGTCAGGGGTACAAATTCGTACAATGGAAAAAATGCAACCGCCTATTCGCATTATGGCTCCAGGACGTGTTTATCGTAATGACTACGACCAAACGCACACCCCGATGTTCCATCAAATCGAGCTGCTTTATGTCGATAAAAAAGCTAATTTTACCGAGTTAAAAGGCTTGCTCCACGACTTCTTGCGTGCGTTCTTTGAAGAAGATCTGCAAGTGCGTTTCCGTCCGTCTTACTTCCCATTCACTGAACCGTCAGCGGAAGTGGACGTAATGGGTAAAAACGGCAAATGGCTAGAAGTATTAGGCTGTGGAATGGTTCACCCGAATGTGTTGCGTAACGTGGGCATTGACCCTGATGAATACACAGGTTTTGCGGTAGGTATGGGCGTTGAGCGTTTGACGATGTTACGTTATAACGTGACAGACTTACGTTCATTCTTCGAGAATGATCTGCGTTTTTTGAAGCAGTTTAAATAATCTTTTAAGGACACACGCAGTGTGTCCCTACCATATCAATAGCGTATTTCTCACTTTGTAGGGACACACTGCGTGTGTCCGTTATAACAAGCGGTGAAATTTGTAGAAAATTTTACAAAATAGGATAGAAATAATGAAATTCAACGAAAGTTGGTTGCGTGAGTGGGTTAATCCAGCGATTACCACCGAACAATTATGCGACCAAATTACAATGTTAGGTTTAGAAGTCGATAGCGTAGAAGCCGTAGCAGGTGAGTTTAACGGTGTGGTGATCGGCGAAGTGGTCGAGTGTGCGCAACACCCAGATGCCGATAAATTGCGTGTGACCAAAGTCAATGTGGGCGGTGAACGCTTGTTAGATATTGTTTGTGGTGCACCAAACTGCCGTCAAGGGTTGAAAGTGGCTTGTGCGACAGAAGGGGCGGTATTACCGGGCGATTTCAAAATCAAGAAAACCAAATTGCGTGGTCAGCCGTCAGAGGGAATGCTTTGCTCATTCTCTGAATTAGGCATTAAGGAAGATCACAGCGGTATTATCGAATTACCTGCCGATGCCCCTGTTGGTGTGGATTTCCGTGACTATTTGCAATTAAACGACAAAGCGATTGAAATCAGCTTGACCCCAAACCGTGCGGACTGCTTAAGCATTGCAGGGATCGCTCGTGAAGTGGGTGTGGTTAATCAATTAGCAGTAAATGAGCCTGCTATTCAAGCGGTTCCTGCGACTATTGCAGATAAAGTAGCTATCGAATTACAAGCTCCTGAAGCTTGCCCACGTTATTTAGGACGTGTGGTGCGTAATGTGAACGTAAAAGCCCAATCGCCGTTGTGGTTACAAGAAAAATTACGCCGTTGTGGTATTCGTTCAATCGATCCGATTGTCGATATTACTAACTTGAGCTTACTTGAATTAGGGCAACCGATGCACGCTTTTGATGCGGCGAAAATTAATGGTGCTATTCAAGTGCGTATGGCAAAAGAGGGAGAAGAGCTAGTTTTACTTGACGGAACCACCGCTAAACTTCAACCAAATACTTTGCTAATTGCAGACCAAAACGGACCGCTTGCAATGGCAGGTATCTTCGGTGGTGAAGCCAGTGGCGTAAGTGCAGAGACCAAAGATGTGGTGTTAGAAGCGGCATTTTTCGCACCGCTTGCAATCACAGGCAGAGCAAGACAGTACGGCTTGCACACTGACGCATCACACCGTTTCGAGCGTGGGGTTGATCCTGAATTAACACGCAAAGCAATGGAGCGTGCAACAGCGTTATTGCTTGAAATTTGTGGCGGTGAAGCAGGCGAAATTGTCGAAGCGGTTAGCCCTGAATTTTTACCAAAATCAAAACAAGTGGTTTTACGCCGTGCGAAATTAGATAGCTTACTCGGACATCATATCGACACCGACACAGTTACCGATATTTTTGTTCGCTTAGGCTTAAACCCAAGCTATGCAAATGACAGCTGGACAGTGCAGTCACCAAGTTGGCGTTTTGATATTGAGATCGAAGAAGATCTCGTTGAAGAAGTGGCTCGTATTTACGGCTATAACAGTATTCCAAACAATGCACCCCTTGCTCATTTACAGATGAAAGGCTTCCCTGAAAAAATTCTTGAAGCATTGCGTGTGAGAACGGCGTTAGTGGATAGCGATTATCAAGAAGTGATTACTTATAGCTTCGTTGATCCAAAAGTGCAAGAATTGCTCCACCCAAATCAAGAAGCCTTAATTCTGCCAAACCCAATTTCTAGCGAAATGTCGGCAATGCGTGTTTCATTGCTTACGGGCTTGTTGGAAACTGTGGCTTATAACCAAAATCGTCAGCAAAGCCGTGTGCGTATCTTTGAAAGTGGTTTACGCTTTATTCCAGATGCCAACGCTGAAAATGGCGTGCGTCAAGAATTGGTACTTGGTGCGGTGATTGTGGGTGACAAACGTCCGACCCATTGGGAGCATAAAGCAGAAAATGTCGATTTCTTTGATCTAAAAGGGGATTTAGAGCGTGTTTTATCACTAACAAATGCTGGCAATCGTTTGCGTTTTGTAGCAAAATCATATCCTGCTTTCCACCCAGGTCAATCGGCGGCAATTTTAATTGATGATCAAGAGATTGGCGTTATCGGAACGGTTCACCCGAAAATTGTCCAAAAATTGGGTTTATCTGGCAAACCAGTTGCTTTTGAGTTGCTATGGTCTGCTATTGCAGAACGCCAAGTACCAAGTTCAAAAGAGATTTCACGTTTCCCTGCAAACAAACGTGATATTGCTGTGGTGGTGGATAGCAATGTTCCTGCGGGTGATGTACTTGATACAGCAAGACAAGCAGGCGGATCTAAGCTTGTTTCTGTCAATTTATTTGACGTTTACCAAGGCAGCAATTTAGCCGAAGGTAAGAAAAGTTTAGCGATCAGCTTAACCATTCAAGATACAGAAAAAACCCTTGAAGAAGAAGAGATTAGTTCGGTAATGCAAGCAGTGCTTGATGCTCTTGCACAACGTTTTAATGCTTATCTAAGAGATTAGATTTAAGGATAAATTATGGCACTTACCAAAATTGAAATCGCAGAAAACCTAGTTGAAAAATTAGGTTTGGATAAACGTGTTGCAAAACAATTTGTTGAGGACTTTTTTGAAGAAGTTCGCCTTTCACTTGAAAGAGGCGAGGAAGTAAAATTATCAGGCTTTGGTAATTTTACCGTTCGAGATAAAAAAGCACGACCAGGTCGAAATCCAAAAACAGGTGAAGATGTTGCTGTTTCTGCTCGTCGAGTCGTTGTCTTTAAACCGGGACAAAAATTGCGAGAGCGTGTCGAAAATGCGAAGGTAAAAGCCTAATATTGAATCTTCTGTCATGTTAGTGACAGAAGATTTTTTTAGAGGATTAGAAAATGTTTTATATAAAACAAAGCAAGAAACTCTTTTTTTGTTCACTTATTACGACGGCATTGCTATTAACTGCATGTAGTGGTTCTCAAGATACAAGATCCCAATCATCTAAATCTTCGGCATCGAAAATTTACAGGACAAGTAAGGGAAGCATCAATGATCCTATTTTTGTGATTAGTAGTTTAAGTGAGCACCAAAGAGAATGGAAAGGCACACGCTATAGGCTTGGTGGAACTAGTCGAAGTGGAGTGGATTGTTCTGGGTTTATGCAAATTACCTTCCGTGATTTATTTGGAATTGATTTGCCAAGAACAACAACTGAACAAGCCCAAGAAGGAACTCGTGTATCTAAAAATGATATACAAACTGGCGATTTAGTCTTCTTCAAAACGGGTCGTGGACCAAATGGAAAACATGTTGGTGTATATGTAAAGAACGGTCAATTTTTACATGCTTCAACAAAAGGAGGTGTAATTTATTCAGATATGGACTCACCTTATTGGTCAAAAACCTTTTGGCAGGCTCGTCGTTTGTAGTAAAAACATGAGGTAGATCACAAAAATAAGATTTTTATTTAAAAATATTTGAAAAATTTACTAACTTGACGTAATCTACACATCACCAACAACAAGTGTTGTGTCCAACAACCAAATTCATAAATTTGCTTTCCGAGTAGCCCCTTAGTTAGGGGCTTTTTTTTGTATAAAGTTGCTTATTGGGGGGCTTTGCGTGATTTTTTCCATTTCCAAAAAACAATCAAGCCACCAATCAATAGTATAACCCAAATTGCCATTTGCCCTTTCTGGATTTGATTATGTAACCAATCTAAGTTTTTTGCACCAAAATCCCCTAGATAGACCCAAATAGGCACTGAAATAATTGCCGCACAAAAATCGACTAATACAAAACGAGTAAATGTCACTCGTTGTGTAATCCCTGAAACTAAATAAACAACAGCACGTAAACCAGGGAGAAAACGTGCCACAAAAAGCAATTTCCAACCTTGTGTTTCAAAGCGTTCTTGGACGGTTTGAAAACGATCAGGTGTTGCAATTCGACGAATAAGTGGAAATTGTAAGATCTTCTCTCCATAAATTCGTCCTAGCCAATACATGGTGCTATCGCCAACTAAAACACCTAGCATACTAACCACAAGCATCCAATGCACATTGGTGTAGCCAAGTCCTGAAATAACGCCACCAGAGACTAACGTGATATCTTCCGGAATCGGTAGACCAAAACCACAAGCGAGCAATACTAAAAAGACAGCCCAATAGCCATAACTACTAAAAAATTCAATTAATAACTCCATTTATTCTCCTTATTTCTGGTTGAGATTACGGACAGAGCTACGAATAACAAGTTCAGGATAAAACTCTAATACTTTTGGGGCGTGATTTTTTTCTTCACTTTGGATTCGTTCTAGTAAAACATCAATAGCCATTTGTCCCAATCTCGTTTTTGATTGGTGAACTGTCGTAAGTGGTGGAGCGTAGAAACGAGAACTATGGATATTGTCATATCCAATCACAGAGATATCTTGTGGCACAGAAAGCCCTTTTTCAGTAATCGCAGAAATAGTTCCAAGTGCCATTGCATCACAGCCACAGATGACCGCTGTAGGTAACTTATCTTGTTTTAATAAGTTATTCATACATTCGTAGCCACCTTCTGGCTGAAAATCAGTTTCAAAGATCCACTCTTTACGAATTAAAAGACCTGCTTCAGTCATCGCTTTTACGAAACCTTCATAACGTGCTTTCGCTGTCGTTTTATAGAGATAGCCGGCAATAATAGCAATATCACGGTGACCATTTTCAATTAAATGGCGTGTCGCCATATAACCACCATCAAAGCTATGGTCTAAAATACGATCGCTTTTATTATCGTTTGGACCCCAATCCATAACTACCATCGGTACATTCGTTCCATTGAATAGCGCTAATGAGTTCTCAGTATATTCAGAACACATGACTAAAATACCATCTACACGCTTTTTAATTAACATATCCAAATGGTTTTGTACTTTCTCTGATTCATTTTGTGTATTACATAAAAAAAGAGAATAACCTTGGCGATAGCAGTACTCTTCAACAGCTTGGACTATTTCTGCAAAATAGGGGGCTTCACTAGTCGTAATAATCATTCCAATAGATTTAGTCGTATTGATTTTTAAACTACGAGCCACTGCACTTGGAGAGTAATTTAATTCAGAAACGGCATCCCAAACCGCTTTTGTAGTATCTTCTGCGACAAAACGTGTTTTATTTATTACATGAGAAACGGTTGTCGTAGAAACACCAGCTAATTTGGCAACATCTTTAATCGTAGCCATATCTATTCCTCGTCTAAAAAAATTGCCCCATTATAACGAAAAATTTGCAAATTTCTTAAATAAAATAACCGCTTGCATTGCTTTTTTAGCAAATAGTTTTAGAATGCAAGGGAATTTTATTTTTAAGGAGTAGAAAATGGGTACATTAGGTTATGCGTTATTAACCGTTGCAGGTGCGTTAGGAATGATTGTGTTGTTTGGTATCAACATTTTCTAATGAAATGAACCGTTTAAATGGTGAGTTAGGAAACTGGCTCACCATTTTTGTTTTACACTGCCAATGGGAGCAACAATGTCAAAACTCACCTTTGCTGAATTAAGTTTCAATAACTCAAACACGCCCGTGTCTGAGCGGTTTGACGACATCTATTTTTCAACGCAAGACGGGCTTGCAGAAAGTCATTATGTGTTTCAAGAGGGTAATCAGCTGTGGGAAAAGTGGCAACAGCATCGTCAGCCATTTTTTGTGATTGCTGAAACTGGCTTTGGCACGGGGTTGAATTTTTTTGCTGTAGCCGAGCGATTTAACGCCTTTTTGAGCGAATTTCCCAATGCCCCATTAAAACGCCTTTATTTTATTTCCTTTGAAAAATTCCCGTTACGTTCCACACAATTAGCGGATATTCATCGATCTTACCCACAATTTGCAGAATTTTCGGCGAAATTGACAGCTTGTTGGCAACCCCGTCAAGTTGGTTGTCAGCGTTACCATTTTGAGCAAGTCTATCTTGATATTTGGTTTGGCGACTTGCACCAAAATCTGCCACAGCTCAGCGATCACTACAATAACAGTGTCGATTGTTGGTTTTTAGACGGCTTTTCGCCCGACAAAAACCCTGAAATGTGGAATGAAAAACTTTATCAGCAAATGTTCCGCTTAACCAAAGCGGGCGGATCTTTTGCGACTTTTACCGCATCAAGCAATGTTCGGCGTGGCTTGCAAGCGGTGGGATTTGAGGTAAAAAAACGCAAAGGCTTTGGCAAAAAGCGTGAAATGTTGTGGGGCGAAAAGCCTGTGGCTCAAAATGAAAATGTGTTGGCTTATCCTTATTTTTATCAACAAAATCAAACGTCTAGCGATGATGTTGCGATTGTCGGTGGCGGAATTGCAAGCCTTGCCGTTGCCTTGTCGCTGTTAGAGCGTGGCAAAAAAGTTACCCTATATTGCAAAGATGAACAACTGGCGAAAAATGCGTCAGGTAATTTGCAAGGGGCGATTTATCCGCAGTTGAGCGATGATGATGAACGCAACGTCCGCTTTTATGTGCATAGTTTCGATTACGCCTTGCAACGCTTCAAACAGCTGGCTCAAGCGGTCAAATTTGAACATCAATTTTCAGGGGTTGCCCTGTATGCTTACAATGAAAAAAACGCTCAAAAATTACAAAAAATGGCAGAGCAGGGCTGGGACAGCGAACTTTATCAACTTTGTTCGGCGGAGAGCTTGAGCGAAAAAATCGGTTTGCCCGTGCAAAATGGCGGAGCCTTTATCGCACAAGGGGGCTGGCTTTCCCCCGTGCAGTTTGTGCAAAGGGCGTTTGCGTGGTTGGCGGAACGTGGCTTGAAGATTGTGCTTAATCACAAGGTCGAAAATCCTGAATGGCGAGCAGGGCAGTGGCATTGGCAATATCAAGGGCAAAGCTTTTCTCACCAAACGTTGATTTTGGCAAATGGGCATTTGCTGACCGAATTTAGCCAAACCCATGGCATTCCCCTTTATCCTGTGCGTGGGCAGGTGAGCCAAGTGCCGACCAATCAAGCGTTAGCCAAGTTGAAATGCGTCGTCTGTTATGATGGCTACATCACGCCAATGTCGGCTCAACAAACCCATTGCATTGGGGCAAGCCATTTTCGAGACAATGCCGATGAAACCTTCAGTTTGGCTGAACACGAGCAAAATATCGCAAAACTTCAGCAAAATCTGACCGCTTGCGATTGGACGCAAGGGATTGATTTTTCAGCAAATTTAGCCAAAGTCGGTATTCGCTCTGCTTTTCGAGATCGAGTGCCAATGGTGGGGGCTGTGCCTGATTTTGGGGCACAAAAAGCCGATTATGCCAATCTTTACAACCAACTTCGCCGTAAAGAAAAGGTGACTCAAGCCCGTTGCTACCCAAATTTGTACACTGTCGCAGGTTTAGGCTCAAGAGGCTTAACCACCGCCTTTTTACTCGGTGAAGTGCTAGCTTGCCAACTATGTGGCGAACCGCAGCCCTTAAGCCAAGATATTTTGCATGCCCTTAGTACCAATCGAAGCTGGGTACGGAATTTGTTGAAAGGGCGACAAGTAGCATAAAAAAATCCCCGCATTTGCGGGGATTAACATTTTAATTTAGTACCCAAACACGTCCATAATGTTTCATATGTCCAGCTTGGTGACCTGCTTTATCGCCTATACCTTGATAGAGATCGAAGTGCTGTCCTTTTACCGCACCACCAACATCAAGAGCCACCATTAAACGTAATTCGTGTCGACCAGTCCAGTTACCGTTATGGTCAATTAATGGCATTTCAACCAATAATACACTACCGGTTGGAACAATGCGTTTATCCGAAGCAACAGATGCTAATGCTACTAAAGGCACGCCAGCAGATCCTTTTACATTGAGAGTTGGGTCGTGTTTAAAATAAACGAATGAACGATTACGTTCAAGAAGAGCCTGTAAGCGGTGTGGATTTCTTGCCCCCCATTCACGAATGGCTTGTATAGACATTTTTTCTTTAGAAATCTCGCCATCTTCGACTAATAAACGTCCAATGCTCGTATAGCTATAACCATTTTTATCGCCATAAGCAAAATGGCGTAAGTTACCTCCACCGATATCTACAAAGCCACTACCTTGAACTTCCATTAAAAAGTTTTCAAGCATAGAGTTGGTATAAGCAAGTTCTAAACCTTGACCTGCAAGGGCCCCATTATAAATTTCAGCACGGTCAAATTTTTTATTGCCATAGGGGATAGCATAAAGTGGATGACGAAATTCGCCTTGTGGCGTCATTCGAGCTTGAATGACAGGGATATAGTAACCTGTCATTAATACGTTTTGGTAGCCATCTTCACCACGCATTTGACGAGCATTGATACCATAGCGTGCGAGATCGTTAATATTTCCGCCGTTAGCTAACCAAGAAGAAAGTTTTCCATAGGTTCCTGCGTAGCGATTCATTAAACTATTGGAATAGGCTCTTACATTTGAAACTTGTTGTAAGAAATCACGTTGGTTAACAATTTTTCCACTCGCTGCCACACGAGAAGTTGCAATAAATTGTGTATTATAAGGGATGAATTGACGATTTTTGAAAACGGCACCTAGTTTGGCTGTTTCTGGATTATAACCTGTGGTGGTTTTCTTTGTGGTCGTTGAGCAACTTGCAACAAGTACGGCAATACCTGTTAGTAGGGCAATTTTTTTATAGGCTTTCCAAGACATAGAGAATATTCCTGTGAGATTAGAAGGACGTAGTTAATAAATTCCAAAAGGGTATAGATTACCAAAAAAACGAGACTAACGATAGTATAATATATGGCTTGTGAGATGGCATTATTCGTATTTTTTATATGCTTTTTGAGTGTTATTACAGCAAATAAATAACTAAAGTGAATTTAAAGATTGCTTTTATTTCTCAGAACTGTATTATGTCCGCATTCAGACGCGGGGTGGAGCAGCTTGGTAGCTCGTCGGGCTCATAACCCGAAGGTCGTCGGTTCAAATCCGGCCCCCGCAACCAGTTTTTCCTTTCAGATATCCTAATAAGTCTTTATATACCAATATAAAATAGGTAATCCAACTACCCACAATAATGTTGATACAATGACACTGAGATGAAATTGCCAATGTTTTGTTTTATGGCGAGCATATTTCATCACAAGATAAGTCCCCATGAATCCACCACAAAAACAGAGAAAAAGTAGATTAGATTCAGGCTCTCTCCATGCCTTTTGAATGGCTTTTTGCTTATCCTGATACATCAAATAAGCACTCAATAAATTAATCAAAACAAGATAAATTAAAATATAAATTAGCATAAAATTTCAAAATAAAACCCCGATAATTCGGGGTTTGAATTTAATGTACAGAAAGCTTATGGGTAAACTGGTAAACGTTTACAAATATCTAATACTTTCGCTTTTGTCGCATCGATGACGGCTTCTTCGTTTTCTTTGCCAATGCTATCTAACACGTCACACATCCAGCCTGCAAGCTCTTTAACTTCGGCTTCTTTAAAGCCACGACGAGTTACAGCAGGTGTGCCTACACGGATACCTGATGTAATAAACGGTTTTTGTGGATCGTTTGGTACCGCATTTTTGTTTACCGTGATGTTTGCTTTGCCTAACGCTGCATCTGCTGCTTTACCAGTTAAACCGTGGCTGATTAAATCAACTAAGAATAAGTGGTTTTCTGTTCCGTTTGACACTATGTTGTAGCCACGTTGTTTAAATACTTCCACCATTGCTTTGGCATTTTTAACCACTTGTTGCTGATACACTTTGTATTCAGGCTCTAACGCTTCTTTAAAGCAAACGGCTTTTGCGGCAATAATGTGAACTAATGGACCACCTTGCTCACGTGGGAACACAGCACTTTGTAGTTTTTTATAGAGTTCTTCATCTTTCGCATTTGAAAGGATTAAACCACCACGCGGACCCGCTAATGTTTTGTGAGTGGTTGTCGTCACAACGTGAGCATGCGGAAGTGGGCTTGGATAAACTCCAGCTGCAATTAAGCCTGCAACGTGCGCCATATCAACGAACAAATAAGCACCGACTTCATCTGCGATTTCACGCATTTTTGCCCAATCAACGATTTGTGAGTAAGCAGAGAAACCGCCTACAATCATTTTGGGTTTCACTTCGTGAGCTTGTTTGCGTAGTGCATCGTAGTCGATTAAACCTTCTGCAGTAATACCGTATTGCTCTGCATGGTAAACTTTTCCTGAGAAGCTAACTGAAGCACCGTGAGTTAAATGCCCACCGTGTGCAAGGCTCATGCCTAAAATGGTATCGCCCGGCGTTAACAATGCACCGTAAACAGCAGCATTTGCTTGTGAGCCTGAATGTGGCTGTACGTTTGCGTAGTCTGCGCCAAATAATTCTTTTGCACGGTCAATTGCTAATTGCTCCACGATATCCGCATATTCACAACCGCCATAATAACGTTTACCCGGATAACCTTCTGCATATTTATTGGTAAATTGTGAGCCTTGTGCTTCCATCACACGAGGGCTTGCATAGTTTTCAGATGCAATCAGTTCAATATGCTCTTCTTGACGACGATTTTCATCTTGAATCGCTTGCCATAGCACTGGATCATAATCTGCAATATTCATATCACGTCTTAACATGGGGTTCTCCTATAATAAGTAATCGTTTGCGTAACTAATAATCAAGGCTATTTTACGCAGTTTTTAGGGGTTTTGATAGTGATTTTTTTGGGAAGTGTGTATTAAAGAATTTAATAAAGAAAAACGGTAAGTTTTGCAAAATTCTCAGCAAAACTCACCGCTTGCGATCTTATTGATTTCCTAGTGTTGCCACCATCACCGCTTTAATCGTATGCATTCGGTTTTCTGCTTCATCAAACACGATGGAGGCTTCAGATTCAAATACTTCATCGGTGACTTCTAACCCATTCATACCATATTTTTCAGCAATCTCTTTGCCGACCGTGGTTTGATCATCGTGGAAAGCGGGCAGACAGTGCAAGAATTTTACATTTGGGTTGCCTGTTAGCTTCATTAACTCCGCATTGACTTGATAGGGTTTCATCAAGTTGATTCGAGCTTCCCACGCTGATTCAGGCTCACCCATTGAAACCCAAACGTCCGTATAGACGAAATCGACATCTTTCACGCCGTCTGCTACATTTTCGGTGCAAGTGATTTTCGCCCCTGTTTTTGCCGCCATTTCTGCTACTTCGTCTAATGACGCTTGTTCAGGGAAAAACTGTTTTGGCGCAACCAAACGGAGATCCACGCCCATTAACGCCGCCCCTTCCACAAACGAATTGCCCATATTGTTACGAGCATCGCCCAAATAAGCGAGCTTGATTTGGTTGAGCGGTTTGTTTGAATGTTCGATCATCGTTAAGAAATCAGCGAGAATTTGGGTTGGGTGAAATTCATCGGTCAAACCATTCCAAACAGGCACGCCCGAATAGTCCGCCAAAATTTCTACTAACTCTTGACCGTAACCACGATACTGAATGCCGTCATACATTCTGCCCAACACACGAGCGGTATCTTTCATTGATTCTTTATGCCCGATTTGCGATCCGCTTGGCCCGATATAGCTCACATTCGCCCCTTGATCGAACGCTGCCACTTCAAAAGCACAGCGAGTACGGGTCGAACTCTTTTCAAAAATCAACGCAATGTTTTTGCCTTTCATCGTTGGCACTTCGCAACCTGCTTTTTTATCCGCTTTTAATTTTGCTGATAAATCAAGAAGATACTGAATTTCAGCAGGGCTGAAATCCATTAAACGTAAAAAGTGACGATGTTTAAGATTGGGTGTGGTGTTTGCAGACATAATGGGTTCCTTGTGATAATAAAGTTGTCTTATTATAAAGGCTTTCGGGGGGAGAACAATCAGAATTTCTTTTATCCCTTTTATTTACAGGCTATGTTTTTTTGTGTATAGTTAGGCGATACAGTTAAAGGGGAAAAAATGATCCTTTCATTTAAGCATAAAGGTTTGAAATTGTTTTTTGAAACAGGCTCAACAGCAGGTATTCAGGCAAATCACGCTAATAGACTTCGATTACTACTAACTGCTTTAGATGCTGCCGAGACAGCATTAGCAATGAGCGTACCAGGTTGGAATTTACATCAATTACAAGGTGATTTAGCAGGGCATTGGTCTGTTAAAGTTAGCGAAAATTGGCGTTTAACTTTTAGATTTGAAAATGGTCACGCTGAAATCGTGGACTATCAAGACTATCATTAAGGAGTTATCAATGAAAATGTACAATCCAGCTCACCCAGGACTAATTTTAAGAGAATATATTGAAGGTTATAATGTTACTGATGTAGCTAAACGTTTAGGCGTTACCCGAGTGACACTTTCTCGTATTTTAAACGGCAAAGCGTCTATTTCACCTGAAATGGCATTACGTTTAAGTGCATTATTAAATACAACAACGCCACAATTTTGGCTCAATATGCAATCACAATACGACCTATGGCAACTTGAGCAACGTCCAAGTTTTAATATACAGCCATTATTTGCGTAGTTTTGCTATGTATTTTGCAAATTTTTCCTTTAAACTCACCGCTTGTCGCCCTTATCATTTGTAGGAGAACCCAATGTCTAAACATCTCACTGAACAACGTTTTATTGATTTCCCTATTCACGACAGCGTGTTAGCCGCTCTTGATAGCAAAGGCTTTGAGTTTTGTACGCCTATTCAAGCGAAAACCTTGCCTTACACTCTTGCAGGACAAGATATTGCAGGGCAAGCTCAAACGGGGACAGGTAAAACCTTAGCTTTTTTAGTGGCAACCTTTCATCATCTACTGAGCCACGAAATTCCAACTAAAAAAAATCAGCCGAGAGCCTTAATTCTTGCTCCAACTCGTGAACTTGCGGTGCAAATTGCATCTGATGCGTCAATGCTGACCCAATATGCTGATTTGCGTTTAGCGTTGGCGTATGGCGGAGACGGTTACGATAAGCAGTTGCAAGAGATTGAGCGTGGTGTGGATATTTTGGTCGGAACGACTGGGCGTGTGATTGATTATGTCAAACAGGGCGTGATTGATTTAGATAAGGTACAAGTGGTGGTGCTTGATGAAGCGGATCGTATGTTCGATCTTGGCTTTATCAAAGATATTCGCTATTTAATGCGAAAATGCCCGAAACCTGAAGAACGTTTGACGATGCTATTTTCTGCCACGCTTTCTCACCGTGTGCGTGAGTTGGCGTTTGAAGATATGCACAATGCGGAATATGTGGAAATTGAGCCGTTACAACGCACGGGGCATCGCATTAAAGAAGAGCTGTTCTATCCGTCTAACGAAGACAAAATGGCGTTGTTGCTCACTTTAATGGAAGAAGAGTGGCCAGACCGTTGCATTGTATTTGCCAATACCAAACATAAATGCGAAGAAATTTGGGGCTATCTCAGTGCTGACGGGCATCGTGTCGGTTTGCTGACGGGCGATATTCCGCAGAAAAAACGCTTGGCATTGCTAGATAGCTTTACACAAGGCGAATTGGATATTTTAGTGGCGACTGATGTGGCTGCGCGTGGTTTGCATATTCCTGATGTGACCCACGTCTTTAACTACGATCTGCCTGACGACCGAGAAGATTATGTTCACCGTATCGGGCGTACAGGGAGAGCGGGGGAGAGTGGTGTTTCGATTAGCTTTGCTTGTGAGCGTTATGCGGTCAATCTTCCGGCGATTGAAGAATATATCGGGCATCCGATTCCTGTCAGTCAATATGACAGTCAGGTATTACTTGATCTACCTAAACCACAACGAGCCCGTTCTAAGAGTATCGCATCAAATAGACGTAGAGAAAAATCGTCATCGTAATTGAACATTTAGCAAAATAAAGACTCTATCACAGGGCGGTAAGACAACTTACCGCTTATTTTATTTTAAAAAGGAGAAAAAATATGGATATGATAAAAACGGCATTTGCCGCATTATTAGTTTTATCAGTGGCAGGTTGTACTCGCCAAGGTGTATCTGTTGTTCATAACAAAGAACAAGCAAGATATTCTTCCAATACTATCGTAAATAAACGTATAAATACGACGGAATGTTTAGATACAGATGATTGGTATTTAGATGGTTATCGTGTTGGAAAATCGTTTTCTACACAAAAAGCACAAATGCTACAACAGCGAGTTGGTTTTTGCCAATTATCGCTAAAAACACTCCCACAGCAGTTTAAAACAAATTGGGAAAATGGCTTTTCTGTTGGAAATAATGAAAATATTAAAGCAAAAAATAAACAAAATCGCCAAGCCCGTAAAAAAGTGTAATAGAATAATCTCATAAATTAACGCTTATTGGAGAAATGAATCTATGTCGAATTATGAAATTGCTCAATCAAAAGAAGGAAAACCGATTTCATTAACTGCCAAAATGGCAAACCGTCACGGTTTAATTGCAGGGGCAACAGGAACGGGTAAAACAGTTACATTGCGTAAATTGGCTGAAACTTTCAGTAATGATGGCGTGCCTGTGTTTCTTGTTGATGTTAAAGGCGATTTATCGGGCTTAGTGCAAGCGGGCAGTTTTCAAGGAAAAATTGCAGAACGTATTGAGCAATTTGGTTTAGGCGGCGAAAGCTACTTAAACGGCTTTCCTGTCTCATTTTGGGATGTGTTTGGCGAATCGGGCATTCCGCTTCGTACCACTATTTCAGAAATGGGGCCGATGTTGCTCGCTCGTTTGCTTAACTTAAATGATACACAGGAAGGCTTGTTAAATCTTGTATTCCGCGTGGCAGATGATAAAGGTTTATTATTAATCGATCTCAAAGATCTGCGTGCAATGCTTAAATTTGTGGCAGAAAATGCTAAAACATTCCAATTAGAATATGGCAATGTTTCGGCGGCGAGTGTTGGCGCGATTCAACGTGCGTTACTTGCTCTTGAAAATGAAGGAGCGGCAAACTTATTTGGCGAACCTGCATTAGATTTGCAAGACTGGATTCAAACCCGTGATGGTCGTGGTGTGATTAATGTGTTGAACTCGGAAAAACTGATTAATTCACCAAGAATGTACGGCGCATTTTTACTGTGGTTTATGGCGGAGTTGTTTGAACAATTACCAGAAGTGGGTGACCCTGATAAGCCGAAATTTGTCTTATTCTTTGATGAAGCGCACTTACTTTTTGACGGTGCACCGAAAGTGTTAGTCGATAAAATTGAACAAGTGGTGCGTTTAATTCGTTCAAAAGGTGTTGGCGTCTATTTTGTCACGCAAAATCCATTAGACTTGCCAGAGTCAGTATTAGGTCAGCTTGGTAACCGTGTGCAACACGCTTTGCGTGCCTTTACTCCAAAAGATCAAAAAGCAGTAAAATCGGCAGCAGAAACTTTCCGTGCAAATCCGGGAGTGAATGTCGTTGAAGCTATTACTCAGCTTGGCGTTGGAGAAGCATTAATTTCAGTATTAGATGAAAAAGGTATGCCAACCCCTGTGGAAATTGCTTATGTTTATCCACCACAAAGTCAGCTGAAACCAATCTCTCAAGATGAACGTTTAGCCCTTGTGAAGCAAGATGATCTTTATCATCATTACAGTGAATCGATTGATAATCCTTCTGCCTTTGAAACCTTAAATGCCCAAGCACAAGTTCAGCAACAGGCTGTTGAACAAGAGAAAGCAGAAGAAGATAGCTTTTTAGGCGGTATGCTTGGTAGTATTTTCGGTACGAAGAAAAAAAGCGAGCAAAGCCTTGCAGAACAAGTGGTTGGCAGCGTGGCTCAATCCGTTGGACGTAATTTACGTAACCAAGTGACCAAACAGATTATGCGTGGTTTACTGGGTGCAATCACGAAAAAATAATTTGTACTAATATAAGCGGTGAGTTTGCATAAAAAATTTACAAAAACTCACCGTTTTTTCTTATTTGTGAATCAGGTCACAGTATTCATCTTAAAATCTCGTTATATTGCATCTACTTTTATTCATAGAAGGATGATGTAATGAAACTAAAAAAACTCTCTTATTTACTTTCTACATTACTTTTGGGCGCAGCAGTTTCATCTACTGCTCAGGCGGAAGGACGTTTAGTTGTTTATTGTAGTGCAACAAACTTATTTTGTGAGCAAGAAACCAAAGCATTTGGTGAAAAATATGATGTTAAAGTCTCTTTTATTCGTAATGGCTCAGGAAGTACGTTAGCTAAAGTTGAAGCAGAAAAAGGAAACCCACAAGCGGATGTTTGGTATGGTGGTACATTAGATCCTCAATCGCAAGCAGGTGAAATGGGACTGCTCCAGCCTTATCAATCACCAAATCTTTCTCAAATCATGGAAAAATTCCGTGATCCTGCAAAAGTTAAAGGAAACTATACTTCTGCCATTTACATGGGGATTTTAGGTTTTGGCGTGAATTTAGATCGATTGAAGAAATTAGGGATTGAGAAAGTTCCAACGACATGGGAAGAGTTGCTTGATCCTCGTTTAGCAGGTGAAATTCAAATTGCAGATCCACAAAGTTCTGGCACAGCTTATACAGCGATTGCGACTTTTGTTCAACTATGGGGAGAAGAGAAAGCATTTGCATATTTCAAACAACTTCATAAAAATATCTCACAATATACTAAATCAGGCATTACACCGTCACGAAATGCAGCTCGTGGTGAAACCGCGATTGGTATCGGCTTCTTACATGATTATTCAACTGAAAAGAAAAATGGGGCTAATCTTGAAATTGTTGCACCAACAGATGGTACTGGCTATGAATTAGGCGGTGTGAGTATTTTACATGGCGCAAGAAACTTAGATAACGCAAAACTTTTCGTGGATTGGGCATTATCTAAAGAAGCACAAGAACTTTCATGGCAAAAAGGTGAAGCTTTCCAAGTATTAACAAATACCACTGCAGAACCTTCTCCATATTCACTTGACCCTACAAAACTGAATTTAATCAACTACGACTTTGAAAAATATGGTTCAAATGAGGAGCGTAAGCGTTTGATTGATAAATGGGTTAACGAAGTTAAATTAGCACAATAGCATTTGTCTGCAGAACTCCCCCTTAATTTGGGGGAGTTTTTTTGCTACAACTTTTTAACAAATTTTGGATAAAGTGCGGTAAAATTCTCACTAAATTAATTACCACTAGAGAAATCGTATGAGTATTCGAATCCTTCCACAAGATGAAATTCAAAAAGTTGCTAGTTCATTTCAGCATCCTGATCTGTTATATGCAAACCCTAAAAATTTATATGCTCGCCGAGCAAAACGCTTACGCCAGTTAGCAGAAAATAATCCATTTGGCGATTATCTTGAGTTTGTGGCAAATATCGTAGAAGTTCAGCTTGATCTTCTTCAAAATCAGCCGATTGCAAATATTTCAAAAGATCTGACCGCTTACCTAGAAGCAAATGAAGGGATTAAACCGTTAGATCCAAAACGCTTTAAACGTTCAGCAGAGTGGCAGCAGTTACTTTTAGCGTTTATTGAAAAATTTAAACCTTATGCATCGGATACGGTATTAGCAACATTAGAATGGCTTGAGAAAGCATCAAGTGCAGAGTTAGAAACCCTTGCCGATCACTTACTCAATGAGCGTTATGAAGATGTAGGGGCAGATAAAGCCGTTTTCCTTTGGGCGGTATTATCACTTTACTGGGTACAATTAACCCAACAGCTACCACGTAATACCCGTGCAGAAGGTGAAGAACGTCATACGTGCCCAGTGTGTAATTCTGCACCAGTAGCAAGCGTGATTCATTTTGGTGAAGCACAAGGCTTACGCTATTTACACTGTTCATTATGTGAAAGTGAATGGAATATGGTGCGTGCGAAATGCAGTAACTGCGAACAAACAGGTAAATTGGATTACTGGAGCTTAGACAGCATGGATGCCGCTGTGAAAGCAGAAAGTTGCGGCGACTGTGAGAGTTATCTTAAAGTCATGTATCAAGATAAAGATCCGCATGTTGAGCCGATTGCTGATGATTTAGGCACCCTATTCTTAGATGCCGAAATGGAGCAAAAAGGCTTGGCGCGTAGTGCGATCAATCCATTCCTATTTCAAGTAGAATAACCTTATTCTTTTCATACAAGCGGTCAGTTTATCCGTAGATTTTGCAAATCTTGATTATAAACTGACCGCTTGTGTGTTCTTTTCTTTTAATACATAAAAATCCCCTTGCTTTTCCCTAACGGATTAAGTATTTTTATATATATTGTACTATTTTAATAGTACAAAGATACAAATTCACATTTAAGGAAAATTCTATGAAATTCAGCAAAACATTATTACTCACCGCATTAACCGCATTTTCACTCAACGGCTTTGCACAAGATAAAGTACATCATGTCGCCATTACTGCGATTGTAGAACACCCTGCCCTTGATACTATTCGACAAGGCGTGATTGAAGAATTAGCCCGTGAAGGTTTTGTTGAAGGCAAAAATATCAAAATTGACTTCCAATCAGCGCAAGGCAGTACCGCCACAGCTGCTCAAATTGCACGCAAATTTGTTGGCGATAAAGCAGATATTATTATTCCAATTACCACACCAAGTGCGCAACCTGTGGTGGCGGCAACGCGTTCTATTCCGATTGTCTTCTCAGGAGTAACCGATCCTGTTGCGGCAAAATTAGTGAAATCTTGGGAGCCAAGTGGTACAAACGTGACAGGTATTTCAGATCACAAACCGATTGAACCACAACTTAAATTAATTCAAAGCCTTGTGCCTGAATTAAAAGCCGTGGGCTATGTGTATAGTGCAGGCGAAGTCAATTCAACCATCGTACTTGAAGAACTTGAAGCGACAGCAAAACAGGCAAATATCAAAGTCGTGCCTGTAGCGGTACAACGTAGTGCAGATATTGGCACGGCGGCTCGTAGCTTAAATGGTAAAGTTCAGGCGATTTATATCTCTGAAGATAATGCGGTGGTTTCTGCCTATGAAGCGTTACACAAAGCGGCACTTGAAGCGAAAATCCCTGTGATTGCCGCAGATAGAGATACAGTAAAACGTGGTGCATTAGCGGCGTATGCGGTAAATCAATATGACATTGGCGCAGAAACAGGCAAAGTGGCAGCTCGAGTGTTACGTGGTGAAAAAGCTGGTAGCATTGCAACGCACGATGTAAGCAAAATGGAACTATCCATTAATCAGCAAACCGCAAAAGTGTTAGGTATTACCGTTTCTGATGCGTTAGTGAAAGAAGCGAAAGAGTTATTCTAATCATTAAATGCAAGCGGGTAGATTGAATGACAGATTTGCAAAAAATACGTCGAATCTACCCGCTTGTATTACTTTATGGATTTAAAAGGAACACCCCTTTATTTTTAATTTCCACGTAGCAGTGCTGTTGCGTTTCATCATAATCTTCAGGGTTTAGATTAATCATCACTTCATTGCCTTGCCATAGTGCCGTTACTTCCCAGTGATTACCCATATAAATAGCGTGCTTGATTTCACAACGCTGAGCAGGGGACCCTTCTGTAAGCAGACGAATCCCTTCTGGGCGAATACCAACGAGGCAATCGCCATTCGGCACATTAAAACGTGCAGCATTTTCAAGGTTAAAGCTGAAATCGCCAATGTGGATGGTATCGTTATCACGTTTGCCAGCCAGAATGGTGGATTCCCCCATAAAGTTTGCTAGGAATAGGGAATTTGGCTGTAAATAGAGATTTTTTGCGGTATCTTGTTGGCGGATAACGCCTTTATCCATCACAATCACTTGATCTGACACCGCAAAGGCTTCGCTTTGGTCGTGGGTAACATAAAGTGATGTAATGTTTAAACGTTGTTGTAATTCACGAATCTTTTCACGCATTGAGCGACGTAAATTTGCATCTAAGTTACTTAATGGTTCATCAAATAACAGCACTTTAGGTTTGAGAATCAAGGCACGAGCAAGGGCAACACGTTGTTGCTGACCGCCTGAGATTTGATCGACATAGCGATCTTCAAAACCTGCTAAATCCACTAATTCTAAGGCTTCTTTGATACGCTGTTCACGTTCTGCCTTTGGTACGCCTTGCATTTTTAATCCATAGCCTACGTTATCGCCAATCGACATATGCGGGAAAAGGGCATAGGACTGGAACACAATACAGATGTCACGTTGTTGAATAGAATTGTGTGTGACATCTTCGCCATCAATAAAAATTTGCCCTGAAGTGGGGTTTTCTAACCCTGCCACTAAGCGCAATACTGTCGTTTTACCACAGCCAGAAGGACCGAGCAGAGTAACCATGGTGCCTTTTTTAATCGACAGGTTTAAATTATCAATAACCGTTGCTTTACCAAACGATTTAGTCACATTTTTTAATACTAAAAAATCATTTTGTTGTTCCATTTTGCTCTCCTTAATTCATTTTTTTCGCTTTTGAACGGGCAATGCGTGTGTCGCCAACTAGCCAGTCAAAAATAAAGATAATCGCCATCATCACGACAATTAAAATCGACCCGTAAGCAATCGCAATACCATATTCGCCATCTTCGACACGGTTTAAAATATAGGACGTTGCTACACGAGTATCTGCAGTAACAAGGAAGACGATTGCGCTCACCGTTGTCATCGCTCGCACGAAACTGGTGACTAATGCCGATAATAAGGCAGGTTTTAATAGCGGTAAAACGATGAAGAAAATCGTTTTAAAAGAGCCTGCTTTAAGCGACAGAGATGCTTCATCTAAGGATTTATCTAACTGCCCTAGACCTGCGATTGCCGCCCGCATTCCAACAGGCATATTACGCATCACCATAGATAACACGATGATAATGCCCGTGCCAGTTAGGTAAATTGGCGCATTGTTGAAAGCAAGAATATAAGAAACCCCTGCAACCGTACCCGGTACCGCAAAGCAGAGTAGGGTTAAAAACTCGAGCGTTTTTTTGCCTTTAAAATTACGGCGTACCGTCACATAAGCAATCAACAAACCAAATAGCGCAGTAATTGGGGCGGCGCTGGCGGCAAAAATAACTGTTTGAATCAGTGAAGGCCAAGCGCCATCGCTAAATCCTTGTCCGAATAGGTTAATGTAGTTGTTGAGTGTTAAGGTGTAATCTACGCCCCAGTTCACCGTAAAACTACCGTAGAAAATACTGCCGTAAAGGACAAAGTTGAACACCACCCAAAAGCCTAATGTGCAAATAATGAGCCATTTCATACCGCTTGGTAAGTCTTGCACATCACCACGATAAGATTTACCTGAAACAGTGACATAAGAGCGGTTACCAATCCATAAATATTGAATCACAAAAATTGCTAAAGAGAAGACAAGTAGAATGGTACCTAAGGTACTTGCAGAGGCATAATCTAACTGCGAACCTGCAATATAGAAATAAATTTGGGTTGCAATCACATCAAAGCTACCGCCTAACACTAATGGCGTACTGAAGTCGGCTAAAGATTGAATTGCTACAACTAAAAACGCATTCGCTAAAGCAGGTTTAAGCAGTGGGAAAATGATATAGAAAAAGGCTTGATAGCGATTAGAACGCAAGGTATAAGCTGCTTCTTCGACAGACGGGTGAATCGATTTCAATGCCCCTTCTAAAATCATAAATGCCATTGGCGTGAGTGCTAAAGTATGGGCAATAACAATCCCTGTGAAACCATAAAGCCAGTTACTACTAAAGCCAAGGTATTCAACTAAAAAAGCAGTCACATAACCAGAACGCCCAAGCATTAAAGTTACGCCCAAACCGACTACAAACGGCGGGGTGACGATAGGTAAAATAGAGAAAATTTTCCCAATAAATGCGGTGCGTTTAGCAATTCGGGTGGTATATAAAGCAAATGCCAAGCCAAATAACGTTGAAAGTACACCAACAGTCCCTGCAACACTTAATGAGTTTCCAATCACTCGAACGATATAAGGCTGTTGTAAAATGGTGAATACTTGGCTTGGTACAAACTCACTGCCGTCATAAAACATTGAGATAAAAATCGCAATGGTCGGATAGACGATAAAGAAGAAAATTAACAGGATAATGCTGATTAAAGAGGCAATAATAAAGCGATCTCCTTGCATCACTTTAAGATTTGCCAACGCATTGGTTGCTAAAGCGACGAGTGCCACAATCAAGAACATCACCGAATAGCCAAGACTAATTTTACCAATAATGGCTGAAATAAAGACAAATAAGAATATAGCCGCAACGCCGACCAGCTCTAAGATCGCACGAGATCGACTGTTCTCTTTATTTGGTATTAAATAGATAAGTAAAGGGAAAAACCAAGCCCAGCTTAAGTTAGTGCTAGACCAACCCATTGCTTGCCAGATTTCATCTGATGTGGACTCGAATAATCCATAATCCAACGCTTTAGAAGGAAGAATTAAAAATCCCAATAAAGCAAAAAACACCCAAAATAATGGACGTGCAAAAAATGATATTGACATACTACCTCACAAAATTCATTTTTGTTTAGGAAAGGCGTGTACTATAAAAAGCTATGTAAAGATCGTCAAACGCTTATCTCTAAAGATGTGATCTAGTTGGCAAAAGCCAATTAAATTCGCATTTAAATGCTGAATAAATAGGCGAGTGCAATTTGTAGGAAATGACTTAAAAGAAATTGTGATTTTTTATTAAACAAACAGTAAAGTTTTGAATGGTTATCCGAATAGAATAGTAATAAAAAATTGACAGTTCTACTTATTTAAAAGTACTTAGTAGATTGAAATTATGGAGGCGCGTCCCGGAGTCGAACCGAGCTACATGGATTTGCAATCCAGTGCATAACCGCTTTGCTAACGCGCCTTAGATATGAAAATTGGAGCGGGAAACGAGGCTCGAACTCGCGACCCCGACCTTGGCAAGGTCGTGCTCTACCAACTGAGCTATTCCCGCATTTGAGTTGTCGTTGAAAACGTGGTGCATTTTACTGATTTCTAAATTAGTGTCAAATATTTATTTTATAAAACAAAATTAACTGTCGAAAAAAAGGGCATTGCGATGATTTTTTGGTAAATATGATTGCAAAAGTGAAATAATATCTCTATTCTTTTTTTTGAGAATAAGTTGTATTTACATGTTTTCGATTAATTATAGATAAACAAATTAGGAGCCTTCTATGCGTTTAAAATCTCTTACGATTGCGATTTCGAGTTTATTTGTTGCTACATCTGTGTTTGCAACAGATTTATCAAAAGAAACTCAAACTTATAAAGAGTTTGTGGTTGGACAAATCGACCAACTTGTCGCAGATACTGAAAAATTTGTTGGCTATTTAAAAGCGGGCGATGTGCAAAATGCGAAGCAAATCTACCCGCTTGCACGTATGTATTTTGAGCGTTCAGAGCCGATTGCAGAAAGCTTTGGCGATTTAGACCCACGCATTGATGCGCGTCTTGCAGATGTTGCAGAAGAAGGTAAAACAGAGAAAGATTGGTCGGGCTTCCACAAAATTGAAAAAGTGCTTTGGGAACAAAATACCACCAAAGGCACAGAATCAACTGCTGATCAGCTTGTAAAAGATGTAAAAGAACTGCGTGCGAAAATCCCAACGGCAGAAGTCACTCCTGAATTGATGATTACGGGGGCGGTGGATTTGTTAAATGAAGTTTCAACCACCAAAGTCACTGGCGAAGAAGAGATTTTCTCTAAAACTGACCTTTACGATTTCAAAGCCAATATTGAAGGGGCGGAAAAAATCTATGAGATCTTCAAAGCCAAATTAGAGCAAAAAGACGCTAAATTGGCGAAAGAAATCGCCGCTCGTTTCCAAGATGTGAATGCGTTATTAGCGAAACATAACAAAGCGAAAGAGGGTTATGACTATGTACCTTACAACACCTTAACCGATAAGGAAATCAAAGCCTTAGCGGAAGCGGTAAACAAATTAGGTGAGCCATTAGCTCAAATGGGTATTCTTCTTGGTAAATAAAAGGATAAATTATGAGCGGAACTAACCATGCTGCTCGTCGTGATTTCCTAAAACAAGCAACATTAATCGGTGCTGGCTTAATGGCTAGCACCGCCTTTGCTTTGGAGCCACGAGCAACCCCAAAAATCAAAAATCTCTATCCATTTTACGGCACACATCAACAAGGCATTGCCACTCCTGCTCAAAAACAGATCTACTTTATGGTGTTAGATCTTCACACCACCGATCTCAATAGCATCAAAGAGATGTTCAAAACGTGGACAGAATATAGTGCCAAACTCACTCAAGGGCAAAATGTCAAAGCTTACCCTGAAAATGCTTATGTGCCGCCAACGGATACGGGCGAAGCGGATAGTTTAAACCCTTACAATCTCACTTTAACCTTTGGCGTAACCGCTTCTTTCTTCGATAAACTTGGCATTAGTCAGCTCAAGCCAAAACAACTTAAAGATTTACCGCACTTTCCACGTGATCAGCTGAAAGAGCATTACACGGGTGGCGATATTTGCATTCAAGCCTGTGCAGACGATCCGCAAGTTGCTTTCCACGCCGTGCGTAATTTGGTGCGTGTGGCAAGGGCGAATATCACAATGCGTTGGAGCCAAGCGGGTTTTAACTCCTTTGAAGGGGGCGACACCCCACGCAATCTGTTCGGTTTTAAAGACGGCACGGGCAATCCGCAAGGTAAAGCTTTAGATGAAACCGTTTGGTATCAAGATGATAACTGGTTGAAAAACGGCACATTTTTAGTCGCTCGTCGTATTCAAATGCATTTGGAAACGTGGGACAGAACCAACTTAATGGGGCAAGAAGAGACTTTCGGTCGCCATCGCGATTCGGGTGCACCCATCGGAATGAAAAAAGAGTTTGATACGGTCAATCTTGAGCAAAAAGATGAAAAAGGCAAGCCTGTTATCCCTGAAATTTCGCACTTACATTTAGCGAAGAAAACAGGCTTACAAATGCTACGCCGTTCTTTCTCTTATGCTAGCGGTGTTGATCCAAAAACGGGGCAATTTGACGCCGGTTTGTTGTTTATCTCGTTCCAAAAAGATCCACAACAATTTATCACGATTCAAAACAGCCTTGGCAATATCGACAAAATGAATGAATACATTACCCATATTGGCAGTGGATTATTTGCCTGCTTTGCTGGAGTTAAAGATGAACAGGATTACTTGGGTAAAGTCTTGTTTGAACAAGTTTAGCCATACTTTCTTTACATTTATGCTCAGTGTCATGCTGAGCTTTTCGTTATTGAGTTCGGCTTACGCCAAAGTGGAAACCAGCCATCTATTTGTGCATTTATCCGATGCCATGGCGGAAGTGAAAAGGGGTGAAGCTGCAAAATCTCAACCTTATTTGACCGCTTTACAGCAAGAATTTGTGGCAATTCCAAGCCACAATTCGCAAGCAGGGCAAGCGGTCAGTTCTGCGTTAAATTTTGCAATTTCTGAACCAAATCTCGACAATTTCGAGCAACTTTCAAAAGCCTTATATGCCTTTGAGAAAGAGCAAAATCCTGTCGATTACGAGCAAAAACGGCAACAATTTGCCAAACGTGTTATGCCCGTTTATCAAAAGCTATTGCAAGCGGTGCAACAACAGGATTTAGAAGCGGTACAGCAAGGCTACAAACGTTTTAATCAGACGTGGACACTTAATGAAAAAATCGTGCGAGAAACCAGTTTAGGTCATTACGGACAGATTGAAACGGCAATGACTTTGTTACGCATTGCGATGTTGTCTGAACCCGCTAACTTTGCCGAAATGCAAACACAAGCGGTTAAATTAGGCGAATCTTTAGCAGATTTTAAATCAGGCAAACAGCTACAACCGCAAGCTGCTTCAGCCAATGCTCCAACCACCTTGCAAGAAGGCATTAAGTTACTTGAAAAAAGTTATCAAGCCTTTAGCGACAATCAAGTATCGCAAGGGCAAGCGGATATTACCCTGTTTATTCAACAATGGGCGGTATTTGAAGGTGAAGTACGAACGCGTGATGGGGCTTTGTATAATCGAGTAGAAAGTGATCTGCCTGTGATTTTGGTCAAAGGCAATCAAGCCGATAATTTGGCTCACTTTAGAACCTTATTAGACGATCTGCAACAGCTTGATTTAGCGTCTAGCTACGGCATTGTCGATGCGATGCTGATCTTATTGCGTGAAGGCACAGAAGCCTTGCTGATCATTATGGCATTACTCACGACTTTAACCGTTGCTCGCCAACCACAAGCGAAACGTTGGGTTTATGCTGGGGCAGGTTTGGGCGTATTAGCAAGCATTGCGGGAGCGGTTGCTTTACAACTGCTGTTCCCTGCCATTTCAGCGGGGACAAACCGTGAAATTTTAGAAGGTGTGGTCGGCATTGTCGCTGTGTTAATGATGCTGTTTGTTGGAGCGTGGCTACATAGTAAATCTTCACTCAAAGGCTGGCAAAACTTTATCAACAAACAGGTGGCTCAGGCTCTTGCCACGGGTAGCCTATTTTCAATGTTGGCGTTAAGTTTTCTCTCTGTTTTTCGTGAAGGGGCGGAAACCATCTTGTTTTACGCTGGAATGCTCCCGATGATGACAATGCAGGATTTCTTGCTCGGCATTCTGTTTGCGTTAATTTTACTTGCGGTAATGGCGTGGGCGATGAATCGTTTTTCACATAAATTACCGATTCATCATCTGTTTAAAGTGATGACGCTACTGATTTACGGCTTAGGGTTTAAGATTCTAGGGGTAAGTATTCAGGCGTTGCAACTCACGCAAATTCTCCCTCGTCATATTATTGATGGCGTGCCAAATGTGACGGCGATCGGTTTTTATTCATCTTGGGAAGGTTTAGTGGCTCAGTTAATCTATATATTCATCATATTAGTGATAACTAAATTCTTAAATAGATAAAAGAACCACCATCAGAAGAGTGGTGGTTCAAAGTAATATAGTCGGAATAATTTTTTAAGATAATCTATTTGAAAATAGGTATTTCTGGATATTAGGACCTTCTGATAAAAAGTCATTTAATGTTGTAAAAATACAACCGGTCTGTTTGACTAGATATTCTGCATTTATCGGGATAAACGCAGAACCGTGTACATCAGCTAATCCATTGCCTTGTTTATTATTTAATTTGATTTTTTCAAAGAGAAATTCTTTATTATTTTTTAAGAAGTTGATGAGATCATCTTTTCTAATTATTAATATTTTATTTAGATTACTATCATCTTTGTGTATAACACTTCCATTATAAAAGAAAATGATCAAGGCATCTAAATAGCCATTTTGGAAAATCTTGCCTGGTTTTGTTGTCTTGACATTAAATTTCTTATCAAAGTTTTCGATAAATCGTAGGTTTGCATCATACTTGTAGATTGGCTTATTTTGATTTAGATAACCTGCCTGACCTAGGCTATCTGATTTATAGGCTGAAATAATATCTAGCCTGTAGTCACCATAACGATCAAAATTTTTTGAAAACTGGACATCAATTTTAAAATCGTTTTCTGTTTTTATGTCTACATCAGTTATAGATTCTAAATTATTTAGAAAACATTTAATGCCTATCTGATTGAATAAATCACAAGCAAGCTGCTCAATTCTTTTTGTGTCTTGTTCATAGTAACTCATATTCTGACCTAGCCTTTATCTAAATTAAAAGGGCTGAATTCGATATAATGATTGAAATCAGCCCTTAAAGTAATCAATGAATTATTTATTTTTTCTTCGCATATTTGAGCGAGTCAATCGCTACCGCAAAGATGATAATGCTACCTTTGATGATGTATTGCCAGTATGGGTTTACGCCGATATAGGTTAAGCCGTAGTTAATAACGGTGAAGATTAATACCCCAGTTACTACACCGATAACTGTACCCACACCACCTGCGAAAGACACACCACCCACCACGCAAGCGGCAATCGCATCTAACTCATACATAAAGCCTAAGTTGTTAGTTGCACTACCGATACGACCTGCTTCTAACATACCACCGAATGCGTAAAAGATACCAGCGATCATATAGATAACCACAAGGTTACGCGCCACGTTTACGCCTGATACTTTCGCAGCTTCTGGGTTACCACCGATAGCGAAGATATTTTTACCAAAGCGAGTTTTGTTCCACATAATCCAGACTAGGATAGAAGCAATTGCTGCGTAAATAGTGATATAGGATAGTCTAAAGGTGCCGATTTGGAAGAAACCTTGTGCAAAGGTAGAGAAGCTTTCATTAAAGCCTGCAATCGGTGATGAACCTACCGCATCATAGTAGAGCGAGTTGATACCGTAGACGATAATCATCGTACCCATTGTCGCAATAAACGGCGTTACGTTTAGATAAGCAATGACCAAACCATTTACCAAACCGATAACCGCACCGATAGCACAAACGGTTAAAATTACCACTGGAATAGGAATTTCGCCTAAATTTGGGAACACACGGTTCATATTATCCATTGCTTGTAGCATTGTCGCTGCCACAACCGCCGCTAAACCAACTTGGCGACCTGCAGATAAGTCCGTCCCTTGTGAGACAAGTAAACCAGCTACCCCTAATGCGATGATCAAGCGGACAGATGATTGGGTTAAAATGTTACTAAAGTTACGTAAGCTCAAGAAGCTCGGATCTTGAGCGATGATGATGATTAATAAAACTAATAATACGAAGTAAATCGCATTTTGTTTAAGAAAATCTAATGATTTAGTTTGAGTGAGACTAGACATAATTCACTTCCTTTTTATAAATATTTCGCAGCAAGTTGCAAAATTTCTTCTTGTGAAGTTTTTGCTGTTTCAACAATACCTGCAACTTTACCATTACTCATGACTAAAATACGGTCTGTAACCCCAAGTAATTCAGGCATTTCCGATGAAATCATAATGATCCCTTTATCTTTTTGAGCAAGTTGCATAATGAGCTGATAAATCTCATATTTTGCACCAATATCGATACCACGAGTTGGCTCATCAAGCATCAAAATCTCTGGTTGGGTTAATAACCAACGTCCGATAACCACTTTTTGTTGGTTACCACCAGAGAGCGAACCAATATTGGTTTTATGGGATGGTGTTTTTACATTCATTGAATCAATAACCCACTGTGTATCGCTTTTCATTTTGGTACTACTGAGTAAGCCAAAAGAGCCGAGATAAGATTTCATATTTGAAATCAACGAGTTAAATTCAATGCTTAAATTTGCATAGATACCTGTTGAACGGCGCTCTTCGGTTACAAGGGCAAAACCGTTATTAATCGCTTCTAAAGCGGTACGATTTGCCATTTCTTTTCCATGTAACTTCACAGAGCCTTCTTTGCGTTCACGTACGCCAAAGATTGTTTCAACAATATCGGTACGTTTTGCTCCTACTAAACCTGCAATACCTAAAATTTCACCTTTGCGTAATTCAAAGTTAATATCTTGAATAGAAGGTTGATTTTTTGCCGTGAGATTTTTCACTTCTAAAATCACTTCTTTCGGTGTATTCGTTTTTGGTGGGAAACGTTGTGTTAACTCACGTCCAACCATCATAGAGACAATGCCATCCATCGTCGTTTCTTTAACAGGAACAGTATTGATCCATTTACCATCACGCAAGATAGTAATTTCATCACAAATTTTGAAAATTTCGTCCATTTTGTGTGAAATATAGATAATTCCACAACCACGATTTTTCAGTTTTTCAATAATTTTGAATAAATGTTCAACTTCTTTTTCCGAGAGAGAAGAGGTCGGTTCATCCATAATCACGATTTTGGCATTGTAAGAGAACGCTTTAGCAATTTCGATCATCTGCATTTGTGATACAGATAAATTTGCCACTTTCTCTTTCGGATCGATGTTGATGTCTAACTCATCAAAGATCGCTTTAGTATCTCGATACATCTTTGCATGATCGACAAAAAATCCTTTCAGTGGATAACGACCAAGCCAAAGGTTATCCATCACATTACGTTGACGGACAAGGTTTAATTCTTGGTGAACCATTGAAATTCCATTCTCTAAGGCTTCTTTAGAGGTTTTGAAATTAACCGGTTTATTTAAAAAGAGAATTTCACCTTCATCTTTAGCATAAATACCAAATAAGCATTTTAGTAAAGTTGATTTACCAGCACCATTTTCGCCCATTAATGCATGTACAGAATGGGAGCGAACGGTCAAATTAGCGTTATCTAATGCTTTTACACCGGGAAAGGATTTACTGACATTCTTCATCGTAAGAAGAATTTCGCTGTGTTGCGGAGTGTGTTCTGTCATATCCAACCTCATATAAAATAGGGGAGGTTTCCCTCCCCACACTACAACAAATTATTATTTTAAGAATTCAGAAAGGTTATCTTTATCCACGCCGACATAAGGAATACGTAATACTTTCTCTTTCAATTCCCATTTAGTACCTTCAGCAGGTGCTTTTTCAGCAGCTAGGTTTTTAGAAAGATGAACTACTGCTTTACCTTGGTTCACACCGTCATTTAATACAGTACCAGCAATTTCACCTTTTTGGATTAATTGAAGCACTTCAGGTAATGCATCTACACCAAAGATAGGTAATTTTTTACCGTGTGCTTTTGCCGCTTCTAATGCACCCATTGCCATGCCATCGTTATTTGCGATAACCACTTCAATGCTATTTGCTTTTGAGCTTGATAACCATGCATCTACTTTATCTTTTGCAAGTGCTGCATCCCACATACCTGTGTCAACAAAGAGTTCTTCTGTCTGAACACCTAGTTTGTTTAATTGTTCAACAGAGTATTTGGTACGTGCTTCAGCATCTGGGTGACCTGGTTCACCTTTTAACATCACGTATTGGATTTTACCGTCTTTGTTTAAGTCATAAGCCGGGTTTGCTTTCCAGTGTTTCGCAATTAATTCACCTTGGATTACGCCAGACTCTTGTGGGTTTGTACCAACATAGTATGCTTTGTCATAGCTACCAATAGCTTTATCACCTGGATCTTTGTTAAAGAATACAACAGGAATACCTTCAGGTTTTGCTTTACCAATAATGGTTGGAGCTGCAGAAGGGTCTACTAAGTTGATTGCTAACGCTTTAACGCCTTTTGAAATTAATACATCAACTTGGTCGTTTTGGATTGATTGTGCATTTTGTGAGTCATTCATTAATAAATCAACGCCACCCACTGCTTTAGCTTCTTTTTCAATCTCTTGGCGCATTAATGACATAAAGTTGTCATCATATTTATAGATTGTTACACCAATGCGATCTGCCGCTTGTGCTGTTGATGCGATTGCACCTAAACCTACAGCTAATGCAACTGCACTTAATACTGTTTTTTTCATAATCAGCTCCTATCTGGATTTTTTTGGATTAAGTTTAAATTGTCACTTTGTGAGCAACTGACTGAAATTTTACTCCAAAAATAAGCAAAAGAATGTGATCGCATTCACAAAATCGCAAACGATTACTTTAATGAACTTTGTGTAAGTCTAAGTTTTGAACAATCTGACGAAGTTGTTGAATCCAAGCCTTTTGATGTGTAGTAGATTTATCCAATGGCGTTGTAAAAATGTCTCTTAATAAATTTAGTTCTTTTGGGTACATAAAATAAAGGCGCTTTAGGCTAACGTAACAGGCTATAAAAGTACGTTGAGTATGAGCAAAACCATGGAGATTGTTTAGATCTTGCTGATCTAGTGATAATTCTCCTTCATTATTTTGGAATAAGGGATAATCTCGTTGAAATTGTTTATGTGCTTTTTCTACAAAAGTTCTGCCTGGTATCGATGTTGGGTAGAGCATCATCGCACTAGGATAACCACTACTAGCTTCAGCCGTTGGAGTAATTTGAACAAGTTTAAATCCACAAGATTGCCAAAAATGTAATAATTCTTTAGACATGCCAAAACTTACAGATACAAAATCTACAAGCGGTGAGATTTGCAAAATAATTTGCGAAACTAACCGCTTGCCGTAGCCTTGTTGCTGATATTCAGGCTGTACTGCAATTCGTGAAATCCGCACCGATTTTAATAGACAGGCTTCGGGTAAATTCCCTTGAAAACAGAGATATTGCGCCACCAAACTCCCTTGCGGACGACGCTCACCACGCCAAATCGCTTGGGTTAATTCGTTATCTAATTCGCCTTCATTTACTCCCCACGCTCCAGCAATCAATTGATTTCCTTCGGTAATATCAAAATAGTGCTGATTAGGTGCATCAAACAGACGACGTAAATCTGTCGGCGTGGTTTTATAATGGGCTTGAGCAAGAAGTTGATAAAATGCAATGCGCCAATCTTGCTCCCCCTGCTTGCGGGGGGAGCTGCCGAAGGCTGAGAGGGGGAGATCTTCTAATAACAATAACTTACTAACAAAGGTTTCAAGCAAATCATTCTCCCCCCACCTTAACGGCTTACTCAATTCCCACTGCTTTGTAGAGCGACTTAATCTCGGCAAAAATTTGAGACAAAAACCATGCCCTGTGCCTTCGTAATTTTGGGTCGTGGTAGTCAATACTACTTTCTCAAAATAGTCACAAAAGTGTTGCAACATCGGCAAAGGCAAACTTGCGGCTTCATCAATAAACAGCCATTGTTTTGGGGAGATATTCTGCTGTTCGATCATCTGGATTAAGCGATCAGGAGAAAAAAACGTGACATTGTCGCTTTTTATCCCTTTCCAAAAATTAGGTAGGGCAGAGTGGCTTCTCGCTGTAATTAATACAGAAGCTGTCTTAGAAATCTGTTCGGCTAATTTGCCCGATAAAGTCGATTTCCCACGCCCACGGGGTGCAAGAATAAAATGAATATCTGCAGGATCAAGCGGTAGGTTATTAAAGATATTTTGCATTTGTAGGGTGGGTCTTGACCCACCATTTAAATCCAAATCGATAGGTGATGGGTCAAGACCCATCCTACGATTTTTCATTTGCAAAAAGCCAAACTGCTCAACCAATCCTTTAAAATAACGATAAAAATTCGGTGTCGCTATTGGTTGTTGAGCATTCCAACGTAATGCATCAAAATCCAACTGCTGTTCTAGGTTTTCCCATTCAGGACAAAGCAAATAGAGCGTGCCATTTTCTTGAATCGTCCCAGCCACAATCGCAAATGCATCCAAATTAAAACAAATGCCGCCCTTTGCCCGCATATCGTAAATCGTATAGGGGAACTCTTGACCGAGTAATGTTTTAGCATTAGAAAATGGAATGGCGACAGTTTGATTGGGGAGATAAATCCCCCCACAAGACAAATGATTTACTTCAGGAAAGTGGTCGATGATAGCGAGATGACGCATTATTCTTCAATTGTTTTTTCGGCAAGATAAGGATCTTCAAACCCCAACGCTTGCATAATTTCTGTTTCCAAACTTTCCATTTCTTCCGCTTCTTCATCGGTTAAATGGTCGTAGCCGAGAAGATGCAAAGTGCCGTGAATGGCGAGATGTGCCCAATGGGCTTCAAGCGGTTTTTGCTGTTCTTCCGCTTCTTTTTCAACAACTTGACGACAAATAATCAAATCGCCCAACAGCGGTAATTCAATCCCTTCAGGCACTTCAAAGGGGAAAGAAAGCACGTTGGTCGGTTTATCTTTGCCACGATAAGTTAAGTTTAAATCGTGACTTTCCGCTTCATCGACAATCCGAATGGTGATTTCAGTTTCAGGGTAATCCGCTGTTTTGGCTTCCATTGATAAGGCTTTATCCACCCAGTGCTGAAATTGGGTTTCTGTTGGTAAACCTTCGCTGTTTTCGCTAGCAATTTGTAAATCGATATATAAATTCATTTTGCAAAAAATTCCTTAAATCAGACCGCTTGTTACCACTTATCTGCTGCTTGTTGATCGCTTTCACGCCCTTCAATCCAACGCTCACCTTGGTTTGTGGTTTCACGTTTCCAAAAAGGTGCTTTGGTTTTGAGGTAGTCCATAATAAATTCATTGGCGTGGTAGGCATTGCCACGATGAGCCGAGCTAACGCCGACCAACACGATTTCATCGCCGGTGTAAAGTTGTCCGATACGGTGGATTACCGCCACACGTTGCAATTCCCAACGGCTACGGGCTTCATCAACAATCTCTTGCAACGCTTTTTCGGTCATTGCAGGGTAGTGTTCCAAATATAAACCCGATACGCTATCGCCCAAATTCATTTCACGCACCTTTCCGACAAATAAGGTCGTGGCTCCAACGGAATGCTGTTCGCTCAACCATTGGTAGATCGCATTTTGATCGAAGGGATCTTGCTGAACTCGAATTAACGTCTGCTGCATTTAGCCCCCAGTCACAGGCGGAAAGAACGCCACTTCATCGCCGTCTTTGATTTCGGCGGATAATGGCGAAATGGTTTGGTTAATCGCAACCAACAATTTTCCTGCTTGCAAGGCTAACGCCCATTTGTCGCCACGTTCGGACAGATGTTGGCGAAGTTGCTCTGCGGTCGCAAATTCTGCCTTTATCTCTAAACTATCTACGCCCACTAATTCACGGGTTTGGGCGAAAAAGAGTACTTTAATCATTCATTTTCCTTATTTTGAAACGATAAAATCGCCCGATTTCCCACCGCTTTTGCTTAACAAACGCACCTGTTCAATCACCATATCTTTCTGCACCGCTTTACACATATCGTAAATTGTCAGTGCCGCCACGCTTGCTGCCGTCAAGGCTTCCATTTCCACGCCTGTTTTACCCGAGAGTTTACACAGGCTTTCAATACGGACTTGGTTTGTTTCAGGCAAGGCTTCAAGCTGCACTTCCACTTTGGAAAGCAGTAACGGGTGGCAAAGCGGAATAAGCTCCCAAGTGCATTTCGCCGCTTGAATACCGGCGATACGAGCAGTGGCAAATACATCGCCTTTGTGGTGATTGCCCGAAATAATCATTTGCAGGGTTTCAGGGTTCATTCTAACAAAGGCTTCGGCACGTGCTTCGCGAACGGTATCTTGTTTCGCAGAAACATCGACCATATTGGCTTCGCCGTTTTGGTTTATGTGGGTGAAGGTGTTGTTCATTGTGTTCTCTGTTTGAAATATAATCAGATGTAGGGACACACTGCGTGTGTCCGTTAAATATCATCTTTACGCAAAATTAGATTGGGCGGACACACGCAGTGTGTCCCTACGGATTAGCCCCCAATCGACGCCAAATTATTCCTTACCCCACTATCCCCAATATGTAAATAGTGATGTTCGCGCTTGCCTTGCAGGGCGGATTTTAATCTGGTTTCTAACTGGAGTTGCTGTTCGTCCGATTGCAATAAATCTCGTATATCAATGCCTTCTTCGCCGAATAGGCACAAATGCAATTTGCCTAACGCCGAGATACGCAAGCGGTTACAACTTGAGCAAAAATTCTTCTCATAAGGCATAATCAAGCCGATTTCCCCCTGATAATCAGGGTGGGCTAACACTTTCGCTGGGCCGTCTGACATCGCTTTGGGTTGCAACTGCCAACCTTCTTTGGTTAAACGATCCAAAATTGTCTGCCCTGAAAGATGTTGCTGTTGGAAAAAGCTATCCATCTCGCCCGTTTCCATCAGTTCAATAAACCGCATTTGAATAGGACGATCTTTAATCCAACGCAGAAAATCGTCCAAGCCTTTGGCGGTGTACTGTTTCATCAGAACCGCATTCACTTTGACTTTTTTATAGCCGATTTCAAAGGCTCGGTCGATTCCGTTTAAGATCGTGCCGAGTTTATTTTCCCCTGTAATCAGCTGAAATTGACGTGGGTCAAGGCTATCCACGCTCACATTTAGGTTCGTAATCCCAGCTTGTTGCCAAAGTGCCACATCTCGCTCCATACGATAACCGTTGGTGGTTAAAGCCACTTGGCGAATACCTGCTGTTTGCGACAGGGTATGAGCAATTTCCAAAAAATCCTTGCGTAATGTTGGTTCACCGCCCGTAATACGAATTTTTTCCGTGCCAAGATTGGCAAAAGCTCTGGCAACACGTTGAATTTCATCGACTTTTAGAAAGGTTTGCTTGTGCGACGGTGGTTGATAACCATCGGGCAAGCAATAGTTACAACGAAAGTTACAGACATCGGTAATCGACAGCCGTAAATAAGTGTATTGACGCTGAAAACGGTCGACCAAACTTTGCTCGAACTCGTTCCCAACATTCTTAATCGGGATTTGCATTTGACACCTTTCTAAGCGTGAGAGGATAGCCGATTTCTCTGCTATCCCTGTGTAATCTTGCGTAATTAATCGATTACAGGCACAGTTTCCATATCGTCCGACTTAGGAAAACAGGCTAGGGGTCCAAAAATAAAAAGATTGTAGTGATGAACTGAAAATTAAGCAAGATTAAGCGGTATGATTGTTTAATTTAAATTCATTTCAGATATATATTAATCATAAATTTACTTTTTTGTAAATTTTATTGACTTAAATTGACATTTGAACATAAATTATTCGTTTTTAGTTATTAAGGAGATAGCAATGAAAAAGCGAATTCAACTTATTTTACTCACGCTTTCTATCATCCCTCTTACCAGTTGTCATTTTGAGAAATCTGATCAAGAACTGTTTGAAGAAACACTCAATCCAACGCCGCCAACCATACAGCAAACGAAACCGAGGCTGTTATTATTAAGTTCAGGTATGCCTGAGTTTAAGGATTTTATCAGCATTATGGGGCAAAATGGAGCAGTGATCACGATGTGGTCGGTAGATCGTCGTAGTTGGCTTTGGATGTACCCGCCGTTGAGTTCACAAGATTTTGGAAAACTTCGCAACTGGCGGATTGAACGCAGTTTCCGTCAAGAGCATTTTCGCTTTACTAATCAGCAGATGGGATCTTGTATGCAAGCCTATGGCAATGGCGTTATTCAAGATAGCTGCGATCCGAATAATCTCGATCAAGACTTTGAGCTACTGCCGACATCAACGGGGGCGGTTTTCATTAAAAGCGTCTCGCAACAGCGTTGTTTAACCTACAATGCGGTCAGTACCACAGGCTATTTTACGCTCACCTTAGATCGTTGTGATGATAAAAAAATTACGCCGTTGCACGATCAAACCTTTTATCTCACACCGCCGTTGCTCAATGCAAGTCCGTTAAAATAGGGGGAAAAATGAAACGATTTCATAAAATAATCGCACTACTTTGCTGTTTCGCTTCCCAAATGGCTTGGGCAAATTTAGAAAATTACACCGTTGCCACTTGGAATTTGCAAGGATCTTCTGCGATTAATGAGAGCAAATGGAACATCAACGTCCGTCAATTGCTTACAGGCCCTCAAGCTGCAGGAATTTTAATGGTGCAAGAAGCAGGGACATTGCCTGCTACAGCGGTACATACTCGCCGAATGGTTCAGCCTGAAGGGGTGGGCTTTCCGATTGATGAATACATTTGGAATTTAGGTACGACTTCCAGACCGAATAATGTCTATATCTACTATTCTCGCCTTGACGTTGGGGCAAATCGGGTCAATTTAGCCATTATTGCACGCCGAATGGCAAGCGAAGTGTTTGTGATCAACTCGGGTTCTAGTGTACTCACCTCGCGCCCTGCGATTGGCATTCGGATCGACAACGATGCCTTTTTCAGCATTCACGCGCTTTCATCAGGTGGGGCGGATTCCCTAAGTCTTATTCAGAATATCCATACATTCTTTAATACGCCAGAGAGACGGCATATTAGCTGGATGGCTGTGGGGGATTTCAATCGTTCACCGGGCAGAATGCAAGAGGCATTAGACAGCGAAGCGAGTTTGCGTAATGCCACTTTGATTGTCGCCCCGACCGAGCCGACACACCGTTCGGGCAGTGTATTAGATTATGCTGTGTTGCATAATGCCGATCAAACGACACAAAATACCACCGTCAGTGCCAGTATTATGTTTAACCAAATGAGATCGCAGATTACCTCCGATCATTTTCCTGTGAGCTTTGTGAAGAAACGTTAAGGGGGATCTATGTTAAAGCGTTTTACCTTGCTTATAGCAATTGGCTTTTGTTCGTCTGTGTTGGCTACACCGCCGATACCACCAGCACCGACCCCAACGCCATCAAGCTATCCTGATGTAGCTGAAATTAAACCGCCGATTATTTCATTACGCAGTCTGAATACAGGGGAACCTGTCTCAAATCGTAGTTACGACCGCAATGATCCAAAAGAAGTGCAGTGGAGATTGGTCGATGCTATCGTAAAAAATCGTCGCTTTGTACAGTTTAGAGTGATTGATAAAGAAGATCGTTGTTTGGTGGGCGAAGACGGGGGTAATTTGCCCTGCACACAAATTGAAACCTTGTTTAATCTTATTCCCACAGACACAGGGGCATTTATTCTTACCGAGCCAAACAGCGGAAAATGTTTCACTAGCGAGAACTACGGCAGTTATGGCTATCAAAACTGCTTACAAACAGGTACGGAGAATATCCCGTTAAAACATCTGTGGATTATCGCCCCACCGTTTGGACAAAGTAAACTGTTATCAAATTAGGGAGCAAGGGGCGAATGCCCCTTTTTACTGGTTCGCAAGCGGTATGATTGTTCAAATTAAATCCACTATTCCAAATATCATTTTTAGACTTTGATACATATCAAGGCTTTTATGATGCTTTCTGCTAGGCTAGGCAACTTGTCAGTGGGGGAGAAATGGATAGCAGAACAAGCTGGTCTTGTCTTGTGGATACACAAGCGGTGGTTTTAGAGTGGGAAGATACAACAGGGGCGGAGTATTTGGCTTCCTTTGTGGAGGTGGTGCGTTATGCTCAGGCGTTGATCTATTCAAAGCGAGATAGCCTGACTTTTTTCTATTATAAACAAGAGATTAGCTTATGGTTTAAGGTGAGTTTGCAACGTCATAAGCAACATTTTACCCTGTTGCAAGTTACCCAAACGGATTTGCCTTTTGAATTAAGCCACCGAGAATTAGAGATTTTAACCTTAATTAGCAGTGGGTTGAGCAATGGGGAAATTGCCGAACAGCTTTATATCAGCGAACGCACCGTTGCCAAACACGTTCAACATCTTTTTGAAAAAACGGCAATTGAGAACCGCACTATTTTAGCAGTCTTTGCTGTGACGGAAAATCTCTGCTGTCTGCCTACACCGGGGTGTTTAACCCATTCCATTCTTGCCAGTTATGAGATTGAGCAACTAGCTAAAAAGCGTGACAATTTCACGAAAATAAATCCATTTTCTATTAAACACCAGCATACTAAGCCGATTACTATTGGTATTCCTTATGTTGAACAGGGCATTGGATTGATTGATACCCAAGAACTACTTAACGGCTCAATGTTAGCGGTCGAAACCATTAATCAGCAAGGGGGAATTAATGGGCGAGAGCTTCAGCTAGAAACTGCTGGCTTTTGTGTGGAAGACCGTGAAAGTATTCGCCAAGCCTATCAACAGCTCTTTGATAAAGAAGTTGATGCAATTTCAACCAACTACGCTTGTTACTCCCCTGAAATTCACGAGTTAGTGGCGATGCAAGGCATTCCTTATTTGCATATTGCTACCCACAGCACCACCAATAAACTGGCGCAACATCTGCCCTTAGAAAAAATAGAGAATATCTTTCAAGTCTGTGCTAGTGATGTCAATTACGGTTTGGGGATAATGCGTTTTCTGCAAAGTTATCAACAACAGTATCCTACGTTGGTGAAAAATAAGCAGTTGTTGATCTTCAATGTCAAATGGCAAAAAATTGATATTGGGGTCGAGCAGTTGATCTTGGCGGCAAGGGCATTGAAATGGTCGGTAGAAGTCGTTGAATTGGAAAAATCTGATCAGACATTCAGCTATGCAATGAAACAGGTTCATCAACTGATGCCTGAAATTGTAGTGCTGGCTTCTTATTTTGCGGAAGATATTTTAGCTTTTCACCAAGCATTTCTTCAGCAACCGATTAACGCCATTATTTATAGCATTTATGCACCGTCTGTTTTATTGCCCCACCAACAACTGTGCGAAGGTGTTGTTTGGGCTTCTACCACAGGGTTAAGTACCAACCACGTTGGGCAACAATTTCGCCAACAATATCAACAACTTTTCGGACATCAGCCAAGTTATTCTCAAGCGAGTGTGGCTTATGATCAAGTGCATATTTTGGCAAATACTTGGCAACACAGCACATCGCCACGAGCCTTTAAAGAAGTGTTAAATGGCATTCGCTCTTTGATTTATCACGGCGTGAATGGCACTTACTATCTCGGCAATGATGAACAAGTTGGCTTAACCTATCCCGATAACACAACAGATCTCTCCATTAGCCAACCGCACTTGGTGTTCCAAATTCAACAAGGCAAAAACACCGTTATCGCCCCGAATTTATTTGCCGAAGCAAAATTTAAATTACCGCCGTGGTTTAGGTTTTAAGAAAGTTACATTTCATTTACAAATCCCACTATTTTTTCGCGAATTCCTTTCTCTAAATACGCAAATCTGCGTATTGGAATGGCTTTCCCTGAAACCTATAATTTCCGTACTTTTATTGTTGTATTTTTATTTGTGGGGTAACAAATGTTGGGATTTAAGAAAAAAGCCATTTTGGGTGGATTGGCGTTAATGCTGGCTGGGGCAGGGATTTTTGGTGGGACGCAATATGTGATGAAAGCGACCAGTACCACGGAGTTTTGTGTCAGTTGCCATTCAATGAGCCACCCACAAGCTGAGTGGGAGGGAAGTGTTCACTTTTCTAACCGCAAGGGTATTCGTGCAGAATGTGCTGACTGCCATATTCCTGAAGATCCTATTCATTATGTGAAAGCGAAAGTGTTTGCCATTAAAGATCTTTGGCACACCTATGTCACTAATAAGTTACCCGATCAAGAAGCCTATGAAGCACATCGTTTAGAAATGGCTCAAAAGGTTTGGGAAGATATGAAAGCGACTGATTCGGCAACCTGTCGAAGCTGCCACAGTTTTGATGCAATGGTGATTTCTGAGCAAAAAGAAGCAGCACAGAAAATGCACAAGTTAGCACAAGAGACCAACCAGACCTGTATTGATTGTCATAAAGGGATTGCCCATTTTATGCCTGAAATTCCTGTGGACAGTGCGGCAGCGGCAGGCGAATTAGCAAAATTTGGCGGCAATTTCACCGCTAGCGATAAGACGCTTTATGCGTTAGCGATGAGCAATGCCCAGTTTTCTGATGCAGGCGAAGCACGTTTGATGCCTTATGCCGAATTGACAGAATGGAAAGAGCAGGGCGATCAAGTTCAGGCAACGGTGAAAGGCTGGCAACAAGTTGGAGCTGAGTCTGTGGTCTATATGGATTTGGGTAAACGCATTATGGTGGCGTTATTGGGCGATGAGGTAAAAGAGAAAGTTACAGTAACTAAAACCGTCTATGACAATGTAACCGCATCAGATTGGAAAGAAGTCCATTTCCCTGTGACTTTGCCGAAAAGTGCGGTGACTTCTAACTTAAATGCGTTAAATCAATTTGGGAATAATCTAAACCAAACCCATTGTAGCGGTTGCCACGCTCCGATTGGTGCGGATCACTACACGGCGAACCAGTGGATTGGCGTGGTCAATTCAATGAAAGACAGAACATCAATGAGTGCAGATGATGTGCGTGCTGTGACGATTTATCTGCAACGTAATGCAAAAGATATTGTGGGTAGTTCTCACTAATTTTTTACAACAAAATGCTCGTCTCTGGCATTTACAAATCACAGAGACAAACTAACCCGACTCCGAGCCTGTCGTCCTAAGTCTGATGATATGGAACCAGTGCCTGTAATTTGCTTGCAAATTACACAATGGTACGTTTAGAAATGAGCGTGCCACTCCCCTTTAGAAAGGTGTCGTTATATCAACTTTCACAAACTGTATTTGCGAAAGTGGTGATCCGTTTAAGGCTTTTCTGACGGATCACAAGCGGTATCTTTCTTTCTCTTTTTTGCAAATGCTGTTGTGAAATTTCATTAATGAGGTTTCAAATGAAAAAGCAAGACAAATTCAACGCAAGTCGCCGTGATTTTCTTAAAAATTCATCTTTAGGTTTGGCAGGTGCTTCCCTTGCAACAAGTGGCGTAACATCGCTACTCAGTTCAAATGCTGTTGCCGCAGAGCAAACGGCGGTAATGACCGCAGCACACTGGGGACCGATTGGCGTGGTAGTCGAAAATGGTAAAGCGGTTAAATCAGGGGCAGCAATTACGCCTGTGATTGAAAATGAATTACAAAATGTCGTACCTGATCAACTTTATAGCGAAGTGCGGGTGAAATATCCTATGGTTCGTAAAGGCTATTTGGAAGGCAACAAAGACACAACATTGCGTGGACGTGATGAGTGGGTGCGTATTTCGTGGGATAAAGCCTTTGAATTGGTGCATAACGAAGTGAAACGTGTGCGAGATGCTCACGGTGCAGGCGGTATTTTTGCAGGTTCTTACGGTTGGTATAGCTCAGGGGCGTTGCACGCCGCTCGTACCTTGTTACATCGCTATCTGAATTTAACAGGCGGTTTTGTGGGCGTAAAAGGCGACTACTCAACAGGGGCGGCTCAAGTGATTATGCCACACGTTTTAGGCACAATCGAAGTGTATGAGCAACAAACCAGCTGGGAAGTAGTGTTGGAAAGCTCGGAAATCGTGGTACTTTGGTCTGCTAACCCGATCACGACATTACGCAATGCGTGGACATCGACTGACCAACAAGGCGTGGAATACTTCAAAAAATTAAAAGAGAGTGGTAAACGTGTGATCTGTATCGACCCAGTAAAAAGCGAAACTTGCGAATACTTGGGAGCAGAGTGGTTGCCGATCAACACTGCAACAGACGTGGCATTGATGCTAGGGATTGCCCATACGTTAGCCACTGAAGGTAAAGTAGATACCGCATTTATCAAAAAATACACCACAGGCTACGATAAATTTGAAACCTATTTGCTTGGTAAAGAAGACAATCAGCCGAAAGATGCAACTTGGGCAAGTCAAATTACAGGCGTGCCAGCAGAAACGATCAAAAAATTAGCGGCAGATTTTTCATCAAAACGCACAATGTTAATGGCAGGTTGGGGTATGCAACGTCAGCGTCACGGCGAACAAACGCACTGGATGATCGTCACCCTTGCGTCAATGTTAGGTCAAATCGGCTTACCGGGTGGCGGTTTTGGTTTGAGCTATCACTATGCAAACGGCGGTGCACCAACGGCAACGGGCGGTATTTTAGGCTCTATCACTGCAAGCCCATCGACCGAAGCTGGCGAAAAAACGTGGTTGGACGATACGTCTAAATTCTCGTTCCCATTGGCTCGTATTTCTGATGCATTACTCAATCCGGGCAAAACCATTCAATATAACGGCACAGAAGTCACCTACCCAGACATTAAATTGATTTACTGGGCGGGCGGTAATCCGTTTACGCATCACCAAGACACTAACACACTCGTGAAAGCGTGGCAAAAACCAGACACTGTCATTGTGAATGAAGTGAACTGGACACCAACGGCTCGTATGGCGGATATTGTGCTACCAGCCACCACAAGTTATGAACGTAACGACTTAACAATGTCGGGCGACTATTCAATGATGAACATTTACCCGATGAAAAAAGTGGTCGAACCGCAATTTGAAGCGAAAAGCGATTATGACATTTTTGCAGAATTGGCAAAACGTGCAGGGGTTGAACAGCAATTTACCGAAGGCAAAACCGAAATGGATTGGTTAAGAGGCTTCTATAACACCGCCTTTGAAGCCGCACGTAAGAACCGTGTGTTAATGCCGAAGTTTGAAAAATTCTGGGAAGAGAACAAACCAGTTACCTTTAAAGCGACAGAAAAAGCGAAAAAATGGGTGCGTTATGAAGCATTCCGCAACGATCCGCTTCTCAATCCATTAGGTACGCCATCGGGTAAAATCGAGATTTTCTCGGATACCGTTGCGAAAATGAATTATGACGACTGTAAAGGACACCCAACGTGGTTTGTACCAGCAGAATATGCCGGCAATGTGACCGCTGAAGAGCCGTTAGCGTTAGTGACACCACACCCGTACTACCGCTTACACAGCCAACTTTGCCATACGTCATTGCGTCAAAAATACACCGTAGCAGACCGTGAGCCAGTGTTAATCTATACGGAAGATGCAAAAGCACGTGGCATTGCAAGCGGTGACATTGTGCGTATTTTTAACAAACGTGGGCAAGTGTTGGCTGGTGCTGTGGTGACTGACGGCGTGATCAAAGGCACAGTGGCACTACACGAAGGGGCTTGGTACGATCCACAAGATCTCGGCACAAGCGAAAAACCGTTATGTAAATTCGGTAACCCGAACGTACTAACCCGTGACGAAGGCACATCAAAACTCGCACAAGGCAACTCGCCAAATACCGCGATTGTCCAAGTGGAAAAATTTGTCGGACAAGCACCGGAAGTGACCGTGTTTAAAGAGCCGAAGTATCAACAAGGCTAAACTTTTTCTTTAAGATCAAAGGCTAAATGCGAAAGTGTTTAGCCTTTTGTTTTGAGAAAATAGATGGGAATATGGTATATTGTCTGCCTATTTTAAGGAGACTCCATGAAAAACAAATTTCTTTTAATCGCAGCTCTAAGCGGCTTTTTCTGCATAGCATTCGGGGCATTTGCTGCTCACGGCTTGCAGAAAGTGTTAGAACCTAAAGCGTTAGCGTGGATTGAAACAGGTTTGCAATATCAAATGTTTCATACTTTGGCGTTAATGGCGTTGGGCTTGTTCCAAATTGCAAATTTTTCGCAAAATCCGCCCGCTTGTCGAGCTAAAGCCTTTAATATAATTGGCGGCAGTTGGGCGTTAGGGATTTTATTGTTTAGCGGTAGTTTATACGCCCTTGCGTTAGGGGCAAGCCGTGCGATTGCTTGGATAACGCCTATCGGCGGTTCGCTCTTTTTAGTCGGCTGGGCGGCGTTGGTTTATATTAGTGTGAGAAGTCAGAAGTAATGAATAAATTAGCTTTATATTGCCGTGCTGGTTTTGAAAAAGAAGTAGCAGGGGAGATTAACGATAAAGCCGCTCAATTGGGGATTTACGGCTTTGCGAACCTAAAAGAGAACAGCGGCTATGTGATTTTTGAGTGCTATCAAGCAGGGGAAGCAGATAGATTAGCCAAAGAATTAGCGTTTAATCAGTTGATTTTTGTGCGGCAGATGATTGTGGTGGGCGAATTGTTGCAAGATTTGCCTGAAAATGATCGTATTTCGCCAATTTTAGCGGAATATCAACGCCTAAACCCAAAAAACAGTAGCGATATTTTGGTTGAAACGCCTGATACCAATGAAGCGAAAGAACTTTTGACTTTCTGTCGTAAATTTACTGTACCGCTACGCAATGCCTTGAAAAAACAGGGCTGGTTAGGGGCGAAAGAAACGGCGAAAAATAGCGTAAGTTTGCACGTTTTGTTTATCGGTTCGGGCAAATGTTATGTGGGCTATGCTTATAATCATAACCGATCACCGTTTTTTATGGGCATTCCACGTCTGAAATTCCCAGCCGATGCACCGAGCCGTTCAACCTTAAAATTGGAAGAAGCAATTTTAACCTTTGTGCCACAAGCCGAAGAGAAACAACGTTTTACCGAGCAGATGTGCGGCGTGGATTTGGGGGCTTGCCCGGGCGGTTGGACTTATCAGCTCGTTAAGCGAGGATTGTTTGTTTATGCGGTCGATCACGGAAAAATGGCGGCAAGTTTACACGACACGGGGCGAATTGAGCATTGTGCGGAAGACGGCTTTAAATTCCAACCGCCAAAACGTAAACAGATTGATTGGTTAGTGTGCGATATGGTGGAACAGCCGTTGCGGATCAGTAAGCTGATTGCCAAATGGCTAGTCAATGGCTGGTGTCGTGAAACGATTTTCAACTTAAAATTACCAATGAAAAAGCGTTATCAAGAAGTGCAACTCTGTTTTGATACCATTGCAGAAATTTTAGAAAAGCAAGGGTTGAAATTTACTTTACAAGCGAAACAGTTATATCACGATAGGGAAGAGATTACGGTACATATTCAAATAAAATAGATTTGCAAATAAATTTTAAGAAATTTACTAAATTTGAGAAGTAGTTCAAATTTTATATATTAAGACTGTGGTAGTATTTCTCTAGAAGTAGAAAGTAACTCAATAACCTATATAACAAGGAGCTTATTATGTATAAACATATCTTAGTTGCAGTAGATCTTTCTGAGGAAAGCTTGGTGTTATTGCGTAAGGGGGCGAGTCTTGCAGAGAAATGTGGAGCAAAATTATCGCTGATTCATGTAGATGTGAATTTTTCAGATCTTTATACTGGACTTATTGATATTAATATGTCATCAGTGCAAGATTCTGTTTCTGAAGAGACAGTAAAAGCACTTGAGGAATTAGCCAATAAAGTCAACTATCCAGTGACTGAAAAATTAAATGGTAGCGGTGATTTTAGCCAAGTACTTGAAGAAGCTGTCGAAAAATACCAAGTAGATTTACTGGTAACGGGACATCACCAAGATTTTTGGAGTAAGTTTATGTCATCTACTCGTCAAGTGATGAATAGTGTGACAGTTGATATGCTAGTTGTTCCGCTCGTCAGTGAATAAAATAGCTTTGGCTATTCATTGGTAAAATAGTTGTTAAAAAAGACCGCTTGTGTAGCTGAAACATTCGCTTCCAGTTACTCAAGCGGTCTTTTTTTAACACAAAACACACAATTTATTCAGTAAAAAATACACGTATTCAAAAAAATGTGTAGAATACGGAGGTTAATTACTAATATACTTTAGTAAAAACATAGATATACCATTTTTTATATATCCGAGTAACATTAATGAAAACAACATCAGAGATTAGACAAGCCTTTTTGGAGTTTTTCCAAAGTAAAGGACATCAGATTGTGCCAAGTAGCTCGCTTGTACCTGAGAATGATCCGACCTTGCTATTTACGAATGCAGGAATGAACCAATTTAAAGATGTGTTCTTAGGATTAGATAAGCGTAGTTACAACAGAGCGACCAGTTCTCAACGCTGTGTGCGTGCTGGCGGTAAACATAATGACCTTGAAAATGTGGGTTATACCGCTCGTCACCATACATTCTTTGAAATGTTAGGCAACTTCAGTTTTGGTGATTACTTTAAACCCGATGCGATTGCGTTTGCGTGGGAGTTTTTGACTTCGCCACAATGGTTAGGCTTACCAAAAGAGAAATTATGGGTAACCGTCTATGAAACCGACGATGAAGCCTATGAAATTTGGAATAAAGAGATTGGTGTGCCGGCAGAGCGTATCGTGCGTATTGGAGATAATAAAGGTGCACCTTATGCGTCAGATAACTTCTGGCAGATGGGCGATACCGGTCCTTGTGGCCCTTGTACTGAGATCTTCTACGATCACGGTGATCATATTTGGGGCGGTCCACCAGGTTCAGCAGAAGAAGATGGCGACCGTTTCATTGAAGTGTGGAACGTGGTCTTTATGCAATTTAACCGTCAAGCCGATGGCACATTAGAGAAATTACCTAAGCCATCTGTGGATACAGGTATGGGCTTAGAGCGTATCAGTGCAGTGTTGCAACACGTTAATTCCAACTATGAAATTGATATTTTCCAAGCGTTAATCAAAGAGATTGCGTCTCTGTTAAACGTGACAGATTTAGACAATAAATCCTTGCGTGTAATTGCAGACCATATTCGTTCTTGTGCCTATTTAATTGCTGACGGGGTAATGCCGTCAAACGAAGGTCGTGGTTATGTATTACGCCGTATTATTCGCCGTGCGGTACGTCACGGTAACATTTTAGGGGCGAAATCGGCGTTCTTCTATCAATTAGTGCCAACCCTTGCTAAAGCAATGGGACACGCAGGTGAAATTTTAACGCAGAAACAAGCCCATATTCAGAAAGCGTTAAAAGCAGAAGAAGATCAGTTCGCGCGTACCCTTGAGCGTGGTTTGGCATTGTTAGAAGATGCGTTAGCTAAAGTGGATAATAAGGTTTTATCGGGTGAAGTGGCGTTTAAACTTTACGATACTTATGGCTTCCCACTCGATTTAACGGCAGATGTGTGCCGTGAACGTGATATTACCATTGATGAAGCAGGCTTTGAGCGTGAAATGCAAGCGCAACGTGCAAGAGCGCAGGCAAGCAGTAACTTTGGTACAGATTATAATAATGTGATTAAAGTCGATGGCTCAACAGAGTTCAAAGGCTATGAAGTTACAACGTGTGATGCAACGGTGGTTGCGTTATTCAGTAATGGCAAAGCGGTAGAAAGTATCCAGTCGGGTGAAAATGCCGTTGTTGTGTTAGATCGTACAGCTTTCTATGGAGAGTCAGGCGGTCAGGTTGGGGATAGCGGTGTGATTACGTCAGAAGTTTGCAACTTTGACGTAAAAGATACACAAAAATATGGTCAAGTCTTTGGGCATATTGGTCAATTAACTTCGGGGGCTTTAGCCGTTGGTGATAAAGTCAAAGCGGAAGTGAATGCGACACGTCGTCACGCTATTACCTTAAACCACAGTGCGACGCACTTATTACATTCGGCACTTCGCCAAGTGTTAGGTGATCACGTTGCACAAAAAGGCTCTTTGGTGTCAGAAACTTCACTTCGTTTTGATTTTTCTCAAGGTGAAGCAATCTCAAAAGCTGACTTAGAAGAGATTGAGCGTATTATTAATACGAAAATTCGTGAAAACATTGTAGTTACAACTGAAGTAATGGATCTTGAATCAGCGAAGCAAAAAGGTGCTATGGCACTTTTCGGTGAGAAATATGGAGATAGAGTTCGCGTTGTAGATATGACAGCGTTTTCTGTAGAACTTTGTGGTGGTACTCACGTTAAACAGACAGGTGAGATTGGCTTATTCAAATTAGTATCTGAAAGTGCAGTTGCAGCAGGTGTTCGTCGTGTAGAAGCGGTAACAGGCGAAAATGCGATTGCCTTAATTCATCAGCAACAGCAAGTGCTAAATCAAAGTGCTGAGTTGTTGAAAGCAGATACAGCAAGCCTTGTTGAGAAAATTCAACAACTGCAAGAGAAAAGCAAGAAAGTAGAGAAAGAGCTACAACAGCTCAAAGATAAACTTGCTCTTCAAGCAGGTGGCGAATTAGCAAAACAAGCTCAACAGATCAATGGCGTGAATGTGGTTGTTCAACGTTTAGACAATGTTGAAGTCAAAGCATTACGTTCAATGGTTGATGACTTGAAAAATCAACTCGGCTCTGCAGTGATTGCATTCGCAACGCAAGCAGATGACAAAGTTAATTTGATCGTAGGTGTAACAAAAGATCTTACAGACAAAGTGAATGCGGGTGAACTTGTTGGGTTAATGGCTCAAGAAGTCGGCGGTAAAGGTGGTGGTAGAGCTGATATGGCAATGGCTGGTGGTAACCAACCAAACAATATAGCCCAAGCCCTCAATGTTGCGACAAATTGGATTCAAGCAAAACTCTAATTATAAAGAGCAAACTAGAATGACTTTAGTTTGCTCTGATAAAGTCTAAAAGGAGAGATAGTTATGCTTATTCTAACCCGTAAGATTGGCGAAAGCTTATTAATCGGTGATGATGTAGAAATTACTGTCCTAAGTATTCGTGGTAGTCAGGTAAAACTAGGGGTTAAAGCTCCAAAAGAAATTTCTGTTCACCGTGAAGAAATTTATCAAAGAATTAAAGCATTAGCTGAAGAAGCTAAGCAAGAGTGATGTAATTGGATTTGCTCAAAGAATTAAACTCAACAAAATAAGGAAATATTATGGACAAACTAACTTGTTTTAAGGCTTACGATATTCGGGGGCAATTAGGAACAGAACTAAATGTAGATATTGCATATCGCATAGGTCGAGCATTTGGACAATTCTTGAAACCGAAAAATATTGTTGTAGGTGGTGATGTGCGTTTAACCAGTAACGAGTTAAAAAGTGCAGTTACCAATGGTTTGTTGGATTCAGGTGTAGATGTGATCGATCTCGGTCAGACTGGTACTGAAGAAGTCTATTTTGCAACATCATTCTTAGGAACTGATGGTGGTATAGAAGTGACAGCTAGCCATAATCCAATGGATTATAACGGAATGAAACTTGTTCGCGCAGGCTCTAGACCCATTAGTGCAGATAGTGGACTTGCTGATATTCAACGTTTAGCTGAAGAAAATAATTTTCCACCCGTTAGTCAACGAGGTAGATACACTCAAAAAAGTGTATTAGGTGAATATGTTGAACATTTATTGTCATATATTGACTTATCTAAACTCACACCAAAAACCTTAGTGATTAATTCTGGTAATGGTGCGGCGGGGAAAGTTATTGATGCAATTGAAGCTCAATTCAAAGCGCATAATGTTCCAGTCGCTTTTATAAAAGTCCATAATAATCCAGATGGGACTTTCCCAAATGGAATTCCAAATCCTATATTACATGAAAATCGTCAAGATTCTGCAAATGCTGTATTAGCAAATAATGCTGATATGGGGATTGCTTTTGATGGTGATTTTGATCGCTGTTTTTTATTTGATGAGAAAGCAGGATTTATTGAAGGATATTATGTTGTAGGTTTATTGTCTCAAGCATTCTTACAAAAGAATAAAGGAGCAAAAATCATTTATGATCCTCGTTTAATTTGGAATACAGAAGAATTAGTTGCAGAATCTGGTGGTGAAGCTGTAATGTCTAAATCTGGTCACTCATTTATTAAAGAAAAAATGCGTGAAGTAGATGCCATCTATGGTGGTGAGATGAGTGCCCATCACTATTTCCGCGATTTCTTCTACTGTGATAGCGGTATGATTCCTTGGTTATTAACTTTAGAGTTACTTTGTACAACAGGTAAAACATTAAGTGAATTAGTTGGTGAACGTTTAGAAAAGTTTCCATCACCTGGTGAAATTAATAGTAAGTTAGCTGATGCGAAAGTTGCGATTGAACGTGTTCTTAATACTTATAAAGAACGAGCAAAATCCGTAGAAACTTTAGATGGTATTAGCGTTGAATTTGAAAATTGGCGATTCAATTTGAGAAGTTCAAATACTGAACCTGTTGTTCGTTTGAATCTCGAAACTCGAGGTGATAAACAGTTAATGCAAGAAAAAACGGATGAGGTTTTAGCCTTACTTCGTCAATAATTTGCAAATTTTTATTGAAAACAGACCGCTTGCTTTTGTAGGCGGTTTACTTTTATCTTTTATTTTGTAAGGATTTTTCATGAAAGTTATTATTCCTGTCGCAGGTTTAGGCACACGTATGTTGCCTGCAACGAAAGCAATTCCAAAAGAGATGTTAACTATCGCAGATAAACCACTCATCCAATATATTGTGAATGAGTGTGTAGCAGCGGGAATTAAAGAGATTGTGCTGGTTACGCATTCTTCTAAAAATGCTATCGAGAACCACTTTGATACATCCTTTGAGTTAGAAACGATGCTTGAGAAACGGGTAAAACGTCAACTGCTTGATGAAGTGCGTTCTATCGTACCAAAAGATGTGACTTTAATGCATGTGCGTCAAGGGCAAGCGAAAGGATTAGGTCATGCAGTATTATGTGGTCGAGCGGTCGTTGGCAATGAGCCATTTGCGGTAGTATTACCTGATGTTTTATTAGCAGACTTTACAGCCAATCAGAAAACCGAGAACCTTGCTGCGATGATTAAACGTTTTAATGAAACGGGAAATAGCCAAATTATGGTGGCTCCAGTGGCAAAAGAGAATGTTAGTAGCTATGGTATCGTTGACTGCCAAGGTGTTGATTTACAGCCTGCCGGTACAGCAAAAATTGCCAATATTATTGAAAAACCGAGTGTAGATGAAGCTCCTTCAAATTTTGCAGTGGTTGGACGGTACGTGTTCTCAGCAGAAATCTGGGATTTACTCGCTAAAACACCTGTTGGTGTCGGTGATGAAATTCAATTAACTGATGCGATTGATATGTTAATTAATCAGCAAGATGTAGAAGCTTTCCATATGACAGGTAAAACTTTTGATTGTGGTGATAAATTAGGCTATATGGAAGCCTTTGTCGAATATAGTTTAAATCACAATAAATTTGGCGAAGAATTTAAAAACTATCTGAAAAAATTAGTAAAATCACTCTAAATTTTAGTAAGGCATATTCTTTTGAATATGCCTTATCACACAAGGAGTTATGGTGGTTGTAAAAAAAATAGCGCAAGCGGTAGGTTTTGGGCTTTTTTGTGCTGGACTTATTCTCTATGTTGCCCCTTGGGTAAATAAACATAGTAATATCATCGTCAGTGAAGATATTGCCAGTTTTCACGATGCTGTAAAAATAGCTTCTCCTGCTGTGGTGAATGTTTATAATCAGGCATTTGATTCAGTAGGAACGACATCAACGAATGAACTTCAAGTAAATAACTTAGGTTCAGGTGTTATCATGACATCTTCTGGTTATATTCTGACCAACAAACATGTCATTCAAAATGCAGATCAAATTATTGTCGCGCTTCAATCAGGATCTATTTTTAATGCGACATTAGTTGGGTCAGATACATTGACCGATTTGGCAGTGTTAAAAATAGATGCAGATAATTTACCAACGATTCCACAAAATAGTCAGCGTATCTCGCAAATTGGTGATGTTGTTCTTGCGATTGGTAATCCTCTTAATTTAGGTCAGAGTATTACCCAAGGTATTATAAGTGCTACAGGGCGTAATGCACTTTCTGAAATGGGCAGACAAAATTTTATTCAAACAGATGCATCTATTAATAAGGGAAATTCTGGGGGAGCTCTTATTAATTCTGCAGGAGAAATCGTCGGAATAAATACGTTAAGTCTTGGAAAAAATAGCGATGAATTAGCAGAAGGACTAAATTTTGCCATCCCGATCTCTTTAGCGAATAACGTCATGAATAAAATTATTAAAGATGGGCGCGTTATTCGAGGATATTTTGGCGTTAATAGCTCTTTATTTTATTCAGCCAAACAATTAGGTGTAGGAGATAAAGGTGTATTAATCACAGGCGTTGTTGAGAATGGACCAGCAGGTAAAGCGGGTATTGAAGCTGGCGATTTAGTCTTACAAATTAATGATGTAGAAGCAGAGTCTCCATCACAAATGATGGAATTGATTGCAGATATGAAACCTGGAACAATAGTCAAAGTAAAGCTATCACGCCAAGGGCAAATTATTGAAGTGAATGTTACGATTGGCGAGTTCCCTGAAGTATAGGATATAATATGAAAAATATTGTTATTACAGTAGATGGTCCAAGTGGTGCAGGTAAAGGTACGTTATGTCACGCCCTTGCGGATAAATTAGGGTTTGATTTTTTAGACTCAGGTGCAATTTATCGTATTTTGGCTCTAGCTGCGGTGAAGCAAGGTATTGATTTTGAAGACGAAATGGCCCTTGCTGAATTGGGGCGTCAATTAGATGTGAAATTTGTGCCACAAGGCAGTGAAATTCAAGTAATTTTGAATGGTGAAAATGTGGGCGATCAAATTCGCACGGCACAAGCGGGTCAAAATGCATCGAAAATTGCAGTTTATTCTCAGGTTCGTGAGGCATTACTGCAACGCCAACGTGACTTTAGTAGTGAAAAAGGGCTTATTGCTGATGGACGAGATATGGGGACTATTGTCTTTCCTGATGCTGAAATTAAATTCTTTTTGGATGCAAGTGCTGAAGAACGTACAAAAAGACGTGTAAAACAGTTGCAAGAAAAGGGATTTAATGCTAACTTTGACGAGATTTTAGCCGAGATAAAAGAGCGTGATTTTCGGGACAGAAATCGTCCTGTTGCACCACTTGTTCCAGCTAAAGATGCGATGATTTTGGATTCAACGCATTTATCCATTGAGGAAGTAATTCAACAAGCACTGGATTATATTGCTCAAAAACTATAAATTTGTTTGCTTAACAATGGATTGTTAAGTTGTTATTCCTAACCCCATTTAGACGGATCTGAGTGGACGTTCTATTTTATTTAAGAAGATTAATTATGACTGAATCTTTTGCTCAACTATTTGAAGAATCACTAAAAGGTCAAGAAACCCGTTTAGGTTCTATTGTTAAAGGTACTGTGGTTAAAATCCAAAAAGGCCTTGTATTCGTAGATGCTGGTTTAAAATCAGAATCTGCAATTCCTGCTGAAGAGTTTTACAATGCACAAGGCGAATTAGAAGTTCAAGTTGGCGATGTAGTTGATGTAGCTCTTGATGCTGTAGAAGACGGTTTCGGTGAGACCAAACTTTCTCGTGAAAAAGCGAAACGTAACGAATCTTGGGCTGCATTAGAGAAAGCATTCGAAGAGCAAGCAACTGTTGTTGGTTTCGTGAACGGTAAAGTGAAAGGTGGCTTCACTGTTGAGTTAAACGGTGTTCGTGCATTCTTACCAGGTTCATTAGTTGATACGCGTCCTGTACGTGATTCTTTAAATCTTGAAGGTCAAACTTTAGAACTTAAAGTAATCAAATTAGATCAAAAACGTAACAACGTTGTTGTATCTCGTCGTGCAGTAATTGAAACAACAAGCTCTGCTGATCGCGAAGAAGTATTAGCGAACTTAGTGGAAGGCTCTGAAGTTAAAGGTATTGTTAAAAACTTAACTGACTACGGTGCATTTGTTGATTTAGGTGGTGTTGATGGTTTATTACATATCACAGATATGGCATGGAAACGTGTTAAACACCCGAGCGAAGTTGTGACTGTAGGTCAAGAAGTGACTGTTAAAGTACTTAAATTTGACAAAGAGAAAACACGTGTATCATTAGGCTTAAAACAATTAGGTCAAGATCCATGGGCTGCAATTGCACAAAATCACCCAGTTGGTAGCAAATTAACGGGTAAAGTAACTAACTTAACTGACTATGGTTGCTTCGTTGAAATTTTAGATGGTGTTGAAGGTTTAGTTCACGTTTCAGAAATGGATTGGACAAACAAAAATATCCACCCATCTAAAGTAGTTAACGTAGGTGATGTTGTTGAAGTAATGGTACTTGAAGTTGATGAAGAACGTCGTCGTATCTCTTTAGGTTTAAAACAATGCAAAGCGAACCCATGGGAACACTTCGCAGAAACCCACAACAAAAACGATAAAGTAAAAGGTAAAATTAAATCAATCACTGATTTCGGTATCTTTATCGGTTTAGAAGGTGGTATTGACGGTTTAGTTCACTTATCTGATATTTCTTGGAATATGACTGGCGAAGAAGCTGTTCGTAACTACAAAAAAGGTGACGAAGTAGAAGCAGTTGTGTTACAAGTTGATGCAGTGAAAGAGCGTATTTCTTTAGGTATCAAACAATTAGAATCTGATCCATTCACTAACTTCGTTGATAGCACGAAGAAAGGTGCAGTTGTGAAAGGTAAAGCTGTTGAAGTTGATGCTAAAGGCGTTAAAGTTGAATTAGCGGATGGCGTTGAAGGTTATGTTCGTGCAGCAGAAGCAACACGTGATCGTGTAGAAGACATTACTACAGTAATTTCTGTAGGCGATGAAATCGAAGCAAAATACACAGGTGTTGATCGTAAAGCACGTATCGTAAACCTTTCTGTTCGTGCGAAAGATGAAGCTGAAGAGTCAGCAGCACTTGCGCAAGTGAACAAACAAGAAGAAGCTATTCCAAATGCAATGGCTGAAGCTTTCAAAGCTGCAAAAGGTGAGTAATTAGCTCATTTCAAGCGGGTATGCTTATAGGCATGCCCGCTTAAAATATATTGCATTTTAGGAGATAATATGACTAAATCAGAATTAATCGAAAGTTTAGCAGTTAAATATCCTTCCTTGGCTGTACGATCTGTAGATGAAAGTGTTAAAGAAATTTTAGAGCAGATTATGGCTTCATTAGAGAAGGGAGAGCGAATTGAAGTACGCGGTTTTGGTAGTTTTTCTTTACATTATCGTCAACCAAGCATTGGTCGCAACCCAAAAACGGGTGAAAGCGTCAAATTAGATGCAAAATACGTACCTCACTTCAAAGCAGGTAAAGAACTGAAAGAACGTGTTGATTTAGCTTAGTTCTCTTAAAGCGACACTCGTTATAGTGTCGTTTTTTTATAAAATTTTAATGTAATAATGGAGTTACCTATGAAATATGTTTTCAGTATTATCATTGTTTTAGCGATTATTCTTGTCGCTGTTACTATTGGCGCAAATAACGATCAACTTATTACATTCAACTATATCGTTGCAAAAAGTGAATTACGTTTATCTACACTTGTTGCGATTTTATTTGGGTTTGGTCTCATTTTAGGCTGGTTTATTACAGGCTTTTTCTATTTAAAAATAAAATTACAAAATATTGCTTTAAACCGCCGTGTTAAGCGTCAAGCACAACAAATTAGCGAATTATCCTTACCGAAGGCTGAATAATGCTTGAATTATTGTTCCTTTTGCTCCCTGTTGCTGCGCTTTATGGATGGTATATGGGACAACGTAGTGCAAAAAAGGACCAAGAAACAATTAATAATAAATTTTCCCGTGACTATGTCACGGGTTTGAATTTCCTTCTTTCTAACCAACAAGAAAAAGCTGTCGATCTTTTTCTTTCCATGTTGCAAAAGCAAGAATCTGAAAATCAAATTGCCACAGAATCACAATTTGAAGCTGAATTAACATTAGGGAATCTTTTTCGCTCTCGTGGAGAAGTAGATAGAGCATTAAGAATCCATCAAGCACTAGAGACGAATCCTAATTATTCATTTGAACAAAAATTATTGGCAAAACAGCAACTTGCTAAAGATTTTATGGCAGCGGGATTTTATGATCGTGCTGAAAATTATTATATTACCTTACTCGATGAACCTGAATTTGCTGTTAATTCTTTGAGTCAACTAACTGAAATTTATCAAAAAACACGAGAATGGAAGAAAGCGATTAATGTCGCAGAAAAAAGGCTCAAAATTGAACCTGATATGGATAAAATTCCGTTGTCTCATTACTATTGTGAATTTGCTCAAACGGTTAAATTAGATGATGAAAAGCTCTTTTTATCTTCTTTAGAAAAGGCATTAAATTATGTGCCTAATTGTGCAAGAGCCTCTATTCTGCTAGGTGATTTTTTCCTAGAAAAACAAGACACTAGAAAAGCACTAAGCTACTTTGAAGCGGTATTAGATCAAGAACCTAATTACATCAGTGAAATATTAGTAAAGATTAAACAGTGTTATACTGATTTAGCTGATACAGCGAATTTTGAGTTATTTCTTATTAAAGCGAATCAAATTAAGCATAATAGCAGTGTTGATTTAGCTTTAGCTGAATTTATTGAACAAAAAGATGGTATTGAAGCTGCTCAATCTAAATTATATCAGCAGGTTAGGCAGTACCCTAATTTGATTACTTTTCACCGTTTCATCTATTATCAAGTGAATGAAGCAGAAGATGGGAGAGGAAAAGAAAGTCTTGTGTTACTACATAAAATGGTAGGTGATAGGATTAAAAACGGATTCCAATACCGTTGCTTAAATTGTGGTTACCAAAGTTATCGACTATCTTGGCAATGCCCATCATGCAGAACGTGGGAAAGTATCAAACCAATACAAAGTATTACAGAAGTGATTTAAAAACAGGAGATCTAAATGGACAACAAAATTATTGTCGCCCTTGATTATGAAACAGAAGCGGAAGCGCTCAATTTTGTCGATCAAGTTGACCCATCTTTATGCCGTTTGAAAGTGGGCAAAGAGATGTTTACTACACTAGGAACTCATTTTGTTAAACAGTTACATGACCGTAAATTTGATGTTTTTTTAGATTTAAAATATCACGATATTCCAAATACCGTAGCAAGAGCCGTACGCTCAGCGGCAGATTTAGGCGTATGGATGGTTGATTTACACGCTTGCGGCGGCTTGAGAATGATGGAAACAGCAAAACAAATTCTTGAACCTTATGGTAAAGATGCACCACTATTAATTGGTGTAACAGTATTAACAAGTATGGAAGACTTAGATCTACTACAAATTGGGATTAACGCATCGCCAATGGAGCAAGTGATTCGTCTAGCACATCTCTGCCAACGTGCAGGTTTAGATGGCGTAGTCTGTTCGCCACAAGAAGTGGAAGTATTAAGAACCCACTGCGGTAAAGATTTCAAACTGGTTACGCCGGGTATTCGCCCTGAGGGCAGTGATTTTGGCGATCAACGCCGTGTGATGACCCCAAAACAAGCGATTGACACAGGTTCAGACTATTTGGTGATCGGACGTCCGATTACTCAAGCGGATGACCCACTTGCAGTTCTAAAATCTATTAACCAATCTATCGCGTAACAAGCGGTGAGATCATCAAGGAATTTTACAGATGGCTTTAGTTTATTCCACAGAAGTTGGGCGAATTACAGAAGAAAAACCAAAGGTGGAGCGCCCTAAAGGCGATGGTATTGTTCGTATTCAACGTCAAACAAGCGGTCGAAAAGGCAAAGGTGTTTGCGTCATCACGGGCGTTGATTTAGATGATCGAGGATTAGTCGCTCTTGCTTCTGAATTAAAACGCAAAACAGGTTGCGGAGGTTCCGTCAAAGATGGCGTTATTGAAATTCAAGGGGATAACCGAGATCAGCTTAAACAGATGTTAGAGCAAAAGGGTTATACGGTGAAGTTAGCTGGTGGCTAGTAGAAGATAGAAATAGAAAATGGGGCGAAAGCCCCATTTTTTATGTTTATCCCCAATGTTTCTTCTTCGAGGTTTGTCCAATACCAGGATTGAAACTGTTCGTTGGGTCTAGATCTTGATAGAACTTACGCAAGGCAGGTTTGGCTTCATATAAATGCCCCACATTATGCTCCGCAGGGTATTGTGCGCCCCGTTGGTCGAGCAATTTCAACATCTCGTGTTCTAAGGCTACACAATCGTTGCCTTTTTTAACGATATAATCTTGGTGGAAAACGTGGCACATAAAGTGTCCATAATAGAGTTTATGGCTAATTTTCTCATTAATTTCTTGTGGCAACACTTCAAACCACTCATTATCGTTGCGACGTAACGCAATATCCAACGCCACAATATCTTCAACATCTTTCTCGTGAATGGCTCTATAGCGGATTGCCGCTGATGCAACGGCAAAGCGATGAAGCATTGCAGCTTGCGTTTCTTCAGGGCTACATTCAAAGTAACCGCCTTTAGCACTGCCTGCAAAATAGGTTTTGAGATACTCTTGAGCTTCTTTCACGCCAACGCCGCCCATTTTCACAATTAAGTGATGTTCATATTTATCACGATATTGACGCAAACTATCAGACAAATGTTGTGGCAACACTTTAGAGATAAGCTGCAACAGCTTGTCGCTGAAATGGTTTGGCAGGAACGAGTATTTTTTCGATAAACGATCCACTTTCGCTTTTAAGGCAAATAACGTTGGCAAGCGGTGCGTTCCGAGCTTTTTAATCACCCAAAAGGTATCTTTGCCATATTCTGCCGCCACATCAAAAGCATCACGGTGAATATATTCGCCCGAAATCGGCAACTGCTGGAAATTGGCTAACATATGGCGACGAATATCGCTCAGCACATTGGTTTGATTTGTGCCGATATAGAAAACTGCGGTCTCTTTTTCTAATGGAAAAGTGTCTAAACGCACGGCAAAAATTGCTAATTTACCCGCGCTGCCTGATGCCTCGTAATGGCGAGCAGGATCCGCATTAAAGCGGGCAGGGGAGTCTTCATCCACTTGGCGAACGTGGTTACAATAAGCGTGATCGTGACCTTTGCCGCAATCAAGCTGAATATCTTTGCGTTGATAACGTTGCTCTTGCAGATTTTGCAAAATTTCTTCAGGCGTGTCGCCTAAATCAATGCCTAAGTGATTTTTTAGCTCTAACTCACCGCTTGCATTGAGTTGAGCATAGAGTGCCATTTCCGTATAAGCCGGACCGCGTTGCACCAATGCACCACCTGAATTGTTACAAACACCGCCGATCACAGAAGCACCAATACAAGAAGAACCAATCACCGAATGCGGCTCACGACTATGGGGTTTTAAGGCATTTTCAAGAGCATTTAAGGTTGAACCCGGCAAACAGACCACTTGATTTGCGTTATTAATCAACTGGATACCGTCAATTCGCATTGCATTGATAATCACAATATCACGATCATAATCATTGCCATTTGGCGTTGAGCCGCCTGTTAATCCCGTATTTGCCGCTTGTGTAATGACAATTACATCCGCCGCAACACAGGCTTTTAAAATTGCCCAAAACTCAAGTAGTGTCGCAGGGCGAACCACCGCAAGCGCATTGCCCGAACCAAAGCGATAACCACTACGATAAACTTCGGTTTTAGAAGTATCGGTAATAATATATTTTTCGCCAACGATGTCGGTGAGTTTCGCGATAAGTTGTTGAGCTGACATAGTGATTCCTTACAGGATTTAACAAAATTGATACAAGTATAACAAAGAAAAGGAAACGTTTGCATTAGTTTCTCTATTTATTGAGCAATAAAAAAGGCACTCGTTAAAAAACAAGTGCCGTCAGTAAATTACTATGATCTAAACTCAATAAGCGTTGAGCTATTTAACAAGCCGTTGCACAAAATAAGCAATGGTAAACATTACTAACGCAAACTACTGTGTCGCCTGAATTGCCGTTAATGCAATCGTATAGACGATATCATCAACTAAGGCACCACGAGATAAGTCGTTTACTGGTTTACGCATACCTTGTAGCATTGGACCGATAGACACGAGATCCGCTGAACGTTGTACCGCTTTGTAGGTGGTGTTACCCGTGTTCAAGTCTGGGAAGACGAATACGGTCGCTTTACCTGCAACAGGGGAGTTTGGTGCTTTAGAGCGAGCCACATCTTCCATAATTGCCGCATCGTATTGTAATGGGCCGTCAATGATAAGATCTGGACGTTTTTCTTTGGCAATGCGAGTTGCTTCTGCCACTTTTTCCACGTCTGCACCTGCACCTGATGTACCTGTTGAGTAAGAAATCATCGCAACACGCGGGTCGATACCGAATGATTTCGCTGATTCAGCAGATTGAATAGCAATTTCAGCTAACTGTTCTGCCGTTGGATCTGGGTTTACCGCACAGTCACCATACACAAGCACTTGGTCTGGTAACAACATAAAGAATACAGAAGAAATAATCGAGTTACCCGGTGCTGTTTTGATGATTTGCATCGGTGGGCGAATGGTGTTCGCTGTGGTGTGAACCGCACCTGACACTAAGCCGTCCACTTCGTTGGCTTCTAACATCATTGTACCAAGTACAACAGTGTCTAAAAGCTGTTCACGAGCTACAACTTCAGTCATACCTTTGTTTTTACGCAATTCCACTAAACGAGCCACATAGTTCTCACGCACTTCCGCAGGATCAATAATAGTAATGCCTTTGCCTAAAACGACCCCTTGTGCTTCAGCTACACGTTGAACATCTGCTGGTGGTGCTAATAACACACATTCTGCAATGCCACGTTCTGCACACAATGCTGCAGCTTTAACAGTACGAGGTTCATCACCTTCTGGCAAGACGATACGTTTTTTCGCTTCACGAGCAAGTTCAGTTAATTGATAACGGAATGCAGCAGGGGAGAGACGGCGTGCACGAACAGCCCCTTTTGAAATACCATCAATAAAGCCTGCATCGAATTGTTCCGATACATACTGTTTGATTGCATCAATACGTTCTTTATCATCAACAGGCACTTCAAGACTGAAACTTTGTAAGCTTAATGCTGTTTGCCAAGTGTTGCCTTCAATGCGGAAAATTGGTAAACCTGTTTCAAAGGCTTGTTGGCAAAGTTTCGCAATTTGAGTATCAATTTTGTAGCCACCTGTTAAGAGTAATGCCCCGATTTCAACACCATTCATTGCAGCAAGAGAAGCAGCTACGATCACATCAGGACGATCTGCTGAAGCGACTAACAAACTACCGGCTTTAAAGTGATCTACCATATGTGGCAAACTTCTTGCACAGAAGGTAACACTACGAATACGGCGTTTGTGAACTTCACCTTCATTGATAATCGACGCACCTAAGTGTTTTACTAAGTCAATCGCACGGGTTGCGATTAAGTCAGATTTCCACGCAATACAAGCCAACAATTTAATTGGACCTGTTTTAAACAGGTTTTCCATTTCAAGCATATTGTTGCTACTGTGCTGGAAAGAGTCGAAAATTTCGGTTAAATCTGGACGTGTGCGACCTGATTCGTCCACAGGTGCATTAAATTTATTGATCACAACACCGAGTAGGTTAGGGTTATGGCGACCGCCGAAAAGTGATGCCGCTGCGTCGATACGCTCTTTTAATTGAGCTGGTTTATCTGCCGCTGGTGCTGCCACTAACACGATTTCTGCGTCTAATGCTTGGGCAATTTCGTAGTTAATGCTGTTCGCATAAGAATTTTTGCGCGTTGGGATTAAACCTTCGATCACAATAATATCGCTGGTTTTCGCTAATTTTTGATGACGTTCCACTACTTTTTCAAGTAATACGTCCGTTTGGTTTTTCGCAATTAAGGTTTCCGCTTCACTTAGCATAAAGGGTGTACCAGTTTCGGTACTTTGAGAAAGGCGGATAATGGTAGTTGAGCGATCTAAAGTATCTTCACCACTGATCGGCTGTGCAATCGGTTTCAAGAAGCCTACTTTCGCCCCTTTTTGTTCAAGAGAATGGACTAAACCAAGACTTACACTGGTTAAACCAACACCCGTGCTGATTGGGATTAAAATAATTGTTCTAGACATTGTTCTTTTCCTATTTACAAGCGGGTAGATTAATCAAATTTTTTGCAAAACTTGCTCAAAACCTTACCGCTCTATGTGATATAAAAGTAAAAAACCTGCCGATTGGCAGGTTTTAGGTATTATAACGCTAGGCGTGCTGTATCTTGTGCGATAACAAGTTCTTCGTTAGTTGGAATAACAAAGGCACGGAATGCAGAGTCAGCCGTGGTGATTTCACCTGATTTGCCGAAACGTGCCGCATTGTTTTTCTCGCTATCAACTTTGATACCGAACAGTTTCAAGTAGTTTAAGGTTAATTCACGCACAGGGCCTGCGTTCTCACCGATACCGCCAGTAAACACGATTGCGTCTAGGTGATCATCGCCTAACACTGCCATATAAGCACCGATGTATTTCGCTAAACGGTAGCAGAAACCGTCCATTGCACGTTTTGCATCTGCGTGAGTTGCGTAGTTATCTTCCGCATAACGACAGTCGCTGGTGACTTCAGTTAAACCTAATAAACCTGATTTTTTCACAAGGGTATCTTCGATCTCTTTCACTGACATACCTAAAGTATTGTGCATAAAGAAGATGATTGCAGGGTCTAAATCGCCTGAACGGGTTCCCATTACCAAACCTTCTAATGGGGTAAAGCCCATTGAAGTGTCAATACATTCACCGTTACGAATTGCTGCTACAGAAGCACCATTACCTAAATGGCAGGTAATCACGTTTACTTTTGACGGCTCAACGCCAACCACTTTTGCTGCTTCACGGCTGACATAGTAGTGGCTTGTACCGTGGAAACCATAGCGACGCACGCCGTGTTCTTTGTATAAAGAATATGGTAGAGCATAGAGATAAGCGTGTTCTGGCATTGTTTGGTGGAATGCAGTGTCAAATACTGCCACGTTTTTCTCTTTTAACTCTGGGAAGGCTTTGAATGCTTCTTCAATACCGATTAAGTGAGCAGGGTTGTGAAGTGGTGCAAACGCCGCAGCTTCTTTGATACCTTCAACAACTTCAGGGGTGATAACGATAGATGAAGTATATTTTTCACCACCGTGAACGATACGATGGCCGATAGCACCGATACTGTCTTTTAATTCTGCACTTAAAATATTTTTTACGATGTAGTTAAGCGCTTCACTGTGAGCCGCACCTGCCCCTAAATCTGCAGCACCTTTTTCACCATTTAATTTCCATTTAATGCGAGCGTCAGCAAGGTTAAAGTTTTCCGCCAAACCTGATAATTTTTCATCACCAGAAACAGGATCAAGGATAGCGAATTTTAACGATGAGCTACCACAGTTAAGAATAAGAATATTTTTTGACATTGTCGAAACACCTATGTGTGAATAATAAAAAATGAACGTGCTTTTTCAAACACGAGACGTGGTTATAATACGCTTTTTATGCTTGAAAATAAATTCCTATAAAATGAAAGCAGAGCAAAAAACTGATAAAAAATCTGAAATTTTCTACTTTCATTTTTATTATTTAACATAATCTACGTTATGCGAACAAAATAGAATATAACTAATTGATTTATAAGGATATTTTCATTTTAATGTTTGTAACCATTTGATTTTAAAGGAAAATATCCTTATCTAAAATTACTTATCTTCAGCAGGAACTAAAATTACATCGCCAACTTGCAAATCAAAGTATCCGCTTGTTTTAAATGATTTTGGATGTACATAATAGCTACCTGCACCATAAGGAATTTGATCTTTAGCTAATGGCACTTTAAACTGCACTGGAAATTGACCGCCTAAATCAATATAAGCTTCTTGAGTTCGGATAAACCAATCTTTACCCGTTTTTTCACTTTTGCCTGAACGTTCATCAATTCGAGATGTAGGGAAAATTTGAACTTTCAAAAGATACTGTTTAATGTCTTGATTACTCATAATGTTTTCCTTTTGGTTGGGTTAAAAATCTATGCGGCTAATAATTCAAAATCATCTAAAGTCGGTTCTGTATACCAGTCAGGTCTTTGACAGCTAAAGTCTATTTCAACAAGTTTCATCAAAGGAATGATGTTATGCCGTTCGTGAGCTTTTAGATTTTGTAGTTGGGCTTTAGTTAAACCTACAGCCATAAGATCCTTTTCATATCTCCAAAATGTCTTACGATCCATACAGTTTGATGTTTCTCTATAGCCATCCGTAAGTAAATTTTTATAAAAACTGAATAAACGATCAGCTTTTGCATAGCTAACATTTCCTTTTGGAGTGATTGAAAAATAATTTTTCCGTAATAAACGCTGAATTTGATCTCTGTTGTAAATATTCATATTGCTTTCCCCGACAGCCTTAATAATGTCTTTGAATGCATCTTGCCATAGGTCTTTAATCAGGCTTCTACCCTGCTCTTCGTAATCTCTCTGATAGTTAATTAAGTCAAATAAATTGCGTGGGATTTGATGTTTATCTAAATAACGTTGTTTTAATCTTGCTTCAAAACGAACACATTTTTTTGAAAATTCAATGAGATTTGGATTACTTAATACTTGAATTGAGTTTTGCAGATACTTTTTACTTGGTGATTTTTTGAAGTCGTGCTGGGCTTCTTGTAGTCTTTTTTGAACTTCATTACCTTTTAGATAAACTTTTAAAATACGGTGTTCTGAACCTGAATTCCATTCAGCCGTTGTGTCATATTCTTTGTTATGTCTTGTGCGACGTGTTTGTCCTAAATGGATATTTTGGAAAAAAGAGATAAGTTGTTTTTGGATAGATTCTGAATCAATATGAGCTGAAAAAGTTACATCAATCCAATCAACTGACGTTTGTTCTATATCAACCATTTCATAAAGCTCTGGCATTGCTTTGATGAATGAACTCAACATTACAAAAGCACAGATTTCTAGGTCAGTTGAGCCGAAAACATTGTGTCCTTGCAATAATTTTGCAGGGCTTGCTTTCAACTCAACATAAGGCGGTGTTTTCATTCTGTCACTACCATTAAAGATTTTCATAGCCAATGAAGAAAAATGGCTAGGAATAGATTCATAAGGGTGAGATAGCTCCTGAACATCAAGATCACCGTCTATTTCAAAAGTCACATTTGATGATTTCAGTTTTATTCCTGTTCTTCTTGCAATTTCTATCAAAGTCTCTTTCAAAAACGAGGTCTCACCGTCCTTACAGACGATGATATGCTCTGCTTTGAAAGGGATAGAAAGTTTCAAGAAGTCAATCATAATAAATCATATAGGTAATTTATATAACTCAAATATACAACTATAAAATCATATATGCAACTATTTGATGTAAAATACACATAAAATTTACATTTGGTGCTTGTATGAATCATTTAGGCGACAATATTAAACGCATTCGTAAAACGGCAGGTATCAGTCAGCAAGAACTTGCTGATATGAGTGGCGTATCTAAAGCTCAAATTTCAAGATTAGAAAATGGGGAACAAAATAACCCTCAAATAAATACGATAGTATCAATCGCATCTAATCTAGGAGTTTCCATAGAAGAAATTATTTATGGTGAAAAAACAGATAGCTTTTCTTACTTAGAAAAGGCTTTAAAAGAGCTTCCACAAGATGATCAAGAGTCAATCAGAAAACTTATTAAAGTCTGGATATTGATGAGCCAAAGTGAAAAACTTCAGACATTAGAGTAAGTGAATAATTTTTAATCTAAAATGTGTCATTTTGACACAAGAGTGGACTATTATAGGGTAGTCCACTGCCCTAACAACCCTTATTCCCCCCCTAAAAGGTCATATCACCGCCCCCTAAAATACCCACGTCTTGGGCTTTTACTGTAAGTTTTTACAAATTCATCAAGATCTATTGGTACATTAGAATTAACAAGTTCCTGCAAAAACAGCATAAAATGCTCTAATTGGTCAAAACGCTTGTCTGTGTCGGTTTTACTTTCATTGTTATCAAGTTTAAAACGGACTTCAATGGAATTAACACCTATATAAATGCGGTGTTCGGTCGTTTTAAGTAGTTTGACCGTTTCATAAAAATGCTTTGGTGTAAGATGAGATAAGGTGATATTAGCCATAATTTCGCATAACAACAGGTTATGTGTAAATTCTCGTGCAGTGGGACAAGCCCTATTATACTGCACTCGAATTGTAACATAACCTGTAAAGCATTATGCGAAATTTAACAAAGGAAATTTATCTTAAAATAAATCGCCTTTACTTTGCTTCAAAGACCAAAATTGCACCTTGGTTTGCCATTTCTTTGGTTGGTTTACTGTCTTTCCCCATAATGTAACCTGCATTATCGGTTGAGACATAAATTTTACTTGTATCAGGACTTACTAAAACCATACGGTAACGGTTATCTGTGCGGAAATGGCTAATGACTTCACCTTGTACTTGCTGTGCATTGGCATCTAAAGGCATACGATATAAGGTTCCCGTCTTAACACCAGTTACTAATAACGCATTTTGGAAACTCTTAATTTTTCCCTCTTTTGGATAATATGCAATGCTTGTTGTAGCCACCGTTGGCCAACAAATATAGTCACCATTACATTTAGGATCATTAAAATTATAGTTATTTGGCACTGTAAAGAAGGTTTTTAACGGTTCTTTCATGTTGTCAAAAGGCGCATCTGTCTCTTTTAAGCGTTCCACTGTCACGCTTTTATCTACCGTTGTACCATCATACATTGGCGCTTTTTCACAGTTTTCTACTTTTGAATAATTTACATAGCTATAAGCTTGATTGTCTTGATAGCCTGCAACATAAGGCCAGCCATAGTTTCCACCTGCTTCAACAGCATTAACTTCATCATCTGTTCCAGGCCCTTGATCAACGTTAAATAATTTATTTCCAACAAAGACTAAACCTTGTGGATTACGGAATCCATAGGCATAGACATGGCTTTTAATATTTTGAATACGTGGATTATCTTCAGGAATGGAACCGTCTGCGTTAATACGTAACACTTTGCCACGGTAATCTTCATAATTACCCTTAGCAACGTCTTCTACTGTTGGAATATTCTGCGCACGGATTTCCTTACAGCTGTTCGCAAATTGGTTATAACCGTTATCGCCTAAGGTGAGATACAGTTTTCCATCTTTCCCAAAGATTAAACGCCCTGCATTGTGGTCATCGCCTGCGGGTAATTTATCTAAAATAATCGTTTCATCACTTAATTTTTGCGTTTGTGGATCGTAAGTTAAACGCACAATACGCCCAAAATCTGATTTATCACCATTTGTAGAAGAATAGGTATAGTAGGTGTAAACAAAATCTTCTTTGCTGTTTTTCAAAAAGTTAGGATGTAACGCTAATCCCAATACACCCTGATGTGGCGGTGTTGCAAAGGCATTTTCAAAGGTATAAAGCACTTTATGTTCAGCGGTATTTGGATTAACAATCGAAATCTGCTTTCCTTGTCGTTCAGTGACCCAAATATTGCCATCCGCCCCCCAAACCATATCCCAAGGATTATTTAGGTTTGAGATCAAGACAGACGCTTTAAATCCCGCTTCTTCTGTTACCACCGCTTTAACTTCTTCAACTTTTGGCGCTGGTTGAGCGGTTTTTTCTGCTTCAACTTTTGCAGGTTCGTTAGCAAAAGCCATATTCAACGCCAGTGTTAACCAGGTTGCAATCACCGTTTTTTTCATACGTTTTCCTATTCAAAAATAATAAAGGGAATGGTTGGAATTGTAATAGAAATGTGATTTAAACAGAAATCTTTTCTCTCGTATCACAAGCGGTCAGTTTTGCTAGAAATTTTGCAAATTGGTTTAATTTTCTATAACCATTTGATAAATAAGATATTTTATTTTTAAGTAAAACTTAACAATGATTCTTTAGTGATAATAAAGTTTGATTTGCTGAATTTCAGGCAATAAAAAAGGTGCTTTAAAAGCACCTTAATTCGAGACAATGTCACGTTTTTATAGACAAGATAACAAGGATTCACCAAAAGGCTTACGCCAACCGACTAATAATTCAGGTAATTGTGTGGCATTCTGCCCTTTTCTATACCATTTAAACAGTTGATTTAATTGCCGTTTACTTGCTAATAACTCTACGGCTAAATCTGATGGCTGAATTTCAGCGAGTTTAGTTTGTAACTGTTTTAATGTCTGTTTATACCCTGGTTCATCTACAATGCGAGAAATTGGCGAAGGATAGTTTTCAGGCAATACCGCTCTGCCCTGTTCAACGAGCCACAATAACTTCTTACCATGAATACGTACTTCATTTGGGTGCATAAATTCCAGTAATGTGGAAGTATGTTTAGGCTGTTGCTTGGCGATTTGCCATAAATGTTGTTCTTTTATAATGAAATTTAACGCCAAATCTCGTTTCTCTGCTTCTTCAATACGCCATTTAGCCAACAGCTGTAATACGGCAAGCTGTTGTGGCGTAAGTTGCCAAGCGTTCATCACATCTTTATAAGCTTGTGCTGGATTTATCGCTATTTGTCGCTTCGCTAACAGCGTTTCGCACTCTTCTTGCACCGCAGATTGCCAGCGTGTTTTAGCAAGATCTTGTGATAACGCATGGTAAATTGGCAATAAATAATACACATCCGCCGCCGCATATTGACATTGAATTTCACTTAACGGACGAGCCAACCAATCTGTACGAGATGCGCCTTTATCAAGCCCAAGTGAGAGATAATGTAAAACCAATTTGGCAAAACCAACGGACTGCCCTAGCCCAATAAATCCCGCCATAATTTGTGTATCAACCATCGGCTGTGGAAGTTGCTTAAAGTAATGTTGAAAGACTTCCAAATCTTCACTGCAGGCATGTAGCACTTTGATCACATTTCTATTTGCTAATAAATCAATAAAAGGCGAAAAATCCGTGATGACAAGCGGGTCGATTAAGCAAATATTTTGCCCATCAAAAAGTTGAATCAAACCCAATTTAGGATAATAGGTTCTAGTTCTTATAAATTCCGTATCTAACGCCACAACAGGTTGTTGAGCAGCTTGTTGGCAGACTTCTGCCAATTGTTCGTTACCATTAATCCAACAGTAATTTATCTGTTTGTTCATAAAAAAATTCACCTTAAACATCAGGGTTGAGCGATTTACATGCATTTTCTTCAAAAAATAAAATAATTTTGTGAGCTCATTCTCATAATTGAATGAAATAGTTTGCTATTTTATATATAAAGGCTGCAAAATTAATAAATTATCTTATGGAGTAAAAAAAGATACTAAGGAATTAGGCATGAAAGTCACGTCTTATGATTATAAATACCAACATTTAGGTACAGTTTATCGCTTAATTGAGCAGTTTGAACTTATTTCTCGCACAGATCTTGCAAAACTGTCTGGTTTTGCACCTGCGTCTATGACTGTGCTAACGAAAACATTGATTGATAATAAATTTATCTTAGAAAGAACTTCACAAAATCTGCCTTCTCGGGGAAGACCAGCCGTTGGGCTTGCCGTATCGCCTTTTTATTGGCATTACCTTTGCTTAACTATTTCAACGACTAAATTGTCAATTTATTTATGCGATCTTAGTGGAAAATTAATTCAACAATGTGACTATGCCATTACTCAAGAAGAATACTCAAAATTAGATAGTTATATCCTAAGTAGTGTACAACATTTTTCAGATCAAATTGATATTGAACAGAAGAATTTATTTGCCATCTCTATCAGCGTATTAGGTAAAATTGATCCAACCCGACGGATAATTACACAATTAGGTCATCAGACAGTTCAGTGTGCTATTGTAGAAAATCTGGCTACCCATTTTTCACAACCTATCTTACTCAATGAGCATTTCCAGCTTTGGTTTTTGGCTGAATCCGCGCTTGGCAGTTTAATTAGCAATGACAATGTTATTTTCTTACAGCTTGATGACACGGTAAATCTCAGTGTTTTATTGAAAGGTTCACTGCTGCATCAGGACGAACATAAACGCATGAGCGTAGATAAAATGATCATGCCAAAATTTAGTGCATTAAGTGATGAAATTGCACAAGATATCAACGAGTTAGAGCGTTATCAGCTTGCTAATCAAGTGACGTTTCCGGCATTAAGTAAATTAATTGATCGCTATTTGCCAAATGAATGTGAACACAATCAAGATAAAATCGCCTATTTTTGTCAACAAGTTGAGCAAAACAACCCAAATGCGATGCGAATCTTAGCGCATATTTCAGACAATCTCGCTTATATGCTGATGAATTTGGTGAATATTTTTTCGACGGAAAAAATCATGCTTAACTCACCGCTTTTACAAATTAAACACCCATTGTTCGAGCAAATTCAAACTAAACTAAAACAAAATCTCCTGCTGAATGATTTAAATGTAGATCTTGTGACGAGCCAATATGATTTAGATAGCCCAATTATCCCCTCTATCGCAATCAAACTCGGCATCTATGAAGGCACGTTATTAAAAGAGTTTATCAGCATTTAATCAAACAAAATGGCACGAAGATCGTGCCATTAACATTGTACAAGCGGTTGGTCAGGTTATGATTTTTTCGATCTAGATCGAAAAAAATAGATTTTAGTGATTGATAAACAAATACCAATCTTAGTATTCTCTTATTGCGAAATGCACAGTTGAGTTGTGCATTATTTTGTTATATATTCATCAAAGAGAATAAGAATGTTTAATCTAACGGATGAACACTTTCGGGATAACTATCTTTACCGCTTTTTTCAATATGGCGGAACCGCATAGCAAAATCCCAGCCAATTTAAGCAACATACTTGCTCGTAAATTAGATATGATTAACGCAGCGGAAAATCTTAACGATTTACGTACACCGCCAGCTAATCGCCTTGAGTTACTTGAGCCAAAGGAAAATAAAGTGTATTCCATTCGGGTTAATAAACAATATCGGCTGATTTTTAAATTTGAAGATAATCAATTATCTAATTTGTATTTAGATCCACACACTTACGATTTATAAGAGACCACTATGAAAACCACTCCACGCAAACCGACTTCTGTCGGTGAGATTTTGCAAGAAGAATTTTTATCACCGTTAAATCTTAAAATCACAGATTTAGCCACAATCCTTGATGTGCATCGCAATACCGCCAGCGCGATTGTCAATAACAGCACACGCATTACGCTAGAAATGGCGTTTAAACTCGCTAAAGCCTTTAGCACAACCCCTGAATTTTGGCTGAATTTGCAAAATAATGTAGATTTATGGGAACTCAACCATAACACTACATTCCAACAAAGCCTTGCTAAAGTGAAGGTGGTGAGTGAATGGAGTGACTCAACCCTAGGAGTACCCGCCCTAGGTTAATTAAGTATCATAATTTCTTACGGAGTTTTATACTATTTCTCCGTAAGAATAAATAGGCATAATAGACAAAATTGTTGCTAAAAAGTAGCTTAAAGCCTTATAGTACAAGGCTTTAAGCCTACTTTTTGAAAT
>NZ_PTPX01000011.1 GCF_003260095.1 Glaesserella australis
TGGTCGGCGAGATAGGATTTGAACCTACGACCCACTGGTCCCAAACCAGTTGCGCTACCAAGCTGCGCTACTCGCCGTCTGATATGCTATCGCATATATTTAAATGGGGTGGCTAATGGGATTCGAACCCACGACAACTGGAATCACAATCCAGGGCTCTACCAACTGAGCTATAGCCACCATTGTGTTGATGATATTGCATTACCCCTGGCGCGCTCGACAAGATTCGAACTTGCGACCTTTGGCTCCGGAGGCCAACGCTCTATCCAACTGAGCTACGAACGCGTTATTTTCAGTAGTGCGTCGCAACGGGGGCGTATATTAGTGATTTCACTCTCTCTTGTCTAGCACTTTTTTAAAAAAATTTTCTTATATGCTCTTAATTTATTCAAAACGTTTACTAATTATCAAAAATGGTGGTTTTATAGCTGTTTTGTTAAATGATAATAGGCATATTTCACTAATCTTAGCTGTCTTTGCCAACGTGTTGGTTCATGTAAAATCCGATATAGCCACTCCAACCCCAGTTTTTGCCATGACTTTGGCGCACGTTTTACCTTACCCGCAAATACATCATAAGTTCCACCTACACCCATATATAATGCATCAGGATAAATTTGTTGTGCTTTTTGCATAAATTTTTCCTGTTTGGGCGATCCCATTGCAACCGAAACAAATTTTGCCCCACTCGCTTTAATTTTTTCTATCAAAGCTATTTCTTCATCTGGTTTGAAATAACCATTTTGCACTCCGACAATATTCACATTCCATTTGGCTAACTTGCTTATTGTTGTTTTAAGCGTTTCTGCAGAACTTCCAACTAAAAAGACAGGCAAATCATTCTCTGCAAATCGCTGCATAAGCCCTTCCCATAAATCAGCCCCTGCAATTCGCTCAAGTGTTGCATATTTTTTATATTTACGGCGAATAGTACAAACAACACTAATACCATCTGCATATTTATACTCTGCATTTGCAAGTAAGGTTTTCATTTCGTCATCTTCTTGCTGAAGAATCACTTTTTCTGCATTAATGGCAATCAGTTTTCCTGTTCTTATTTCACCTTTATGTAAAAGATAAGATTCAAATGCCTGTTGATTCTCCATTGCCAACAGCTCTACTCCGCCAACAACCACTTTATCCATTTTTCACTCTCATCTTACTGATTACCCACGCCATCGTATAAGCACATAAAAAGATCATACTAAAAAAGCAAAAACGGGAAACAAAAGCGTCCATGCCTTCCCTTACCAATACGATTAAATTAAATACATTGGCAAGACAAAAGCTCTGAACCAAGATAGTATTTTGACTAGATACGAAAAAATAATCCGCCATACGTATTAACCCACCCACAATCGCCATACCAAGCATAATCATTGGGAAGCCCCCCATAATATAAAAGGAGCCTAATAGCGTTGGCGAAATAGCCAAGCCTGACTGATTTCCTAAAAGCACCTTGGTAAAATAGTTGGCGCTATTCCATACAATATCAGGTCTCTCTTGCCAAAGCGATGTGGGGATATAAACATAAAAATCTCGGACGATCGGCATCAGCCCTAAAAAATCAATCTCGGTACTGAGAATTTTACTGAGATTTTGCCAAGGGGAAAACGTGTCTCGCGTTAAATAAAGCAAGGTATGCAAAATTTCCATTCCCTGTAAATTCAGGTTATAGCGAATAAACGCCAATACAGACATCACTCCCACAGCGCCAATCCCTGTTATCAATATCCATTTCAATGAAATATAGCGAAAGTAAAAGCCCAAAATGATGAATAAAAAGAAAACGGTAGCCATATTTGCTCGTGTTCCACCTACCGCCAGATAACTTAGTCCGCCAAATCCCATTCCAACGATCAAAAATAGCCACCATCGTTTTTTCGTTGGCGACAGTAAAAACCAAATCAGCAATGCGGGAATAAAGAAGTAGAAGAAGCGTTTTAAGGGAATCCCTTTTATCTCGCTTGAAAAAATTTGGCTATATTTTTCTAGTGTGAAAAACAGTAACCCGTCATTTAAATAGATAAATACCGCCAACGTAATAAATGCGAGCAAACATAAAATACAAGCGGTCAGATTTGCTTGAAATTTTGCAAGTTCAGTTTGTTTTAGTGTATGTCCATTGCTTACTGAAGTCTTAAACGCACAAAGTCGATAACAAAGCAGATACCAAAGATAACTAATAAAAGCGGTTGCAAATGTTATCAACATTTCGGTTGTACTCGGCAATGGATGTGCAAAATATAGCGATAGGATCAGAGAAAAAGGGAAACCTAAAAAAAATGTGATGAAATAGATCCCGCTGAAAAGGAGATGAAAAGAAAAAAATTGTTGCTGATAAATGCGGTATAAGAAGTATCCCATGATGATAGTCATCATAAGATAACATAGAACAACACCGCTCAGTTCAGCCATATTTCCCCCAATAAAAAACGGTGCAAATTTTTACTCAAATCGCACCGCTTGTAAATCAACTTAAACAGAGAGTTCGTTATTGTGTGCCAAACTTCGCATCTAATTTTTCCATTAGTGCTTCACCATCTTTAACAAGTTGTTCTAATTTAGGTTGTAGTGCTTCTGCTTTTTGTATATTAGCTGGAGTTGGGATTAAATAGGCTGGTAGCACTTGTTTATAAGTATTTAACATCTCTACAGACATATCGCGTAGTTTTCGTACTTCTTCATGACGTAAATCTAGTGCTTTACCACTACTTACCGCATCATCAAATGACTTTTCAATAACACTATTAAATAAATGAATTTCTTCTGATTGGTTTTTAGGTTCTGCTTTGCTGAATTCAACTTCAAGTTTATTATCCATTGTCGATTCAACATTTTCTAACCACTGTAAGTATTTTTGGTAATCCGATTTTCCAACAGCTGGATCCGTTGTGGTGGTTGTACAAGCAACTAAACTTACTGCCAATATCGTCGTAAAAATGAAGCTTAGGAAACGTTTCATAAAATATCCTTAAGAAGTAAAAGAGATTAAAGTCTAACACCTAACCTAATAAGAATCATCCTTTTAATTGAGATAAACACTGAACCCATTGCGACATATAGTTGGGTGGAAAAAAATCAACTTGGGATAGATCTACTTGAGATAAGTTTTGTTGAACTTGCTGTACTCTCGTTTGAGAAATCTGATCCGCATAAAGAAAATCAATACCCGCCATTTCCATATCTAAACAAAATGGGTTTTGGCGATGTAAGATTACTGGAATCTGTAGCTGAGTGAGTAGGCAAATCGTGCCGATACCTTGCTGACGTTCAAACAAGAAGCACGCTAAATCACAACGGGAAAGCAGATCAACATAAGCTTCAAAAGGTTGTTTGTTTGCCAAAATCTCTACTTGCCCTTGTGAAAATAAGGTCTTTGCGTGTTGCTGAACTTGATGGATATAGGTTTGATTTTGCGCTGGATAGCCCATTGGCACATACACTTTCACATTTTCCCCAAAATGTTGCTTGATTAACGACAATCCCGCTAAATGACGATTACTCGGATCGCCCGAGTTCCCTAACAAAATCGTCAATCTGTCAGACGTTTGCTTTTTAGGAAAATGAGATGGCAATTTGGTTGGGAAATAGAGCCGCTGATCTTGCGAATGATCACGCTTTAATTTTTGATGTGCATAGACTAAATCCCCTTGGGTTGCCCAAATCTGCGCAATCTTATGCTGAACCAAGCGACGTAATGGGTAAAAAAGCCTAAATTTGAGCGAGTTTGACTCTTCATACAGATCCGCGCCCCAAATATGCCACGTACAGCGTTGGGGCGGTACTCGACCACATAACATCGCAAGCCACAATGAGACGTTAAATTGCCCATGTAACACAAACCAAGCGGTCGGTTCTGCGTTAAATTTTGCAATCACTGCTTGAGTCAATGCCCGCTGAGATGAAAAAAGATGTAGCTTTAGCAATGGAAATTCTGTGGCGAGACTTGGCTCACCCACCACATAAAAGCAAGGTGTCTCCGCCAAGGTGGTGAGTAATTCCTTTTGGAAAAAGGCTAACACCGTACGATTATGGTGGGGAATATTTGAGCTAAGAAGATGGTAAATATGGTTCACAGTTGCCCTTTAAATAGATATCACAAGCGGTCACTTTATTGCATTTTTTGCAAAATGGCTTGTGTCAGATGAATAATTTTCTCTCTATCCTGATCTTCAAGATTAAAAAACAGTGGCAATCTCACCAGTCGTTCACTCTCTTTGGTTGTCCATTTATCTTCGCCATGAAATCGCCCAAAGCGTTCTCCCGCTTGGCTTGAATGTAGGGGAACATAATGAAATACCGTTAAAATACCCGCTTGTTTCATTTGGGAGATAAATGCGGAACGAGTTTTGAGATCTGCAAATTTAAGGTAAAAAAGATGCGCATTGTGCGAACAATCATAGGGAATCGTCGGCAACTCAATCAAACCTTGTTCTGCGAAAGGTAAAAAGGCGTTGTAGTAAGTTTGCCAAATGTTCTGGCGTTTTTGCTGAATCTTTTCAATATGCTCTAACTGCGCATAAAGATACGCCGCTTGTAGCTCAGACATCAGATAACTAGAGCCTAAATCTCGCCAACTGTATTTATCCACTTCACCACGGAAAAATTGTTGACGATTCGTGCCTTTTTCTCGAATGATTTCAGCTCGAACAGTCAATTCAGGTTGATTAATCACAATCGCCCCGCCTTCACCCCCTGCGCTGATATTTTTAGTTTCATGAAAACTGTAACAGCCAATATGTCCTAAAGTCCCTAATGCCTTGCCTTTATAGAACGCATTCACGCCCTGTGCAGCATCTTCCACCACCCATAAGCGATACTTCTCTGCCAATGCCATGATGGTATCCATTTCACACGCCACACCAGCATAATGCACAGGCACAATCACCTTGGTTCTAGGTGTAATGGCTTGCTCGATCAAACGCTCATCCATATTCATTGTATCAGGGCGAATATCGACAAACACAATTTTAGCACCACGTAGTGCAAAAGCATTTGCCGTTGAAACAAAGGTGTAACTTGACATAATCACTTCATCACCCGCCTGAATATCTAGCAAAATGGCAGACATTTCTAACGCAGCAGTGCAAGATGGAGTAAGCAATACTCGATGGGCATTGAAACGCTGCTCAAACCAGCGCTCACAACGACGTGTAAACTCGCCATCGCCCGAAAGCTTGCCACTGGAGATTGCTTGTTGCAGATAAGCCAACTCTGTACCCACAACAGGAGGTTGGTTAAAAGGAATCGTTATCTCGCTCATGTCGTTTGCCAATAAAACCAATAATAGATGCCACAAATCGTTGCGCCGATCGATTGATATAGCCGAATCGCTTTCAGATTACTTGATTGTGTAGCAATTTCAAGTGTTTCAGCTTGCTGTGATTTCGCCCATCGCATTGCCGCAGAGAGTAAGCGCTTGCCAATACCTTGACCTTGCCACTGCTCTGCTACCGCAATTAACCCAACTTGAGCTATTTTCCCTGATAGACGTACACTAATCGCCCCTTGAATGTCTCCGTTTTCTGTTTCACACACCAAACAAATATCATCAAATTCGCCTTTTATGGCATTCTCAAACCATTGACGGTAAAAACGTTGATTTTCTTTTGCTGAAAACCATGGAGAACGAAAGCGAGTATGGGCAAATTGATGAGAAAAGCCTTCCATTTTAGCTAAATCATCAAGCCGAGCAGGACGACAAGCGGTCATATCTGATGAAAAATTTGCAAGATCGCACACAAAACGGATTTCACCTTCCACAAACTGAAAGCCTTGCTGTTGCAATAAGCAGATCTTCTCTACTTCTGTACTCGCTAATTTGGCTTGAACCAGATCGAAATCGGTTAAGACGAGATTGTCTAATTGATCACAACTTGGTGTAAGTTCTGCAATCTTGCGACAAAAAAAATGGGACAGCCAAATATTCATATCCATTTTCATAAAATAAGTCTTTAAGAAAAAAACTCCCATCATGTATCGTTTTTACACAAAAGGAGTTTTTAAAGCGATTCGGTTCCGAAAATTAATTTCTTTTTCTATGGATAAAAAGTGCAATAAGTAAGCCTAAGAAAAAGCCAATCCCTGCACCAATTGCGCTCCATAGTAACTGATTCTCTGGTTTTTCAGGTACTGTAGGTACACTCGGTGCTTTAATATAGCGAAACGGCAATAATCTATCATCTAATGGTTTAACAGAACGCATCAAGTTTAATTTTCCTGCCCAATCTTGTTGAGCAACTTGAGCACCTTGTTGAATCGCACCTAAATTACTTTCTGCCATCTGTTTAGTCTGTTGGAATAGAATTTTCCACTTGGCAATCAGTTCACTATTTAATGTTGAGCGAGCTTTCATAGTACTAAAAATAACAAAGTCAGCTAATAATGTAGATGCTTCTTCAGGATTAAGTAAAGTAAGGCTTAACGTATTTGCTGTATCATCAAATTTAAATTGGCGAGCAATCTCTTGTGCAACAAGCGAAGTAGGTTGATTTTTATCCGATGCTTGTTTTTTTACCTTCTCGCTTTGTATTAAAAACTGTTGTAGAACATCTGGCGATTTGAGATCGCGTATAAACTCTTGATACACCGAATTTGTCAAAGCAGCATCTGCTGTTGCCGTTGCTGATGTTTCACCTTTTAATAAGTTATAAGTGCTTAATAAGGAATAATAATTCCCCAAATCAACAACTTTAGGCGCTTCAAACTGAGCTTCAGCTTTCCATTTTACAGGCTGAATAACTGTTGGACTAAACCAACCCGCACCAGCTCCTAGAACAGTCAATAGCAATAAAATCAAAAGTGAAGAAAACCATTTTCCTGCACTTGAACCTGTTTTTTGTATTTGTTCTGTCATTAAAATTACCTCTGCATTGTAATCTGTTTTTTTCTTGCTCTGCGCTTATGACGACGGACAAAACGAGTAATACGCCAAGCATGAACAATAGAATAAGAATATAAGAAAAATAGGGCGACAAATGCCACAAACATCACCCATTGGTTCCAGTAATACGCTTCGCCAATGACACCAAAAGTGGCACACAAGCCTGCGCCAAAAGTAATAACAGCAAGGGCTTGACGAGAAGTTAAACCTGCTCTCATCATCAAATGGTGAATATGCAAGCGGTCAGGTCTGAACGGACTTTTACCTTTTTTCAAGCGTCGGAAAAAGACCGCCACCATATCAATTAACGGCACAGCAATAAGCCATAAACCTGTAATTGGGCTGATAGGGTGTCCCTGCCCTTGTGTGCTTAACAGTAAGATCCAAATAATCGTAAAACCAATCAACGTACTACCTGAATCGCCCATAAAGACTTTCCATTTCGTCCCAAAAAGACTGAGATTAAACATCGCATAAGGGAGAAGAACAAGGATAATACCGAAGCACCAATACGCTAACGTGTATTGTTCATCAAGGAGCATCAAGGTGCCTAAACCCGCAAAACTGACCGAAGAAAGCCCTGCTAATAGACCATCAATACCATCAATCATATTAAAAGCATTGATCACACCAATGGTAATAAAGACCGTTAATACAACCCCTAAAGCCCCAATCTCAAGGCTAAATGGCGCAATTAACTGACCTAGGTTTTCAATAGATAAACCGCTATAAATCATTGCCCCCGCTAAACAGGCTTGAATACCTGCTCGCAAAAACGGACTAATATCAAATCGGTCATCTAACACCCCTATCACCAAAAGGATTGTCAATGCCGTTAAATAGAGTTCGGGCAAACGCATTTGTTCCCATTCTAAGAGATAAAACGCAAGATTCCCTAAATAAAGCGCAATCCCCCCAATTAAAGGAATAACGCCTTGGTGACGTTTACGGAAATTTGGTTTATCGACTAAACCTATTTTTTCAGCAACAGGACGCATCACGATAAGTGATACAAAAGAAACCAAAAATACAGCAATAAATGTAAGCCACATATACTCGGTTTATCCCTTAAAAGATGAATAATGCAAAATGTTGCTTAGGATAGCATAACCGTTAAAACACTCAATTTTTTTCACGCAGAAACGAGAATTTACAGTAAAATAATGCTTATTTACGTCATTTATACGTTAAGGATTTTTATGACAACATCTCAATCTCTATTTGAAAAAGCACAACGAGTGATCCCGGGCGGCGTGAACTCGCCTGTGCGTGCGTTTAAAGGTGTGGGTGGCACGCCTGTATTTATTGAAAGTGTAAAAGGGGCTTATATCACCGACAGCGAAGGCAAACGTTACATTGATTATGTTGGCTCTTGGGGTCCGATGGTATTGGGACATAATCACCCTACGATCATTGATGCGGTATTAAAAGCAGTGCCGAACGGGTTAAGTTTTGGTGCACCAACAGCGATTGAAATTGAGTTGGCGGAACTGGTTTGCAAGTTAGTGCCGTCTATCGAAATGGTGCGTATGGTCAGCTCTGGTACAGAAGCGACAATGTCTGCCATTCGCCTTGCTCGTGGCTACACAAAACGTGACAAAATCATTAAATTTGAGGGCTGTTATCACGGTCACTCCGACTCGCTCTTAGTTAAGGCTGGTTCAGGGGCGTTGACGTTAGGTCAGCCAAGCTCGCCGGGTGTGCCTGAAGATTTCGCAAAACATACTATTACTTGTGAATACAACAATCTAGCCTCAGTCAAACAAGCCTTTGAGCAGTATCCAAACGAAATCGCCTGTTTAATCATTGAACCTGTCGCAGGCAATATGAACTGCATTCCACCAAAGGCGAACTTTTTACAAGGCTTGCGTGAACTTTGTACTGAATATGGCACGGTATTTATTATTGACGAAGTGATGACGGGCTTCCGTGTCGCACTCGGTGGCGCACAAAGTTACTACGGCGTGACACCTGATTTAACTACACTAGGTAAAATCATCGGTGGCGGTATGCCTGTGGGTGCATTTGGCGGTAAAAAAGAGATTATGGAATTTATCGCCCCAACCGGTCCTGTTTACCAAGCAGGAACCCTTTCAGGCAACCCGATTGCAATGTCCGCAGGTCTTGCTTGTTTAACCGAGCTGTCTAAAGCAGGTAATGAGCAACTGCTTGCAGAGAAAACCAAAACCCTTGCGGAAGGTTTCAAAGCCCTTGCAGACAAGCACGGCATTCCATTTACCGTGCAATATGTGGGCGGTATGTTCGGTTTGTTCTTTACTGAACAGGCAAAAGTTGAAAGCTATCAAGATGTGATGAAATGTGATGTAAAAGCGTTCAATACCTTCTTCCACAAAATGCTCGAAAAAGGTGTCTATCTTGCTCCGTCTGCTTTTGAAGCAGGCTTTATGTCGTTAGCTCACACAGATGAAGACATTGCTTATACGCTAGAAATGGCAGATCTTGCCTTTGCAGAAATGAAATAAGCTTACAAAGGAACATTTACGCTTGTACTTGCAGAAAAATCTCAGTACAAGCGGTAAAATCCGCTTACTTTTTTACAAATTTTGCTACAATCTTGGAAATCCACTTTTTATCAGCAAAAGAGACAAATAATGATAAATACTAGCTCCTTTAACCGTTCTTGGTCACGTGTTGTATTAAATGCCCTACTTCGCTATGGCGTAAAACATTTTTGTATTGCCCCCGGCTCACGCTCTACGCCATTAACGTTAGAAGCGGTTCATTTACAAAAGCAAAACCAAGCGGAATGTCACACGCATTTTGATGAGCGTGGCTTAGGCTTTTTTGCGCTAGGGTTAGCGAAAGCGACCAATGAACCTGTTGCCATTATTGTGACATCCGGTACCGCGGTGGCAAACCTTTATCCTGCGGTGATTGAAGCAAGTATTTCTCATCATAAATTAATTGTACTCTCAGCAGATCGCCCATTAGAGCTGATTGATTGTGGCGCAAATCAAGCTATCCAACAACCACATATTTTTGCTGATTATCCAGCTGTGAGCCTTAACTTACCGAAACCAAGTCCGCAATATAGCGCAAATTGGTTGGTAGGCAGAGTGGAATATGCTTGCTCTGTCCAAGCGACACAAGGCGGTGTTGTGCATCTCAATCTACCGTTTGAAGAGCCGTTATATGAAGCGGACGAAGATGAAATCGCTCAAACTCCGTGGTTTGCCCCTATTTTAAGTTGGTTAAATAAACCTAAAGTTAAATGGTATGACCAACAGGCAACTCAAAAAGATGTGCTAATGCATGAAAATTGGGATTATTGGCGTACTAAACGTGGCGTCATTGTGGTGGGTAAGTTACCACTTGAACAAGGCATGGGGTTAAAACTTTGGGCGGAGACGCTAGGTTGGTGTCTAATCAGTGACGTTCAATCTGGCATTGATGCATCTCTGCCTTATGCTGATGTGTGGTTATCAAACAAAACCGTTGAACAACGCTTACTTCAAGCGGATATTGTGATTCAATTTGGAACACAAATCGTCAGCAAGCGAGTCAATCAGTTTTTATCTGCGTTTAAAGGAGAATTTTGGTTAGTCGATGAATCAGTCGATTACTTGAACACCTATTCTCACCCACAAACCCGTTTTGTTGCCAAAGCACACCATTTTACCCGTGTGCATCCGCCATTGCGTCAAAAACCATGGTTACTTGAACCGCTTGCGCTATCACAATTTTGTGAAACCTTTATTGAACAGCAAGTCGGCGGAAACCTAAATGAAGCATCACTGGCTCACCATATTGAGCGAGTATTGCCTGCCAATGGCAACCTTTTCTTAGGCAATAGCTTATTTGTCCGTTTGGTCGATGCATTATGTAAATTGCCTGAAAGCTATCCAATCTATACCAACCGTGGAGCAAGCGGTATTGATGGCTTAATTGCGACAGTGGCAGGCATTGCCAAAGGAAGTGGTCAGCCTACGGTAGCCGTTATTGGCGATATTTCAACGCTACATGATCTCAATTCTGTGGCGCTATTACGCCAAATTACTCAACCAACTATTTTGTTTGTGATCAACAACAATGGTGGAGCAATTTTCGATATGTTGCCAGTTGAAGCACAAGCTAAAGAGAAATTCTATCGCCTAAGTCACAATTTTGAATTTTCACAAATTGCGACTATGTTTGGTTTAGAATATCTACGTCCTTACACTTGGGCAGATTTAGGTACGAAACTGAAACAAGCCTACGCTCGCCGTGGCGTGACGATTGTGGAAATCAAAGTCAATGACCAAGAAGGCAGTAGCTTATACAAATCCATCATTGAACAGATCTCTCGAGCATCTATCGACTAATGTTAGCGCATCAATGGCACAGTGATTCTGGTATCCCCGTGGTATTTCTCCACGGGTTTCTAGGTTCTCGCCACGATTGGCAGGAAGTTATTGGCTATTTGCAAAAATTTCCGCAAATCCGACCGCTTGTTATCGATCTCCCCTTTCATCACCAAAGTTCTCATATTGCTTGCCATCATTTTGACGAGATGAGAACGCTATTTCATGCGACACTTCAACAGCTTGGCGAAGAAAACTTCTATCTTGTTGGCTATTCCTTAGGGGGAAGAATTGTCTTAGATTATGCGTTAAATGTTGCAAATCCTTATTTGAAAGGCGTGTTACTTGAAGGGGCAAATATTGGTTTAGCAACACAGAAAGAAAAAGAGGCTCGCTGGCAAAATGATTGCGTATGGGCAGAACGCTTTGCGACGGAACCATTGAGAAACGTCTTAAAAGATTGGTATCAACAAGCGGTCTTTTCTGACCTAAATTTTGCAAAACGGCATGACATCATTGAAAAAAGGCTAGATAACGACGGAAAGTCGCTTGCCCAAATGCTTAAAGCTACAAGTCTTGCTAAACAAAGTTACTTTGCACCTAAACAGATTAAACATAGCGCATCTCCAATTAAGTTTATCATTGGCGAAAGAGATCAAAAATTTCGCCAGATGGTTGAGCAACATCAGCTTGCCCATCATCTCATTCCAAATGCAGGGCATAACGCCCACATTGAAAACCCGCAAGCCTTTGCGGAATATCTTGTTAACTTTATTTTACCTTAGGAAAATCTATGGCTTTACACCGCTGCCCTGAATGTCGTAAAAAAATCAGTGAAAGTGCAATCAGTTGCCCAAATTGTGGCTTTTCATTTAAAGAAGAAGATTTAGAAGTTTATAAGCAAAAACTTGAGCAACGTCGATTACACAACCAAGAGATTAACAAACGCAGTGCGAAGCTCCATTTAATTTGGCTGGCTATTTTTAGTTTAGTGCTTATCATCGCAACTTTATGGCAAGCTTAAAAGCAAAACGGCTACTTTCGTAGCCGTTTTCGATTTTAGAAGCTGATTGATGATTTGATTTTTGATAATGTTGCTTCACCAATACCTGATACTTTTGATAATTCAGAAATATCTTTAATACTGCCATTCTTATTACGGTAATCAATAATCGCTTTTGCTTTCGCTTCACCAATACCAGTTAGTGTTTGCAATGTTTTAGCATCTGCGGTATTGATATTCACTTTACCCGTTGTTGCAGCTGCTTTAGTCGAAGTTGCTTTTGATGTTACGTTTTCTTTGGCTGAACTTACTGCATTAGTCGCTGAAGTTTTTGTTGAAGCAACTTTAGTTGTCGCATTTTCTTTCACTGAACTCACCGCATTAGTTGCCGAAATTTTTGTTGAAGCAACTTTTGCTGTCGCATTTTCTTTCACTGAACTTACTGCATTCGTCGCTGATGCTTTTGTTGAAGCAACTTTAGTTGTCGCATTTTCTTTCACTGAACTTACTGCATCTGTTGCAGCTGATTTTGCAGAAGTTTTCGCTGAAGTGACCGCTTGTGTTGCACTCTCTTTTACTGATGTTAATGGATTTGTCGTTTCTGCAAATGAAGTTGAAGAAACAGCCATTACGATTCCGAGTGCAAGTAGTGATTTTAATGATTTCATAAAGAACCCTTATAAAAATAAACAAAGTAAAAAAGTATTCACTCAGACTAACTAAATCAAGAGAAGTTCCCTTTTATACAAAAAACACGCTTAAACATCCTCATTATTCTGGCGACGCTCACCCAATAAGTTCCCACATAAAAAGGCAATTAATCCAATACAAAGTGATGGCACAATCACATGGAAATTAAGTATTTTGATACCTAGAATAGTCAATCCTACATAGCTTCCTAAGCCCGCAATCATTGAACATAATGCCCCTGTCGCATTCGCTTTTTTCCAAAAGAGTCCTAATATAATGACCCATAAGAAAGTCGCTTCTAATCCGCCTAATGAGAGCAGGTTTAACCAAATTAACATTTCAGGCGGGTTAATTGAGGCAAAAATTAATAAGATACAGATCACCAAGGTTGTAGTGGTGGAGAAAAACTTAATTTTTCTTTCATCACTTATCGCATTAGGTCTAATCGCAAGATAGAGATCTTTGATGAGCGTTGATGAAGATTGAATCAACATCGAATCAATCGACGACATAATTGCAGCCATCGGCGCAGCCAAGAAAATACCTGCAACAAATGGCGGTAATACTTGCATCATAAGCGTTGGAATAACTTGATCGGCAACTTTTAAATCAGGTAACAGCGCTCGACCTAATGTTCCAGCTAAATGCATGCCAAACATTAAGATTGCCACAACGATAGTACCAATCACTAATGCTCTATGTAAGGCTCGGCTATCTTTATATGCCATACTACGAACGGCAAGGTGAGGTAAACCAATTAAACCAAAACAAACCAATACCCAAAATGACGTCATAAACGTAAAGTCTAAAGGACGTTCATCAATACCGTAAGGTTCAATTAATTGTGGGTTAATGATTTCTAGCTGCTTTATCGCCTGTTCAATTCCGCCTGTAGCATAAATGACTCCCCCTAATAATAAGAGCGTTCCCAACACCATCACCAGCCCTTGAACTGTATCCGTCAATACAACCGCCCTAAACCCGCCAATAAAGGTGTAGATTCCTACCGTCACTGCGAAAATAAGAATGGATGTTGAATAAGATATGCCAAGTGTTGTTTCAAGCAAACGCCCTGCACCAATAAACTGAACAGTCATCATTGCAAAGAATGATAACAACAACGCAAAACTGGATATCCAAACGACAAAACGATTTTGATAGCGAGCTAACAAAATATCATTAATCGTTACACTCTTGGTTTGACGAGCAAGTATCGCTAATTTTTTACCGACAACACCTAAGGAAAGTAACACCGCTGGTACTTGAATCATGGCTAATAATACCCAGCCTAAACCATATTTATAGGCTGCACCAGGACCACCAATAAAACTACTTGCGCCAACATAGGTTGCTGCTGTTGTCATGGCTAACACAAAACCAGACATCGAGCGTCCACCTACGTAATATTCTGACAAAAAACTACCGCTTGTACGTTGGCGATAGGCATAATACGCCACGCCAAAAACAAAAACTAAATAAGCGATAAGAGGAAGTAACATCTCAAGATTCATTTTTACTCTCTAAATCAATTTCTTTAAAAGCATACTTCACGACAACAGTCGTCACTAAAATTAATAATAATGGTAAATAAATACAAGAAAGTTCAAACCAAATTGGGAAACCTAATAATCCCCTGCCATCTGGAGAAAAATAAGCAAAGCCAACCCAGCCAAGTACATATGACAATGTTAGCCATAATGTCCAACGGACTTCTTTAACAATCTGTTGAGAAATTTTCATATTAGCCCTTAAAACAAAACCTCGCATTTGCGAGGTCTAAGTTGAAATTAATATTGCCACTCGTCAGGATCTATCCCCATCTCTCGCATTTTCATTTTTGCTTCTTCTGGGATCTCATCATGACGTTCTTTCATCAAATCTTCATCTGTAGGTAAAGGTTGTCCCGTAAATGCATGAAGAAATGCTTCACACAATAACTCACTGTTTGTTGCATGTCGAAGATTACGGATTTGGCGACGAGTACGCTCGTTGGTTAAAATCTCCAATACTTTGATCGGAATAGACACCGTAATTTTCTTTACTTGCTCACTTTTCTTGCCATGTTCAGCATAGGGACTAATATATTCACCGTTCCAATTTGCCATTGTTTTTACCTTTAATTCAATGCAGTGGCACGTATTCTAATCAAAACAGAGCCTTCTCGCAATCTAGACGTCTAGATTTGCCACTAATCAATAAAAAAGGCGACTATAAAAGCCGCCTATTTCGAGAATAAATATTATTGATTGTTTTGAACGTAATCAATCGCAGATTGAACAGTAGTGATTTTTTCTGCTTCTTCATCTGGAATTTCGATATCGAATTCTTCTTCTAAAGCCATCACTAACTCAACAGTGTCAAGAGAGTCTGCACCTAAATCTTCGATGAAAGAAGCTTCTGGTTTAACGTCTTCTGCTTTTGCACCAAGTTGATCAACGATAATTTTTTTTACGCGTTCTTCAATGCTCATTTTTTGTTTCCTATGTGTAAATTCGCTAAGTGCGAGAGTGGATATAGTGTAAAGGAAAATTTGCTAAATTCAAGCCTTTTAATACAAGTCAAACCAGCGAAGATTTTCCTATACCCTAGATTTTATTAAGTTTCGCTAATCTTAGCGAAAAATCGGGAATTATTCTACCATTATGGCTATGGATTATCCATAGTGGATTTTTGATTGAATCGGTATTTATTGCTAACAAGCGGTCAGATTCTAAGATTTTTTTGCGATTTGCAAAATTCTTTGCCGATCTCACCGCTTTTTGATTTAAAATACCGCCCATTTTGTTTTATAGATTGATACCAACAGGATAAATAAATGCGTACAAGTCAATATCTTTTTTCCACCTTAAAGGAAACCCCAAACGATGCCCAAGTGGTGAGCCATCAGTTAATGTTGCGTGCAGGTATGATCCGACCGCTTGCATCAGGTATGTACAACTGGTTGCCGACAGGGTTGCGTGTGTTGAAAAAAGTGGAAAACATTATTCGTGACGAGATGAATAAAAGCGGAGCATTGGAAGTGGAAATGCCCGTGGTGCAACCTGCAGATCTTTGGATTGAGTCAGAGCGTTGGGAAGATTACGGCCCTGAATTATTGCGTTTTAAAGATCGTGGCGACCGCCCGTTTGTGCTTGGCCCGACTCACGAAGAAGTGATTACCGACTTGGTTCGCCGTGAAGTGAGTTCATACAAGCAGTTGCCGTTAAATCTGTATCAAATTCAAACCAAATTCCGTGACGAAGTGCGTCCACGTTTTGGCGTGATGCGTGGGCGTGAGTTTTTGATGAAAGACGCTTACTCGTTCCACACGACCAAAGAGTCGCTTCAAGAAACCTACGATGTGATGCACCAAACCTACAGCAACATTTTCACTCGTTTAGGGTTAGATTTCCGTCCTGTTGCGGCGGATACAGGGTCTATCGGCGGTTCAGCGTCCCACGAGTTCCAAGTGTTAGCTCAAAGCGGTGAAGATGATGTGGTTTTTTCAACGGAGTCGGATTATGCGGCGAACATTGAGCTTGCCGAAGCGATTGCCGTGGGCGAACGTCAAGCTCCGACTGCGGAGATGGTGTTAGTCGATACGCCAAATGCGAAAACCATTGCCGAGTTGGTCGAGCAGTTCAATTTACCGATTGAAAAAACGGTGAAAACTTTGATTGTCAAAGGTTCAAGTGAAGAACAGCCTTTAGTTGCGTTAGTAATTCGTGGTGATCACGAACTCAATGAAATCAAAGCGGTAAAATGTGAAGAAGTAGCAGAGCCGTTTGCTTTTGCTGATGAAGCAGAAATCAAAGCGAAAATTGGGGCGGGTGTCGGTTCGCTCGGACCTGTCAATATGCCGATCCCTGTGATTGTGGATAGAAGCGTGGCGTTGATGAGCGATTTCGGTGCAGGGGCGAACATTGATGGCAAACACTATTTCAACATCAACTGGGAGCGTGATGTAGCGTTGCCGAAAGTGGCGGACTTGCGTAATGTGGTCGAAGGCGATCCAAGCCCAGATGGCAAAGGTACCTTGCTTATCAAGCGTGGGATTGAAGTAGGGCATATTTTCCAATTAGGTACCAAGTATTCAGAAGCGATGAAAGCGACAGTACAAGGGGAAGATGGGCGTCCACAAACGATGATTATGGGCTGTTACGGTATCGGCGTAACCCGCGTGGTTGCAGCAGCGATTGAACAGCACCACGATGAGCGTGGCATTATTTGGCCAACGGACGCCATTGCACCATTCACCGTGGCGGTGGTACCGATGAATATGCACAAATCTGAAACCGTTCAGGCGTTTGCAGAAGATCTGTATAAAACCTTACGCACACAAGGCGTGGATGTGATTTTTGATGATCGCAAAGAGCGTCCGGGTGTGATGTTTGCCGATATGGAATTAATCGGCGTGCCACATATGGTCGTGATCGGTGAGAAAAACCTTGAAAATGGCGAAATTGAATATAAAAACCGCCGTACCGGTGAGAAACAGATGATTGCCAAAGAGCAGTTGTTGGATTTCTTAAAAGGGCAAATCAAGGCATAATTTGCAAAATTTTAGCTAAAAAAGACCGCTTGTAAGTGATTACAAGCGGTCTTTTTACATTGATTTTTCTAAGTTTTGGATAGTTTTAGTTGGCTGTTATATTATTCTATTTCCCCACAAAAGCGATAACCTTCACCATGAATAGTGACAATAATTTCTGGCGTATTTGGGTGATCTTCAAAATGTTTACGAATGCGACGAATAGTGACATCAACTGTTCTATCATGTGGTTTTAATTCGCGCCCAGTCATTCGTTTAAGAAGATCTTCTCTTGTTTGGATCTTGCCTGGATTTTCACAAAAATGTAATAACGCTCTAAATTCAGAGCGAGGTAATTTAATTTGTTGCCCTTCAGGATTAATCAAACTACGACTATTAACATCTAAAGTCCATCCATTAAAACAATAATTGTCGCTTGAGAGCGATGCTTCTTTTGCTTGCTTATCTTTCTCTGCCATTGTTCGTTGCAAAAGATTTCTTGCACGAATGGTCAACTCTCTTGGGTTAAATGGTTTAGTAATATAATCATCTGCACCAATTTCAAGCCCTAAAATCTTATCAACTTCATTATCACGACCAGTTAAGAACATTAACGCAATGTTGGTATTTTCTCTTAACTCTCGTGCAAGCATTAAACCATTTTTCCCAGGCAAATTGATATCCATAATCACAAGATGAATAGTTTGATTATCTAAAATAGCATGCATTTCATTGCCATCTGTTGCTTCAAATACATCATATCCTTCAGCTTCAAAAACACTCTTTAATGTATTACGAGTAACAATTTCATCTTCAACAATAAGAATTTGTGGGTTCTGCATTATATCACCTTATTCGACACAATAAATTACTACAACAAATGTTACAAAAATTGAGTCATTCTACTTGGCATCCAAGTCCATCGGAATAGCCTATTTAACATTTGCTTGGCTTTAATCAAATTACTTACAATTATTTGTAGAATTTGTAGTTAGTTTGTTTAGTTTTTGTTAATGCGATAAGTATTCTACTTGTAATTCAAATAGATGCCAAGCAAGAGACTCTGTCATTGCTTTGTGGCTTAAAATTGCATTTCGTTCCGCCAACACAATTCGATTGATGCTAAAACCTTCTAATCCCTGCATCCGACGGAAATTTAATGCACATTGTAAAGGTAATAAACTTGGATTAAATGCCGCATTTTCTGCATAACGCCCCGTGATAATGTGTGGACCACATTGTAATGCAATACCGCTTACAGCTTGGCTATAAGGAGCATAAGATAGATTTGCTGCAGAAATGGCAGCTTGTTCTAAAGTATCTCCAGATAAATTAAACCCATGATCCTGTGGATCAAAAAGAACATTCGTAATATTAAGATCTTTTGGTCCAAATGCATCAGGTAGATAACTATGCAGTAAATTATTTTGGCTATGAGGTAAGTGAATTCTTAACTGGCTCGCGCCACTAAGTTCATTCATAAACTGGCGACAGTGACCACATGGTGTGTAATTTACTACAACATCTGTTAATCCTGATTCTCCCGCAATCCAAGCATGAGATACTGCACTTTGCTCTGCATGAACAGTCTGCTGTATAGCATCACACTCAAATTCTTGGTTTGCTCCAAAATAAAAATTCCCTGATTTCCCTATCGCTATTGCACCAACATAAAAATTAGATACTGGTACTCGAGCGTAACAAGCAGCTATAGGTAAACAGCTTAATGCAAGATCAATAGAAGAAAGTTGAAACTCTTTACACCACTGTGTCACTAATTGAGATGATATAACGCCCTTTGATTGCTGTAGAGCCAATTGTTCTATCACACGTCTTACTACTGGAGATTCTGTTTCACCCATCAATCGGATTAATCTCTCTTGTATGTCCATCATGCTTGACATAATTTTCTCCTTTTTAAATAATTTTCTATTTTTTATTATAGCGACAAATTAGAATTCTAACTTTGATCAAGATCGCACTGTTCTTTCTACAATCACCCCAACGCTGGATGCTTGAGCTACCGCTTTCGGTTTATGTAATTCAATGCGTAACCACTGAATCCCATATTCATTTTGTAGTAAATCAGCAACTTGGTAAGCTACCGTTTCAACTAATTTGAATGGAGTAGACTCTACAAAATCGATAATTTTTTGTGAAACTTCCGCATAATTTAAACAATATTGAACATCATCACCTTCCACCGCTTGACTAAAATCCCAAGCCATTTCAATGTTGAAAATAAGACGTTGTTTAATCGTATGCTCCCACTCATATGCTCCGATTGAAGCAAAAGTCGTAAGTTCATGAATAAAAACTTTATCAGTCATCGGATCTTTCCTTATTTTTCTTTTCGAAAGTTGCTGTAAAATATAGCACAGAGATCGCTATACATAAGGGGAAAAAATGAGCATTATCGCCTATATACTCATTTTAGGAGCATACTTACTTGGCTCCATATCTAGTGCAGTTATTTTTTGTCAACTTGCAGGCTTACCCGACCCACGCGAACATGGTTCACATAATCCTGGGGCAACCAATGTGTTACGTATTGGGGGAAAATTATCCGCATTAGGCGTATTACTCGCTGACATGTTAAAAGGAATGCTACCAGTTTCTATCGGGTTTTACCTTGAGCTTCCTATATCTATCATAGGTTTTATAGCACTAGCTGCTTGTCTTGGACATATTTTTCCAATTTTCTTTAAATTTCAAGGTGGAAAAGGTGTCGCAACTGCATTTGGAGCAATTATACCAATGGGATATGCCATTTCAGGCTTAGCCGTTGGTACATGGCTCGCGATTTTTTTAATTTCAGGCTACTCATCCCTAAGTGCTGTCGTTACAGCCCTTGTTGTTCCTATTTATGTTTGGTGGTTTAAGCCAGAACTCACCTTTCCAGTCGCTTTAGTTTGTTGCTTGTTGGTTTATCGACATCACGATAACATTCAACGTTTATGGCGCGGGCAAGAAGATAAAGTTTGGAAAAATAACAAATAAATTCGTACTTTTATTAGGGATTAAACGGATATACCTAACAACTAGAACGTAACGAAATTTCTCCAACCGAGAAACAACGGATAATTTCCCCTTGTTGTAAAAGCAGTTCCCCCTTTTCATTGATCCCCAATGAAATGCCGTGAATTTCTGCATTTTCCGTGATCAATCTTACCGCTTGATTACGGAAAATATCGAACGTTTGCCAACGCTCTATATAAGGGGCAAAAGCAGTTTGAGGATAGCTTGACAGTGCCGTTTGTAAACGTTGAGCCAGTTCTGCCACTAACTGCGAGCGATCTAGCTGATAGTCGGACAAATCGCTCCACGCTTGGGTGACCACCTTTTCATCAACCTGTTGCATACCAAGATTCAACCCAATGCCGATCACTAAATAAATACCGCTTTTGTCCATACGGCTTTCGATCAAAATCCCGCCCATTTTTTTGCCTTGATGGTAAATGTCGTTCGGCCATTTGATCTGAATGTTTGGCACATTGAGTGCTTGAAAGGTTTCCGCAATAATCACTGCAACCACAAGGCTTAAGGACGAAAGTTGCGGAATTTCAACCGTGGGATAATGCCATAGCATTGAAAAATAAACATTTTGGCTTTCAGGCGAATACCATTGCCGCCCACGTCTGCCACGTCCTGCCGTTTGCATTTCCGCCACACATAAAGAGCCAGACGGTAGGGTTTTGTGGTGAGTCAAAAGATATTCGTTGGTGGAATCAATCTCTTCAAACACAAGGGCTTGCCCTTGTGTTAATGCTTGAGCGATAACGGCTTGATTGAGCTTCATTGCCTGCTACCTTGTGACTAACTCACTATCCACTTCCCCCGTTTCGCCGATAAAACGTACTTCAGGGTGAAGTTCCACGCCGAATTTTTCTCGCACTTGGCGGCGGACTTCTTTTGCCAATGCCACCACGTCTGCTCCAACCGCATTGACTTTGTTAATCAGCACAAGGGCTTGCTGAGTATGCACCGCCGCTCCGCCAAGTTGGAAACCTTTGAGTTGAGCTTGGTCGATAAGCCAGCCTGCAGGTAATTTGACCGAACCGTCCGCTTGCGGATAGTGTGGAATGGTCGGGTAAGCGGTCTGAAGTTGTTGGAATGTTGCAAATGGCACAACGGGGTTTTTGAAGAAACTGCCTGCGTTGCCAAATTCATCAGGATTCGGCAATTTAGCTCGGCGAACGGCACAAACTTCATCGAAAATCTGTTGTGGCGTAACGGTTTGTGGATCGAACTGTGCCAGTGAGCCGTAATTCAGCACGGGTTGCCACGCTTTTGCCAATTTCAAGCCCACCGCCACAATCGCATAATGCTCACGGTATTGATGTTTAAACACGCTTTCACGGTAGCCGAATTGACATTCCGCTTTGCTCAAACGGCTCTGTTCGCCTGTTTTGAGATTCAGCAGATCCACATAATCACATACACGCTCAAACTCCACACCGTAAGCCCCGATGTTCTGAATCGGGGCAGAGCCTGCCACACCAGGAATTAAGGCTAAATTTTCTAATCCGCCAATGCCTTGAGCCAGCGTCCACTGCACTAATTCGTGCCAATTTTCACCGCCTGCAATGTGCAAATAGTGAAATTCATCATCTTGGCGATGTTCAATACCTTTGAGTTTATTCACCAAAACCGTGCCTGCGAAATCCGCTAAAAAAAGCACATTCGAGCCTTGCCCTAACAGCAAAATCGGCTGTTTAGATTGGTCGGCTTTTTGCCATTCCCTAAGCAGTTGCTCAACGGTGGTAAATTCCACAATCGCCGCTGCCGTTGCCGGCAAATGAAAGGTGTGAAAAGGGGTAAGGGTTTGACTCATTACTTACTCCAAATTCTGAATTTGCTCACGCATCTGTTCAATCAACACTTTGATTTCCACCGCAGAATTGGTGATGTCAGCGTTGATCGATTTAGACGCAAGGGTATTGGCTTCACGGTTTAGCTCTTGCATCATAAAGTCCAATTTACGCCCTACCGCCCCGCCTTTTTTCAGGATTGATGTGGTCTCTTTCACGTGCAGTTGCAAGCGATCCAGCTCTTCCGCCACATCGACTTTTTGAGCCAACAGCACCATTTCTTGCTCTAAACGTTGTGGGTCAAGTTGCAGATTGAGTTCGTCAAAACGTTGTTGCAAGCGGTCTTTTTGCCACTGTAAAACGCTAGGCATTTGAGCTTGCACTTTGGCTGCTTCATCTGCAATTGCATCTAAACGTTGTTGAATAAGGCTGTGCAAATTCGCTCCTTCACGCCCACGCATTGCGATAAAATCTGCTAGGATCTGTTCAAAGCCTTCGAGAAGATCTTGGCTGATTTGGTCGAGATCTTGGTTTTGGTTATCGACAACGCCCGGAAAACGCAAAATATCCACCAAATTAATTTCACCCGCTTGAGCGGTCTCTTTTAGCCATTGTAGCGAGCTGATCACCTGTTTTGCATACTCCTGATTTAAGGCTAAGCCATTGTTTTGGTTGGTGTTTAGTTCAATTCGCAAACTGCATTCCACCTTGCCACGAGTTAAAGCGGTACGCAGACGCTCACGCAAATTCATCTCTAAATTGCGAAACGCTTCAGGCAAGCGGAAATAGGTTTCTAAAAAACGTTGATTCACTGAGCGGATTTCCCACACAGCGTTACCCCACTCTTTTTTCAGCTCAAGGTGGGCAAAAGCGGTCATACTGTAAATCATTGTACTCTCTCTTATTTGTTACAAAATTTGCCATATTGTACTTGTTATTCTGCTAAAATAGGGGAAATTTTTCGTAAAAAGGAATAAATATGCGTCCAAATAATCGTCCTGTTGATCAAACTCGCCCCGTTAAAATCACTCGAAACTACACTCGCTATGCGGAAGGATCGGTGCTGGTGGAGTTTGGCGAAACCAAAGTATTATGTAATGCCACTGTTGAAGAAACCGTGCCACGCTTTTTAAAAGGGCAACAGCAAGGTTGGGTTACGGCGGAATATGGAATGTTGCCAAGAGCCACTCACAGCCGTACTCAACGTGAAGCGGCAAAAGGCAAACAAAGCGGTCGTACAATGGAAATTCAGCGATTGATCGCTCGCTCTTTGCGTGCGGTGGTCGATTTAAAAGCCCTTGGCGAACGCACCATTACGGTGGACTGCGATGTTATTCAAGCCGATGGCGGCACTCGCACCGCATCAATCACAGGGGCTTGCGTTGCCCTACACGATGCAATTAACAAGCTGATCGCTGATGGCCTGCTCAAAGAAAATCCGATGAAAGGGTTGGTTGCGGCGATTTCGGTCGGCATTGTCGATGGACAAGCGGTCTGCGATTTAGAGTATGTGGAAGACAGCAACGCCGAAACGGATATGAATGTGGTGATGGTCGAAGACGGTCGTTTGGTGGAAGTGCAAGGCACTGCCGAAGGCGAACCATTTAGCCATATGGAACTGTTGCAACTGCTTGATTTAGCTCATAAAGGCATTGAGCAGTTGTTTACGGCACAGCGTGAGGCATTGGCAAGTTAATCAAAACGACAAGCGGGCAGTTCCCTTCTGTTTTTTGCAAAAAACGAATGGGATCTGACCGCTTGTGTAAGTGAAATCTTATAGAAGAATGGTCGTTTTTAACCCTTTCTTACCATCAAGCTCGCTATTTTCAATCTTCACTTGATAGTGATGAAGCTCGGCAATGCGTTTAACAATGGATAATCCAAGCCCACTGCCTTTTTCATTTTGTCCAGCTGGGCGGTAAAAACGCTGTCCTAGTTTGGCTAAATCTGCTTCATCTACGCCTCCGCCATTATCTGCAACAGTGATTCGATTTGATTCTAATATCACTCGAATCTTACTCTTTGGCTGACCATATTTAATAGCGTTATCAATAAGATTGCGTAACATCAATGAGAGCAACAGTGGTTGACCTTGCTGTACTGCGGGTATGCCTGTTTGTTCAAACTCGATCTCCATATCCCGTTTTTGTGCATGGAAATACAATTCACCCACCAGTGAAGGAATAAGTTTATCCCAATGAATAGGTTCAACACCTTCTAACTCTGTCAGATTATCTAAACGAGAGAGTGTAAGCAGTTGCTCAATTAATTGTGTTGCTCGGTTAATGCCTTGGGTTAGGTTTCCTAATGCTTTGTCTCGCAAGGCGCTATCATCTCCTGCAAGCTGGGCAATTTCTGTCTGAATTTTCAAGGCAGCTAAAGGGCTACGCAATTCATGGGCAGCGTCAGAAGTAAAACGGCGCTCTCTGAGTAACATGGTCGATGTTTTATCAAAAAAGTGATTTAAGCTGTTGACCAACGGTAGAATTTCTTTCGGAACATCGGTTGAAAGCGGGCTGTTATCTTCAGGGGCTCGCTGTTTGACTTGCTCGCCAACACGTTTTAGCGATTGTAATTCACGATTAATCACCCAAACAATTAAACCAAGTAAAAGCGGTAAACTGGCAAACCAGATCCACATTTGGCTAAATACCATGCCTTGAGTGAGATCATCTCGATAGTCTTGCTCTTGCCCAACTGCGACGACGAAGCGATCACCAATAGGTAACCAAAAAATACGCCATGGATCATCATCTTCGTGGTTTAGTGGCGATGTTGAAAAGCCATTTATATTTTTAAAAGGGAAATGTGCGCCATTATTGCCATCACTGAGTACCATCTCGCCTTGTGCAGTAAAAATGGCAAACGCTAAGGCATCATCATCAAACTTCGCTTTTTTGAAGGGCTTTTTGTGATATTCGCCGTTATATGCTTTTGGCGGTTTGCGTTCCATTAATAAGGTGCGTAAATCAGAAGACGCCAAGCGCTGTGCAAATAAGATCTGTTGAGTATCAAAGACTTTATTGACTTCATGGCGTACTTGTATCCACGCAACCGCTGTTGAAATAAGCCAAATTAAGACGGCAGAACAAGAGATCACCAGCATTAAACGAAAACGTAAACTGGTATTTTTAATGAGTTTCATCGTTTTTTCCTAGGGCATAACCGACACCGTGAACGGTGCGAATAAACTGTTTGCCTAACTTCTGGCGTAAATTATAAATATGAACTTCAAGGGCATTACTATTGACTTCGTCGTCCCATGTATAGAGTTTTTCTTCAATGGACGAACGAGTGAGTACACGATCTCGATTAAGCATAAATAGCTCAAGCAAATTGTATTCTCGTGTAGTCAACGTCACTTCCTGATCTTTAAGGAAAACTTTACGCTGGTTTGGGTCAAACTTGACTAAACTATGCTCAATAATCGGGTTGGTATGCCCATAGCGTCGACGAATCAAGGCTTGTAAGCGGGCAACCACTTCGGCAAGGGCAAAAGGTTTACAGAGATAGTCATCTGCTCCCCGTTGTAATCCCGTAATACGTTCATCTAGGGTATCTCGTGCGGTTAAGATCAACACAGGTGCATCTTGATTGGCTCGTCGCCAATTTTGTAAGACATCTAATCCGTCCATTTTAGGTAAGGTGAGATCAAGCACGACGGCATCATAAGGCGCAGAGCTTAAGGCATCTAAGCCTGTTTTACCGTCCGTAAACCAATCCACGCTAAAACCTGATTTACTTAGCCCTAATTTCAAGCCTTCACCAATTAAGGAATCGTCTTCAATTAATAAAATTCGCATCTTGATCTCCCAAATAGAAAAAGTGGCATCACTGCCACTTCGTATTATCGCATTAATTTAATTTTTCTACACGGTGAACTTCGATGTCTGTTTTGTTCCAAGATTTATCCACTTCACCATAAAGTTTGACTTCATTGTTTGGGGTGATTTCTTGTCCTACCCACGCTTTGCGTTCAATTTCAACATTGATTTCACCGCTTGCATCACGGAATAAGAAATCTTCTTTCCCTACTTGTTTAACAATTTTGCCTTGTAAAACAACATATTGGTCATCATTCATTGATGAAACTTCCGTTACTTTACTTACCGCTTGATTGCTATTCATATAACCGCCATGTCTAAACTCGCCCTTTTGTTTTACTTGGGTTGTTTGTTGTGGCGCATTAGGATCTTGAAAACCACCATTTTGGCTATTTGCAAATGCTGATGCGGTTAAGGTTGATAATACTAAAGTTGAGATTAATGTTACTTTTTTCATAAATTGCTCCAAGTTAAGTTTATAAATCAAAGCTATGTTGCTTTGTTGGCGCTTATTAAACTAAATAAATCTTAAGAAAGTCTTAAGCCACATTATTTTTTAGATTAAAAAATCTACAGTCGTTTTCCACTGCAACAAAAATATTCTAACTTATTGTTTTTAATAAAGAAAAAGATAGACGCTACACCTTATTTTTAGTTATACACGATCATTATTCCGATCTATCACATTTTTATCCACAGACAATGGGGATAAAACGATGTGAAATGTGGAAAAATTTAAGAAATCAAACCAAACTTGCCTGACTTATTCTTTTTTGCCAAGAAATTGAACAGGTAAATGTATAGTTAGCCAGTATCACTTCGATCTTTTCAGAAAAAAGATCGCATATAAGATCTTGTCTATTCCAAGGTTATCCCACGAGATTTCGCAATCTATTTTCAACTTATCCACAGCTTTATCTACAGTTTGTAAAAAAATGCCTAAATCTGACCGCTTGTTGTATCTTGGCGGTTGTTCTAAACGCCGAAGTATGAAACAATTCTGCCATCTTAAAATTTTGTAAATAAGGCGGTCTAAATTGATCGATTTCGATGGTTACCGCCCGAATGTTGGTATCGTCATCTGCAATAAGCAAGGACAAGTTCTCTGGGCAAAACGGTTTGGACAGAACTCTTGGCAATTTCCACAAGGGGGAATTAACGAGAATGAAAACATTGAATCAGCAATGTACCGTGAGCTTTATGAAGAAGTCGGCTTAACCAAAAAAGATGTACGATTACTTTGGGCATCGAAGTATTGGCTAAAATATAAATTGCCAAAACGTTTGGTTCGTAATGAGCAAACACACCCAGTCTGCATTGGGCAAAAACAGCGTTGGTTCTTACTACAACTGATTACAGATGAAAGCAAAATTAACCTAAAAGCCAGTAAAACACCTGAATTTGATGGCTGGCGTTGGGTGAGCTTTTGGTATCCTGTGCGACAAGTGGTTTCCTTTAAACGAGATGTTTATCGCAAGGTGATGAAAGAGTTTGCTCAAGTATTAATGGGCGAAATGAAAAAATCAGAACACGAGAAAATGCGAGAAGAACAGCGTGATGTTGCTGTGACTAAAGAACAAAGAGAACCGAGAGACGCCAAAGAGACAAAGAGCGAAAGGCGAGATTTTCATCAACCTAAACGTGAATTTCGCAAACCTTATCGCACTTTTAAAGGAAAAAAATCATGATCGAAATGTTTATCGCCTTTCTTGTGCTTGGCGCAATCGCTGGCTTTCTTGCGGGTTTATTTGGGATCGGAGGTGGTATGATTATCGTACCCACACTCGTTTATCTCTTACCTAAATTAGGTGTGTCAGACGAACTACTGATGTCAATAGCACTAGGAACATCATTTTCAACCATTGTTCTAACAACCTTTTCTGCGGCACAGCGTCAGCATAAATTGGGTAATGTAGAATGGTCGTTACTAAAATATTTTGCGCCCGCATTGATGGTTTCGGTCTTTATTTCAGGCTTGATTGTCAGCGATTTCCCAAAATCCGTCTTGACCAAACTCTTTGCGATTTTAGTGTTATACAATTCGATCAAAATGTTCTTAGCATTAAAGCCCAAACAACAAGCTCCTAAGCCATTGACCGTGCAATCTACCATTATTGCAGGGGGAATTATTGGGGCGTTATCCAGTGTGGCGGGCATCGCAGGTGGTGCATTTATTGTGCCATTTTTAAATAGCCGTGGTATTGAACTTAAAAAAGCGATTGGTAGCTCTTCTTTTTGTGGCGGATTATTAGGTTTAGCCGCTACCATTAGCTTTATTCTGAGTGGTTGGAATCAACCAAATCTCCCTGAATATTCACTGGGCTATGTTTATCTGCCCGCATTATTGGGCATTACTATGGCATCTGTATTTACCTCAAAATTAGGGGCAAGTGCCGCCAATAAATTACCTGTACCTATTTTAAAACGAGCGTTTGCGATATTCCTGATGTTTGTTGGGATCAATATGTTTTTGAAATAATGGCAAAATTTTGTCTAAATCAGACCGCTTGTTAGCTATTTTTATTTGAGGATTTATGAACGAACAATTTTTAGCTTTTCCTAATATTGACCCTATTGCGTTAAAACTAGGCCCCGTCTCACTTCACTGGTATGGCATTATGTATCTGTTGGGATTCGGTTTTGCCTATTGGTTAGGCACAAAACGGGCGAAAAATTCCAATGGCATATGGACAACCGAGCAAGTCGATCAACTGCTTTTTAACGGTTTCTGGGGCGTGGTGTTAGGTGGACGAATCGGCGATGTTTTCTTTTATAGTTTCGACCGTTTTCTTGCTGATCCTATTTATCTCTTTCGCATTTGGGAAGGGGGAATGTCGTTCCACGGCGGTTTAATCGGTGTGATTGTCGCAATGCTTTGGACTTCTCGTCGTCAAAACCGTAGCTTTTGGCAAACGGCAGATTTTATCGCTCCGCTTATTCCGTTCGGTTTAGGCTTAGGGCGTATCGGCAATTTCATTAATGATGAACTTTGGGGGAGAGTGACCGATGTGCCGTGGGCAATTATGTTCCCAAACGGTGGCTATTTACCACGTCACCCATCTCAACTTTACGAAGCCGTGTTAGAAGGTTTAGTGCTATTTCTAATACTGAATTGGTTTATCCGTAAACCACGCCCAACAGGCTCTGTCGCAGGCTTGTTCCTGCTTGGCTATGGCGTATTTCGTTTTATTGTCGAGTACTTCCGAGAGTTCGACCCGAGCGTCAATACCGCCGCAGACTTAATCACCCGTGGGCAACTGCTCTCTATGCCAATGATTATTGGGGGCATCGTGATTATGTTAGTGGCATATAAACTTCAAAAAAACAGATAACCACAAGCGGTGAGATTCGGCAAAAAATTTGCAAATTCTCACCGCTTGTATTTTAAGGAGAGAAAAATGGCAAAGACATTTAAATTAATTGGTTTTGATCTTGATGGCACTTTGGTCAATAGCTTGCCTGATTTGGCATTATCACTCAACTCTGCTTTTGCAGAAGCGGGATTACCACAAGCCCCTGAAGAACTTGTGCTGACGTGGATTGGCAATGGTGCAGATGTGTTGTTTGCGAAAGGAATAGAATGGACAGGCAAAGCAAACGAATTTAGTGAAGAAGAACTCGCTCAAATTAAACGTCGTTTTGGGTATTTTTACGGTGAGAATGTGTGCAATATCAGCCAACTCTACCCGAATGTAAAATCAACATTAGAAGCCTTAAAAGCAGACGGTTATATTTTAGCGGTGGTAACTAACAAACCGACAAAACACGTTTTACCTGTTTTAAAAGCTTTTGGCATTGATCACCTTTTCTCTGAAGCACTTGGTGGGCAATCACTCCCTACGATTAAACCACACCCTGCACCGCTCTATTATCTCTGTGGTAAATTTGGTTTGTATCCGCACGAAATGTTATTCGTTGGCGATTCTAAAAACGATATATTGGCAGCAAAAGCGGCAGGCTGTGAAAGTGTGGGTTTAACTTATGGATATAACTACAACATTCCAATTAGCGAGTCGGAGCCTGACTATGTGTGTGATGATTTTGCGGATATTTTGGCGATTGTAAAAAATGCATAAAATAAAGGTTGGCATCTGCCAACCTTTCTAACTTAATACCCACAGTAAACCATTCAAACTCAAAATTCCCAATCCCACACTAAGTAAAATATTTTTAAATCCTTTATAACTCACGATCACTAAAATAAGGGCAATGACTTGTGCTAAAAAGAGTGTATAGCCTTCGTTCTCCTTAGGTAAACTTAAACTGGTCAGCACCAATAATGTCATAATAACAAGCGGTAACATTTTATTTAATTTTTGCAAAATCGGCGAAGATAGCACTGATTTTGGTAAAAATAGCGGAATAAAACGACAAAGTTGGGTACCAAGCACCAACGCAATGAGCATATAAATAATATCAAGCGTTTCCATTTTGTTCTCCCTTCTTCTCTGTAAATGATTGTGGTAGTAACGCAACAATCACAATCGCAATAACAATGGCAACAAGTAATACGCTTGTTTGAGTGATTTGCCCTGCGAGTAAAAAGCCAATAAGGGCGATAAAAATCGGTTTCCACTGCTTTTGGCTACGATATTGTTCATAGGCTAAAATCGCAAAAAGACAAGGTAAAGCAAAGTCTAAATTAGGAATATATTGTGATACAGAATCTCCCAATAAAATGCCGATAATCGTTGCAAATGTCCAATAAAACATCCCTAAAAGACTAATTTTCAACATCATCGCTTGGCGAGTTTCAGGAGACAATGTCGTTAATACACCAAAATTTTCATCGGTTAAATAACTTAGCGTAAAGAAGCGACTTAATTTTCCTTTTGGCAATGATTGATGCATATTCAGGGTATAGAAAATAAAGCGGAGACTCATCAACAGTGTACTTAAAAATACCGAGACCAATCCTGCCCCTGAAACAAAAAAGGGAATAGCGGCATACTGTGCTGTGCCTGAAAAAACGGTAAAACACATAATCACCGTAAACCATGCGGGCATTCCAGCATTAGTGGCTAACATTCCGTAAGCAATCCCAGCCGCAAGGTATCCCATAAAAATCGGCATAGTGAGTTTTAATGCACTTTTCCAACTGTTTTCCGAGTTAAATGACATAGAACCTCAAAGAGTAAAAAAGAATTGATTATACAAAGAGAGACTGAATTTGCAATGAAATCAAGATGTTTTTATAGAACCAAACTTTTGGTTGTTTAATATGCCATTTGGTTATTTGCAAGCGGTCAGATTTGCCCTTAAATTTGCAGTCAATCAAATTTACCTATCAAAAGGAACTTATTATGTTTAGAAAATTATCAGTGATTGCACTTTCGATTGCGGCTGTGGCAACTTCTTCTACCGCATTTGCTAAAGAGAGCTTATTAGATCGTATCAACAGCAAAGGCACCATTACCGTTGGTACAGAAGGGACTTATGCCCCATTCACTTACCACGATGCAAGCGGTAAATTAACAGGTTACGATGTGGAAGTTACCCGTGCTGTTGCAGAAAAATTAGGTGTGAAAGTCGATTTCAAAGAGACCCAATGGGACGCAATGTTGGCAGGTTTAAAAGGGGAGCGTTTTGACATCGTGGCAAATCAAGTGGGCTTAACCACGCCAGAGCGTCAAGCGACTTTTGATAAATCCGCAGAGTACAGCTGGTCTGGGGCAATGTTATTGGCTCGTCAAGATGAAACCCGTGTAAGTAAAGCAGAAGATGTGAAAGGCTTAAGAGCCGCTCAAACTTTAAGTTCTAACTACGGTGAATTAGCTCAGAAGAATGGGGCGGAAATCGTGGCGGTTGATGGTATGGCTCAAGCATTATTGTTAATTCAACAAAAACGTGCAGACGTAACCTTTAACGACTCCCTTGCGTTGTTAGATTACTTGAAGAAAAACCCAAATTCAGGCTTAAAACCAGTGTGGGAAGCGACAGATAAAGTTGGCGCTGGTTTTATTGTGAACAAAGGCAACCAAGAAGCCCTAGCAAAAATTAGCCAAGCTGTTGAAGAATTGAAAAAAGACGGTACACTTAAGAAATTAGGTGAACAATTCTTTGGTAAAGATATCAGTGTTAAATAATTTTCTTCTCTCTCTGCCATTTATGACCGAAGCTCGAGTTGAGCTGGTCATAAATGGCTTTTGGCCGATGGTACAAGCGGCCTTTTTAGTTTCTATTCCGCTCGCTATTGCCTCTTTTATTATCGGTATGATGATTGCGGTTGGCGTGGCGTTGGTGCGAGTTACGCCGGTCAATAGCGTTTTTCACCGCTTGTTACTGTGGTTTGTTAAAGGCTATATCTCGATTATTCGGGGTACGCCGATGTTGGTGCAGATCTGTATCGTCTTCTACGGCTTGCCTGCTCTTAACATTTTTATCGATCCAATCCCTGCGGCGATTATCGGCTTTTCCTTAAATATCGGAGCTTATGCGTCAGAAACCATTCGGGCGGCAATTCTTTCTGTACCGAAAGGGCAATGGGAAGCAGGTTATACTATCGGTATGACCTATATGCAAACATTCCGCCGTATCATTGCTCCACAAGCCTTTCGTGTTGCAGTACCGCCGTTGAGCAATACCTTTATCGGCTTGTTCAAAGATACTTCCCTTGCGTCTGTGGTGACGGTAACGGAAATGTTCCGTGTGGCTCAGCAGGTGGCAAATATGTCTTACGACTTCTTGCCAGTCTATATTGAAGCTGGCTTGATTTACTGGTGTTTCTGTTGGGTGCTGTTCTTTATTCAAGCACGCTTAGAAAAACGTTTTGATCGATATGTGGCAAAATAAATGATTAAAGTACGAAACATTCATAAAACCTTTGGCGATAATCCTATTTTGCGTGGGATTGATCTTGATATTCAGAAAGGGCAAGTGGTGGTGATTTTAGGGCCGTCCGGCTCAGGCAAAACCACTTTCCTACGTTGTTTAAACGCCCTTGAAATGCCAGAGCAAGGCACCATTACCTTTGATAATGACGCACCGTTACAGATTGATTTTGCTTCAAAGTCGGCGAAAAAAGAGATTTTAACCCTACGCCGTAAATCAGGTATGGTGTTCCAAAACTACAACCTGTTTCCACACAAAACGGCGTTGGAAAACGTAATGGAAGGCCCTGTGTTTGTACAAGGCAAAAAGCCTGAGCAAGCCAAAGCCGAAGCCCTTGCGTTGCTTGCGAAAGTCGGGCTTGCCGATAAAGTCGATCTCTACCCTTTCCAACTTTCAGGGGGGCAGCAACAGCGTGTCGGCATTGCAAGAGCCTTAGCCATTCAGCCTGAATTGATGTTGTTTGATGAACCAACCTCCGCCCTTGACCCAGAGCTAGTCCAAGATGTGTTAAACACAATGAAAGAACTGGCAAACGAAGGCTGGACAATGGTTGTCGTCACCCACGAAATCAAGTTTGCGTTAGATGTGGCGGATATTGTGGTGGTAATGGATGGTGGAGAGATTGTTGAACAAGGTTCTCCAAAACAGCTTTTTAGTAATCCACAGCATGAACGGACAAAACGGTTCTTACACCAAATTCGTGTCGACTAATATCAAAAAACCGACCATAAGCGGTCGGTTTTTTACTATTTTTTGCGAATGTGACTCGTCTTATTTAGCAAAATAAGCTTCTAAATCGTCACTTCCACCGATGTGTTGTCCACCGATGAATACTTGTGGTGCCGTTGTGCGACCTGTAATTGCGCGTACAGATGTTGTACTTGCATCACGACCAAGTACGATCTCTTCAAAAGCGAAGCCTTTTTCTGTTAAAAGTGCTTTTGCTTTAGCGCAGAATGAACAGCCTGGTTTAGTGATAATTGCCACCGATGGTTTTGCTGACCAATTTGGGTTTAAGTATTTGATCATTGTGTCTGCATCAGATACTTTGAATGGGTCACCTGGCTCTTGTGGCTCAATAAACATTTTTTCTACTACGCCGTTTTTCACAAGCATAGAATAACGCCATGAACGTTTACCAAAACCAAGATCTTCTTTACCCACAAGCATTCCCATACCTTCAGTAAATTCGCCATTACCATCTGGAATAACAGTAACATTTTCAGACTCTTGATCTGCTTTCCACGCATTCATAACAAAGGTATCGTTAACTGATACACACACGATTTCATCTACACCTAAGGCATAGAATTCTTTTGCTAGTTCATTATAGCGTGGTAAGTGAGTTGAAGAACATGTTGGGGTAAATGCACCTGGTAAAGAGAATACAATAACAGTTTTATTACTGAATAACTCATCGGTTGTTACATCAACCCAAGCATCGCCTTGACGGGTTTTAAAGGTGACACTTGGAACTTTTTGTCCAGTCATATCTTTTAAAGACATTATTTTCTCCTATATCTGTTTTAAAGACTCGCTATTTTACATATAAATGTGACATAATCTAGCCTATTATATTGATAGGGGAAAAATATGAACATTCGGGATTTAGAATATTTAATTGCCCTTGCGGACTTTAAACATTTTAGGAAAGCAGCAGATGCCTGCAATGTCAGCCAACCTACTCTGAGTGGTCAAATTCGTAAATTAGAAGATGAATTAGGTACCATTTTATTAGAAAGAACTAGCCGTAAAGTCTTATTTACTCAAGCTGGCTTAACACTTGTTGAGCAAGCTAAAATTATTCTACGAGAAGTAAAGATCCTTAAAGAAATGGCAAGCAATCAAGGACGTGACATGTCTGGACCATTGCATATTGGGATTATTCCAACCTTAGGTCCTTATTTGTCCCCGATTATTTTGCCTTATTTTAAATCGCTATTTCCAGATCTTGAGTTGTATATCTATGAACTACAAACCGCTGCATTAGTTGAACAGCTCGAATCAGGTCAATTAGACTGTGGTATTTTAGCCTTTGATAAAAATAGCCAACCTTTTATTGAAGTACCTATTTTCCATGAAAAAATGTTATTAGCAGTTTCTAATGAACATGAATGGGCAAAAGAAGAGACGATTTCTCTCTCCCAATTACGTGATAAAGAAATGTTAATGCTTGATGCAGGTCATTGTTTAAGAACTCAGGTGATGGATTACTGTTTTTCAAGTGGAGCTATCGAAAATACGCATTTTAAAGCAAGCAGCCTAGAAACGTTACGCAATATGGTTAGTGCTAATGTTGGGATTGCATTTATACCTGAACTCGCAGCTAACGCTGCGAGTAACGATAAGCTAACTTATTTACATTTTAGTGAGCCTGAACCTTATCGTGCTATTGGATTGATTTATCGCCCAGGTTCTCCACTGCGTTTGCGCTATGAACGTTTAGCGAAAGAAATTAAGCAACTAATGGAACAAAAAAGATGAGTGTTGTTGGCGTCAGAGCAGTTCAAAAAGAGAAAACTCGCCGAGCGTTAGTTGATGCGGCTTTTAATCAATTAACCGCAGAAAAAAGCTTTTCTAATTTGAGTTTACGAGAAGTCGCAAGAGAAGCTGGAATTGCCCCAACCTCTTTTTATCGTCATTTTAAAGATATGGATGAGCTTGGATTAGCGATGGTTGATGAATCAGGGCTAATCTTACGTCAACTAATGCGACAAGCACGTAAACGTCTCGAAAAAGGTGGGAGCGTGGTTGTCATTTCTGTTGATACGTTCTTTGAATTTATTGAAGAACGCCCAAATATGTTCCGCTTATTATTACGTGAAAGCTCAGGCACTTCCCAAGCATTTCGTACTGCTGCATCAAGGGAAATTCAACATTTTGTGGCAGAACTTGCAGAATATATTCAATTAAAAGATCAACAAATAAGTCGAGAGTTAGCTTACATTCAATCAGAAGGTTTAGTGACGTTGGTTTTTACCGCAGGTTCTCATGCTTTAGATATGAATACGCAAGAGAGAGAAAAATTAAAACAACGTGTCGTCATGCAACTTAGAATGCTCGCTCGTGGTGCAAGCTCTTATGTGAATTCGCACAGAGACATATTATGAAAAAGCAAAGTCTACTAACTCGCTTTATTAAAAACATTTTACTTTTCGGCAGCCTTTTTATCATTTTAAGTGTTGTGATGGATTGGTATCGTAAACCGACTGCCCCTGAACAGTTTGCCGAGCAGGTCCTTTATGATATTAATCAGCAACCAAAAGTGATTGCTCAATTAAGTCATCAAAAGCCTTTATTACTTTATTTTTGGGGAAGTTGGTGCAAATTCTGTGAGTTTAGTTCACCTGCAGTGGATAAATTAGCTCAAGAAGGACATGGGATTCTAGGCGTCGCATTAAAATCAGGCACAGATGAAGAAGTAAAAAAATATCTGCAGGAAAATAGATATCAATTTCCAACAATAAATGACCCAGCGGGGGAATTCTCAAAGAGTTGGGATATTCAAGCTACCCCGACTTTTATTATTGTGAAAGATGGAAAAATGATAAGTCATACCACGGGATTTTCAACCTATTGGGGCATAAAAATCCGGTTATGGTTAACAGAATGGGCGAGATAATTCTCGCCCATTTTTTTGTTATCTCCACCACATTTTGACTAATAATCCAAACTCCACCACCAACAACGGCACACTCACCCACAACGGTAAGGCTTCAAATTTCCAAAAAGTGCCTGCGATTGCGATACCTAAAATCGCTAAATGGGCAACGCCTTTATTGTTGCTTTGTGCTTTTAGGCTTTGATTAATTTCGTTTAAGCGGAAGTTAATCTGTTTCTGCTGTTGCAAGGCTTGAAACATCGCTTCGGGAAATTCGGCAAAATGCTCTCTAAATTGCGGGGCTTTCTGTTTGAGATCTCGCCACATCGCTTTAAAACCCACTTGTTCATTCAGCCAATCTTGCAAAAACGGTTTTGCCGTTTGCCACAAATCCAACTGTGGATAAACCTGTCTGCCTAATCCCTCAATGTAGAGCAAGGTTTTCTGCAACAAGACCAACTGCGGTTGCACTTCCATATTAAATTCACGGGCGACACTAAACAGGTTAAGCAAAACCTGCCCGAAAGAAATTTCCGATAAAGGCTTCGCAAAAATCGGCTCACAGACTTCACGAAAGGCTTCTTCAAAAGCATCAATATCGGTATCCGCTGGTGTCCAGCCCGATTCCACGTGCATCAAGGCAACTCGGCGGTAATCCCGATTGAAAAACGCCACAAAACTTTCGGCAAGATAGCGTTTGTCGTTCTTATTTAGCGTGCCGACAATGCCACAATCAATGCCGATATACTGCGGATTTTCAGGGTGATTCGGGTTCACGAAAATGTTGCCGGGGTGCATATCGGCGTGGAAAAAGCTATCACGAAATACCTGCGTGAAAAACACCTGCACACCACGCTCGGCAAGCAGTTTCATATCTGTGCCGTTGGCTTTAAGTTCATCAACATTTGCCACAGGAATACCGTAAATCCGCTCCATTACAATCACGTTTTTGTGGCAAAAATCCTGATACATTTCAGGCACATAGAGCATTTCGCTGTTCTCAAAATTATGTCGCAAGCGGATTGCATTTGCCATTTCTTTGCGAAGATCAAGTTCGTCCAACAGCGTTTTTTCGTACTCTCGCACCACTTCCACAGGACGTAGCCGTCTGCCCTCTTTGTTCAAGCGAGGGATCCAACTCGCCAAACGGTACATCAGCTCAAGATCATCGTTGATCACCTGTTCAATATCAGGGCGGATCACTTTCAACACTACTTCCTTACCTGCAAGCGGTTGGTTTTGGTTGAATTTTGCCGTATGCACTTGAGCGATAGACGCTGATGCCAATGCCGTTTCATCAAACTCATCAAACCACATTTCAAGCTTGTCGCCTAAGGCTTGTTCAATCAACTGACGAGCGATTTTACCGTCAAATGCCTCCACCGAGTCCTGCAAGAGAGCCAACTGATCGGCAAGTTCAGGCTCAAACAGATCACGACGGGTCGAGAGCATCTGCCCCAACTTAATCCAAACAGGACCTAGCTCTTGTAACGCCAAGCGTAACCGCACGCCAAATGGCTCATTCGGGTACTGATTTTTCACCCAAAACAGAGATTTCCGCCCCAAACGCACGCCACGTGTTAGCGGAATCTCGGGGATCACCTCATCAATGCCATAGCGTAAAAAGGTGTGAATAATATGATAAAGACGGCGTAGGTTTTTGATGTTCATTAAATCCCCAACTTCGCAAATTTCTGCTCTAATTTGACCGCTTGTTGCTCCAACTCTTGCACTTGATCGTAAAAATCCACCAGTTGCAAGCGGTGAACAAGCACAGGGCGTTCGGTGGTGAGATTATCGACAAGGTGTTGGCTGTTTTGCACAAATTGATTTTTCAGTTTGGTAAAAATGCCTTTGGCAAAATCGGTGGTGGCTTGAGCTGGCACATCGCCGACAAAACGAGAAAGCAATTCTGCAGGATCTTTTTCAAGCTCATCAAGCAGTTGCGAAAAGTGTTGTAACACCTGAATATCCCCTGTCAGCACAAGGGTTTTATTGTTAATCAGTTCACTTAATCGGCTTTTATCGGCAAGGGTTGGCAAGGCGGTGGCATCAAGGCTGACAGCACAATCGGCTTCGCCCTCGTAACTGCCTAGCCAGTCGGTACGCTTGTCGCTGAAGATCACAAAAAACGTCAAATTCGGCTGATTTAGCTGAATTTTAAGGATTTTCCCTGCCAGTTTGCGTAAGATCGGCAATGTTTGGCTTGAGCGTTCAATCAAGCCGTTAAACGCTGTTTCAACCGCCCCGAGAGCAAACTGCGGTAACATCAACTGTTGCAATACGCTGTTCATTAGAATTTATACCCACGATGTAACGCCACAATCCCTGCACTCAAATTGTAATAGCCGACATTCTCAAAGCCTGCATTTTGCATCATTGCCTTTAATTCGTCTTGTTTTGGGTGCATACGGATTGACTCGGCAAGATAGCGATAGCTGTCCGCATCATTGACCACCACTTCGCCCACTTTTGGCAAAATGTTGAACGAATAGAAATTATAAAGTTGGCTAATCGGGTCGATAATCGGTTTGGAAAATTCCAACACCAACAGGCGACCGCCTGGCTTCAACACACGGAACATCGAACGTAACGCCTTGTCTTTATCGGTCACATTTCGCAAGCCAAAACTAATCACAATGCAGTCAAAAGTATTATCGGCAAAAGGCAGACATTCGGCATTCGCTTGCACATAATTAACATTGCCAACCACGCCGAGATTCCGCAATTTCTCACGCCCGACTTCCAACATTGAGCTGTTAATATCCGCAAGCACCACTTCGCCCATTTCACCGACAATGCGAGAGAATTTAGCGGTAAAATCGCCCGTTCCCCCTGCTAAATCCAGCACTTTCTGCCCTTTTCGCACGCCGCTGCAATCAATAGTAAAACGCTTCCAAACACGGTGAATACCAAAAGAGAGTAAGTCGTTCATCAAATCGTATTTGCCTGCCACACTGTGAAAGACGTTGGCGACCAGTTGCTGTTTCTCTTCTTTGGCAACGGTTTTAAAGCCAAAATGGGTAGTTTCAGGCTGTGCTGATTGAGAAGATAGGGAAGATTGAATATCGTTCATTGTCTGCAATCTCATTAGAAAAAATTAGGCGTAACATATCAAAAAAGCGGTGAGATTTCCTTAAAATTTTGCAAAAAAGACCGATTCCTATGAATCGGTCTTCCCTTAATTACCTAATAGCTAGAATTAATGATGACTTCTTCTCCATATCCACCCGCTTGTGGAAATGGAGTATAAGTAGAGCTTGTGGTACGAAGTACACGAATACCACGAATTCCAGCTTCTTTAGCAGCAAGAATATCATCATCACTATCACCATAATGGAGCTGAATATTATGTTTTAAGATACCTGCTGCTTTATTATATTTTGTTTTTAGTTTATCTTGACCGTGTCCACCCATAAAATTCACTGGCTGCATATTTTTTACACCAAAGGTTTTCTCTAACAATGGTGTGACTTGGTCATCTTTACCTGCAGTACGTCCTGTAATAAAGAAAATTTGATCGCCACGTTCTTGATGCATATTAATTAGATCTTGAGCGACCTGTTTTGGAATAGAATATTTATCACAACCCGCATTGATTTCATCCCAAAAGTCTTGGTTTTTAAGATAGCTATAATCATTTGGTGAATATTTCTGTTTCCCATAATAGAAACAGCCACTACTTGCTAGCACAGTATCATCAATATCAAAACTGACATTCATCGGTGCTTTGTCTTTCAAACTCTCCTTAATTTGTTCAATAGAAACCCAGTGAATAGGAGCTTGCTGTTGTTCTGCTAAACGGGTATTAAAACCTGCTTGAGTATAAGGAACTTTCTCTTTAGGTGCAGCTTGTACAGAGAATGCTACAACTGATGTGACTAATAATGTCACGACATTATGTAAAAATTTTGATTTCATATGGTTATTCCTCATTTAGTTAGTAATGAAATAAATTTGAGCAAGGCTCATCTAAGATTTTAATTTTCATTCTTATTTGAATCAAAATAGAACGTTCTCATTATTGATAAATCACAAATTTCTTGAGTTTTTTAATGTATTAAACGGTAAAATAGGTTACGTTACAGCCGTTTATCCCCTAATTAAGGAAACCCTAAAATGAAAACCGCCATTCTCTATTTAACCCGTGATGGTCAAACCAAAAAAATTGCGGAAAAGATCGCTACCGAATTAGACGGTGAAACGGTCTTGATTTCATTACGAGAACAGCCACAGCCGTCCGCAGAACAGTTGGCTCAATATGATCGCATTGTGATCGGTGCGTCTATTCGCTATGGGCATTTTGATCCGATTTTAGAACAGTTTATTAGGCAACATTATGGGTTGTTAAATCAGAAAAAATCAGCATTTTTCAGTGTCAATCTGACCGCTCGTAAGGCCAACCGCAATACGCCAGAAAGCAATGTTTATACCCGTAAACTGCTCTCTCGCATTCAGTGGCAACCTAATTTAGTCGAAGTGATTGCAGGGGCGTTATTCTATCCACGTTATACTTTTTTCGACCGTGTTATGATCCGCTTTATTATGTTTATTACCAAAGGCGACACGGATACCAGCAAAGAGTATGAATATACCGATTGGCAGAAAGTGAGCCGATTTGCCGAGAATATTCGTAAATTAAGTTAAAAATGTTACAAACTTTTATGATAATCCGTTTATAATCTCAACAAGCCACTCATTTGGGTGGCTTGTTATTTTTATATTCCATCTTTTTATTTTAAGGAAAACAAATGAGTATCTTAAAAGAGTTCCGTGAATTTGCGGTAAAAGGCAATGTAGTTGATTTGGCTGTCGGTGTGATCATCGGTGGTGCATTTGGTAAAATCGTGTCATCTTTAGTAAGCGATGTTGTAATGCCACCAATCGGCTTATTAATCGGCGGCGTTGATTTTAAAGATTTAGCTATCGTATTAAAAGAAGCACAAGATGGTGCAGAAGCAGTTACATTAAAATACGGTGCATTTATCCAAAACGTCTTTGATTTCTTAATTATTGCAATGGCAGTATTTGCAATGGTGAAAATTATCAATAACCTTAAAAAAGCCCCTGCGCCAGAGCCAGAAAAAGCACCAGAGCCTACAGCGGAAGAAAAATTATTAACGGAAATCCGTGATTTATTGAAAAATAAATAATCTCTAAGAAAAAACGGCATCAATGATGCCGTTTTTTAATGATAAAAAGCCCCATATCACCACGGGACAAAGGGGACATCTATTACGCTTCAATCCCTTCAAATAATAGCGTACTTAAATAACGCTCTGATGCAGATGGTAAAATAGCGACAATCGTTTTATCCGCAAACTCAGGTAATTTTGCAAGACGGTCTGCAGCAGCCACCGCAGCCCCCGAAGAAATCCCAACTAAAATACCTTCTTCTGAAAGTAAACGACGAGCCGTAGCAATTGCAGTTTCGCTATCGACCTGTTCAACACGATCAATCAAGCTAAGATCTAAATTTTTTGGAATAAAGCCTGCGCCGATCCCTTGGATTTTGTGTGGGCCTGGTTTTACTTCTTCACCCTTTAATGTTTGGGTGATCACTGGCGATTCCGCTGGCTCAACAGCAACGCTGATAATTTGTTTGCCTTTATCTTGTTTGATATAACGGCTTACCCCTGTAATGGTTCCACCTGTGCCAACACCTGCCACGAACACATCAATATTGCCTTCTGTTGCATTCCAAATTTCTGGACCTGTGGTTTGTTGGTGAATCGCTGGGTTTGCTGGGTTCTCAAACTGTTTAAGCATAATGTAGCGATTTGGATCGCTGGCAATAATTTCTTCTGCCTTCGCAATCGCGCCTTTCATTCCTTTTGCGCCTTCCGTTAATACTAAAGTTGCGCCTAAACCACGGAGTAGACGACGGCGTTCAATGCTCATTGTTTCAGGCATAGTGAGCGTTAATTTATAACCACGCGCTGCAGCAACATACGCCAAAGCAATCCCTGTATTACCACTGGTGGCATCGACGATCTCTTTGTCTTTGGTTAAGATGCCATCTTTTTCTGCTTGCCATACCATATTCGCACCGATACGGCATTTGACACTAAAACTTGGGTTACGAGATTCGACTTTCACTAGCAAATTGCCGTTTTGTCCGAAATTTTTTAAACGTACAAGGGGAGTATTGCCAATCGTTTCTGAATTGTCTGCATAGATAGTCATCGTGTTTGTCCTTCTTCGTTTGGTTAGTCGTTAAAAGTGAGCCAAGCATAGCAATTTTTTATAGAAAGTTAACGACAAGAAATGCATTTGATATAACTAAAAAGAATATATTTGCAAATTTTTGCCAAAATCATACCGCTTGTATTTGAGTTCATTTAAAATATCGCTACTTTTTTCTCAACTAAAACAATATGAAACCTTCAAAGAACCCAAAAAACAGAACAATTCAACAGCTTATTGCACTAGTTGTCATTGGTATTTTTGCCGTGGTGACTTGGTTTAACAACGAACAAAAAGCAAGCAAAGAAAGCGAAAGTAAGCCTGCTATCACAAAATCGTCAGAGCCGAATAACACAACGGCACAGCCAACAACAAAGGTGGATGTACCTAGTCAATTAGGCAACTACGATACCAATATGGCAAGAGATAATCTCGGACAGAATAAAAATGCGTCTGTGGATTACTATATGCTTGCGCTCTCGTGGTCACCAAGTTTTTGTGAAAACCAACGCAATAAAAATAACGGTGAAATTCCACAACACCTTGCTTTTCAATGTAATCAAGCCGCACAGCTTGGTTGGGTGATTCACGGTTTATGGCCACAATCGGCAACGGCAAGAGATGCCTCTGATCACCCACGCTTCTGCCAAGGTGACTTGCCTAAATTGCCTGAAAGCTTGATTAAACAATATATGCCTGAATCCCCCGGGGCAAGTTTGTTACAAGGGCAATGGGAAAAACACGGGGCTTGTGCTTTCAACAGTGCCGAAGATTATTTCGCTAAACAGAAACAGCTCTTTCGCAGTTTAAACTTACCGGGGCAAGAGCTTTCTCGTAAAGAGCTGTTTGCGTGGATGAAAAAATTTAACCCACAGCTTAAAGATGCCTATTTGGGCGCAAGTAAAAATGAGCTTTATATCTGCTACGATAAAAGCTGGAATGTGATGGATTGCCCACGTTAATGTCCCTTCGTGAGCTAAAAATGCAAGTTCAACGCCAATTAAAACGGGATTTGGAAAAGGCAAATGACTATTTCCAAACCCGTTTTCCTGAACCTACGGTGGTTTATACGGTTCGGGGGCAAAAAGCAGGCGTTGCCTATTTGCAACAAAATGAAATTAGGCTTAACCCAATCTTATTACAAGAAAATGGCGCAGAATTTGTTTCGCAAGTCGTTCCGCACGAACTCGCACATCTTTTGGTCTATCACCAATTCGGGCGAGTCCAAGCCCACGGCAAAGAGTGGAAAATGATGATGGAGCAGGTGCTTGGCGTCCCTGCCGAAACTTATCACTGCTTTGATACAACAAATGTGGTCGGGCAACAATTTGCCTACCGCTGTGGCTGCCAAACCCACCAACTCTCTTTACGTCGCCACAATGCGATTGTTAAAAATGGGCGTAGTTATATTTGTAGAAAGTGTAAGCAGGTATTACAGCCTTGCGATTAACCCCATTTTCTAACTAACTCTGCCAATTCTTCTTTCGAGATCTTTTTCAATTTTGGGCAGTTGCCACAGTAATCATTTTTGCTGTCCAAATGGGCGTGGCAACAGACTTTTCGCAGTCGCACGGGCTGGGGGAAAGGCAGATCGGGGAAGGGGATATATTCCACTGTATTGTAAAAGGGCGACCATTCATAGTCGTTCCATTTCTTTTCTAACAACAGTTGGCGGTAGGTTTCGTTGATCTCTACGCCGTCCGCTTCAAGCTCTTTTAGGCTAAATTCAATCAAATTAGCACAGTTATGCCAAAAAACCGCTTCGTTTAAACGGCTCACGGCGGTGAGACGATTAAAAATCGGCGACAGAAACTGTTTAAGTTGTTGATAGGCTTTCAGTTTTTCTGCGTTTGTTTTGGCTTGGCGAACGGGGGTGTAGCTCAAATTGACTAAAAAGCCACGGATCTTACCGCTTGTGGTTAAGTCTAACGCCGTACCTTGCTCACTTAGCACAAGGTGTAGGTGATATTTATGCAGTAGCCAAACCCAGTGCATAATAAAACCGTTGAGCCAATAGCGTTGCCACATCGACAACGTAGCTTTTTGCGGTTCGGCTAACACCGCTGAAAAACTCGCTGGCAATGCAGAATGATAGAGTTGTTGGAAAAACATCGCATTAGAAATTTTGTCTGGCTTTTCCACAAAAGTGAGCAAATTTCGACAATGTTTTAACCTATCTGAAAACAAATTTTGGCGTAATTGATTTAATTCCAAACAATTGAAGAGTAAGTTCATTGTGTAATGATAAAGAAATGTAAAAACTATTTTAATGATAATAATTGCTAATTAGAATGGCGACATTATTTTAGAACTTTACACTTCACTCGGATTTTTATGTTTTTGGTTAAACAGGCAAGTTTTGCTATTCCAAATCGGACTTTACTACAGCCGATTTCGGTGCAATTTGAACAAGGAAAGGTTTACGGCTTGATTGGGCATAACGGCTCGGGCAAATCAACGCTGATTAAACTGCTTGCCAAACAACAGCCGATTTCATCGGGTGAAATTCTTTTCGATAATCAACCGCTTGCCACGTGGTCAAACCGTGAGTTTGCTAAACGTGTCGCTTATCTTCCGCAGCATCTGCCACAAGCCACCAATCTCACCGCCAAAGAGCTGATTGCAATGGGGCGCTATGCGTGGAATGGGCTGTTTGGTCGTCAAACGGAACAAGACAAACAGGCGATAGAGCGTGCTTTGCATCTCACCCACACGGAAAAATTCGCCGATCAGTTGGTCGATGTGCTTTCGGGCGGCGAACGCTCTCGTATTTGGCTGGCGATGTTGTTGGCTCAACAAAGTCAATTTTTACTGCTAGACGAACCCCTTGCGGCGTTAGATATTGCACATCAAGTAGAAGTAATGGAGCTTATCCACAAGCTCAGTCGAGAGCTGAATTTAGGCGTAATTATCGTGATCCACGACATCAATCTTGCGTCTCGTTATTGCGATCATCTCGTTGCCCTGCACAGCGGCAAACTGCTCGCCGAAGGCAATTCACAACAAATCATCAACACGCCGTCTCTTAAAGCGATTTATGGGATTGAGCTGAATGTGATTAACCACCCTGAAACCAATAGGCCGGTGAGTTTTTATTAGTATGATGAAAAAATTACAAGCGGTCATTTTCTCTCTCTTTTTTGCAAATCCACTTTTAGCTGGGGAGCAACAAAAAGGCTTTGCCACACTCGACTGGACAGTCGCAGAAACGCTGATTGCCCTTGGTGAACAACCACGAGCTGTTGGTGATGCGGTCAATTATCAAATTTGGGTCTCTGAGCCTAAATTACCTGAAAATACGCTCGATCTTGGTATTCGTCTACAGCCGAACCCTGAACAACTTTGGTCGCTTTCCAAGCAACTTGATGCACAGCCTTTGGTATTTATCAATTCATCTTTTTATGCACAAACTTCACCCGTATTAGAAAAGTTTGGCAAAGTGCATTTAGTGGATTTTTATAAGGAAGGCAACGCTTGGCAGAACGTTATGGATGCCACTCAGCAAATTGCAAAAATCGTTGGCAAGCCTGAAAAAGCCACACAATTAGTAAACCATTATTTGCAAAAAATCGCTGAAATCCGACCGCTTGTTGCCCCATTTACCGACCGTCCTGTGCTGTTGGTGCAGTTTATCGACACTCGCCATTTACGCATTTATGCGGAAAACAGCCCTTTTGGTGCGGTGTTGTCGCAACTCGGTTTTCGCAACGGCTGGCAAGGGGATCACAACTATTGGGGTTTTCAAGTGATTGAAGTTACCCAACTGGCGAAACTGCCACAAAACAGCCGTTTTATTGTGGTGAAACCTTATCCGTCTAATATCGCTTCCGCCTTACAACACAACACCTTATGGCAAAAATTGACAATGGCGAAAGATCCGCTGATTTTGCCTGAAGTGTGGACATTCGGGGCAATTCCGTCTGCTCAACGCTTTGCGGAAGTATTGGCGAACGGCTTACTCAACGGGGGCGAAAAATGGTAGCTCGTCCGTTGATGTTGTTTATGTTACTGGCAGGTAGTGTGGTTGGGCTAACGGCGTGGTTGCTCGGCTTGCAACTGCCTGAAAATCAAGCCCTATTCAGCCTGTTCCAACCAAGTGAACAGCTCGATATTTTGCTTATTCAAAGTTACACCTTGCCACGCATTGCCGTTGCGTTACTGGCTGGCGGAATGTTGGGCTTGGCAAGTTTGCTGTTGCAACAAGTGATGGCAAATCCCCTTGCGTCCGATAACACGCTTGGGATCAGTGCAGGCTCGCAGTTTGCGTTGTTTATCACGGCGATTTTTGTGCCGAACTGGTTAGAGATTAGCGCAAGTGCCATTGCGTTGCTGGGGGCAGGTTTGAGTTTGTTACTCGTGCTGACGCTGGCAATGCGAAAAACAATGTCGCCGTTGTTGCTGATTTTGGCAGGTTTGGTGGTCAATCTCTATTTTGGCTCGTTTTCCGCCTTGATGATGTTGTTTTACCCTGAAGAAGCTCGGGGCTTGGCACAATGGGGGGCAGGATCGCTCACTCAAGAGAGTTGGCGAGATACGCATTTTTTGGCGATACAAGCGGTGATTTGTGGTGGAATTATTGCAATGTTGCTCCGTCCGCTGACGATCTTATCGCTCAACGACAGCAATGCCCAAAGTCTTGGTGTGCCTGTAAACCGCTTACGCTTTCTTGGTGTGTTAATCAGTGCTTATTTGATTTCAGCGGTGGTGAGTTGTGTGGGAATGTTGGGCTTTATCGGCTTGGCATCGGCGACTACTGTCCGTCAGCTTGGCGTGCGAATGTTGAAATGGCAACTGCTTGCGTCCTTTGCTTGTGGGGCGTTGTTGCTTGCTCTAACAGATCTGCTGTTGCAACTGCTTGCCCATTTTAAAGGGATCAATTTGCCAACGGGAGCCGTTACCGCTCTACTCGGTACGCCATTGTTGCTTTGGTTGATGTTTAGATCGCTAGCGAATACAGGACGTTTGACCGAACAATCCCCAGCCGTGACTCGCCGTTTCCGCTTGCCGACTTTATGGCTGTTGATCGTGGCTCTGTTGTTGGTGTTATGGCTGGCGTTGAGTTTAGGCAGAAGTGCAAGCGGTTGGATCTTGTTGGAATTTAACGACTTTTACGCACCGCTTGTAGAACTGCGTTACCCACGCATTTTAACCGCCCTTGCGGTCGGGATTTTGTTGGCGGTAGCTGGCGTGTTGTTGCAACGTTTGGCCCTAAACCCAATGGCAAGCCCTGAACTGCTCGGCGTGTCGTCAGGCACATCAATGGGGATTTTGGCGGTGCTGTTTCTTTCATCAACGGCTCAAACCAGCCTGTTTTGGTTAGCAGGCATTGCAGGGGCGTTAATCGCCTTGTTGGTTCTTACCGCCATAAACCAACGCAACGGAATGTTGCCTGAAAAAGTGTTGCTCACGGGGATTAGCCTATCGGCACTATTCGACACCTTACAACGAATGGCGATTGCCAGTGGCGACCCAAGAGCCAATCAACTGATTGCATGGACATCAGGCTCAACCCAACAAATCACCGTCGATCTTGCTGTGCCGTTTTTCTGTGGCAGCCTTGTATTACTTGCGTTGAGCTTGCTGTTTAGCCGTTGGCTTGAACTGTTGGCGTTACAAGCCCCAGTTGCCCAAGCGTTAGGGCTAAATCTCAAACGCACCCGTTGGATTTTGATTTTATTTACCGCATTGCTCACAGCGTTAGCAACCTTGATTATTGGACCGCTGAGCTTTATCGGCTTGTTAGTGCCACATATCTCCCGTTTTTTAGGTGTGCATCGTGCTAAATCACAGATTTTAATCTCTGCCCTGTTGGGCGGTTTGATTATGGTGTTTGCCGACTGGCTCGGCAGGCAAATGTTGTTCCCTTATGAAGTGCCAGCGGGTTTAGTAGCAACGCTGATTGGGGGAACTTACTTCTTGCTGATGGTGAGAAGGGTTTAAACGTCTTGTCAGGTTCTATGTAGGGTGGGTCAAGACCCACTCTACAAATGAAGCCAAGAAAAGATATTTCCCCCTTTGAAAAAGGGGGATTAAGGGGGATTTTAAAATGCAAATGTTGACACAAGGCGATTAAAAATCCCCCCTAGCCCCCCTTTTTCAAAGGGGGGAACTGAATAATTCTATTAACTTAAGGACTTAAAAATGAAAAAAACTTTCGTGTATTCAACCATTTCCCAAGTAGTACTACTTGCCATTGCAAGTAATGCAATGGCAAATCAGCCTGCTAACACAGAAACAGCGACATTAGATGAGATTAGTGTCGTTGGCGGTTCTATGTACCGTATGGGCGAAGTGCCTGTGCATCAAGCCAAATCGGCAGTGGCGGTAAGTCGTGAAGAGCTTGATAAACAAAATATCACTAAAGCCGATGAAATCGGACGTTATCAAGCTGGTTTTACTAACCAAGTTTTCGGCGAAGATAGCAATACTAACTGGTTCCGTGTGCGTGGCGCAGAAGTAACCCAAGCGGTAGATGGCCTGCCAACATTTAGTTACGGGTTCTTTACACCTTATGTAAACACGTTTGGTTTAGAAGCCGTTGAAATTACCAAAGGTGCGGACGCGATGACCTTTGGTGCGGCACAGTCAGGTGGTTTAATTAACTATGTCAGCAAACGCCCACATAAAGATCAAATTGGCAAAGGCGAATTTAAGCTCAATATCGGCAACAATACCCAATATGGCTTTGCGGCAGATTACACCGGAGCAATGAATAATGCAGAAACCCTACGCTATCGCTTAGTCACTTCTTATGGCGGTAAAGATGGTCAATGGGATAACACCAAAAACGAAACCCTTTATATTGCGCCATCATTTGAGTGGGATATTTCAGACCGTACTCGTTTAACAGTTTTAACGAATTATCAGCAGGATAAAGGTGTGCCGAGTAATAATTTCTTACCTGCATACGGCACTTTAGTACCTACACCAAATGGCTATATTGATCGTTCAACTAACTTAGGCGACCCTGTAAATGATAAAGAACGCAATCGTCAATACAGTATTGGTTATGAACTTAATCACGATTTTGCAAATGGGTTACAACTTTCTTCAAGTTACCGTTATAGCCACGCAGATAATTACCATCGTGGAAGCTACGCCTTTTCTTCAGTAGCATCAGATTATTCTGTTGCTCGTGGTTTAATCTTCAATGATGGTAAGGCTATTTCTCACGCTTTAGATAACCACCTTACTTGGAATTACCAAAATGATTGGTTAAAAAATACTTTAGTGGTAGGTACAAACTACCGTCATAATAAAGTTGATACAATGTATGATGGAATGGGTTTTGGTAGAACAACAGGTTCTAATATTTTCAATCCAAGTGTAGGCTACGGTCAGGTACAAGATTTATCAGGTGCAACTCATAGAACAATTAAAGCACGTCAATTAGGCTTCTATTTACAAAACCAAAGCCGTTTTGCAGATAAAGTGGTGTTAGGTTTAGGTGTCCGTCACGATCGTGCAAAACAAGATGAATATACCAGTACTCAAAGTGTAAAACAAAATCATACATCATATTCTGGTTCATTGATGTATGAAGCACCTTTTGGTCTTAATCCATATGTCGCATATAGCGAATCATTTAGCATCCCAGTTGGAATTAGTGGTAATGAAACACTCTATGAACCAAACACAACTCGTCAATATGAAGTGGGTGTTAAATATTTACCAACTTGGTTAGATGGTGTTATTACTATCGCAGGCTTTAGAGCAAAAGATAAAGGTGCATTAAAGATAAACCAAAGTGGCGTATCAACCCAAGATGATCTCGTTCGCCGTAAAGGAATTGAAGTTCAAGCAGATGTTAATATTACACCTAACTGGAGTACGACATTAGCTTATACTTATCTAAAAGCAGAAACCGATACCGCATCGGGTAAAGTTCGTCGTCAATATATCCCAACAGCAACCTTTGCAGCCAAAACAGCTTATCGTTTTGACCAAGGAATGCTCAACGGTTTAACGCTTGGAGCAGGAATTCGTTATGTTGGACATAGCGTAGCAACAAAAGATGATACGTATAATCCTTACTCTCATGCTCAAGTTCCATCAACTACTGTCGTGGACTTAATGGCACGCTACGATTTCAACCAAAACTGGAGTGCTCAAGTGAATGTAGAAAATGTAGGTGATCGTCGCTATGTGGCTGCGTGTGATTACTACTGCTACTACGGTGCAGGACGTAATATTAACGCACAAGTGAGCTATAAATTCTAAAACCAAGGGCGGAAATTCCGCCCTTCTCTATTTTTTCAAATACCCCACCACAAACTCCGCAATCTGCTCAACATCATTAATATCCAAACGATTTTCTCTGGCTAACGGATAATCTGTTGCCGTAGCAATGGTAAATTCATCTAACTCGGGGAGCGGTTTTTCGATCCCTTGACGGTGTAGCTGGATTTTCGGAAGCTGTTCGTGTTTAAAGCCTTCGACCAAAATCAGATCGACTTGCTCTGTTTCCATCTGTTTTACCAACCTTTCAAAAGCCGCAAGTGAGCTGGTTTCAACCATCATCGCCCAGCGCTGATCACAAACAACCATTGTCGGATTTGCCCCTGCTAAACGTAGGCGGTGGCTATCTTTTCCCTGTTTATCTACATCCACATTGTGATGAGAATGTTTGATCAAGCCTACTTTGATTTGCCGTTGATTTAAGGCGGGAATAAGTTTTTCGAGCAAAGTCGTTTTGCCCGTGCCGCTGTAGCCTGTGATTGCCAGTAACGGGATCCCCCACTCTGTCCTGCGGACATCTCCCCCCGCAAGCGGGGGGAGAGCAAAGTCTGCTGGGGTATTAAAATTTTTAAATGCCTGTTTTTGTTCTGAAAAATCGACCGCGACACTTTTTTGCGATTGGAAAAAGTGAAACAGGCGACGCTCCCCTGAATGAAGATAATCTTGTAATGCAGGCACAACGGAGCGGTGAATTAAAGCGACGGTCGGGTGGGGGCGTTCGCCGTCGTGGGCATAGGCAATTTGAGCGTCGTTAATGCGTAATGCGGTATGGAGCTTTGCGACAAGGTTATCGGGCAGAAAAGGGGTATCGCACGGCACGAACAGCAGATAGTCGCTCTCAATCTGCTCAAAGCCAGACAAGATGCCACTTAATGCACCTTGAAAACCTTCAAGACGATCTGAGTATTGTGGAAGATCAGGGTATTGTTGCTGATAAACATCATGCAAGCGGTTCACATTAAGCCAAATTTTGCAAATTTGTGGGGAGAGTCGCTCTAAAATGTGGCTGATTAACGGCTTATTCCATAAGGGCTGTAGCCCCTTTTGTACACCATTTAAACGACGAGCAAGTCCGCCTGCTAAAATTACCCCTTGGATCTCATCAAACTGCATTTATTTTCCCCTTGTTTTTGCAAAATGAACTCTAAAAGTATATGATTCCGCCTAGTTTTTTCCAACTTTTTTTAAGGATTTTCTATGAAATGCAAACGTCTAGATGAAGTGTTAGAGCTATTAGGTGAACATTGGCGTAAAGAGCCTGATCTTCACCTATTAGATTTATTACACAAATTAGCTGAAGAAGTGGGTAAACCGAATGACTTAGATGCTCTGCGTGATGAAGTGTTAATTTATCAATTAAAAATGCGTGGAAAAGATAAAACCGAAGTCATCCCTGGTATTAAAAAAGATTACGAAGAAGATTTTAAAACCGCTTTATTACGTGCGCGTGGAATTTTAAACGATTAATGTTGTCTCAACATGAGATTTTATCGACTTTTTATATTTGAGGAATTTATGAAAAAATTTGCATTAAAAACTGTGTTTATCGCCCTTTCTGCACTTTGTGCATTCAACTCAAGCGCCATGGCACAAGATCCAGTAGCAAATAAGGAATATACTGAAGTTCGCCAGGTACCATCTGCGCAAAAAGAAGTCTTAGAATTTTTCTCATTCTATTGCCCACACTGCTACGATTTTGAATTAACTTACAAGATCCCAAGCAAAATTAAAGCGGGTTTACCTGAAGGTGCCGTTTTAAAACAGTACCATGTGGATTTCTTAGGTCGTCAATCTGCAGAGTTAACGCGTGGTTGGGCTCTTGCCATGGCATTAGGTATAGAAGACAAAGTTAAAACGCCATTATTTGAAGCTGCTCAAAAAGACGCGATCAAATCAATGGATGATATTCGTGCTATCTTCTTAGCTAATGGCATTACCGCCGAGCAATTTGATAACGGTATCAACAGCTTTGCTGTGAATGGTTTAGTGGCAAAACAAACTCAGGCTGCAGAAGAATTTAAGGTGCGTGGCGTGCCTGCATTCTTTGTAAATGAGCAATACCAAATTAACTCAGAAGGTTTTTCAGATTCATCTTCAACCAATGAATTTGTGCAACGTTATATTGATGCCGTATTGTTCTTAGTGAAGAAATAATCTCTTTTGCCTATATTTTCTTTAAACAAAAAGTGCAGTCAGTTTACTGCACTTTTTCTATATGTTTGAAACGCTATTACAAGCGGTCACATTTGTAAAAAAATTTACCAAACGTACCGCTTGTATTGTTACCAACTATAACGATAAACCGCTTGCACTTTATATGGCTGATCTAAGTATTTGCCATTTGTCACAGATCCTTCCACACCAAAGCGGTGATTACCTACACTTGCATTGATACCAAGGGCAGTTTGGATGCGACCTTTGCTCTCTGCGACATCAAAAGCATATTGATTAACTCGAACCTTGTTGTCATTTGTTTGTGTGGTGATGCCGTTCACTTCTGCGTAAGGTTGAAGTTTCCAACCATCAAATTCAATCGCTTTCGCTACACGCACGCCAGCTCGTGCAGTTAATGCCGATAAGCGTTCTTCATCGCTTAGGCTTGATAGTCTTGTCCAAGCCGCTTGAATTTGTGGTGTTACTGTCCAGCCTTGACCGAGTTGATGAATCCGCCCAATTTCAGTCGAAAGGGTATAAGCGTTGTATTTACGTTTGCCTGTGCTTGCTGATTCGGATTTCACGTATTCATATTTCGCTACGTTATCCCAATAGAAACCGTTATCTGCAAGGTAAGTGCCGTAAAGACCGACTGATTGTGTTTTCACTTTGCCTGAGCCATATTCGCCGTTAAAGTTCACATCAGAGCGAGCATTACCCACGAATCCACCGACACGCACGCTGTCTGTTACCGCCACATCCGCACCGAGCTGAACGGTATGAACATCTTGCTCAAAGCCTGATGAGTGTGAGTTACTTGCAGTACGAGTGGCATCAAACTCATTGCGTGAATTAACGTTACGTACCCAAACATTGCCTTTTTCGCCATTTTTCAGTTCGCCTAAACGTTGATGTAAGCCTTCAAGATGGCTTTCTACTAAAGCTAATTGTGCCTGACGGAGAGAAACAAGGGCGTTAGATTTTTCACTCAACACAACTTCTGTTGTAGGATTATCTGGAGATGTTGGGGTAGTCGGTGCAACAGGAACTACTGGTGTAACAGGCTGTACTGGCGTTACTGGTGTAGGTTCAGTTGGTTGAACTGGGGCTGGTGTTATTGGTGCAGTAGGTTGAATAGGTGTAGTAGGCGTTGTTGGTTCAACAGGTTTTGGTTGTTCCGTTGGTGTTTCGGGTTGGGTGGTTGTTTTAGATGGTTCACCTGCTTTATTAGAAAGCACCCAGTTATTGCCTTCTTGGTTTAAGCGATAACGGTAAGCCCCTGCGTCCACATACTCTTTGCCTAAAAGGGCAAATTGTGCCGTACCTGTTGCGGTTTCAACTAAGGTGACTTTGCCGTTTTCCGCATTGGGTTCATTGCCTGAATCGTTAATATTTAAACCAAATGAACCGCTATCAGAGCCTTTTACTACGATTTTGTCTGATTGTTGGTTGGCGAGATCAGTGTTTAAAGTGAAGTTCGCATTTCCGACAAGATCGTTGATTACTAGTGTTTTGAAACTTGAGCTTGATGATTCAAAAGTAACATTCGATTTAGATAACGCAAGAAGGTCAACTTCGCTGTTATTGTTGATTGTCCATTGGCTATTTTTTAATGTCATTGATACATTATTTTTAAACCATTCTGGTGTTTGAATATCGTCGGAATAAGTGTTTGTTCTGACTGCTCCATAAAGATTACTATCTTCTACATTTAATGTTGTGCTATGTGCCATTAGCTGATTTACATCATGGTTTTCATCCGTATCTGGATTGACTGAAAGTAGAGCATCGCGACCTAAAAATGTGCTATTTGTAATATTAATAACATTGTGATTACCTGTTATAGAACGATCTGTATAACCGAATACATCCGCTGTAATAGCATATTGGGCTTCAATTTTACTATCATTCACTTCAGCTTTACCGCTATATAAATTGATACCTGAAGTTAAATTATTATTAGTTAAAGAAATAGAACTATTATTTAGTTGAGCATAAGAACTTGAGTCACTTATATCAATGCCTACCTGAGTATAATTATTACCAGAAATACTCACGTTATTGAGAATAGCTTGTGATCCATCATCAACACTAATACCTTCTGACTCCATACCATTGAGTGTAATGGAATGATCATTAGCCGTTAATTGTGCTTTGTCATCTATTTCAATACCTGTACCTTCCCTTGCATTGACAATAATATCTGCAGACGTTGTTATATTAGAGTATTTTCCATAGGCTCGAATTGCCTCTGAGAAAAAAAGAGACGTCATCAATTTGGTTATCTTCTTCAAAGCTCGGTTCTAAAGTAAATTTAACTCCTTTTTCGATAATTGCACTCGCATTTGAAAGGCTTAAAATACTGCCATTACCTGACACCTTTGATAAAGTTGCTGTTGTACCCGTTGGGATTATGATATGAGCATTATTCAGTGTTTCTTCTGAGAATTGATCAGTAATAGGATTGAAACGAGCATCATTTGAGATGGAAATAACATTTGTATAAGACCCATTAAAGCTATCAGCAGATTCTGTTGCTGCTATATTTTGATAATGCTTTGGCGTAAGGATCACTTTTAAATTATTTTCATAAGCACCAAGCGGGTTATTTGTATCACCATTTAAGATCCAGTATCGTTCCGTACGAGATTCATTTGTTGATTGATTTACGAATCCTTTATAGTACAAGCCATAATGACATTCCGTTTGAATATTACAAGTATGTTCAATATCTGCAGCATAACTATTTGAAAATGCAAGCATTAAACTTGATGTCATCAAGCTAATTGGGAATTTTTTCATTTTTCATCTCCTTAAATGCACAAAAGCCCACTACTTTCGTAGCAGGCTTTATTCTATATCAAATGATTAATCACCAACAGAAATACGTTTCATATCTGTCATATAACCACGTAATTCTTGACCGATTAACTCAACTGGGTGGTTGCGAATCGCATCGTTGATGTCACGTAAGTAAACATTGTCGATTTCCACTGTTGGGGTTGGTTCGCCTAAGTCACCTTTTTGCAACATTGGGATTAATTTTTCCGCAAGAATTGGTGTTGCAACGTGTGAGAATAAGTAGTTACCGTATTCTGCCGTGTCTGAAATTACCACGTTCATTTCGTATAAACGTTTACGAGCAATCGTATTTGCGATTAACGGAAGCTCGTGTAAAGACTCGTAGTAAGCGGATTCTTCATAAATACCGCTTGCAACCATTGCATCGAACGCCATTTCAACACCTGCTTTCACCATTGCGACCATTACCACGCCGTTATCAAAGTATTCTTGTTCAGAAATTTTGATACCGTCTGCTTTTGGCGAATTTTCAAAGGCAGTTTTGCCGGTTTCTTCACGCCATTTTAATAAGTTTGCGTCACCGTTTGCCCAGTCTGCCATCATAGTTGATGAAAATTCACCACTGATGATGTCGTCCATATGTTTTAAATATAAGAAGTTTAACTGTGCTTTGATTTCTTCTGCTAATTCAAAGGCACGGATTTTCGCTGAATTTGATAAGCGATCCATCATTAATGTGATACCGCCTTGTTTTAACGCTTCGGTGATCGTTTCCCAACCGTATTGGATCAACTTGCTTGCGTAAGCTGGATCTTTACCGTCTGCTACTAATTTGTCATAGCACACGATAGAACCGGCTTGTAACATACCGCAAAGAATGGTTTGTTCACCCATTAAGTCAGATTTTACTTCTGCCACGAATGAAGACTCTAACACGCCCGCACGGTCGCCACCTGTTGCTGATGCCCACGCTTTCGCAATTGCCATACCTTCGCCTTGTGGGTCGTTTTCAGGGTGAACTGCGATTAATGTTGGCACGCCGAAACCACGTTTGTACTCTTCACGTACTTCTGTACCAGGGCATTTTGGTGCAACCATCACCACAGTGATGTCTTTACGAATTTGCTCGCCTACTTCAACGATGTTGAACCCGTGTGAATAACCGAATGCCGCACCTTGTTTCATTAATGGCATTACGTCAGCAACTACTTTAGAGTGCTGTTTATCTGGGGTTAAGTTCACCACTAAATCTGCCGTTGGAATTAACTCTTGGTAGGTGCCAACTTTAAAGCCATTTTCAGACGCACGAGTAAATGAAGCACGTTTTTCTGCAATCGCTTCTGCACGCAATGCGTAAGAAATATCTAAACCAGAATCACGCATATTTAAACCTTGGTTTAAACCTTGCGCACCACAGCCGACAATCACAATTTTTTTGCCTTTGAGATAGTTACAACCATCTGCGAACTCGCTACGATCCATAAAACGACAGCGACCTAATTGCTCTAATTGTTGGCGTAAATTTAGGGTGTTGAAATAGTTAGCCATAATAGAATCCTTTGTTTGTACTAATTGTTTTTTGATGTTGATGTTGTGTTTACACACTGTATTTGTTTTTGTGAATAGAATTATAACCGCTTTAATGATTGCGTAAATTGATATTATCAAGATTTATAATTGCATTTAATGAAATTACAAGCGGTAAGTTACTCACTCTTTTTTGCAAATTTTTATGAGAAAGTGACCGCTTGCTTTGCTGTTCTAAAGCGAATCCGTTATAATCTCGCCAATTTTTCACCCTTATGTAATAGAAGGAAACCAAAATGGGCTTAGAAAACGTACCTGCTGGTAAAGAATTACCAGATGATATTTATGTTGTAATTGAAATTCCTGCCAACTCAGATCCAATCAAATATGAAGTGGATAAAGAGAGCGGTGCTATTTTTGTGGATCGCTTTATGGCGACTGCGATGTTCTATCCAGCGAACTACGGTTATGTAAACCACACCCTTTCTTCTGATGGCGACCCAGTGGACGTGTTAGTACCAACACCATACCCACTTCAACCAGGCTCTGTCATTCGTTGCCGTCCAGTTGGCGTGTTAAAAATGACTGACGAAGCAGGTGGCGATGCGAAAGTGGTTGCTGTTCCACACACGAAATTAAGCAAAGAGTACGATCACATTAAAGATGTGGGCGACTTACCAGCGTTATTAAAAGCACAAATCCAACACTTCTTCGAAAGCTACAAAGCGTTAGAAGCAGGTAAATGGGTGAAAGTAGAAGGTTGGGGCGATGTAAATGAAGCTCGCCAAGAGATCTTAGAATCTTTCGAACGTGCTAAAAAATAATTCTTAATTGATTTTTCTGATGCCAAAGTTTGTGCTTTGGCATTTTTTATATAGGAAATGAATAATGAAATTAATCAAAAAACTAGCGATTTTTGCAACATTTACCGCAATACTCACCGCTTGCGTTACCACTGCACAAATTAACCAAGAAGCAGAAAGTAACTATGCTCAAGTAAAACAAGAAGCGAGAGCAAAAAGTATGCTAGACACGAGCTCGACGACCGCCAAACGAGTTCATGCGGTGTTTAATAAGATGAAACCTTATGCAGAACGAGCGAATAAAACAGGTGTGCCGTTCCAATGGGAAATTGTGGTATTAAAATCCGATGAGTTAAATGCTTGGGCAATGCCAGGCGGAAAAATGGCATTTTACACAGGTTTAGTTGAGAAACTCAGATTATCTGATGATGAAATTGCGGTGGTCATGGGGCACGAAATGGCTCACGCCTTACAAGAACATGGTAAATCCGATCGTACTGTAAGTGCTGTAACAGGTATTGTTGGTGTATTAGCTGATGTTGCTGTCACTGCTACAACAGGTGTGAATACTGAAGGTTTATTAAGTACTGGTGTTGATTTAGTGGCAGCCAAACCATTCTCCCGTAGCCAAGAGACAGAAGCGGATGAAGTGGGTTTAATGTTGATGGCTGAATCGGGCTATAACCCTGAAGCTGCACCAAATGTATGGGTAAAAATGAGTCAAGCAAATGGAAATGCAGGTTTATCCATCTTCTCTACTCACCCTTCAAATGAAGATCGCCAAGAGAATTTAGCTCGCTTAGTACCAAAAGCGAAAGCAATTTATAACGCTAACAAGAAATAATTTTTATAAATTATACAACTTAAAAAGCAATCCTTTTGGGTTGCTTTTTTGTAAACGTATCTACCAACTTGCTCAAGTATCCCTTTTGCCCACTTTTCTGAGCTTTGCTATAATTGCTCAATTTTTAAGAATCAATATATAAATTATGGGATTAACCGAATCTATTTTCATCATTATTTTATTAGTGATTGCCAGTGCGATCATTTCCGCAGGGGAAATTTCATTAGCCTCTGTGCGTAAGCTCAAGTTGCAAAATTTAATCAATGAAGGCAATGAAAAAGCACAAAAAGTGCTGAAATTTCAAGAAGAACCAGGACAATTTATCACAGTGGTACAAATCGCTCAAAATGTGATTGCGGTACTTGGTGGGATGTTTGGTGAAGGGGCGCTCACGCCTTATATTCACCGTTTTTTAGCCCAATATAGCCAAGTGACTTGGCTTGAAACGGCATCATCTTGGATCTCATTTACGTTAGTGACGGTGTCATTTATTATCTTTTCCGATTTAATTCCAAAACGTTTAGCCATTGCCAATCCTGAAAAAGTAGCGATGAAAATGGTGAACTTGATGTCGTTTAGCATTATTCTGTTTAAACCGTTTGTGTTATTGCTCGATCCGTTGGCGAATGCGTTGTTTCGCCTATTTCGTATTCCAACCGTGCGTGAAGATACGATGACGTCTGATGATATTGTTGCGATAGTGGACGCGGGGGCTGAAGCAGGCGTATTGAAAGCACAAGAGCATTATTTGATCGAAAATATCTTTGATATGCAACAGCGAACGGTCACTTCGACTATGACGATTCGTGAATATATTGTGTCGCTAGATAAATCCTTTAATCGTCAGCAAATCATTGAAACGCTTAAGGAAAATTCCCATTCTAAGCTGATTATTACTGACGGAAGTTTGGATAAAATTTTAGGTTATGTGGAATCCCACACCCTTTTGACGCTTTATCTGCAAGAAGAAAACGTCAAATTGACCGACAGCCGTGTGCTACGCAAAACGTTGTTTATCCCAGATACACTCTCGCTATTTGAAGTGTTGGAGCTTTTTAAATCGTCGGGGGAAGATTTTGCGGTCATTATCAACGAATATGCGTTGGTGGTTGGAATTGTGACTTTAAATGATGTGATGAGCATTGTAATGGGCGAACTGGTCTCAAATGAAGAAGAACAGATTGTCCGCCGTGATGAAGATTCGTGGTTGGTCGATGGCTCAACGCCATTGGAAGATGTAATGAGAGCGTTGGATATTGAATCGTTCCCAAATCAAGAGAACTACGAAACAATCAGCGGTTTTATGATGTATATGCTACGAAAAGTGCCGAAAAAGACCGATTTTGTGCTGTATGATAAGTATAAATTTGAAATTATCGACACGGAGAATTTTAAAATCGATCAGTTGATGGTGTCTTTAAGAAAAGATGTAAAAAGTGAATAAAATAGGGGCGTTCCGCCCCATTTTTAATAAATTTTCACGACCTTTCTAATACCACAGGTTTTTGCAAATTCAGCTAGCTTATCTACTTGTTCCGTCGTTGGAACAAAAGGGGCTAAACCTTCAGGATCTCGACTCCCTTTAGTATGGACTCGAATGATCTTTAAAGTAACGTCAGGGTAAGGCGTGAGTAATTCTGCCACTTGTGCAACCAAGGCTTTCTCATCAAAAAATGTGGTCAGATAAACTAAACGAACTTCTTCCACTTTACCAAGAGGTAACAACTTGGCAAGATTTTGCAAATTGCGATCGAGATTTTCACTTTTGATATGTTGATGAGTCGGAATAATTTGATCTGGCACTTTTCCCGCTTGATTTTTACGCTCAAAGCAGAGTGTTTGTAGCCCTAATCCTTGCCCTTTTAAATCAAAAAGAAATTTGTCTGTAACGTCAATTAAAGGGGCTGTTACTTCGTAATCAAAAAAGCCGCTACTGTCTAAATAGCAAGTTAGCCCCTGTTTTCGTAATGCTTGAAATAACGGCACCAGTTTTTTGTGATGAATCGTAGGCTCACCGCCTGACACGGTGACACCACGAATAAAAGGCACCGCATCCATAACCTGTTCATACAAATACTGCAGGCTTACTTGCTTTGCTTCTGCCGTATAGCGTGGAATGGTTTCAGGATTATGGCAGTAAAGGCAGTTGAGCTTGCATCCTTGCAAAAAGATCGATGTGCGATTCCCTTGCCCTTCCACATTGGAGAAGGGAATAATGCGATGCAAAGGCACAAAAATGTCAGATAAAGCGGTCATTTCCATTGAATTTTTTGCAAATTAGCCTTTTACATCTTGCTCGTCACGTAATTGACGATCGAACACATTCGCACATTCGTCGGTGCCTGAGCCATACCATGTGGTATCTCTCAATACAGCTTCGCCTTTACGGAAACGTTCTACTTCACTTTTCTTCACTAAATAGCCTGTGACTCGAATAAGATCCGTATTTTTTAAGTATGTTGTGATATAGCGATAGTTCAAGGCAAAAGCACCATCAATAATATCAACCACAGCATCAAGGTGATCAACATAGGTTTGATCAAAGGCAAACAGATCGCCTGTACCTGATGGGAAATATTGATGGAAAGGCGCAGATTGTTTTAAATGAGCTAACAATGTTGGCTCTTCACCCACTCTCACTCGGTGAGCGGGCGCATTCGCTTTATCTTCATCATGCATACTGGCTCCTACTTGGGCATGAAGTAAATAGCGATTGCCTGTTCGCTCGGCATAAAGCCCTTGGTGAGCATTGGTCACTTCACGTAATTTTTCCATAATTTGTGTAGCGATCTCATCACCACGTTTGCTTTTGCCAAAGGTTTCATCAATGCCTTCTTGCTTCAGCAAATGATTTGTAGCATCTGCTAAACCAACAATCGCAAACATACCCGTAAAGTTGGTGCGTTCAATAAAGCCTTCTTTCACTAAAAAATCGGTTTCAAAGAAATTGCTTTGTTCTACCAGGAATTTATGGCGTTTATCCATGGTTGAAAGAGCCAGTTTGGCCACTTTTGGGAGTAAGTGATTCACCATTTCATCAACGGTTTTACACGCTCGCCCAATAGTGCCTAAACGCAAACGAGTTAGGGTATAAGCCCCCCCACATTCAGGTAAAGCGTTGTAACAACTTGCTACGCCATATTGTTCGCCTAAATCTGAAATATAGTAAGCGTCGTTAGCGAAAGACGGTTTAGAGACCAACAAGCAAGCTTTTGCCGCCAGTTCAGCAAACTCACGAGACGTTTTATTTTTATCATAACGAATCGTCATATTCGGCGTTGGGTTTTCAAGCTCAATCACCGCTTTTAAAATTAAGCGTCCAGCTTTGGTATCATAAGGTCCAATATTGGCGTGGCAGAAAGAGTCAGGCACCGTTTTGTCGATATGGTTTAAGAAACGTTTGATCTTAATGTAATCTTGCTCTTCATCTGTAATAAATGGCTCCAATAATTCATCTAAACGCCCAATATAAACAGGGAAGGTTGTGATAGATGGCACATGAGAATAGATAATCAACAAGCCATCGAGAGCTTCATCAAGATCTTTGGGCGGCGGTAAATCTAAGAATTGGCAACCTTTTTTAATATAGACACTATAATCAGGCAAAATATAGCGTGGGCGGTAAATCGCATAGCCCTCGTTTAAGTCGCAGATCATCTGATTATTAATATGATCCCACTCTTCCTGTGTATAGCCTAACAATTCCATTGGATTAAACAGCCGTTCTGCAATATTGCCAATAATCATCAGTTTTTGTTGGTAAGTTAAACCATTTGATTTCACCGTATCCAAAATATCTTGTAATGTCGCTTGCATCGCTAATTCCTCTATTCGCAATTTGGTTATAAAATCGGTATGATTGTAGCATGTTGAATAAAGTAAGAATGCGAGCTACTTAGCATTTTCTTGATCTACTTATGAATGAATTTAGTAAGTGAATAAGGAGTAAACAGTGAAAATAACGATTTACCATAATCCTAAATGCAGTAAATCCCGTGAAACCTTAGCCCTTATTCGAGAAGCCGGGGTTGAACCTGAAATTGTTGAATATCTAAAATACCCGTTAAGCATCGAAGTGATTAAAAAGCTGATTGATGAAAGTGGTTTAAGTGTGAGAGAAGCGATTCGTACTGATGTTGAAGCATACCAACAAATTACCGCTGAAACGAGCGAGACAGAAATTATTGAGTTGATTGCACAATATCCTAATCTACTTAATCGTCCTTTTGTAAGCGGTGAGAAAGGCACAAAACTTTGCAGACCTCCTGAATTAGTGAAAACCTTATTATAAGGAAATGTATGAAAACGATTTTATTGTTAAACGGCCCAAATCTAAATATGCTCGGTAAACGTGAACCACATATTTACGGCTCACAAACCCTTTCTGATATTGAACAACATCTAAAGCAACAAGCGCAGTCACAAGGCTTTGCTTTTGATTGCTTTCAAGCTAATGGTGAAGAACCGCTGATTAACCGTATTCACCAAGGTTTTCAAAAAGTAGATTTTATTATTATCAACCCGGGCGCATTTACTCACACAAGTGTTGCACTGCGTGATGCATTGTTATCGGTAGCGATTCCGTTTGTTGAGATACATTTATCTAACGTTCACGCCCGTGAACCTTTCCGTCATCACTCTTATTTAAGTGATGTGGCAAAAGGTGTTATTTGTGGTTTAGGCGCAAAAGGTTACGACTATGCATTAGATTATGCGATAAACTTTTTAAATAGCGGGAAATAAATTTGAAATCCAGCTGTCTTAACCTAAAAATAGAAAAACTTAACTGCTACGATCAGTGACAAATTTGCCAACATTTTCAGCAAATTTATAAGATTTTCGTCGCAAATTAGCAAAATTTCAGGTAACCTACGCAGAATTTTTTATTTCATAATCACTAACGGATCTCACTATGGATATTCGCAAAATCAAAAAACTTATTGAATTAGTTGAAGAGTCAGGCATCACTGAGCTAGAGGTGTCTGAAGAAGAAGGTACAGTACGCATTAGCCGTGCAGCACCTGTAGCTGCACCTGCAGCAGTACAATATGTTGCCGCACCACAAGCAGCGCCTGCGCCTGTTGCTGCGCCAAGTGCTCCAGCTACACCTGCGCCCGCTGCAGCGCCTGCAGCATCTGCTGAAGTTTCAGGTCACGCTGTGCTTTCGCCAATGGTTGGGACTTTCTACCGTAGCCCAAGCCCAGAAGCAGCACCATTTGTGGAAGTAGGTAAAACAGTTAAAGTCGGTGATGCCCTCTGCATCGTTGAAGCAATGAAAATGATGAACCGTATCGAATCAGATAAAGCAGGTGTGATCAAAGCGATCCTTGTAAATGATGGCGAAGCGGTTGAATTCGATCAAAAACTCTTCATTATTGAATAATTCATTTCTTACAAGCGGTGAGATTATTGCAAAATTTTGCAAAAAGTGACCGCTTGTCCAACTAAGGACATGTTCTTATGTTAGAAAAAGTTGTCATTGCAAACCGTGGCGAAATTGCGTTACGTATTTTGCGTGCATGTCGAGAGCTAGGCATCAAAACTGTCGCAGTACACTCTACAGCAGACCGTGAATTAAAACATGTGTTACTTGCTGATGAGACAGTGTGTATCGGTCCTGCTCCATCAACAAAAAGTTACTTAAATATTCCTGCGATCATTGCAGCGGCAGAAGTGACAGGGGCAGATGCCATTCACCCAGGTTATGGTTTCTTATCTGAAAATGCGAACTTTGCAGAGCAAGTCGAGAAATCAGGTTTTACTTTTATTGGACCAACAGCAGATGTCATTCGTCTAATGGGTGATAAAGTTTCCGCCATTAATGCGATGAAAAAAGCGGGTGTACCATGTGTACCAGGCTCTGATGGTCCGGTCGGTACAGATGTTGCGAAAAATAAAGAGATCGCAAAACGCATTGGTTACCCTGTAATTATTAAAGCATCTGGCGGCGGCGGTGGTCGTGGTATGCGTGTGGTTCATCACGAGAAAGACTTAGAAGAGTCGATTGCGATGACCAAAGCAGAAGCGAAAGCGGCATTTAATAATGATATGGTTTATATGGAAAAATACCTTGAAAATCCACGCCATATCGAAATTCAAGTTCTAGCCGACACTCACGGCAATGCAGTTTACCTTGCTGAACGTGATTGCTCAATGCAACGTCGCCACCAAAAAGTTGTCGAAGAAGCGCCAGCACCAGGTATTACCCCTGAATTGCGTAAATTCATCGGTGAACGTTGTGCCAATGCTTGCCGTGAAATCGGTTATCGTGGTGCAGGTACTTTTGAATTCTTATTTGAAAATGGCGAGTTCTATTTCATTGAAATGAATACCCGTTTACAAGTAGAACACCCTGTCACTGAGATGATTACAGGTGTTGACCTTGTAAAAGAGCAACTTCGTGTTGCGGCAGGTTTACCAATTTCAATTAAACAAGAAGATATCAAAGTGCGTGGACACGCAATGGAATGCCGTATTAATGCGGAAGACCCAAGCACATTCTTACCGTCACCGGGGAAAATCACCCGTTTACACGTACCGGGCGGTTTGGGCGTTCGTTGGGATTCCCATATTTACGCAGGTTATTCCGTACCGCCACATTACGATTCAATGATCGGTAAATTGATTACCTTCGCAGAAAATCGTGATATTGCGATTCGCCGTATGGAAAATGCCTTGTCCGAAACCATTGTTGAAGGTATTAAGACGAACATTCCACTACACAAACAAATTTTAGCTGATGAAAACTTCCGCCAAGGTGGTACAAATATCCACTACCTTGAGAAGAAATTAGGCTTGAAATAATCTTATTTAAGAATAAAAAATAGCGCTGTTAGGCGCTATTTTTATTTATCTCAAATCTGAATACTACCAAATCTGCACCCTTTCATTAATCGGACGATACATTGCATCGCCCTGTTTGGTGTTAAACGCTTTGTGGAAGCCTGAAATGTTCAACACAGGAGCAAAGGCTCGGTATTGACCCGGTGCGTGTGGGTCGCTTTTTACTTGGTGAGTAAGGGCTTGAACCGTTGCTTTGTTTCGCCACGAACGTGTCCAGCTCATAAAGAAACGTTGATCTGGCGTGAGATTTTCCAACGTTGGCGTAGTGCCGTGATCTTGTTCATACAATTTGAGTGCGTCATAGGCGATACTTAATCCGCCGAGATCGGCGATGTTTTCACCTAAAGTGAAACGTCCATTTACGAACACTTTCGGGGCAACTTCAAATTTGTCGAACTGTGCCACTAATTTGTCCGCAAGGGCTTCAAATTTTTGGCGATCTTCTGCTGTCCACCACTCTTTGAGATTACCGTCTCCGTCAAATTTTGAGCCACTGTCGTCAAAGCCGTGTGTGATTTCGTGTCCGATAATCGCCCCGATAGCCCCGAAATTGACCGCAGGATCTGCGTGCATATCGTAAAGCGGTGCTTGCAAAATCCCTGCTGGGAACACAATGCGGTTCATCAACGGGCTGTATGACGCATTGACCACCTGCGGCAACATTCCCCATTCACTTAAATCGACTGGTTTGCCGACCTTGCTCAAGGCTTCCTGATAGTTCCATTTGGCAATTTCACGCAAGTTGCCGTAGAGCGAACCGCCTTGCTCTGCGGTCTTTAAGGTCAGTTGGCTATAATCTTTCCATTTGTTCGGATAGCCCACTTCAACGATAAATTTATCCAACTTCACTTTGGCTTTCGCTTTGGTTTCCGCCGACATCCAACTTAAATTGTCGATACGCTGATGATAGGCTTTGACCAAGTAACTCGCCATTTCCAATAGATCTTTTTTGGCGGTCGCTGGGAAGAATTTTTCCACATAAAATTGAGCGAACTCTTGCCCGATTTGGTTATTAACTAAACGTAACGCACGTTTATCCAATGGACGTTGCTGTTTCTGCCCCACCAATTTTTGCCCGTAAAACGCAAAATTGGCATCATCTAAGGCTTTATTCAAATAGGTGGACGCATTGGAGACCGTTTTAAAACGCAAGTAATCCTTAATCACCGCCAGATTTTGCGGATTGATAAGCGTATCAAACTGTTTTAAGAAATTCGGCTCCCACACAATCACTTCGTCCGTGTTCACCCCAACGGCGTTGAGATAATCGGCTAGATTAATTTGCTTACTTGCGTTAGCTAACGCATTGATTGATAAAGGGTTATAGCGTTTTTGAATATCTCGACGTTGCTCGTTGGTAAAGAGCGTTTTGGCGATAGCCTTTTCATACGCCACAATCGCTTTGGCTTTTTGCTGTGGATTTTTGACTTTGGCAAAAGTGAGCATTTGTGCCACATAATCTTGATAAAGTTGCAAGGTTTTGCGGTTTTCAGGGGTATCTTTTTGATAATAGTCGTTGCTCAACCCTAAGCTATCATTGCTGAAATAGATCGCATTTTGGCGAGAGTTTTTCAAATGGGCAAAGACCGACCAGCCGAACAACATTTCATTGCCCTGCTTGGTTTCATTGATAAGATATTGCGTTAAATCGGCAATGGTTTGGATCTGATCAATTTTGGCTAAATCCGCTTGAATAGGCGTTAGCCCCAATTTCTCACGGGCGTCTAAATCCGTATAACTTTGATAGAGTGCTTTTAAGCGTTGAGCTTTAGGATCGTTAGCAAAATTCGGATCGGAAATCACCGCTTGCAACAACGCCACAGAGCGTTTTTCATTGAGTTCATTCAGTTCAGCAAGGGTTCCCCACGAGGTGCGATCTGCTGGGATTTGAGCAGTTTCTAACCATTTGCCGTTTACATAGCGATAAAAATCGTGCTGCGGAGCAACGCCGTTGTCGATACCTTCTGTTAAGGTGCTTTGGTATTGTTTGGTGGTGCAGGCGGTTAAGCCTAGCGTGAGTGCAAGTAAACTCACGGAAAGGGATTTTTTCATAATATCTCCTTGAAAAACAAGCGGTAAGATGTGACTAAATATTTGCAAAAAACTTAGTCCATCTTACCGCTTGTAAGTTCAGCTATTGGTTTGCCATTTCATTAGGCAGCCATTTTCGCTTCAATCAATTTGACCAACGCTTGAATGTGATCGTCTGTTGCATTTAATGCAGGAATATAGCGATAGCTTTCGCCGCCTGCGTGTTCAAAGTTTTCACGGTTTTCTTCGGCGATTTCTTCAATGGTTTCTAAACAGTCTGCTGAGAAGCCTGGACAAATCACGGCAACTTTTTTGATATTTTTCGCTGGGAAACCTGAAAGGGTTTCGTCCGTGTAAGGTTGTAGCCAAACTTCACTGCCAAAACGGGATTGGAACGAAAGGAACCATTGATGTTCATTTAAGCCTAAAGTTTCTGCCACTAAACGAGCGGTTTCTCGGCATTGGCTAGCGTAAAAATCCCCCTCGCTTTCGTAACGAGCGGGAATGCCGTGAAATGAGAACAGTAAGAGTTCATCTTGTTCAAGTTGAACGGTATTAGCTAAGGCTTTGATATATAACGGATCGTTGTGGTAGCTATGGATAAATTCAAAAGGAACGACCCGCTTTTGTTGGGTTAAGCCACGAGCAAAAGCATCAAAGACGGACGCGGTGGTGGTTGAGCTGTATTGTGGGTAAAGTGGCAATACGATGATTTTTTCTACACCTTGTTTGGTTAGGCGATCAACGGCACTTTCAATGCTTGGGTTGCCATAACTCATCCCTAGTTCCACCACGACATTTTTACCTTGTGCATTGAAGTAGTCTTGTATCGCTTTTTGTTGCTGGCGAGAGATAGAAAGGAGTGGTGATCCTTCATTCGTCCAAATGCCTTTGTAGGCTTCGGCGACTTTCGGGGCACGTTTTGGTAATACCATAAAATTTAAGATAAATTGCCATTTCCATTTAGGTAAATCAATAACGCGTGGATCGCTCAAGAATTGCTTTAAATAGCGTTTTACTGCGGGTGTTGTTGGCTCATCAGGCGTACCAAGGTTTGCTAATAAAACGCCAATTTTCATTTGGGTCATGAAAGGTACCTTTACTTTACATTGAAATAATATATAGAGATGGGCATTATAAAAAAATAATCTTATTGGCGCTATTTATCAGATCAAAAGGTAGAAGATTAAAGCGCTTGACAGGATTTCTCACTCGCTTTAAAATTCACCGTCCTTTCGTCTATGAAAGGCTTTTTTATTGTTTTTTATTTTAACTGGAGCTTTATTAATGGCAACTATCAACCAGCTAGTACGCAAACCGCGTGTGAAAAAGGTTGTAAAAAGCAACGTTCCTGCATTAGAGGCTTGCCCGCAGAAACGTGGTGTGTGTACTCGTGTATACACTACAACTCCTAAAAAACCAAACTCAGCGTTACGTAAAGTATGTCGTATCCGCTTAACCAATGGTTTTGAAGTAACTTCTTATATCGGTGGTGAAGGTCACAACCTTCAAGAGCACAGTGTTGTATTAATCCGTGGCGGTCGTGTTAAAGACTTACCGGGTGTGCGTTATCACACTGTACGTGGTGCACTTGACTGTGCAGGCGTTAAAGACCGTAAACAAGGTCGTTCTAAATACGGCGTTAAACGTCCTAAGTCTTAATGGTTCTCCGTTAAGTAAGGCCAAACGTCTAAATTAATATTTAAACCATAAACTCCAGTCAAAGGCGATTTAATCGCAAAAGATGAGTTTTGGATATCCTGAAGATTTATAATACGGAGAAATTGCAATGCCACGTCGTCGTAGTATTGAACCACGCAAAATTCTTCCAGATCCGAAGTTCGGTTCAGAATTACTTGCAAAATTCATCAACGTTTTAATGGTTGATGGTAAAAAATCTATCGCAGAATCAATCGTTTACGGTGCGTTAGAAACATTAGCTCAACGTTCTGGTAAAGATGCGTTAGAAGCATTCGAAATCGCACTTGAGAACGTGCGCCCAACTGTTGAGGTTAAATCTCGTCGTGTTGGTGGTTCTACTTACCAAGTACCAGTAGAAGTTCGTCCAACTCGTCGTAACGCATTAGCAATGCGTTGGATCGTTGAAGCAGCACGTAAACGTGGTGACAAATCAATGGCACTTCGTTTAGCTAACGAATTATCAGATGCAGCAGATAACAAAGGCTCAGCAGTGAAAAAACGTGAAGACGTTCACCGTATGGCTGAAGCTAACAAAGCGTTTGCTCACTATCGTTGGTAATAAGCTTTTGATTTTTGTAGGCTTCATCTCAAAATTTGCGATGAAGCCTATTACTATATAAATTTACATTAGATTCCAAATAAGGTAATAATAATGGCTCGTACAACTCCCATTGAGCGCTACCGTAATATCGGTATCAGTGCTCACATTGACGCAGGTAAAACAACTACCTCAGAGCGTATCCTTTTCTACACAGGCGTAAGTCACAAAATCGGTGAAGTTCACGATGGTGCAGCGACAATGGACTGGATGGAACAAGAACAAGAGCGTGGTATTACAATCACCTCAGCTGCAACCACAGCGTTCTGGTCTGGTATGTCACAACAATACCCACAACACCGTATCAACGTTATCGATACTCCGGGACACGTGGACTTCACTATCGAAGTAGAACGTTCAATGCGTGTTCTTGACGGTGCGGTAATGGTTTACTGTGCGGTTGGTGGTGTTCAACCACAATCTGAAACAGTATGGCGTCAAGCTAACAAATATAAAGTACCACGTATTGCGTTTGTAAACAAAATGGACCGTACTGGTGCAAACTTCTTACGCGTTGTTGAACAAATCAAAACCCGTTTAGGTGGTAACTCTGTTCCGCTTCAACTTCCAATCGGCGCTGAAGAAAACTTCAAAGGCGTAGTTGATTTAATCAAAATGAAAGCGATCAACTGGAACGAAGCTGACCAAGGTATGACCTTCACTTACGAAGATGTACCAGCAGATATGCTTGCAGACTGTGAAGAATGGCGTAACAACCTTGTTGAAGCAGCAGCAGAAGCATCTGAAGAATTAATGGAAAAATTCTTCTCTGGTGAAGAATTAACTGAAGAAGAAATCAAATCAGCATTACGCCAACGCGTATTAGCAGGTGAAGTAATCCCTGTTTGCTGTGGTTCTGCATTCAAAAACAAAGGTGTTCAAGCAATGCTTGACGCGGTAATTGACTACTTACCAGCACCAACAGATATTCCAGCAATTGATGGTATCAATGAAGACGGTACACCAGGTGAGCGTCATGCAAGCGATGATGAACCATTCTCTTCATTAGCATTCAAAATTGCAACTGACCCATTCGTAGGTAACTTAACGTTCTTCCGTGTGTACTCAGGTGTAATCAATTCTGGTGATACAGTTTATAACTCTGTAAAACAAAAACGTGAACGTTTTGGTCGTATCGTACAGATGCACGCTAATAAACGTGATGAAATTAAAGAAGTTCGCGCGGGCGACATCGCTGCAGCTATCGGCTTAAAAGATGTAGGTACTGGTGACACATTATGTGCGCAAGATGCACCAATCATCCTTGAGCGTATGGAATTCCCAGAGCCAGTAATCTCTGTAGCGGTAGAACCAAAAACTAAAGCTGACCAAGAGAAAATGGGCTTAGCATTAGGTCGTTTAGCACAAGAAGACCCTTCATTCCGTGTTCACACTGATGAAGAATCTGGCGAAACTATCATCTCTGGTATGGGTGAGTTACACTTAGACATCATCGTTGACCGTATGAAACGTGAGTTCAAGGTGGAAGCTAACATCGGTAAACCACAAGTATCTTACCGTGAAACTATCCGTACTCGTGTTAATGATGTTGAAGGTAAACACGCAAAACAATCAGGTGGTCGTGGTCAATACGGTCATGTTGTTATCGACTTATATCCATTAGACGCTGAAGGTCCAGGATATGAGTTCGTAAACGAAATCAAAGGTGGTGTAATCCCTGGTGAATATATCCCTGCGGTTGATAAAGGTATCCAAGAACAACTTAAATCTGGTCCATTAGCGGGTTATCCAGTAGTGGATTTAGGTGTACGTTTACACTTCGGTTCATACCACGATGTTGACTCATCAGAATTAGCGTTCAAATTAGCAGCGTCATTAGCATTCAAAGCAGCGTTCGCTAAAGCAAACCCAGTTCTTCTTGAGCCAATCATGAAGGTTGAAGTTGAAACTCCACCAGATTACGTCGGTGACGTTATCGGTGACTTAAGCCGTCGTCGTGCAATGGTAAACGGTCAAGAAGCGAACGAGTTCGTTGTTAAGATCAATGCTGAAGTTCCACTTTCAGAAATGTTTGGTTATGCAACAGACTTACGTTCACAAACTCAAGGTCGTGCATCATACTCAATGGAACCGTTAAAATATGCTGAAGCACCAGCAAGTGTGGCTGCAGCAGTAATTGAAGCGCGTAAAAAATAATTTTTAACTTTTAAAACTCCATAGCACATTGTGTGCTATGGGATTTCATCAACAAAGGAAACTTTACAATGGCTAAAGAACAATTTAATCGTGGCGATAA
>NZ_PTPX01000004.1 GCF_003260095.1 Glaesserella australis
GAGATTCGAACTCACGGAGGGCGTTAACCCTCGCCGGTTTTCAAGACCGGTGCATTCAACCGCTCTGCCATTCCTCCAGGTTGAAAGCTATTTTTATATTTCATTTACTCTTGAGAGTGAAAACCTGCTGATAATAACTTATCAACAGGTTGTATATTCAGTGGCGGAGGAAGTGAGATTCGAACTCACGGAGGGCGTTAACCCTCGCCGGTTTTCAAGACCGGTGCATTCAACCGCTCTGCCATTCCTCCGCTGAAAACAGGCGAAATGATATAGATAACCGCCTTGTCGGTCAAGCACAAAATCATTCAAAACGGTTAAATGTTCTATTTTTCACCTGATTATGCTTTTCTAATCAACCAAACACCACTTTCTATATGTTCGGTATAAGGGAATTGGTCGAATAAAGCACAACGTTCAATGCGATGCGTTTGGCTTAATTGTTGTAAATTCTCCGCTAAAGTATGTGGATTACAAGAAATATAGAGAATCCGCTCGTAACCTTGCACCATATCCAATGTGGCTTGATCCAACCCAGCCCGTGGCGGATCAACAAAAATCGTATTGCAATCGTACTGTTTCAAATCCACGCCACGCAAGCGGTAAAACTCACGCACGCCGTTCATCGCTTGGGTAAACTCTTCTGCAGACATTCGGATAATCTGCAGATTCTCAACGCCGTTTATCTCAATGTTATATTGCGCCGACTCCACTGATGATTTGGAAATCTCGGTCGCCAACACCTTACGGAACTGGCTTGCCAATGCAATAGAGAAATTGCCATTACCGCAATACAGCTCCAACAAATCCCCCTGACTATTGGCGGTACAAGCTCTCGCCCATTCCAACATCTTGATATTCATCTTACCATTTGGTTGGGTAAAACTGTTTTCCACTTGGCGATAGCGATAGGTTTTGCCGTCCACACTCAAGGCTTCTTCCACATAATCACAATCCAACGCAATTTTCTGCTTGGTAGCTCGCCCGATAAGTTGTACATCAAAGCCATAGCCCGTTAAACGCTGTTTGAGAAGTTTTGCTTGTTCAACCCATTCTTCCGTCAGCAGTTTATGATAAAGCATAGAAACCGCAATCTGCCCGCTTAATGTGCTTAAATAATCAATTTGGAATAGTTTGTGAGTAAGCCAATCATTACCCTTAATTTCGGCAATTAGCACCGTCATCATTCGATTGATAAGCTGGCTGGCGATAGGAAATTGATCGACCCGATAACGCTGTTTTGTCGTAGGATCAAACATAATGTGATAGAGATCGCCGTTCTCGTGCCAAACACGAAACTCTGCTCGCAGACGGAAATGGCTAGTGTCGGAAGCAAACACTTCAAGCTCGGGGGCATTAAAAGGGGAAAGTAAAGCGGTCAGATTCGCTTTCTTTTTTACTAATAGTTCAGGATATTGATGAATTGGTAACGTCATTGGAATATCATTAAAAAAGAGAAAAAAGAAAAGGCTTTTTCAAGCCTTCCCAACACCTATTATTCTGCAGAATCGTCGCTACCAATATCGCCACTCACATCACCAGACAGCGTATAAATACGCTTAGTTTGACTGGTTAAGCTACGATATTTTAGCCATACTTTCTCAAGGAAAGTTTCTGCTTCACGCTCACCTTTGACGACAGCAACAAATTGCTTTTCTTCCTCGGTTGTAGGTTTACGCTCACCATTTTCTAAGGCTAAACATGCTTGGCCAAACTGCTCTAAGGTTTGAGATTCACGAATAGTGTAATCACCATGACGAGAGAAACCTCGTGGATAATTTTTATCGTCGAAAAAACGACGTGTTACGCTAAAACTTTCTGCCATAATTGCCTCTATCTATTCAAAATTAGGAAAATCAAAATCGGGCAAGCATTAAAGCCAAAACTCAAGAAAAGATCAATGCTTTAATACAAAAAGCGGGCAGATTTGCAAAATTTTTTACGAATCTGACCGCTTGCTGATTAAATCTGACAAAAAATTACTGACCGTAATACGCTTTTGTCATTATCTCTTCCATATCCGCCACCATCGCTAAACGTGGGTTAGCTGGTGTACATTGATCTTCAAACGCATTGAGAGCTAACTCACGGCGAGCATCAAGGAAGGCTTTTTCATCTACCCCTTGATCTTTCAGCGACATTTTCACCCCACAACGTACTGCCAGATCGTGTACTGCTTTGGCGTAAGACTCTACCCCTTCCGCTGGTGTGGAAGCGGGTAAGCCCAACATTTTCGCAATATCTTGATAGCGCACATCAGCGACATAATCCGTGTATTTTGGCCACGTTGCTACTTTGGTTGGGCGAGTACCGTTATAGCGAATGACGTGCGGCAGTAAAATGGCGTTAGTGCGTCCATGAACGGTGTGGAATTTACCGCCGATTTTGTGTGCCATTGAGTGGCAAATACCTAAGAATGCATTGGCAAACGCCATACCCGCCATGGTTGATGCATTGTGCATTTTCTCACGAGCGACTTCATCAAACTGTTTCACCGATTTCTCTAAGTTTTCAAACACTAATTTGATTGCCTGTAAAGCTAAACCGTCCGTATAGTCGTTAGCAAGAATAGAAACATAGGCTTCTGTAGCGTGGGTTAAAACGTCTAAACCTGTATCGGCAGCAACGTGTGAAGGCACAGACATCACTAACGCAGGATCGACAATCGCCACGGTTGGAGTTAATGAATAGTCCGCAAGCGGATATTTAATATCGCCGTCAGTAATCACCGCAAACGGTGTTACTTCTGAGCCTGTACCTGATGTGGTTGGAATACCGACAAATTTCGCTTTGCGTCCTAATTGTGGGAATTTAAAGGCACGTTTACGAATGTCCATAAACTTCTGCACTAAATCACGGAAATCGACTTCAGGCTGTTCATAGAATAACCACATAATTTTCGCTGCGTCCATTGGTGAACCGCCGCCTAACGCAATAATGGTGTCAGGCTGGAAGCTACGCATGAGTTCTGTACCACGTTTTACTGTGTCTAAACTTGGGTTTGGCTCAACATCTGCAAAGAGTTGATAAGTTACTTTATTACGGCGTAGGCGAAGTTGTTCGGTAATGCGATCCACAAAGCCAAGATCAACCATTGATCTGTCGGTTACGATCATCACTTTTTCTGCCCCGACCATTGATTTGAGATATTGAATGGAATCACGCTCAAAATAGATTTTTGATGGTACTTTAAACCACTGCATATTGTTTCTCCGTCTGCCCACACGTTTGATATTTAATAGATTAAATGCACTGACGTTGTTGCTCACGGAGTTTTTACCGTAAGAGCCACAACCTAAGGTCAATGAAGGCAAGAAAGAGTTATACACATCGCCGATACCGCCAAAAGTCGATGGTGAATTCCAAATCACACGAATTGCTTTAACACGCTCACCGAAGGTTTTGGCTAATTCTTTATTTTGAGTATGAATGGCTGCCGAGTGTCCTAAACCATGGAAATTGACCATCGCTTCTGACAACGCTAAACCGTGTTCGGTTGAATCTGATTTTAGTAACGCAAGCACAGGAGAAAGTTTCTCACGGGTAAGCGGTTCAATTTCACCCACTTCTTTACATTCGGCAAGCAAGATATTGGTATTTTGTGGTACAGAAAAGCCCGCTTGTTCTGCAATCCAAGCGGCTGGTTTACCTACCACCGCTGAATTTAATTTTGCGCCTGAACAGCTCATTTTATCGGCTTTATCGACCCCAAAAATGTATTTTTCAAGCAAGGCTTTCTCTTTTTTATTCACCAAATAAACGCCGTAAGATTGCATCTCCTTGATGAAATCATCGTAAATTTCTTTGTCGACAATCGCCGCTTGTTCAGAAGCACAAATCATACCGTTATCAAAAGATTTTGACATCACAATGTCATAAACCGCTTGTTTCAATTTTGCCGTTTTCTCTACATAGGCTGGCACATTCCCCGCTCCTACGCCTAACGCTGGTTTACCGCAAGAATACGCCGCTTCGACCATTGCGTTTCCGCCTGTGGCAAGAATGGTTGCAATACCTTTATGCTTCATAAGGAGTGAAGTGCCATCCATTGAAGGCGTTTTGATCCATTGAATACAATTTTCAGGTGCTCCTGCAGCCACAGCTGCATCATAAACGATCTGAGCAGCATGAGCCGAGCATTGTTGGGCAGAAGGGTGGAAGGCAAAGACAATAGGATTACGGGTTTTAAGAGCAATTAATGCTTTGAAGATGGTGGTTGAAGTTGGGTTGGTGGTTGGTGTAATGCCGCAGACGACTCCGACTGGATCAGCTATTTCGGTGATGCCAGTTACATCGTCTTCACTAATCACCCCTGCAGTTTTCAAATGCCGCATATTATTCACGACATATTCACAGGCAAACAGATTTTTCGTGGCTTTATCTTCAAACACTCCACGCCCTGTTTCCTCTACAGCGTGTAATGCTAGAACACCGTGTTTATTGAGAGCAGCAACGGATGCTTTTGCGACAATATAGTCCACTTGTTCTTGATCTAGTAAGCGAAATTCATCTAACGCTTTCAAGCCTTTTTCAACAAGTTCATTTACTTCTTTTTGCGCATCATAGACTGGCGCTGTTTGTGTGTGTTGAGCCATAATAGCTTCCTCTTAAGATTAATTTTAACTAGGGAAATTATTGCTCATTTGGAGTAAGAACGCTTGAAGATTTTAAAAGACTTTGAGAGAGATATGACCTAGATCAAATACGAGAAATCTGATTGCAAAAACATCATTTTTTGCTAATTTTTTGATTACTCATCTGTAACAAATTAGCAAACTTTCTGCCGAAAATACAAGCGGTCAGTTTGGAACAAAAATTTCCAAAATCTGACCGCTTACATTTTAAAACAATTAATCAATCGCCGGAGTATATTCCCCTTTGGCAATCGCATCTTTAATACGTTCTGCTTCGTTTAACACTTGGTCTAACAAGGCTTTGACGTTTTCAAGGGTGGCGATTGGGCTTAGGGTGGTCATTTTTAACGATTGAACGTTATTGACTTTAGTCACGCCGATATTGGCTTCACCACGGGCAAAGAGTTCATCTGCCACGTTTTGGTTGAGCGTATCGACAAATTCCGTTGGATAGCCCTTTGGTACAACTCGGAATAAGACAGAGGCAAATTGCGGTTCAACCAACAATTCTAAGCCGTCAGTCGCTTTGATGTAGTCGGCAACATCACGGGTGAGTTTAACGCCATGATCGATCATTGAGCCGTATAGGTTTTCGCCTAGTGCTTCAACGGTAAACCACAATTTTAATGCGTCAAAACGGCGGGTGGTTTGTAATGATTTTGAGACCAAATTCGGCACGCCGTGTTCTTCGTCATATTCGGAATTGAGATAGTCCGCTTTGTAGTCAATGTAGCGGTACTCTTTTTCGTCTTTCAACAAGAACGCCCCACAAGAGATACTTTGGAAAAAGTGTTTGTGGAAGTCGAGGGTGATAGAGTCGGTTAATTCAATGCCGTCAAGCAAGTGGCGGTATTCGTTAGAGAGTAACAATGCACCGCCCCACGCGGCATCGACGTGTAGCCATACGCCGAATTTGTTGGTGATCGCACGGATCGCTTTCAGCGGATCGATTGCCCCTGCATCTGTTGTACCTGCTGTTGCCACGACACAAGCCACGATTTTGTCTTCCAAATAGAGCTTGGCTAAGGTAGCTTCGAGTGCATTTGGATCCATTTGAGCATTTTCATTACAAGGCACGGTTACAACAGATTGGAAGCCCATTCCCATCATCGCCATATTTTTTTGCACCGAGAAGTGAGCATTTTCTGAACAAACCACTTTCACTTTGTGCATTGCTTCAGGCGGAATACCATCACGTTGCACCGACCATTCTGTGCCGTCAGCGTTTTTCCAGTGCTTCGCAATGCACGCATCACGGGCAAGCAATACGCCCATTAAGTTTGATTGTGTACCGCCTGAAGTGAAAACACCCGCTTGTCCTTTGCCGTAGCCAACTTTTTCACGCAACCATTCGATCAGTTGCACTTCCATTAATGAACCTGCTGGGCTTTGATCCCACGAGTCCATTGATTGATTGGTGGCGTTGATTAACACTTCGGCAATTTGGCTGGCGACCATTGTCGGACAATGTAAGTGAGCCAGTGAGTGTGGGTGATGTACTTTCAGGCTTTTGTTTAAGAACAGTTCGATTAAACGATCTAAGGATTTTTCCACGCCTAAGCCGTCTTTTGACGGATTGAAAGCAATTTCTGAACGGAGCTGTTTAATGCTACCGCCCGTGTACATTTTTTCATTTTGTAGCCAGTTGCTTACCGCTTGCACGGCGGTTTGCATTGATTTTTGGTAATCTGCAATGGATTGTGCATCGTTGCAGAAAAGGGCTTGTTTGTGTTGAGCGAGAGTTGTCATTTTGTTTATCCTATCCATTTATAAATTCCCCCCTTTGAAAAAGGGGGGCTAGGGGGGATTTTTAATCGTTTTGTATGAAAATTAACATTTTAAAATCCCCCTTAATCCCCCTTTTTCAAAGGGGGAAATGTCTTTATCGATACATAAATAAAGGGGAAAATGTTTAATTACCCACGCACCACTTTCAACGCATCCGCCACAGACTTGCTGAAACGTTTGATCATTTCTTCACATTCTGCTTGGGTGATGATTAATGGGCAAAGGATACGCACAACGTTACCGCCACGACCGCCACGCTCTAACAACAATTTATTTTTAAAGCACGCTTTTTGGATTTCTGCGGCTAATCCGCCGTCTGCTGGGTATGAACCGATACGATCTTGTGGCTGACGTTCGTCCACAATTTCGATCCCCATCATCAACCCTTTACCACGTACGTTGCCGATACAAGGGTAAGTTTGAGCTAATTTTTGCAACTCGGCTTTTAAGAAATCACCACGCTCTTGAGCATTTTTCGCTAAGTTTTGCTCACGCATAATTTTAAGAGACGCATAACCTGTTGCCATTGCTAACTGGTTGCCACGGAATGTGCCTGTGTGTCCTGCAGGTTGCCACGCATCGAACTCTTTCTTAATCGCTAACACCGCAAGCGGTAAGCTACCACCAACAGCTTTCGACATCACAACAACATCTGGCTCAATTCCTGCGTGTTCAAAGGCGAACATCTTACCTGAACGGCAGAAACCCGCTTGAACTTCGTCTAAAATCAACACGATACCGTGTTTTTTGGTCACTTCACGGATTTTTTGTAACCATTTCACAGGTGCTGTTACCACGCCGCCTTCCCCTTGAATTGCTTCAAGGATAACCGCTGCAGGTTTTACCACACCGCTTTCTACATCTTCGATAAAGTTCTCGAAGTAATAGGTTAAAGCATCAACCCCTGCTTCGCCGCCAATACCTAACGGACAACGATATTCGTGTGGATATGGCATAAACTGCACGCCAGCCATTAAGTTTTGCACCGCATTTTTCGCATTTAAGTTGCCCGTCATTGAAAGTGAGCCGTGCGTCATACCGTGATAACCGCCCGAGAATGCAATCACATTGCCACGACCTGTGTAGGTTTTAGCTAATTTAATCGCGGCTTCCGTGCCGTCCGCACCTGAAGGACCACAGAATTGTAAGAGGTATTCGCCTTTCGGGAAGAAAGAGAGCAATTCTTCAGTGAATGCGTCTTTGAGTGGCGTGGTTAAATCAAGGGTGTGCAGCGGTAAACCGCTTGCTAATACATCTTGAATTGCCTGAATTACGGCAGGGTGATTGTGTCCGAGTGCTAAAGTCCCTGCACCAGCCAAACAATCTAAATACTCGTTGCCTTCGACATCAGTTACCCAACAGCCTTGTGCTTTGGCAATCGCAAGCGGTAACTTGCGAGGATAACTACGTACATTCGATTCCATTTCGTTTTGGCGAGTTAAGTAGTATTCATTGGTTGCTTGTTGGATTGGATTTACAGGAGTTGTTGTCATTTGAAAATAGACCTTCTATAAGAGGTTAAAAAAATAAGTCGGGTGCCTTGCGGGAAGCCTAAGCTTTCTTATCCTGAGAGATAAGATGCCATGGGGCATTTGACTCGCTACTTATTAAAAAAGCGTTTCAGCTTTTTTGTTTTTACCCTATCAGTTCCCAGAACGGGATAGGTTGGAAACATCGTCTCAAACATGGGTTGTATTTGAGAACGGCACATAGTACCCCTTTTTTTGATAAAGAAAAGCCTTTTTTACATCAATCATCAAAAATGAGTATGTTAAAAATAAAAAACCCAGCTTTCGCTGGGTTCTTAAAGAGATAAAGCAAATTATTTGATTTTTGCTTCTTTATAAACAACGTGTTTACGCACAACTGGATCAAATTTTTTGATTTCCATTTTTTCTGGCATATTACGTTTGTTTTTTGTTGTTGTGTAGAAGTGACCAGTTTCAGCAGTAGAAACTAATTTGATCTTCTCGCGATTACCTTTAGCTGCCATTTGTTAGCTCCTTAGATTTTTTCGCCACGAGCACGGATTTCAGCTAATACTGCATCGATGCCTTTTTTATCAATAATACGCATACCTTTCGCTGTTAAGCGTAAAGTTACGAAACGGTTTTCGCTCTCAACCCAGAAACGGTGAGTGTGAAGGTTTGGAAGAAAACGACGTTTAGTCGCATTCATTGCGTGTGAGCGGTTGTTACCAACTGCTGGACGCTTGCCTGTTACTTGACAGACTCTAGACATTTTCAATTCTCCGATATTACTTAAGCTTAAGCTAAATGGTTCGGGCGATCAGAAAGGCTCAACTCAATCTGACGACCTCGTCAGGTACAAACACCCGACCCACAGACTATTTTAAAGGCTGTGGATTATACTTGCTTTAATTCATCTAAACAAGGGGAAATTTCGCAATTTTCCTGTTCAAACTTCTCTTCTTCGAATGAAAAATAATCGCCTTTACCCACAATAATGTGATCCACAAAACGAATATCCACTAAATCACACGCCATCTCAATTTTGCGAGTAAGATAACGATCCGCTTCACTTGGGATACAATTTCCTGAAGGGTGATTGTGTGCAACCAAAATCGCTGCCGCATTGCATTTTAAGGCTTCTTTGATAATTTCACGGGGGTGAACGGAAGCCTGGTTAATCGTGCCGTAAAACATTTTTTCTGTTTTGATCAGGCGATTCTGATTATCCAAAAAGATCACCATAAATACTTCTCTTTCCCAAGATTCTAACTCTGATTGAAAATACATCACCGCTAAATAAGGGCTACTGACCATTTCATTGACTTGCATCTGTTGGGAAAGGTAACGCTTAGTCATCTCTTTCGTTGCTTGAAGCTGTACATACTGCGCTTGTCCCAATCCTTTGATTTGACAAAAATCTTCTAGCTTCGCTGAAAGTAATCCCCTTAGCGATCCGAAGGCTTCTAATACACTTTCAGACAATTCCATCACGGGTGTACCTTTAATTCCTGTCCGTAAAAAAATAGCAAGTAATTCTGAATCACTTAATGCTTCAACACCAAATTGGAGTAATTTTTCTCTTGGCATGAGTTCTGTTGAACTAGATTTCATATTTTTTGCTCAATCAAATAAAAAGTAGCAAAAGCATAAGAATCTTTCTCGCTTGATTCAAAAGGCTTTTCAGATTTTTTCGACAGAGATCGCAAAAATCGGGCATTGTGAGTGAGTACCTATTTGCGTAGAATAATAGAAAATTTTCCTTCTCTTATTCGTAGGGGCGGAGTTTATCTCCGCCCAAAAACATATAAATTTTATGACGGGCGGGGATAAACCCCGCCCCTACGAGTGATACTTAGGTAATATAAAATGCTCACAACCAAAAAAATCCTGATCGGTATTACTGGCGGTATCGCTGCCTACAAAACCATTGAACTGATCCGCTTACTAAAAACCGCTGGGGCTGAAGTGCGTGTGGCAATGACCCCTGCCGCTGAAGCCTTTGTCACACCATTAACGCTACAAGCCATTTCAGGCAATGCCGTTTCAACATCGTTGCTCGACCCACAGGCAGAGCTGGCAATGGGACATATTGAACTGGCGAAATGGGCAGATTTGGTGGTGATTGCCCCTGCGACCGCTGATTTTATCGCCCGTCTTCGCATTGGTATGGGCAACGATTTACTTTCAACCATTTGCCTTGCGAGCGCTGCCCCGATTTTACTTGCTCCAGCGATGAACCAGCAGATGTACAAGCGGTCAATTGTGCAAGAAAATTTGCAAAGTTTGGTGGAGCAGGGTGTTTCTCTTATCGGTCCAAACGCTGGTTTTCAAGCCTGTGGCGATATAGGTAAAGGTAGAATGTCCGAGCCGAGTGAGATCTTTGCTGCGATTGAAGATCATTTTAAACAGTCGCAGGATCTTGCCGATTTAAGTGTTGTCATTACCGCAGGTCCGACTCGAGAAGCGATCGATCCTGTACGTTATATCAGCAATCACAGCTCAGGCAAAATGGGCTTTGCGATTGCCGAAGCCTTTGCGAAACGTGGTGCGAAAGTCACCTTAATTGCAGGTCCCGTAAATTTAGTGACACCGCCAAAAGTCTGCCGTGTTGATGTGATTTCGGCACAAGAAATGGCAGAACAAGCGGTAAGTTTGGCACAACAAAATGCAATTTTTATCGGCTGTGCGGCGGTGGCGGATTATCGTGTTGAACAGGTCGCCGAGCAGAAAATCAAGAAAACAGATGATAGCGATGAATTGACGCTAAAATTAGTGAAAAACCCTGATATTATCGCGAACGTCGCTCATCTTACTGAAAATCGACCCTTTGTGGTTGGCTTTGCAGCGGAGACAGAAAATGTTGCTGAATATGCCAAAAGCAAGCTACAACGCAAAAAGTTAGATTTAATTTGTGCGAATGATGTTTCTGGCGGACAAGTGTTTGGGCAGGATCAAAACGCTTTGCATCTCTTTTGGCAAAACAACGAAAAGATCTTACCGCTTGCGAATAAAAATAAATTAGCTGAAATGCTAATAGATGAAATTGTAAGATCTTATCGCCAACCATTTAATAAGAGTTAATAAATGCATCAGTTTTCAGAAAATAGATCTAACACGATAACTATCGTTAGCGTAACAGGTCATCAAGAATATGCTCAAGGTTCTGCCTATGCAATAGAACGAAGCTATGAAGAGTTACAAAAAAAGCTCCCTAAAGAAAACCTAAAATGTTTACTTGTTTCTCCTGAACGTCCCGCACATTTGGAAGAATATGTAGAACATATTTCTTGTCAGCCGTTCAGTTATTTAGAATACAACCTTTTTTTGCTATATTCTTTAGGCGATATTATTGATACAGACTTTGCTTTGGTCGTACAAAATGATGGCTTTGTAGTTGATGGTCATAATTGGAGAAATGAATTTTTCGATTATGATTTTATTGGTGCACCGCTTCGCTGTATGTATGAACGTCTCAACGATGGGAGTTTTAAAGAATACAATAATGAACAGTGTGATCCTTTCTATGAAAATATGCCATCAAATTTTTTTGAAGGTCAAAATGGTGGCTTTTCATTAAGGAGCAAAAAACTATTAAAGCTACCTAGGGAGCTTGATATTAAGATACCATTTCCAATACCTGATACTATTTTAGCTAAACAAGATATTAGGTTGGAATATACATCTAATAAGATTCACAATGAAGATGTTGTATTAACCATGTATATCAGACAACTACTCATTGAACACGGGATTAAATTTGCACCTCCTATTATTGCTTGTTATTTTGCAAGCGAATCCACAATAGTTCATGCAAAACGTAATATTCCATTAGAAGATGTATTAGGTTGTCATACATTTGGATACTTAATTTTGACTGATAAGAACAAAGTTTTTATGAAGAAAAAAGTTAATTTTATTGAAAACAATGTGGCAACAAATTCATGGTGTGCATGGTTCTTTAATGCCAATATGAGTATTGATGTACCCCAAAAATTTTTAGAAGATAAACAAAATTAAGCAGAAATTCATAGAGGACAATGATGAAACAGATCGATTTAAAAATTTTAGATAAACGTATCGGAAACGAATTTCCCTTACCAACTTATGCTACAACAGGTTCAGCTGGTTTGGATTTACGTGCATTAATTGAACAGCCATTGACCGTCGAAGCAGGACAGACCGTGTTAATTCCAACTGGGATTTCAATTTATATCGCTGATCCAAACTTAGCAGCAGTAATTTTACCGCGCTCAGGGCTAGGACATAAAAACGGTATTGTGTTAGGCAACCTAGTTGGTTTAATTGACAGCGACTATCAAGGTCCACTCATGGTTTCTCTTTGGAATCGTAGCGATAAGCCATTTACTATTGAAGTAGGAGATCGTATTGCTCAACTGGTGTTTGTGCCAGTGGTACAAGCACAATTTAATATTGTTGAAGAGTTTACTGCAACAGATCGCGGCGAAGGTGGCTTTGGGCATTCAGGAAAGCAATAGGACTAGCAATGATCGAACCTGTAATCAAAATGCCTAAAAAATCAGTAAAAGAGAGACAACAACAAGTCCTTGAAGTTTTAATTAGTTTACTCAATTCCGAAGAAGGAATGCAGCGAATTACTACTGAGCGCCTATCAAAAGCTGTTGGTGTATCAGAAGGTGCTTTATATCGATACTTTCCAAGTAAAACTAAAATGTTTGAAGCCTTGATTGAACGTATCGAGATCACCCTAAACAGCTATATCAATGTGAGTAAACGCCAAGCTAATACTGAATTAGCCGTAAAAGCAATCTTACAAACAATCTTAGAGTTTGCTCAAAAAAACCCTGGGGTTACACGAATCTTGACAGGACATGCGCTAATGTTTGAAGAAGATCTCTTAAAACCCCGTGTGTCTAAATTTTTTGATGGATTAGAGCTACAGTTTGTGAATATTCTACAAATGAGTAAATTACGAGAAAACAAAGCATTCTCTGATGAAAGAGCATTAGCAGGTTATCTCGTTAATTTTTGTGAAGGACAATTTCTACGTCTTGTTCGCTCAAACTTTAGTTTTAATCAGCACCAACATTTTGAAAAACAGTGGCAATTTATCAAACCATTATTCTACTAGGAAAAAGATGATCATCCCTTGGCAAGAACTCGAAGAAAATACATTACACAACGTCCTTGACTCTTATATTTTGCGTGAAGGTACTGATTACGGTGTTCGTGAATATTCTCTTGAAGAAAAACGTGAACAATTGTTGGCACAACTTAAAGCAGATAAAATTGTCATTGTTTGGTCTGAATTACATGAAAGCATTGATATCAAGGACAAAAAATCTTTCTTAGGGAATTTGTAAATTTGTGCTACACTTCTTTACGTAGTATTAAACTATATCAACTATAAATGATTTATAGAGGTTTTTTATGCAAGATGTTTCTATCTCTACAGCACAACTTGAAGGCGTTAGCCCGCCACCTTCAATTCACGATCCTGCTGTTGAGTGGTTTCTCACTCACTGCCATATTCATCGTTATCCCGCCAAATATACGCTCATTCATGCGGGTGAAGATGCTGAATCGTTGTTTTATATTGTTAGTGGTGCTGTTTCTGTCTTTATTAAGGATGATGAAGGCAAAGAGATGTTATTAACCAATTTAGGTCAGGGTGAATTTGTAGGTGAAATCAGCCTGTTTGAAGAAAAAACACAGCCTCGAACCGCTTGGGTAAGAACTAAAGGGAATTGTGAAATTGCAGAAATTTCTTATAAAAAATTTAAGCAATTAGTTCATCTCAATCCTGACATTTTAATGTATTTATCGGCACAAATGGCTCGTCGTTTACGTATGACTTCACGTCAAGTCAGTAATCTAGCATTCTTAGATGTAACAGGTCGTATTGCACAAACACTCATGAATTTAGCAAAAATGCCTGATGCGATGACACATCCACAAGGTATGCAAATCAAAATTACCCGTCAAGAGATTGGACAAATGGTAGGATGTTCACGTGAAACGGTTGGTAGAATTTTAAAAATGTTAGAGGATGATGGATTAATCTCTGCTCATGGTAAAACGATAGTTGTCTTTGGTACTCGCTAACTTTACATCGACAAAAATATCGTTTGCGTGATATTGCTCTGCAATTTACCAACTGCAATCAAACAAAATCAAAATGCCAATTAGCAAAACTAATTGGCATTTTTATGTCTAATCCTAAAATCTATTATAAAGTCGATAAAGGAAAAGTAATGTATAAAAAATAATCCAGCTAAAAATTAACTGGATTATTAGAAAGCAATTACGCTAATTTTTTAATTTGAGCTGCTAATTTAGATTTGTGGTTAGCTGCTTTGTTAGCGTGGATTAAGCCTTTAGATGCCATACGATCCACAACTTTTTGCATTTCAACGAAAGCGGCTTCTGAAGCTGCTTTATCACCAGTTGCTACTGCTGCATATACTTTTTTGATGAAAGTACGCATCATTGAGCGTTGGCTTGCGTTATGTTGGCGGCGTTTTTCTGATTGAACCGCACGTTTTTGTGCTGACTTGATATTAGCCAAGGTCAAACTCCTAAAAATATCTGTGTAAAAATAAGAACATAAAAAACAATTTTTTTATGCAGTGCTATCGATAGTTTAAATTCATTTTCAACGAGACACGGGCTTGAAAATAACATCGTTTCACACAAGAAATGTTCTTGAGTAAAAGATAGGGGCGGATTTTAGCAGTTTTTTTCTGATTTTCCTATAACAAACTGCTAAAATTCCGATCAATTTTTAAAGAAGAATAAGAGAGAAGATTGTGAGTAAGAAATTACTAAGATCAGGCATGATTGTCAGTAGTATGACACTCATTTCCCGCATACTCGGTTTAATTCGAGATGTCGTGGTCGCCAATTTATTAGGGGCGGGAATAGCTGCAGATATATTCTTATTTGCCAACCGTATTCCAAACTTTTTACGTCGTTTATTTGCTGAAGGGGCATTTTCTAAAGCCTTTGTCCCTGTATTAGCAGAATACAACGCCGATAACGATCCTGACAAAACCCGTGAATTTATTGCGAAAGTGTCAGGCACACTTGGCGGCTTAGTTACTATCGTGACGCTTATTGGTGTTATCGCTTCACCTGTGATTGCTGCCCTATTTGGTACGGGGTGGTTTTTAGATTGGCTCAATGATGGTCCTGATGCAGAAAAATTCACACAAGCGTCTTTCTTGCTCAAAATCACCTTTCCTTACTTATGGTTTATCACCTTTGTTGCCTTATCTGGCGCGGTGCTTAATACCATAGGCAAATTTGGGGTAATGGCATTTTCTCCTGTTTTATTAAATGTCGGCATTATTGCTGTGTCTATTTATGGTGCGCCTTATTTTGATTCACCCGATACTGCGGTGGCATGGGGTGTATTTTTAGGTGGCTTACTGCAGTTCCTATTCCAAATTCCTTTTATGAAAAAAGAAGGTTTATTGGTGAAACCTAAATGGGCTTGGCATGATGAAGGGGTGAAAAAGGTTCGTAATTTAATGATTCCCGCTCTTTTTGGTGTATCCGTAACGCAGTTAAACTTATTAATCAACCAAGTGATTGCATCATTCCTTGTTACAGGCTCAATTAGTTGGCTTTATTACGCCGATCGTTTAATCGAATTTCCGCTTGGGCTATTTGGTATCGCTATTTCGACGGTGGTATTGCCGAGCCTTTCTCGCATTGCAAAACAGAAAGATTTAAACGAAGAACAGCGTAAGTTTAACTTTGAACAAACGATGGATTGGGGCGTACGAATGGTGTTGCTACTCGGTATTCCTGCGATGATTGGTATTTTAACCCTTGCTCAACCCTTGATAATGACGATGTTTATGCATGGTAAATTCCAATTAAACGACGTTATTGCATCATCAAAAGCGTTGTCTGTTATGTGTTTTGGCTTAATTAGCTATATGCTGATTAGTATCCTTGCCAACGGTTTTTATGCGAATCAAAACACTAAAACGCCCGTAAAAATTGGGATTATCGCCGCCGTGAGCAACATCTGTTTTGGCTTGCTTGCTATTCCTTTTGGCTTCATCGGATTGGCAATGGCATCTGCGTTATCGGCAGCGGTGAATGCAAGTTTGCTTTATCGTGGTTTAGTCCAAAACAAGATTTACAAAGTCACGATGAAAACCGCTGTTTTTACCCTAAAATTGCTGATTTCAGCCTGTATTATGGGGGCGTTAGTTTCCTATTTTTCACCGGATCTCAACACTTGGGTAAGCCTACATTTTTGGGCAAAAGTGCATTGGCTTGCGTGGTTAATTGTATTAGCTGCTGTTAGTTATTTTGCAAGTTTAATTGTCCTAGGTGTTCGCCCGAAAGATCTTCGTACTGCATAATTTCGCAAGCGGTCAGATTTGCAAAAAAATTGCCAATCCGACCGCTTGTTTGGATATTCAAATGTCTTTAGAAAAACTTCTACTCACACGCCGTTTTATTTCGACCCTTGCGTATTTCTCCATGCAAACGGTCTTTTTTATCTACCTACAACAAAAAGGCTTATCCAACGCACAGATTGCCTTTTCGCTGTCGGTGCTGTTCTTTTGTAGCCAAGCACTTGCTATTTTTGCAGGGATTTTAGGCGACCGCTACGGCTTGGCAAAAATGATGTTAGTCGGCTGTTTGCTTGATGTGGTGGCGTATATTTTCTTTCTGTCCGCCGAAAGCTACACGGTGTTACTGCTTGCGACAATGTGCTTTGGTATGGGAAGTTGCCTATTCGCCACCAACGCCAGAGCCTGTTTGCTTGCCTTGGCTGGTGACGAATATTCGGCAAAGACCCGCTTACAAGGCAAGTTTTTGCGGGTAACCAGTATGTCGTCAATGGCAGCGCCACTGCTCGCCATTCCGTTTATTAAGTATGAACAGATTAACGCATTGATTTGGTGCTGTTTTTTATTGGAAGCGGTACTGTTTCTGTTTATGGCAAAACCTTTTTACCAAATGGAAAGCGTCAATCATTTGGTTAAATTCCGTTGGGGGCAAATTCGAGAAATTATCACTAAAGAGTTTATTTTTGTGCATTTAATGCTGTTTGTGCCGTTAAGTGTAGCGATGTCGTTTTTTGTGATTTTCCCTTATCTGTTCGACAATAAACTCCACGCCCCAGAACAAATTCCGATTGTCTTATTTATCAATGGGTTAATGACGGTTGCCCTGCAATCTTATTTTTCTAAACACATTAATCTCACTCGCAAACAGTTGATGATCGTTAGCCCAATTTTAGCGGTAGGAATGGTTGTGCCTTGGTTTATCACCTTGCATTACGCTTCAATTGTTTCAGCCTATATTTACTTGGTGATTTTCACCTTGCTAGAAGTCTATGCCCTGACCGCAATGGCGAATTTATTGGTAAAATTTGATAACGGCAAAAATCGCGGATTTATCTTCGGATCGTCCCGCTTGATCCAGTCAATTTTGACGATGATGGTGATGAATTTAATTCCTGTATTATTTTTAGTTTAGGTTTCATTTAAGTATGCTTAAATAACAATCCGCCCGTAAAACGGGCGGATTGTTATTTAGCTTAACTAGTGATACATTTTATCAATTAGATCTTTATAACGCTGTAAAATCACTTTCCGACGCAATTTTAGCGTCGGGGTAATTTCTTCCATTTTCGTGCTAAAAGCTTGTGGGAGCAGAGTGAACTTTTTAATTTGCTCAAAACTCGCTAACTCTTTTTGTAGTTCTTGGATGCGTTTTTCAAACATTTGAATGATCTCGGAATGCTTGATTAACTCCATTCTGTCATGATATTTAATATTAAGCTGTTTGGCATACTCTTCTAAGCTATCAAAGCATGGCACAATTAATGCGGACACATATTTTCTGGCATCTGCAATCACGGCAATCTGTTCAATAAATTTATCTTTGCCAATTTTGCCTTCAATGTATTGTGGCGCAATATATTTGCCATTGGATGTTTTCATCAGCTCTTTAATGCGATCCGTGATAAATAAATTGCCTTGGGCATCCATTTCCCCTGCATCGCCTGTTTTTAAGAAGCCATCTTCAGTAAAAGCTTTAGCGGTTTCTTCAGGTTTTTTATAATAGCCACGCATCACCATGCCGCCACGGACGAGAATTTCATTCTCTTCGCCAATTTTCACTTCCGCATTTGGCATTAATGTACCGATTGAGTTTGGATTAAAGCCGTGATCTGCCCAACAAGAGACGGTTGCGGTGGTTTCTGTCATGCCATAGCCTAATTTGATATTAATGCCGATACTATGGAAAAACATGCCGATTGTCGGTTCTAATTTGGCACCGCCACAAGGCATCATGCGAATATTCCCGCCTAATAGCGCACGTAGTTTTGAGAAAACCAATTTACTTGCCAAACGGTGCTGTAGTTGTAGCCAAAGCGAAGGTTCTTGCGCCAGAAAATAACGTTCACCTACATTAATCGCCCATTTGAATAAGGCTTTACGATGTACAGGGGCTTTTTCAACTTTGTCCCAAACAGCCGTATAAATTTTTTCATAAAAGCGTGGCACAGCGCACATAACCGTCGGCTTAACCGCCGTTAATGCTTCACGCACTAGATTGGTATCTTCTAAATAGCAATTCGTTGCGCCACGGTGGAAAACATAGGCAACCCACGCACGTTCAAAAATATGAGAGAGTGGTAAAAATGAGAGCGACACATCGTTATCATCGATATTTAATGCAAGATCGTGAGCTTTAAGTTGGTGTGCGAGATTGGCATAATCTAACATTACCCCTTTTGGCTCGCCCGTCGTACCTGATGTATAAATGAGTGTGAACAAGTCAGAAAGTTGTTTATCTGCAACACGTTGTGCCAATCTATCCGCTTGTGGTTCTACCTGGATAAACTCTTCCCAATAGCAAGCGATAGGACAATGATAAAGGTGAATCGTCGGTTTCATTGCCACAATTTTTGTTAATTGTGGACAGTTGTTCGCTATTTCGGTGGCTTGGTCAAACTGCTCCTGATCGCCAACAAAAAGAATTTTAATATCCGCATCATTAAGAATATATTCTACTTGCTTGGCGGTATTTGTCGCATAAATTGGCACCGCAACAGCACGAATTTGCATTGCAGCAAAATCGGTGATTGTCCAACGGGGCATATTATTAGCAAAGATGCCAATTTTATCTTGAACATCAATGCCTTGAGCTAAAAGTGCGTAAGAGAGTTGGTCGATATATTGTTGAAATGTTTGCCATGAGATCTCTTGCCATTGTTGGTTTTCAAGAAAGCGAATAGCGGTGCGATGTGTAAAATTTTTTGCTTGTAAATGAAGACGATTCACAAAGTGGAAGTCTAATTCAGCCATGAATTTATATCCTATTATTTCAGCTAACAACTGTGCGCAAATATACTTGGTTCAAACATAAAAATCTATAAAAAAGTGAACAACTGTAAGCCGAAAAACAAGAAAATGTGATAAATATCACAAATGATGATGGCGCATAAAAGAAAACGCCCAAACTGACGTTGGGCGTTAAAGGAAGATTAAACGATATCTAATAGTTCTACTTCAAAAATCAATGTACTAAACGGCGGAATTGACGCACCAGCACCACGCTCACCATAAGCCAAATTATGTGGAATGGTTAAACGCCATTTTGAGCCAACAGGCATCATCTGTAACGCTTCCACCCAACCTGCAATCACGCCAGTTACTGGAAATTCCGCTGGGGTACCACGTTTAACTGAGCTGTCAAAAACTGTGCCGTCAATTAATGAACCCGTGTAGTGAACACGCACTTTGTCGGTTTTAGCTGGTACTTTGCCTGTACCTTCCACCAACACTTCATACTGTAAACCGCTTTCGGTTTCTTTTACGCTCGGGTGTTTTTTGTTTTCTTCTAAAAACGCTTTGCCCTCTGCAGCTAAGGCTTCAAAGGCTTTGGCTTGTTCCGCTTCGGCACGTTGTGATAATTCTTGTAACGCTTTAGTGACTTCATTTAAATCTAACGCTGGTGGATTTTGATTTAACACATCGAAAATCCCTTTCACCACCGCTTCTGGCTCAACATCTAAGCCGCTACCTAATAATTGCTGACCGATTTGCAAACCAATTCCGTATCCGCCTTTTGCTTCAACACTTTCTAATTTCACTTGTTCTAAATTTAAAGACATAATGTTTTCCTGTTTGTTAAAAAGACTTGCACGATATAAGGCTGAATTTATCAATTACAAGTGTAAGCGGTCGGATTTTGGCAAAAATTTGCAAATTTCAGGTATAATCTGCCCGCTTGTTTAAACTAAAAGGAATACAAAATGCAAAACCCAAAAGATGATGTGCTTTATGCCCCAGTTCAATGGCAGGATTGTAGTGAAGGTTACAGCGATATTCTTTATCACAAATCTACTGACGGTATCGCCAAAATCACGATTAATCGCCCTGAAGTACGTAATGCCTTCCGCCCACAAACAGTAAAAGAGATGATCCAAGCATTCTCTGATGCTCGTTTTGATGAAAAAATCGGCGTAATCGTGCTAACAGGTCAAGGCGAAAAAGCGTTCTGTTCAGGTGGCGACCAAAAAGTGCGTGGCGACTACGGCGGTTATAAAGATGAGAGTGGTGTACATCATTTAAACGTATTAGATTTCCAACGTGATATTCGTAGCTGTCCGAAACCAGTGGTGGCAATGGTGGCAGGTTATGCGATTGGTGGCGGTCACGTGTTACATATGCTTTGCGACTTAACCATTGCGGCAGAAAATGCGATCTTCGGTCAAACTGGTCCGAAAGTAGGTTCATTTGATGGCGGTTGGGGTGCAAGCTATATGGCTCGTATCGTGGGGCAGAAAAAAGCCCGTGAAATTTGGTTCTTATGCCGTCAATATGATGCGAAAGAAGCATTAGAAATGGGCTTAGTCAATACTGTTGTGCCTTATGCAGACTTAGAGAAAGAGACCGTGCGTTGGTGTCGTGAAATGCTACGCAACAGCCCGATTGCATTGCGTTGCTTAAAAGCGGCATTAAATGCGGACTGTGATGGTCAAGCAGGTCTTCAAGAGTTAGCAGGCAATGCCACAATGTTGTTCTATATGACAGAAGAAGGTCAAGAAGGACGCAATGCCTTTAACGAAAAACGTGCACCTGATTTCAGCAAGTTTAAGCGTAATCCATAAATAATTTAAAGACTGACGTCGATTCTCTCGAAGTCAGTCTTTATTATTTTAAACAAATTCTGCTGTATATTTCGCAATCACTAATTCTTCATTAGTCGGGATAACATAAGCTGAATGTTGTGAACGATCTGATGTAATTTGACCATACTGACCAAAACGAGCAGAAAGGTTTCTCTCTTGGTCTAATTCAAATCCTAAAATAGTCAGCTTTTGTAATACCAAACGGCGTACTAATTCAGAGTTTTCGCCAATGCCACCTGTAAATACAACTGCATCGAGTTTGTTATCTAATAACATGGCATAAGAGCCAATATATTTAACCAGACGGTGAATATAGACTTCTAAAGCAACTCGGCATTTTTCATCTTTCTCATAATTTTCTGTGATGTAACGAAAATCACTGCTTGAGCCTGTCAAACCTAATAGCCCTGATTTTTTATTGATGAGATCGCTCGTTTCTTCTGTAGAAAGTGCTAATTTCTGTTTTAAATAAATTAATAAGGCAGGATCAACATCACCGCAACGCGTTCCCATCACAAGCCCTTCACAAGGGGTAAAGCCCATGGAAGTGTCGATACTTTCGCCATGTTTAATTGCCGTAATTGACGCCCCATTACCTAAGTGACAGCTGATCATATTCAATTCTGAACGTGGTTTACCTAGATACTCTGCTGTTTTACAGGCGATATAGTAGTGGCTAATGCCATGGAAGCCGTAGCGACGAATACCATATTTTTCATAAAATTCGATAGGCAAAGGATAGAGATAAGCATGTGGCGGTAGCGTGGCATGGAAACCGGTATCAAAGACAGCTACATTTTTATCTTTAAGATGTGGAAATGCAATTTGAGATGCCTTAACCCCCATGACATTCGCAGGATTATGTAGTGGCGCTAATTCAAAAAGTGTCGCAAGATTATCAATGACTTCAGACGTAATTAAGGTTGGTTGGGAATATTTTTCACCGCCGTGTGTGACACGATGGCCAATGGCTTTAATGCTTTGTTTTAGGTCAGGATAGTCGGAGAGAATTTTTTCGGTAACGAAATTGAGGGCATCGGCATGATTGGCTTTTTCAGCAAGTTGAGCTTGGTATTTTTCACCTTGATATTTCCAACTTATTTTTGCTTCGGGTAAATGTAAACATTCCGCCAGTCCAGAGAGCAATGTTTCTTCTGTATGTGGTTGTATAATCGAAAATTTAAGCGATGAACTTCCGCAGTTAATAACAAGAATATGGTGCTGTGGCATAAATAACTCCTTACTGTTATTTTCTTGTTTTTAGGGAACTCCAAAATAGGAGAGATAGCCATATCATTGACCTTAAATATCTTTGAGTCAAGGGCAAAAATAGGGATAAATCAAAAATACAATAAATATGTCGAGAAAACAGATTATTCTATGCAATAACCATGCATAATATTTAAAACGCCATGCCTTTTATGCAAAATTCTTGTAAAATCTCACCGCTTGTAAAAATTATTATGGTCACTCAGCATGTCGAACAATCGAGAAACGGCTCAAGATGAACAACAGCCGAAGAAAAAGCCTTATGTTATTCCAACCTGTTTAAAATTATCCTTACTCGGTGTTTGCTGTGTTGGGCTATATGGTATCTATTTAGATGGAAAAATCCGTTCTAAGATGGATGGCCAAGTTTGGCAGTTACCTGCAGAAGTTTATAGTCGTATTGAAAGTATTCGCCTTGATGATAATTTGACCCTTGAGCAAGTCAAAATTGCACTTTTAGATAACGGTTATCGGGAAGTCTCTTTGATTGCAACCCCTGGGGATTTTAAAATTGAAGGCGACTCGCTCGTATTATTACGTCGTGCGTTTTTATTCCCTGAAACCCCCGAAGCACAACGTGTGCTGAGATTGCGCTTTGTTAACGATAAATTGGCACGTATTGAAGATCTCGTGCAGTTTAAAGAAGTAGATGAATTTCGCTTAGATCCGAAATTAATCGCCATGCTACATTCGGATAATGATGAAGAGCGTCAAGCATTGCGTTTACAAGACTATCCACGTCTATTAATTGATGCATTATTACTCACTGAAGATAAACGTTTCTTCCAACATGATGGTATCAGCCCACTTGGGATTGCGCGTGCCTTTTTAACGAATTACCAAGCTGGTCGCACAGTCCAAGGGGGAAGTACCTTAACCCAACAGCTCGTTAAAAATCTTTTTTTAAGTAATGAGAAATCTTTTGTGCGTAAAGCCAATGAAGCGTTAATGTCGCTGATTTTGGATTTTCGTTACGATAAAAATCGTATTTTAGAAACCTATTTAAATGAAATCTATCTTGGTCAAAATGGAAGCTATCAAATACATGGCTTTGCGTTAGCTAGCCAGTTTTATTTCGGTCGTCCTGTCCAAGAAATTAGTTTAAATCAAATCGCATTACTTGTTGGCATGGTGAAAGGCCCGTCTTTGTACAATCCTTGGAAAAATCCAGAAGGTGCTTTAGAACGCAGAAATGTGGTGCTAAGGGTTTTACTTGAGCATAAGGTCATTAATGAAGAATTGTATGAATTACTGAGTAAACAACCGCTTGGAGTCAAAGAGAAAGGCCATATTTATCGCCAACAACCTGCCTTTATGCATGCGCTGAATTTAGATATTAAAAGTGAATTAGGGGAAAGTAAATCGGCATTGCTGTCCGGGGCTAAAATTTTTACTACTTTAGATCGTAAACAACAGCGCTCAGCCGAAATGGCGGTCATTAATGGTGTGGCAGAGCTTGAAAATAGTGATAAGAAAATTAAGGATCTGCAATCTGCTATCGTTGTCGCTGAATATAAAACAGGGAAAGTACGGGCGATTGTAGGTGGTGTACAAACGCAATATGCGGGCTTTAACCGTGCAATTCAAACAAAACGTCAGATAGGTTCATTAGTGAAGCCGTCGATTTACGCGATTGCTTTGTCTGATCCACAAAATTTCCGTTTAAATACACCAATAAAAAATCAACCTATTACGATTACGGTAAAAGGTAGCCAACCTTGGTCACCTCGAAATTATGATCGTAAATTTAGTGGCTCGGTAATGTTAATGGATGCATTAGTTCGCTCACTGAATATTCCAACGGTCAATATCGGCATGAAGATGGGATTAAAAAATGTGATTGCGAAGCAAAAAGAGATGGGCTGGGACAATGCAGAGATTCCACCTTATCCTGCAACATTATTAGGTTCTTATTCTATTTCTCCTTATGATGTGACGAAATCGTATCAAGTCATTGCAAATGCTGGCTTGAAAGCACCGCTTACTACCATTGAAGCCATCATTTCACCAAGTGGTGAAATGATTTATCAACCAGACTTAAACAAAACAGGCAAGCAAGTGTTGCCTGAAGAAGCATCAATTCAAACACTTTATGCAATGCAACAAGTTGTGGAACGTGGAACAGCAAGAAGTTTACAAACCGATTTTGCAAACCTTAAATTAGCAGGTAAAACGGGGACAACGAATAATGCCCGTGACACTTGGTTTGTTGGGATTGATGGTGAAAATGTCGCAACAGTATGGCTTGGAAAGGATAATAATGGCGATACCAATTTAACGGGTTCTAGTGGAGCCTTGCAGATTTATAAAGAATACCTAAAACGAGCAGAACCATCAGCCTTTAAATTACCGACATCCACGAATATTCAATGGGTGGGAATTAATAGTTACGGCTCGTGGGATTGTTCAAGCTCACGCCAAATCCCTGTGTGGAAAGACAAAGGACAACGTTATTGTACTGGTGGTGGCGCAGTGGTTGAATCGAAGCAAAGTGTTTGGGATGCTCTCTCTTTAAGTAAAGATAAATCCGCCACTCAGCCTATAAAAGCGGATGAAGCAGAAAACCCACAACAAGCGCCAATAGAAGAAGTTGCGCCAAGAGAGTAATGTCAAAAATGGAAAGAACCTAAAATTCTTTCCATTTTTCTTTTGTCAGACTAAGACTTAACCAAAACTGATGTCATACTAATCGACCCTGCCACTAATTTGTCGTTAAACAAGGTGATTTGATCTGCTTCATCACGCTGAGCCATCACATAAAGCAATGGTAAATAGTGGTCAGGCGTTGGCACAGAAAGCTCGGCGCTCTCGCCTAACTGCTCAAAATGGACTAAGGTATCGACATCATTTTCTGCAATCGCACCATTAATCGCATCTCTAAATTGATACGCCCAATCATAGCCTGCACCAATTTGATCCATATGCTCCCAACTGATCGCTCTTAAATTATGCACAATATCACCACTACCTAAAATCAGCACACCTTGCTCACGCAACGGGCGTAATTTTTTCGCTAACGCATAATGCCACTCGGCAGGTTTTGTACGGTCAAGGCTCAGTTGTACCACCGGGATATCAGCATCAGGGTAGAGATATTTCAATACTGCCCAAGCACCGTGATCAAAGCCTCGTGTTGCGTTTAGTTCGACTTTTTCAGGTTCAAGTAACTTCTGTAACGACTTCGCAAATTCAGGACTGCCTTTGGCAGGATAGACAATCTCACTTAGTTCGTCAGGAAAACCGTGAAAATCGTAAATCATCTCAGGATTCTCACCGCTTGATACCTGCAAACTTGAGCTATACCAATGGGCAGAAATACAGAGAATCAGTTTAGGTTTCTCAAAGGTTTTTGTGATCTGCTCAAAACCTTGGTTAAACACATTATTATCATCAAGGGCATTCATTGGGTTGCCGTGTCCGACAAATAGGGCTGGAAGTTTCATTTTGTTATCCTTTGTTTTCAATAAAAAGTATGTGTATTGTAGAGCTTTCTATTGCAAGAAGGTATTTAGCAAAAGTAAAAAGAGAATTTAGGTAAGATAAAGAGAGAGTTCATTGCACTATTTTGTGAGTCAGATCTCAATTTTCGTTTGCTTTTGTTTTAATTAAAAAATAATCTGTTAATCTTATATTTGAAAAGAAACGAAAGTTTCTTAATGATTTGTAAAGTGGTATTCCGTTTCAAATCCATAGATGAGGAAAATAGATGAAAACATTAGTCAAAAAACATAAAGAAGGTGAGGCTGTTGGGATCTGTTCTGTTTGTTCTGCACACCCTCTTGTGATTGAAGCTGCATTACGCTTTGATCTCCATTCGGATAAAAAAGTCTTAATTGAAGCAACGTCCAACCAAGTCAATCAATTTGGCGGCTACACAGGAATGACACCCGTTGATTTTAAACAGTTTGTTTATCAAATTGCCGAACAGGTTGGCTTTCCACAAGATCGTATTATTTTAGGCGGAGATCATTTAGGTCCAAACTGTTGGCAAAATGAAGATGCGACAACGGCAATGGAAAAAGCCAAAGTGCTAGTAGCGGATTACGCCAAGGCTGGTTTTACCAAGATCCATTTAGATGCGTCGATGTCTTGTGCCGATGATCCTGTGCCGTTACCGCCTAAAGTGGTGGCAGAACGTGCAGCGATATTGTGCCAAGCGATTGAAGAAGTGCTGACGGAAGAAGAAAAAGCCCAACTGAGCTATATTGTAGGCACGGAAGTGCCTGTGCCGGGTGGCGAAGCTCACGCAATTCAGTCGGTGGTGGTGACAACGGTAGAAAGTGCCAAAGAGACGATTGAGACACATCAAGTTGCCTTTGCTCAACGCGGTTTAGACGAAGGATTTAAACGAATTATTGGCATTGTGGTTCAGCCCGGGGTGGAATTTGACCATTCTAATGTGATTTTATATCAGCCTGAACAAGCCAAAGCCCTTTCCCAATTTATCGAATCGACCCCTTATATTTTTGAAGCCCACTCCACAGACTACCAACTTAGAGACTCTTACCGAGCATTAGTCCAAGACCATTTTGCGATTTTGAAAGTCGGGCCTGCATTGACTTTTGCCTTGCGTGAAGCCTTGTTTGCTCTTGCCAATATAGAGAAAGAATTGGTCTCTCCTGAAAAACGGAGCTACTTGTTAGAAGTGATCGACCAAGTGATGCAAGATGAGCCGAAGTATTGGCAAAAATACTATTCGCCACAACATTCTAAAGCGATGGTCGATTTGCATTTCAGCCTGTCCGACCGCATTCGCTACTATTGGCCGAATGAGCGAATTAATCACGCTGTAGAAAAATTGGCAGAAAATCTGTCTGATGTCTCCATTCCATTTGGTTTATTAAGCCAATACTTACCAGAGCAGTCAAAACGAGTTCTCGCCAACGAAATCGAAGCCACACCAAAAGCCTTGATTATTGATAAAATCCAAAGTGTACTAAGCGATTATGCTTATGGCTGTGGAAACTAGCTAAAAACAAGCGGTCGGATTGAGACAAAAATTTGCAAATTTCTTCTCCAATCCGACCGCTTGTAAACTTACGGCTTGTAGATAAACTCTACACCTTCATCATCTTCTTCTGTCCAACCGTCATCGTCCAAATCGTCCCAATCGTCTTCGGTGATCGGGTTTTGCATTGCTTGTTGGTGATAGTCGTCCCATTTAAATGCCACTTCTTCTTTGGCTTTTTCTTCTTGCTCAATGCGTGGGTTGGCTTCGATAAAGTCCATAATATCACGGGTGAGAGCCTGCACGTTTTGCCCTGTGGCAGCGGAAATCAAGTAATAATCGCCTTCCCAGCCGATCTCTTCCACAATTTCTTCCGCTCTGGCTCTCGCTTCTTCTTCGCCAATGGTGTCAATTTTGTTGAACACCAGCCATTGCGGTTTTTCCGCCAATTTTTCGCTGTATTGATATAACTCGCTTTCAATCACGGAAATGTTGTGGGCTGGGTCGCTTTCATCAATCGGCATAATGTCCACAAGGTGAATTAGCACTCGGCAACGCTCTAAATGTTTTAAGAAACGAATACCTAAGCCTGCCCCATCTGCTGCCCCTTCGATCAAACCCGGAATATCTGCCACCACAAAGCTACGATCCGCCCCAACTCGAGCCACGCCTAAACTTGGCACAAGGGTAGTAAACGGATAATCTGCCACTTTCGGTTTTGCCGCTGACACGGCACGAATAAAGGTCGATTTGCCTGCATTTGGCAAGCCAAGCATACCCACATCGGCAAGCAACATTAGCTCTAATTGTAAATCACGTTTTTCACCCGGTGTGCCGTTGGTTTTTTGGCGTGGGGCACGATTGACGGACGATTTGAAGCGGGTGTTACCCAATCCGTGATAACCGCCTTTTGCCACCAACATTTTCATTCCGTGTTTGGTTAAATCGCCGATCACTTCTTGGGTGTCGTGGTCAATGGCACGGGTTCCGACTGGCACTCGCAAGGTGATGTCACTACCACGATGCCCTGTACAGCCTGCACTGCGTCCGTTTTCGCCACGCCCTGCAGCAAAGCGTTTTTCAAAGCGGTAGTCGATCAGTGTGTTTAAGTTTTCATCGGCAATTAAATACACATCGCCACCATCACCGCCGTCTCCCCCGTCAGGGCCGCCTTTTGGAATAAATTTTTCACGGCGGAAGCTCACACAGCCGTTACCGCCATCACCTGCTTCGACACGGATCAAAGCTTCATCGATAAATTTCATATATTCTCCTGTAGGATGGGCATCTGGCCCACCTTTTTAGTATCAATTTTGAATGGTAGGCAAGATGCCCACCCTACACATCATTTTCTTTTAAATAACTTATGCCCAACCGCCGATAAAATCGTGCCGGACACCACAATTAATGCACCAATATAACTGAGTAAATTCATATCGGGGCTGGCAAAAGTATCAGGGAACAGCCAATGTCCGATACTTGAAAAAATCATAGTAAAAATCGGCAACAAAATGGTGACTACGCTCACTTTCGATGCGTCCCAATGGTTTAAGGCTTCGGCATAAGCACCATAGCCAATTAGGGTATTTAAGCAACAAAAGATAAAACAGCCAAGTAAGAAACCATCAAATTCGCCGATTTCCGTTGGGCTGGCAAAGGGGGCTAACAGTACCGCACAGCCGATATAGATGATCAATAAAATCTGCTGCGAACTGAATTTTGCCAGCATCAATTTTTGGGCGATGCCGTAAGCGACCCAAACAATCGCCGCTCCTGAGCCGACTAAGATCCCAAAGGCATAAGTGCCAAACTGGAAAATTTCCCCGAAGCGATCATTAAAAAAGGCGATCAACCCAATTACGAGTAAGCCCAAGCCGATCTTTTGGTGTAAGCCGAACTTCTCTTTGAAAATCACAATGCCACATAAAATCATCGTAAACGGAGCAAGTTGCCACAACACTTGGCTGGTGGTCGGCGAAATAAAATTTAAGCCGTAGCTAAATAAGAAAAAATTCAGCGATAAGCCTAGCACGCCAAGCCCGATTAGCCAAAGAAAACGTGGGGTGAAAGCGGTCGGTTTTGGCAATTTTTTTGTCAAGCCTAAAATCAGCAATAGCCCAATGCCTGCCACGACAAAGCGAATCCAAACTAGCGTTTGAGCGTTCATAATGCTCAACACTTTTTGGGCTGCGATTGGCAAGGCTCCCCACGTCATTGCCGCAAGCAAGGCGAGCGAAAAGCCGAGTAAAGGGCGTTGTTGCATATCAAATCCTTTTATGTGGTCGAGAAAACAGTTTATGCCCTGCCGCCGATAACATCGCACCGCACACTACCACAACCGCACCGAAATGGGTGATGTGGTTGAAATCAGGCTCGTTAAAATGTTCAGGGCTAAGATAAAACGCCAACTGAGAAAATAAAATGGTGCAAATCGGGATTAGTGGCATCATCACGCTCACTTTCGTCACTTCCCAACGATTTAACGCTTCCGCATAGCTTCCATAAGCAACCACCGTGTTCAAGCAGCAAAAAATCAAGCAGGCTAACACAAAGCCAGACAGGTTTTCTGTTTGCGAAAGATCCGCCAAAGGCGTAAACACTAAGCTACAACCACAATAGATAAACAGCAGAACTTGTTGCGAATTAAAGCGATCTAACATCATCTTTTGCGCAATGCTGTAACAGATCCAAATTAAACTCGCACTGACGGCACAGATCATTCCCCACGCATACTCATTCATTTGGGCGAGATCGTCAAAACGGTCGTTAAAAAACAGCACCAAGCCAATTAGGACAATCACAAAGCCGATTTTCTGATGTAAGCCGAAACTCTCTTTAAACAGATAAACGCCGATAAATGCCATAATCAAGGAAGAAAACGGGCTAATCACTTGACTTGCCGCAGGCGGAATATGGTTTAAGGCAAGGTTGAACAGATAAAAATTGCAAGATAAGCCAAACACACCCAACAGCAGTAAAGCGTAGTGGCGGCGGGTTAAAGCGGTCAGTTTCGGCAATTTTTTTGCAAAAAGCAAAATCACAAACAGCCCAGCCATCGCACTGATAAAACGAAACCAAACGATTGTTTCGGCGTTCATTACTTTCAGCACCTGTTGTAACGCTATCGGCAACATTCCCCACATCATTACTGCGGTCAATGCAAAGAAAAAGCCCAATAAAGGTTGTGATTTTGACATTATTTATCGCTTAATAAAAAACCCCGCTAAAAATTAGCGGGGCATTTTAATCATTTCTTTTGAAGATTATTCAGCAACGATGCTGACATATTTACGGCTTTTCTCGCCTTTTACTTCAAATTTTACTTTACCGTCTGCAGTTGCAAATAAAGTGTGGTCTTTACCCATACCTACATTTGTACCTGCGTGGAATTTTGTACCACGTTGACGAACGATGATGCTACCTGCTAATACAGATTCGCCACCGAAACGTTTAACACCAAGGCGTTTAGCTTCAGAGTCACGACCGTTACGAGTTGAACCACCAGCTTTTTTAGTTGCCATCTACTTGATCTCCTCTGAAATTATGCTTGAATCCCAGTGATTTTCACTTCTGTGAACCACTGACGATGACCTTGTTGTTTACGGCTGTGTTTACGACGACGGAATTTAACGATGCGAACTTTTTCGCCACGACCGTGTGCAACCACTTCTGCCACTACTTTACCGCCAGCAACAACTGGGGTACCGATTTTAACATCTTCACCATTAACGACCATTAACACTGAGTCGAACTCAACTTTTTCACCAGTTGCTACTTCAAGTTTTTCTAAACGAACAACTTGACCTTCGCTTACTCGGTGTTGTTTGCCGCCACTTTGGAAAACTGCGTACATATTTACTCCGCTAATTTGTGCCTATCGCTTTGCGTTTGGCACTCTCAAATTCATATAAAATAGGTGGACAATTCTACGCAAAAACTCAAATGAGAGCAAGCGAGAAATTGATAAAAATAAGAAATTATTCAAAAACAAATAAAAAAGACCGTTCAAAATGAGATCTTGAAACGATCTTTTATTAGTTCAAATTTGGTAGACAATCACTCAAATTATAATTGAGACCACTTCCAATGACCATTTACCGATGTGCCAATCACTTCAAACTGATTGTTAAATGCGGTTAAATTCGCGATCTTACCAGATTCAATTGATCCTAGAGTATCTTCAACGTGGATCGCTCGCGCTGGATAAAGGGTACACATACGGATCACTTCATCTAACGTCAGATCGGTGTTTTGCATCATATTACGAATAGATTCGATCATTGTAATTGCTGCGCCGCCAAGGCTACCGAACTCATCAACACATTTGCCATCTTTATACAGCACTTTTTTACCAACAAAGATAAAGTACTCCATATCTTTTGTGCCTGCTGGAGCAACAGCATCAGTAACAATCACTAACTTGTCGCCTTTAACTTTCTTCGCAATCCGAACATTACTCCAATCCACGTGCAAGCCGTCCACGATAATACCCGTGTAAATATCGCTGTCCAACACAGCCCCAACTACACCGCCATCACGCCCCGAGCTAATCGGCGACATCGCATTGTGTAGATGAGTTGCAAAGCCAATACCTTCTTGAATGCGCTGTTTGGCTTGAGCAAAGGTCGCATTTGAGTGTCCGATAGAGACAATAATTCCTGCATCCACAAATTTTTGAATATGATCTGCCGTTGGGTTTTCTGCTGCAAGGGTTAATTTTGTGATCACATCACCGTTTTTGCACAGAAAATCTAACATCTCTGGATTAATTTCACGGATATATTCAGGACGGTGAACGCCTTTTTTCGCCACGCTTAAATAAGGTCCTTCTAAATGTAAACCCAATGCCTGATTTTTATGCTTCGCCAAATAATCACGCATTACTTGCACTGCTTCTTTCATACCTTCATCTGAATCAGTAATAAACGTTGGCAAATAGCTTGTTGTACCTGATTTCAGGTTGGTTTCTTGCATAATTTCTAGGGTTTGAACGGTAGTTTCTTCATTAAACATCACACCGCCACAACCATTAAGCTGCAAATCAATAAAACCAGCAGAAAGGTTTGCCCCTTCTAAATCAATTTGAAAAAGATCTTCAGTTAAATCTTTTTGATGAACAATTTTCTCAATTTTTTCATTATTAATAATTACTGCGTGTTGATACAACACTTCACTACCTGTATAAATCACGCCATTCATTAAAGCATATCGACTCATTTTTCCTCCTAACGTGCTACATTTTGTTCTAGCTGTTTGAAATACTTCACTGTTTTCACTTTTAATTCCTGTGTGGCAGGTTCATCGCAAACCACTACAGCACGACGATGTAATTGTAACGCACTGATTGTCCAAAGATGATTTACTGGACCTTCGACACAAGCTTGCAATGCGAGAGCTTTATTGTATCCCGTCACCAAAACCAACACTTCTTCTGCGTCCATCAAGGTCCCAACTCCAACGGTCAAGGCAAATTTCGGCACTTTATTCACATCATTATCAAAGAAGCGAGAATTAGCGATCAAAGTATCTTCCGTTAAAGTCTTAATGCGTGTACGAGAACTCAAGGACGATGCTGGCTCATTAAACGCAATATGCCCATCAACCCCGACACCACCTATAAAGAGATGAATTTTGCCATAAGAACGGATTTTCGCCTCATAACGTTCACACTCCGCATCCACATCGTCCACCATACCATTTAGGATATTCACATTTTCAACAGGAATATCAATATGATTGAAGAAATTGTGGAACATAAAATAGTGGTAGCTCTCCTTATGTTCAGGCGGAAGCCCTACATATTCGTCCATATTGAAGGTCACCACATTTTTAAAACTCACTTCCCCCGCTTGATAGAGCTTGATCAACTCCTTGTAAGTTTGCAGTGGCGTCCCTCCCGTAGGTAAACCCAACACAAACGGCTTCTCCGCCGTTGGCCCAAACGCATTAATTTTATCCGCAATATAACGAGCAGCCCATTTGCTCACCTGTTCTGCGGTATCCAAAGGCACTAAACGCATAAATTCTCCTATAAAATTAAATCTGAAATAAAACTTCACTAATTATAATTATAAAGAATAATTTACTTCATTTGTGGAAAATCTATCTAAAATTTGAACAAGATCACAATTTAGGTTATGGTCTGTGGATAATTTATATTTTTGTTATTGCGTGGTCATTGTATCGCTCAGTATTCCATTCCCTTCCCCCGTTTACGGGGGAAGGTGCCGAAGGCGGAAGGGGGGAATACAAGCCATTACTTTTTGAAAACACACTTTTTCTGAACTTTTTAAAAGAAAAATTACATTTTTTCTGAAAATTTTTAGAGAAAAATTACACTTTTTCTAAATCACCCCACTCTCACCAACCTACTCACCACCTGCCCTGCGGTTTTTTCTTTGACGATCTGCCAATGTTTAGGCAAGTCTAACGGTGGGTGATTTTTTTCGGTTTCCACATAGATTAAAGCGTTCTCTGCTAACCAGCCGTTTTGTGCAAGATAAGCAAGCACTTGCGGAACAAAGCCTTGATGAAAAGGGGGATCGACAAACACGATGTCAAAAGGTTCTGCACTGTTTTGTTGGGCAAGAAACTGCAAGCTGTCGGTGTGGATCACCTTGCCGTTTTCCGTTTTTAAGCTCACTAGATTCTTTTTAAGCTGATTTGCAGCATCTGCAAATTTTTCAAGAAAAGTCACCGCTTGTGCTTGGCGAGATAGGGCTTCAATCCCAAGTGAGCCACTGCCTGCAAAGCAATCCAAACAACGAGAACCTGCAATATCCATCATCAACCAGTTAAACAGAGTTTCTTTGACCCGATCTGTTGTCGGGCGTAGCCCTTCGGCATTTAACACGGGCAATTTCCGCCCACGCCATAAACCTGCAATGACACGGACTTCGCCTGTGGGTCTGCTTTGTGTAGAATTTCGAGTTTTTTTCATACTAAACCGTAAAAATTTTGCTTAAAAATGATAGACTAATACACATCAGTTTCAGATTGCTGACAAATTTTAATTTGACGTGGCAAACATCGTAGGGTGGGTCTTGACCCACCAATAAAATCAAGACGTTATGATAAATGGTGGGTCAAGACCCACCCTACAAATGACTTTGTTAATAATCCGAAACCAATATGTATAAGTTTATTCCATTTTCGTCCAAAATGGATTTTTTAATTTTAAGAGAGTAAAAAATGGCAGAAGAAAATAAGAAGAAAGGTTTTTGGTCGTGGTTAGGCTTTGGTAAAAAGGAAGAAGCCACAGAGACGACTGAAGAAAAAGTTGAAGAAAATATCGAAGAGAAAGCGGAAGAACAAGTGGCTGAACCGACAGAACAAGCGGTCAGTTTTGAACAAGATTTTGCAAAAGATGAAGCTCCTGTCGAAGAACAGATTGAAGAGATCGAAAACGTTGTAGAAACACCTGCTGAAGTAGTGGAGCAAATTGTTGAGCCCGTTGAACAAATTGAAGAGATTGTAGAAACTGCCAATGAACAAAACGACGATTTGCAAATTTCTGAGCAAAACCTACCGCTTGTAGAAAATGAAACAGTGGAAGAACTTCAAGAAATAGAACAAGAACCTGAAGTCGTTGAAGAAGAAAACCATCTTGAAGACACTGTTCAAGCTGATGAATATCAAGAAAAACCTGCCAGTGAGGGCGGTTTTTTTAGCCGTTTAATCAAAGGCTTAATCAAAACCAAGCAAAGTATTGGCTCGGGGTTCCGTAATTTCTTTAGTGGCAAGAAGATTGATGATGAACTGTTTGAAGAGCTTGAAGAACAGTTGCTTGTGGCGGATTTGGGTATGCCAACCACCACCAAAATCATCAAAAACTTAACAGAACACGCTACCAAACAGCAGTTGCGTGATGCGGAATTGCTCTATCAACAGCTCAAAGTAGAACTGGCGGACGTGTTACGCCCTGTGGCTCAGCCGTTGGTTTTAACGGATAAAAAACCGTATGTGATATTAATGGTTGGCGTAAACGGCGTAGGAAAAACCACCACGATTGGTAAACTGGCTCGCAAGTTCCAAGTAGAAGGCAAATCAGTGATGTTGGCGGCTGGGGATACTTTCCGTGCGGCTGCGGTGGAGCAGTTGCAAGTGTGGGGCGAACGCAACCATATTCCTGTGGTGGCTCAAAGCACAGGGGCGGACTCGGCATCGGTGATTTTTGATGCAATGCAGTCGGCAGCAGCAAAAGGAATTGATGTGTTGATTGCCGATACCGCAGGGCGTTTGCAGAACAAAAATAATCTAATGGACGAGTTGAAAAAAATCGTGCGAGTGATGAAAAAATATGATGAAACTGCACCGCACGAAATTATGCTCACCCTTGACGCTGGTACGGGGCAAAATGCGATCAGTCAGGCGAAATTGTTTAATGAAGCGGTCGGTTTAACGGGGATTACTCTCACCAAATTGGACGGCACAGCGAAAGGCGGTGTGATCTTTGCCATTGCTGATCAATTTAACATTCCAATTCGATTTATTGGCGTAGGCGAAAAAATTGATGACTTGCGCCCATTCAATGCGGAAGAATTTATCGAAGCTTTATTTACTCACGAGGACGAGAAATAATGATCAAATTTACCAATGTGAGCAAAGCCTATAAGGGCGGCGGACGACCTGCTCTACAAGGCATTAGCTTTCATTTAGCTCAAGGCGAAATGAAATATATTACAGGGCATTCAGGGGCAGGAAAAACAACACTGCTCAAACTGATTATGGGGATTGAGCGTGCAAATGGTGGACAAGTCGTTTTTAATGGACACGACATCACTCGCCTTGCAGAGCATGAATTGCCGTTCTTACGTCGTCAAATTGGTATGGTTCACCAAAATTACAGCCTACTGAGCGATCGCTCTATTCTTGATAATGTTGCTTTACCATTAATTATTATGGGTGTGAACCAAACTGTCGCTGAACGTGAAGCAAGACTTGCCCTTGCGCGTGTTGGTTTGGAAAATAAAGTGAATTTCAGACCGCTTCACCTGTCAGGCGGTGAACAACAACGTGTTGATATTGCTAGAGCCATTGTGCATCGCCCACAGCTTCTTCTTGCAGATGAACCTACAGGAAATTTAGACGACAAACTCTCCTTTGAGATTTTCCGCTTGTTTGAAGAGTTTAACAAAGCAGGTACAACGGTGCTGATTGCCACTCACGACACAAATATTATTGCTCAACGCCCAAAACCTTGTTTGGTCTTGGAAGAAGGTCATTTAAAGTAAGGATCAATCATGCTTAACTCACTTAGTGCTCAAACTCGTTTTATTTTGCGTTCAGTATGGCAGGACTTACTTAAACGTAAATTTGGTACCTTCTTAACGGTGCTTGTTATCGCAGTTTCTCTCACGATTCCAACCGTCAGCTACTTACTTTGGAAGAATACAAGTCAAGCGGCGGCTGAATTTTATCCTGAGCCTGAACTCACGGTTTACTTGCATAAGAATCTTGCGGAACACGATGTAAATGCGGTCGTAGAACGCATTCGCCAATTTGATACCGATAAAATTGAATCGCTAAATTATATTTCCCGTCAACAAAGCTTAGATGAATTTCGTACTTGGTCTGGATTTGGTGAGGCATTAGATATTTTAGATGATAATCCTTTACCTGCTGTTGTCGTACTCAAACCTAAAAAAGAGTTTAGTACTCCAGATAATATGTTAGAACTACGTAATGGCTTACAAAATATCAAAGGTGTTCAAGAAGTTCGATTAGATAACGGTTGGATAGAAAAACTGACAGCACTAAGCCAACTTATTGCTCGAATTGCAGTGACTTGTACCGTTCTTATGTTAATTGCGGTCTTCCTTGTAATTGGCAATAGTGTGCGATCTGATGTCTCTAACAGTAAAGCTTCTATTGATATCATGCAATTATTAGGCGCCACGGACCACTTTATTTCAAGACCATTTCTCTATATCGGTATGATTTATGGTTTATTAGGAAGCTTACTTGCGATGCTCTTCAGTCTTATGACGATCAGCTATTTTACAGGCGTAGTTCGCTATGTATCTGATATGTTTACGGTAAAATTTGAACTACACGGTTTTGATATTAGTGAAGGGATTTTTATTATTGTTTTAAGCGTCTTTTTGGGCTGGCTTTCTGCCAAAATAGCCACGAATCGCTATATACAAAAGATAGGATCTCGATATTAAGAAAAAAAAGAGGAAGTTTGAAGACTTCCTCTTTTCTTTATAGCCAACCTTTTCTTTTAAAATAAATATAAGGTGTTGCAGCCGCACAAATCATCAATCCAATAGCCATTGGATAACCATATTTAAATCCGAGTTCTGGCATAAATTCAAAGTTCATTCCATAGGTCGATGCGACTAATGTTGCAGGTAAAAACATTACTGATACCACAGAGAAGAATTTCATAATACGGTTCTGTTCGATATTAATAAAACCCATTGCGGCTTGCATTAAGAAGTTAACTTTTTGGAATAAAGACTCATTGTGTGGTTGCAGAGATTCAATATCTCGCATAATATCACGAGCTTGCTCAAGCTGATTATTTGGTAAACGGGTCTTACGTAATAAAAAGCTTAATGCTCGCTGCGTATCCATCAAACAAAGGCGAACCTTCGAACTCGCATCTTCAAGCTCTGTTAATTCTGCTAATGCATCATCAAAATTATGCTCACCTTTATCCTCACCTTCATGAGTATTAAGTACAACTCGACTTAGTTTTTCTAAATCCGCATAAATATTTTCAATAACATCTGCAAGCTGCTCAATTTTCGTTTCAAAAAGATCAAGGAGAAGCTCATAAGCATTACCATCAATCAATTTTGCACGGCGAGAGCGCATACGATAGAGACGGAAAGCGGGTAGATCCCGTTCACGTAATGTAAATAAGCGTCCATCACGGATGGTAAAACCAACCGTCGCAATATCTGCATAATCCTCATCATCCAAACAGTAGAAAAAAGAGTGCAGATGTAAACCATCTTCATCTTCAAAAAAACGTGCTGAAGCTTCTAAATCTTCTAACTCATGTTCTTCTGCGAGTGTCTGATCTAAACGATGTTCTAGAACACTACGTTCTTCATCTGTTGGATCAACAAGGTCAATCCAAATAGCTTGATTTAATTGGTCTTGAATAGTTTCATCAACACTGATTAAGCGATCGTTATTTAACGAAAAAGCTCGGATCATTTCATACTCCTAACAAATGGTATGAGGCGATGAACAAAAAGGAACAAAATAAGATACTGAAAAGAATTACCGACACTCGTCGGCAAATAGAATTTGGACGAGAGAGGTTAAAAAACTGATAAGTATCGACTGTGACTGTCCAAAATGCGTATCCTCAAGTGAAAAAAACGGGCGAATGGTACAGATTAAAAAAAGAATCGTCAAGAAAAAGGAAGAATTTTTATGATCTAGCTTAGGAAATATAGGCAAAAGAAATAAAAAAAGCACCTTTAGGTGCTATCTTACTGATATTGAAATGGTGCCCGAGGCCAGACTTGAACTGGCACGCCCCGAAAGGCGAGGGATTTTAAATCCCTTGCGTCTACCGATTCCGCCACTCGGGCATAAACGCTATAAAAAATGGAGCGGGAAACGAGGCTCGAACTCGCGACCCCGACCTTGGCAAGGTCGTGCTCTACCAACTGAGCTATTCCCGCACTAAAACAGTGTCATACAGTGTTTCAATGAGGCGTATTCTAATAAATTTAGAGAATGTGTCAAATGAAAATCGCTAATTTATTTTCATACGCCTAAATTTCAGTCTATTTTTCAATAGGTTTTAATATAAATTCTAATTTTTGTTCAATAACATTCAAAAGAAGATCAATATTAGGATGTTTCCCTACATTTTGCTTTGCATCATCAACATGTTCAGCAAACCATGTAATTCCTTGTTCTGCAGAAACAGCATTCAACTGCTGATTAAATAATGTTGCTAACGCATAATAAAGTTTGAGCGAACCTAGTTTGCCCTCTACTGCAGGAATATGGTGGACAACTTCCCCTTGCACATTTAATACATCCAAGCCTGATAAATGATCAATACTCGGAAACGTGGCTAAATAATCTTTAAACTGCATTATATTCTCTCTACATTCCAATAATTAAACATTCCGCTACGCTACGTGCATTTGATTGGGCTGACGACGCTGCAGCTCTATCACCAACGGGACCGACAAAAACACGATTCCATTCACCGTTACTACTAATGCGCGCATTATACCCTGCCATGGCTAAACGAGCCTGCATATTTTCTGCTTGTGCTTTATTCTTAAATGCACCGCATTGTAAACCAAACTTACCAGCTGATTTTGGTGCTTCTGATGCAGGTTTTGCAGTTGCAACAATTTTAGCTGGTTCCTGCTTAACCGTAGATACTGTTGCTTGCTCTGCTTTTTTCGCAGCTTCTTGCTGTTTCTTCAATTCAGCTTGTTTACGTTTTTCTTCTGCTAATTTTTGCTCTTTAGCTTTCTTTTCTGCCAATTCTTCTGGCGTTAATGCCACAACTTGAGACTGGCTATCCACTGTTGGAGATGTTTCAACCTTAGTCGCTGTTTCACTATTACCAACAGCTAGTGACGTTGTACTGACATCTGTCTTCTGAGCTGCTTGTTGCTCTAAACGTAGCTGCTCTTCTTTTTGCTTTTGTATCGCCTTTTCTTGCTCTTTTGTTAATTGTGCAAGTTTCGAATTCTTATCAACAGGGACTTCCCGTGTTTCTAAATCTCGAATATAGCTATATACTTCTTCTGGTGGAGTTGGTAGGCTACTTTTCGGTTGCTGAGTTTGTACAGTTTGAGTAGGCAACGTAGTAGGGCTACTCTCTTTTAAAAACCATAAAGTTAATCCGCTTCCCATGAGTAATAAAACGATAATCGCTAAAATAAGTACTTTATTTCCGCTTTTCTTTGATCTAGAACGGGCGGCATAATCACGATTTGGCACAAAAACCTCGATTAAAATAAATGTTTAAAATAATCCCTAATCTTACTGAAAAAATAAGGTTTTGACTAGTAAATCAACACGCCTTGTCTCACTTCAACCACTCTATTACACCAATTTTTCACTTCGTCCACTTGATGTGTCACCATTAACAGCGTTAGCTGTTTTTGTTGGCACAACGACATTACTAACTGTTGTAGTTCTAAGCGTCTTTGGGGATCAAGGGCGGAGAAAGGTTCATCAAGTAGCAAAATCGGTCTATATCGGAGCAAGGTTCGGGCTAATGCCACTCGCTGTTTTTGTCCGCCGGACAGCTGATCTGCTCGGCGATTGAGCAGGGCGGCAATGCCCATTTGTTCGGCAATAGTTTGGATTTGGGCCGTTTGCGTTGGGGTGAAGCGTAGGCTTGAGACCAACCCCAAGCCGATATTTTGCTCCACAGTTAAATGGGGAAAAAGGTTGTTGTCTTGAAACAACATTGATACTGGGCGTTCAGCAGGCTCAGTGACAAAATGATTTTCGCCGTTCAGCCATATTTCGCCACGACTTGCCCGCTCAAAGCCTGCAATCAAATTGAGCAAAGTGCTTTTGCCTGCTCCGCTCTCGCCCACAATCGCAATGCGTTCGCCTTGTTTTACATTCAGCTCAAACCGCATTGGCATTTCAGGGTAATCAAATTCAACATTCACATTAATCATCGGCGGTTCTCTTTTTGTTCAATCCATAAAAACGGCAAAAACGTCAATAACATCAACATCAACGCTGTCACAGACGCATCTTCAGTGCGGTAACTGCCCAGCTGTTGATAAAGTAGATAAGGCAGGGTGCTAAAATCGGGATTACCGAAAAAGGCGATCACCGAAAAATTCCCCAAACTTGCCGACATCGACAGGGCAAAGGCATTGACAAGCAGTCGGATTAAGTAGTTTTTTTCCACAATCCACCAACGGCGTAGCCCCGTTAGCCCGAGACTACGAGCCAGTTTGTCGTGAGAAATCAACGCTTCCCACATCGCCGAAAAAAGCAAGCGATACACATAAGGCAGCAGCACCAAGCCATTACAAACGCCGACAAGCAGCATCAGTTGCCACGTTTTCAGCTCAACATTCATCAGCAACAAAAACAGCCCCACCGCCAGCATAAAAATCGGCAAAATCAGCGGATAGGTACTCAATCCAGCCAAAATGCTCTGTTTTATCTTCTGCTGACGATACGCCAGCTGGCGAGTTTCAAGGGCAATCAGATAAGCAAGGGCGATCACAAACAGAGAGGCAATTACGCTCAACAGCAACGAGTAACCGACCGCTTGCCAAAGCAAAGGCGAAGCCAACCGCTCACCTAACTGCGAGACGCTCAAGGCTGTCCAAATCAAGTTGGCTATCGGGATCAGAATGATAAAAATCGCCCCGAAAAGCACCGCTTGCAACAGCCATTTTTGCACGCCTTTCGGCATTGGTGTCCAAAGCTCAATGCTCACCGCCTTGCCTTTTGTCTGCTGAAAATTCAATCGAGAAACCCAATCCATTAGCAGTTGTAAGCCAATGCCCACTAAAATTTGCACCCCAATCAGCATTACCGCTTTGGCAAAATCAAACTCAAATGTCACCGCTTGATAAATCGCCACTTCCAACGTACTGTATTTCGGGCCGCCCCCCAACATCAACACAATTGGGAAGCTAGTAAAACAGAGCAAAAACACCGTTGCATAAGCGTAAGGCAGAATGCCTTTTAACATCGGCAGTTCAACAATGCGAAAATAGTGCCACGCCGACAGGTTTAGCTGGCTTGCCAGTTGATGTTTCTGGCTTGGGATCAGTTGCAACCCTTCAAGGCAATACTTAGCAACAAGGGGAATGTTCAAAAAAAGATGAGCTAAAACAATGCCTTGCAGACCATAAAGGGAAAAATCCCACGACAATCCGACCGCTTGCCAAAGCTGGCTGAACCAACCCGAATTGCCCCACACGCCGATCAAGGCAAAAATCACCACCAACGCAGGCAACGCCCACGCAAATGAAATCAGCTTGTAGAGCAAGGCTTTGCCCCGAAATTGCAGATAAAAAAAGCTCCGAGCCAACAGCAAACCAAACAGCAACGACAGTGTTGCCGAAGCAGTGGCTTGCACGCTACTTTGCGTTAAAATCTGCCACGTCTCCTGCCACGACCAAAAGGTTTCATCGGCACGATGTTCAAACAACGCCCACAAACTAAAGGCATACAGCCCCAACAAGCTAAGATAGCTTGCCCAAGCAGAAAATTTAGTGAGTTTTCGCAACACAAGCGGTGAGTTTAGGTTAAAAAACTGCAATTATCTCACTCACTCCACCACATCTTCCATTGCTTGACGGGTTTTCGCTTTCGGCTCAACGGCACGGTAGCCAAAGGCAGCCATTACGCTTAATTTGAACTGGCTCGGATCGTACAAACCTTGTTCCACAAACAGTTTATCCATTTTTTCCAGTGGGAAGCCTTCAATGGCGGTGCTATCAATGCCAATCATCGCTGAAGCCGTCAGCATATTTGCCAACGCAATATAACTTTGACGACAAGCCCAGTGATAAAACGCTATAGGATCTTGCGTTAAGCCAAAATCGTTTTCGCTGAAATTACGGTAGAAACCTTGACGCAGACGGCGTGGTTCATCAGGGATATGATGCACATCTCGCATAATATGTTGCACATAATCGCCGTCCGCAAGGAGCGTTTCAGGCTGACGTACAAGGATCACGACAAAATGGCTACAATCCATTACTTTATCTTTCGCCCCCCACGCATTATCACGGATCAGCTCACGAATAGCCGGGTTTTCAATCACCAAAAACCGCCATGGCTCAAAGCCAAAGGAACTCGGCGACAAGCGGGCAGTTTCTAAGATAAATTGAAAATCCGTCTCGCTGATTTTTTTTGTAGGATCGTACTGTTTGCAAGCGTGACGATAGTGAAAAGCGTCAAGGATAGCCTGTTTAGAAATGGACATAATTTGTTTCCTCTCAATGAATTGTTGGGCATATTATGATACGCTTTGCAATAATTTCAAAACATCAAGGAGTAAATATGTCAAAAACCTTTAGCGACCAAGCCGATTGCTGTGGCGGTATCTGCAAGCCAAGTAGCACATCAATGTTCGACAACGCCGACAGCACCATTGAATTTGCCCTCGTTTACCCAACCCAAGCAGACGCTGAACAAGGACTACAAGCCTTAACTGACAAGGCAAGAGCCGTTGAAAGCGATCCGTGCGAAATCACCAGTCAAATCAGCCAAACCGATGACGGCTTTTTACTGCAAGCCAAATTCCTGTTTAGCTGCCAAGCGGAAGCGGTGATTTTTCAGATGAAATTACGTTAAATAAAAATGGCTTAGAAATCACTTCTAAGCCATTGTGTATTATGCGTAATACATTTCAAATTCCACTGGATGTGGTGTCATGTTCAAACGCTCAACTTCTTTGCGTTTTATCGCAACGAATGCATCAATAAACTCTTTAGTAAATACGCCGCCTTGGGTTAAGAACTCATAATCTTTTTCAAGGCTATCAAGAGCTTCACCTAATGAACTTGCCACCGCTGGAATCTCTTTAAGCTCTTCTGGCGGTAAATCATAAAGGTTTTTATCCATTGCATCGCCTGGGTGGATTTTATTAATCACGCCGTCTAAGCCTGCCATTAACAAGGCTGCAAAGCAAAGATAAGGGTTCGCCATTGGATCTGGGAAACGGGCTTCCACACGGGTTGCTTTCGGGCTTGTTACCGCTGGAATACGAATAGATGCAGAACGGTTACTTGCTGAATAGGCTAATAACACAGGTGCTTCAAAACCTGGTACTAAACGTTTATAAGAGTTGGTACTTGGGTTAGTAAACGCATTTAATGCTTTAGCATGTTTGATAATACCGCCAATGTAGTAAAGCGCCGTTTCAGATAAACCTGCGTATTTATCGCCCATAAAGACGTTTTTGCCATCTTTGCTTAATGACATATTACAGTGCATACCTGAACCGTTGTCTCCTGCAAATGGCTTCGGCATAAAGCAAGCGGTTTTACCATGTTCAAGTGCGACGTTTTGTACCACATATTTATAAATTTGGGTTTCATCTGCTTTTAAGGTTAAGCTGTTAAAGCGGGTTGCAATTTCATTTTGACCTGCTGTTGCAACTTCATGATGGTGCGCTTCAATCACCAAACCCATTTCTTCTAAAATGAGACACATTTCAGAACGAATATCGTGGGCTGTATCGATTGGTGCAACGGCACAGTAACCACCTTTTTTGAGTGGACGATAAGCGTTATTACCATCTTCATATTTACGGTTGGTGTTCCATGCCGCTTCAATATCATCAATATGATAAGAAACGTTGTTCATTTCTGTGCTGAAACGAACATCATCAAATAAGAAAAATTCAGGCTCTGGACCAAACATCACATTGTCTGCAATACCTGTTGATTTCAAATAGTTTTCTGCACGAATCGCAATAGAACGTGGATCACGATCATAGCTTTGCATGGTATTTGGGTCGAAGATACTACAGCGGAGAGTAAGGGTTGGGATGCGGGCGAAAGGGTCAACGACGGCGGTTTCAGGAATTGGCATTAATAACATATCAGCTTTATTAATCGCTCGCCAACCTTCAACGGAAGAACCATCGAACATTTTACCTTCTTCAAAAAGGTCTTCGAGATCGTCTGCAACAAGAGAAACAGGCAGTGATACACCGTGTTCTTTACCTTTGATATCGGTAAATTTTAAGAGAACAAATTTAATATCATTATCACGGATAAGCTTTGCGACATTCGCAATCGCATTGGTATTTGACATAGTGAAAATCCTTGAGTGAGAAATGGGCTAGTTTCGCAACGGATTTTGCGAAAGAAAGAAGATACTAAATTTGTGGAAGTATAAAAATAGCAAACGATTTAATTTACATAAATTTGCGAAACTGTTTAAATTCCAGACAAAACTAGTAGCCTAGCGATTTAAAATCAGGTAAAAAATCATTACAATCTAACCGCTTGACTCTTGTATCAATAGAGCCATCTAAATTTAAACAGAGTTCACGCCACCCTTGTGGCAAAATATCAAGCGTAAAATTATGACAATTTGGTTTAAATTGAATACACGTTGATGGTGTCGCTAATACTCGGCAACCTTGCCATAACTTATCCATTTCTTGGTGAATATGACCATGTAAAATCGCTTTCGCTTTTGGATAATGTTTCAGAACTTCAGCTAATTGGTTTGCATTAGACAAACTATGTTGATCGAGCCATGCTGAATTTGTTGGCAAAATATTATGATGTAAGACAATCAAACTATAACGCTCTGGGTGAGCATCTAGTTTCATTCTAAGAAAATCTAACTGTGATGAACTTAATTCCCCACGAGGAAGACCTTCAATATGACTATCCAATAAAATAATCTGCCAAAAGTCCCCTGCTAAAATATGTTTTGCTGGCTGTATTTGAGAGTAGAGTGCTAAAGCATTGCCCATCTGAGGCTGAAGATCATGATTACCTTCTACCCAAAAGATTGGTTTTTCTAAAGGTTTCACCATTTTTGCAAAACGATGATACGCCTCTCGATTATGATCTTGAACGAGATCACCTGTGGCAAGAATAAAATCATAATCGAAAGGATCCTTTTTAATTGCATCCAATACCGCTTGAAAACTTTTTGTCGTATTTACCCCTAATAGCTCCATCTCATCCGACGCGAATAAATGCGGATCTGTGATCTGCAAAATACGGACTATTGGGGTATTTAGGGGAAATGTGTAACTATCATCCATAATATCAAACACTCTCATAAAATTTTTCAGATGCTCGCTACTCTACCGATTTCCCACACCTTGTCACCAAGTAAAATAAAAAAATGCGGGGTGTCCCACATTTTTCACAAAAATTTACGTTTAATTGATGATTTTTAAGCTCATTTCAGGTATGGCTCGAAATCAATTACAACTTTTAATTCAGCTAATAAATTCTTTCCTTTCGACATCTGCTCCACGTCCGCCAAAAGTGCCACCGCTTCACTTAGGCTGCAAGCGGTTGGGTAGGTTGCATTTTTTGCAAAAAACTCGGCACAATCGACTGCTTGTTGATTAAGCAGAGCAAACAGCAACTGTTGCAAATTTTGCTCTCGTAAGCAACTTGGGACTTTCTGAATAGTTAAGCGAGTTTGCCCTTGCCACTGTTTTGTTTGAATATCAAAGCCTAGCTCGAACAATGCGGTCTGCACCTTGTGCCAGTGAGCCGTTTGAGCGTCATCTAGGGTCAAACTTAGGGGGATCAACAAGCCTTGATTTTCGCCTTTGTTCAATTCGGCGTGCAACTTGCATTGTGCTAATTTAGTAAGGGAAAGTAGGTAAAACTCATCCCCCTGTTTCATCAACAACGCTTGCTGTTTCACCACCGCTAAGGCTTGGGCGTATTGCGTTGTCGGTTCAGGGACGGGCGTAAGCGGTGCGATTTGTACGCTATTTTGCATATTTTCCGTTGGAATAGACCGCTTGTCTGCAGACTCGGTGCGTAGTGGCGTTGTTGGGGTTGCCAACAGCTCGCCATACCACTTCTGTTCGCTTTTCGTTGCCCCTGTTGAACGTGGGTAACTTGGGCGTTCCCACGATGTGTTTTGGCGTGGCTCGGCGTAGCGTTGAGCAAAAATGTTTTGCCCTGATGCCATTCGGTTAGTGTCGGCAACGTAGCTCGGCACGGCTTCGCCCACATCATCGCTCACCAACGCTAGACTTTTCTGCCCTTCCAGTGCGTTTAGCACCCCTTGATAGATAAAATCGTGTACCAGTCTGCCCTGATGAAAACGGACTTCGTGTTTCGCAGGGTGAACATTGACATCAACGTGGCTCGGATCGAGATCCAAAAACAGCACAAAGGCAGGGTAATGCTCTTTCGGTAGGCGTTCGCCGTAGGCTTGGCGAATGGCGTGGTTGATCGTTTTATCTCGCATCATTCGCCCATTGACATAGCTGTAACAAAGGTCGTTCTGTACCCGAGCTAAACTCGGCGAACCAACCCAGCCGTGAATGTGCAGATCATCGTGTTGCCAATCGATATGCACCGACTGCTGAATAAATTCCTCACCGCAAATACTTGCCACCCGCTTTTGCTGTTGTTCCACATTTTGAGCCGAAACCGCTTTGTAGTGGCGGATTTTTTTCTCGTTATGGGTGAGCGTAAAGGAAACGGTCGGCTTCGCCAACGCAATTCGCCGAACTACTTCATCAATGTGAGCAAATTCGGTCTTGTCGGTTCGCAAAAATTTACGGCGGGCAGGGGTGTTAAAAAACAGGTTCGCCACTTCAATCGTTGTACCGACAGGGTGAGATGCAGGCTTGATTTCCACCGCCATTTCACGACCCTGAGCATAGGCTTGCCACGCTTCTGTTTGATATTCAGGGCGAGACGTGAGCGTTAGGCGAGAGACCGAGCTGATACTTGCCAACGCTTCGCCCCGAAAGCCCAAACTCAAAATGCTCTCGAGATCTTCAAGGGTCGCAATTTTGCTGGTGGCGTGGCGAGCCAGTGCCAACGCCAAATCCTGCTTGCCTATCCCACAGCCGTTATCTCGAATACGGATCAACTGCGATCCACCTTTTTCAATATCGATCTGAATTTGGGTTGCCCCAGCGTCTAAGCTGTTTTCCACCAGCTCTTTCACCACAGATGCAGGACGTTCCACCACTTCGCCTGCGGCAATTTGGTTGGCAAGCTGTGGGGGCAGGATTTGGATTAGGGGCTTAACTTGGCTCATTGTATTGACTCGTTAAATGTTGAATAGCCTTACTTTAGCACATTTCATTGCCTAAAAAAATTTCAAGCTGTGCTACAATCGCCATTATTTTTTATTGGAAATTTACGATGACAATGATTGAAATTGCAAAACAAGCCAAACAAGCAAGTTTTGAACTGGCTCAATTTGGCAACCTACAAAAAAACCAAGCCCTGTTTGCGATAGCCGATGCGTTGGAGCAACGCACTGACGAAATTTTGGCGGTCAATGCCAAAGATATTGATTATGCCAAGTCGCAAGGGATTTCAGAAGCAATAATCGACCGCTTGTTGCTTACCCCTGAACGTATTCGTGGTATCGCAAACGATGTACGAAACGTGGCAAGCCTTGCGGATCCTGTTGGGCAGGTGATTGACGGCGGTGTGTTGGATAGCGGATTGAAAATCGAACGCCAACGTGTGCCACTCGGGGTGATTTTAACTATTTACGAAGCTCGTCCGAATGTCACTATTGATGTGGCTTCACTCTGTTTAAAAACAGGGAACGCCGTAATTTTGCGTGGCGGCAAGGAAACCAAATTCACCAATGCGATTTTGGTCGAAGTGGTACAACAAGCCTTGTCTCAAGCTGGATTACCGAAGCTAGCGGTGCAAGCCGTTACCGATCCTGATCGTGCCTTGTTGCTCGAACTGCTCAAACTCGATCACTATATTGATATGGTGATCCCACGTGGTGGGGCGGGCTTACATCAATTCTGCAAAGAAAATTCGACCATTCCAGTGATTGTCGGCGGTATTGGCGTGTGCCATTTATATGTGGAAGCAACAGCAGATTTAGATCGTGCTTTAGGTGTGATTGCCAATGCCAAAACCCAACGTCCAAGCACCTGCAACACCCTTGAAACCTTGTTGGTGGATAAAGCGATAGCCGATGAATTTCTGCTGAAACTTGCCGATCATCTCTGCAAATTAAATGTTACCCTACACGGCGATGATTTCTCGGCAGAATTGCAAAAAGATCCACAAATTCGACCGCTTGATCACGCTAAACTCAACCAAGAGTGGCTTTCGTTAGATTTAAGCGTTGTAGTGGTGGACGGTATTCAGCAAGCGATTGAACATATCCGCACCTACGGCAGCCAGCACTCCGAAGCGATTTTAACTAGCAACTACGCCCTTGCTCGCCAGTTTGTACAACAAGTCGATGCGGCAGCCGTTTACATCAACGCCAGCACTCGTTTTACTGACGGCGCACAATTTGGCTTAGGCGCAGAAGTCGCCGTCAGCACCCAAAAACTCCACGCGCGTGGACCAATGGGGTTAGAAGCATTGACGACTTATAAATGGGTGTGTGAAGGGGATTATTTGGTGCGAAAATAACCATTTTAAGCAGTAAATTTCGCAAATTTGCTCTTTTTCATCAATCAAACTTTTTAAAACAAAATGCAATCGTTTATATCTTGATTGTATTTTGTTTTTTTTTTGTACAATAACGCTGTTTTTTCAACCTAACCATCGGAGTTCTTATGAAACTTAAAAAAGCGTTATTACTTTCTATTTTCTCTTTAGCTGTAGTAGGCAATGTGTATGCTGAAACTGATTCGCAAAAGATAGATAAAATCAACCAATATCTAGCAGAAGGAAATGGCAAAAAGGCATTGCCTTTATTAAAAGCATTGGCAACAAAGGGGCGTGTAGATGCACAATCAGTTCTAGCGAGTCTGTATTGGAGTGGTAGTAAAGGTATTAAAAAAGATAATAAACAGGCATTTAAATGGGCTTCCAAAGCAGAGAAACAAGGTGATACAAAAGCAAGATATATCTTAGGAACTATGTATATGAACGGAGAGTATGTAAAAGAAGATTTGATGAAAGCAGGCAATCTTCTATTAAAAGCCTGTAAGGAAGAACCCAAACTTGGAAACTGTTACCTAATATTAAGCAAAAGCGATGTAGAAAAAATGTGTTCTGAAGGACACCCAAAGTGTCAAGAAGCGTCAGAACTGTTCCGCTAATAAATAAGGAGATAGACAATGCCAGTGTATCACTTTGAAGGACAAGTAGAAGATATCCACACTAAAATGGAAATCCTTTTTGACGATTGCCGTGATGAAGACTGCAATGATAATGAAATTATCTTAACTGCAGAAGATTTAGCTGAATTTGAAGCCTTGCTTGATGACATTCAAAGCTGTATTGACGAATGTGATAGTAAGCTCAATGAACTAGAAGATGAAGGGCAAGAACCAAACGCTGATGACATTGAAAAATATGAACAAGAAAAAGAGAAGTATGAATTGATGCGAGATCAGTTTGACAAACTGCAAGCTAATCACGCTACACTACAAGATCTTGTTGATATTTATGAAAACAATGAGATAGAAGAATAACCATTCAGCCAAATATAAGCGGTCACTTTCTTGCAGAAGTTTGCAAGAAAGTGACCGCTTGTTAAACCTAAACCCAATTATCTAAACGTAAACCTTCTACACGTTCAAATTCACGCAAGTTATTAGTTACGAGAACCAGCCCCTCACTTCTTGAGTGTGCCGCAATGTGAATATCGTTTTCGCCAATAATTTTACCCTGTTTAACTAAATGGGCTTTGATATTGCCAAAATGAACAGCAGCCTTGTGAGTGTAATCGAGAATGGTTAGGCGAGATAAAAAATCTTCAATAACGGCGAGATTTTTTTCGGGAAATTGACTTTTTTCAGCCCCATAATACAGCTCGGCAACGGTGATGCTACTCACACAAAGGCGACTGGCATTTTGGTTAAACTTCTCAAGAATCTCAATGGGTCTGCGTTTAATCACATAGATCACTATGTTGGTATCAAGCATATAGGTAAGCATTACAACTCCTCTCGTTCAGGTTGAATACTCACTTCTCTCTCAGCCATAAAATCATCACTCACGTTATCTGAATTCAAGAAAAAGCTGTCCCAACGTTGATTAAGGGGAGTTAAAATACGTTCATTTCCCACGATACGCACAGAAACCCGTTTTACATCGTTGGCAAAACGCATTTCAGAAGGCAATCGCACCGCTTGAGTACGGTTGGTAATAAAGACTGATGCTTCCATTTTGGCTCCTTTTAATTGGTATATAGTATAAGTATACACCCATAAAAATAACAACTCAAGCTTGCAAATAAAAGACTCTATACCCCTAAATTACCAAGCTATGTTAAACTTCCCTAACACTTAAGGAGACTCAAATGCAAAATCTTCTTTTCTTTTCAAAACTCTTTCTCCACCGCATTAAACAAAACAAAATTGCGGTCTATTCGGGCTATTTGACTTATACCACGCTACTATCGATCGTGCCGTTGATTATGGTAGTATTTTCGGTGTTTACCCTATTGCCGATGTTTGAACAGGCGACCACACAACTAAAGGAATTAGTGTACGATAACTTTGCCCCAAGTGCTGGTGATATGGTGCAACACTACCTTGAGCTGTTCGTGGAAAACTCGAAGAAAATGGGGATCATCAGTATCGTCGGGCTTGTGGTGGTAGCGGTGATGCTGATTTCGAGTATCGACAACGCCCTAAACGAGATTTGGCATAACACGAAAAAACGGTCGGTGGTGCTTTCCTTTGTGATTTATGTGGCGGTGCTGATTTTTGCCCCGATCTTTGCTGGAGCAAGCATTGCGATCAGCTCTTACATTTTTTCGTTAGAGATGTTTAGCGAAACAGGATTGCTGTCCTTTAGTCATCATCTGCTGAAATTTGTCCCCTTTCTGCTGACGTGGCTGATGTTTGCGTTGGTTTATTTGGTCGTGCCGAATACGCAGGTCAAATTCAAACACGCCGCACTCGGAGCCTTATTTGCAGGGGGATTTTTCACACTCGGCAAACAGGTTTTTGTTTGGTACATCACCACCTTTCCGTCCTACCAAACCATTTACGGTGCCTTAGCCACTATTCCGATTATGATTGTGTGGATACATCTAAGCTGGAAAGTTGTGCTACTCGGCGGGCAATGTGCGTCGGTACTAAAGGATATGGAAATGATTAAAATAGGGGAATTGATTAGCCCATTAGGAGAGAAAAAATGATCGGATTAATTCAACGGGTAAAATGGGCGAAGGTCGAAGTCGAGCAACAAACAGTAGGGGAAATCGCCACTGGGTTGTTGGTTTTGCTTGGGGTAGAACAGGGGGACGATCAAGCCAAAGCGGATAAATTGTTGGAAAAAGTGCTGAATTATCGTGTGTTTGCCGATGAACAAGGCAAGATGAATTTAAATGTACAACAAGTGGGCGGCAGTTTGTTAGTGGTGTCGCAATTCACCCTTGCCGCTGATACGCAAAAAGGCTTACGCCCAAGTTTTTCTCGTGGGGCAAGCCCTGCTTTAGCGGAAGAGCTTTACAACTATTTTCATCAACAAGCCATAACGAAAATCCCAACGCAAACAGGAAAATTTGCGGCCGATATGCAGGTGAGTTTGCAAAATGACGGGCCTGTGACGTTTTGGTTGCAGGTGTAAAAATGCAAACCCTCTTTGAACAACAACTTGCAAAACATTGCCCAAATCAGACCGCTTTTTTGATTGGTTTGAGTGGTGGAGTTGATTCGGTGGTCTTGTTGCACCTTTTCGCCCACACTCGCCAACGGCGGTCGTTGACGTTACGGGCAATCCATATTCATCACGGTTTAAGCCCAAATGCAAACAGTTGGGTACAGTTTTGTGAGCAGTTGTGTGAACAGTGGCAGATCCCTTTGAGCGTTTGCCGTGTGCAAGTGCAGGGCAAACAGGGGCTGGAAGCGGACGCTCGCAAGGCTCGTTATCAGGCGATTCAAGCCCATATTCAGCCGAATGAATGGCTCGCAACAGCTCATCACCTTGACGATCAAGTCGAAACTTTCTTCCTTGCGTTAAAACGAGGCAGTGGTATTAAGGGGCTTGGGGCAATGCAAGCGGTGAGTTCGTGGCAAAATTTTACGATTTTCCGACCGCTTTTATCGTTCAATAAGGGCGATATTCTTCGCTATGCCGAGCAACATCAACTTCACTGGATTGAAGATGAGAGCAATCTCAATACCGATTTTGACCGCAATTTTCTGCGTCAAAGCGTGTTGCCACAGCTTAATCAACGTTGGTCGCAGTTCAGCCAAATGGTCGCCCGTTCAAGCCAACATTGTACTGAACAACAACAGCTGATTGAAGAACTGTTGCAAACGGAACTGGCAAATCGTCTTGAAAACGGCAAGCTCAACATTCACGGCTTCGCTCACTTTTCCCCCTTAAAACAACAACAGCTAGTGCGTATGTGGCTGGCGACCGCTCAAGTGCCGATGCCGACAGTGGCTCAACTGGAGCAGATTATTCATCATCTTATTTTGGCGAAAGCCGATAAAAATCCACAAGTAACGTTGGAACAGCAGACAATTCGCCGTTATCAACAACAGCTTTGGATCACTCCAAATCAAACGGATATCGCTGATTTTGAGCTTGAACTTTGCTCCCAAACTGATGAAATTCATTTGCCTGAACCGCTTGGTACGGTGCGACGGATTCACAACGAGATCATTTACAAACTTTCAGGCAAATCCTACCGCTTCCCTTTACCTGAAAGCCTTGCAGACACACCTCTACGGCTTACCAACCGCTATCCAAGTAAGGTGCAATGCTACGGAAAAACACAGCGAGAAGATATGAAAAAAATTTGGCAGGAAAATCAAGTACCTGTGTGGCAAAGGGGGAATGTGCCGTTAGTTTTCTTTAATCAAACATTGGTCACAATGATAAAAATATAAAGCGGGTTACCCCGCTTTCTTATTATATTGTGCTGAACATATAGCATAAAAATCCATAAAAGGCGGCAAAACTAATTGCCAATAGCACTGATGCTATGCCTTTTTTAGAGCGATATATTCTGTATAAGATGCCTGAAAGCGTTAATAATACAAAAGGGTAAATCCAAAAGGCTGTAGAAAAGAGATCGATTTGGCTTGGAGTTAAATTTGGGTTCTCGCTTAACGCAGGTGAAACCAATAACGCCAGTGGCCATAATGCACTTGGCAAACAAAATAACGCCAATGCCCAACTAAACTTTGAAAAACCTTGTTGCATATTATCCTCGCGGGTGAAATTGTTGATGAAGTGATTTTAAACGAGCTTTTGCCACTTGGGTATAAATTTGTGTGGTAGAAAGGTCGCTATGCCCTAATAACATCTGCACCACACGTAAATCCGCCCCGTGATTGACTAAATGGGTGGCAAATGCGTGGCGTAAAACGTGCGGGGAGAGCTTATCGCTGTCAATGCCTGCCAATAACGCATAGTGTTTAATGCGATGCCAAAAGGTCTGGCGGGTCATTTGGTTGCCCAATCGACTTGGAAAAACGACATCAGACTGAACGCCGTTGAGCAAGGCACTTCGCCCATATTCAAAAAACTGCTGAATCCAATAACTTGCTTCTTCCCCTAAAGGCACAAGACGCTCTTTATCACCTTTACCGATAATCCGTACTAAACCTTGCCTTAAACTCAAATTATCCAACGTCAGCGAAACCAGCTCCGTCACACGCAAGCCTGTAGCGTAAAGTAGCTCTAACATTGCTTTATCACGCAATTCTAAAGGATCGTGGGTATTCGGAATGTTTAGCAAATCCAGCACTTGCTCTTCACTTAATGATTTAGGCAAATGAGCAGGTTTACGTGGAGACGTGAGCGTAGCTGTTGGGTCATCATCACGGTAATTTTCCAAATAGAGAAAACGGAAAAATTTCCGCAGACAGCTCAACATACGGGCAGAGCTTGTTGCCTTATAGCCTTGTGCTAATCGCTCACCGAGAAAGGTTTGTAAATCCGCATAATCCACCTTAAGAAAAGCGTTCGGTTCAGGCAGCCATTGAACAAAACTCTCCAGATCTAAACGATAAGACGCAACGGTATTTTCTGACAAGCCGTGTTCTTGCCATAGTGTATCAAGAAATTGTTCGATAATAGGATCAAGCGGTTTCATATAAGCGGTTAGTTTCTGATAAAAATTTGCAAAATTCTAACATAACGGCAACAAAATTATTGGCTTATCAAAACGAAAAAACCGATTAGCTTGCACTAATCGGTTTCGATGATATTAATGGCAGGGGCGGAGAGGCTCGAACTCCCAACACCCGGTTTTGGAGACCGGTGCTCTACCAATTGAACTACGCCCCTATATAATGATTTTATATAGCTAAAGCGAGTATTTCACTCGCTTGTAAATAAGTGGCGGAACGGACGGGACTCGAACCCGCGACCCCCTGCGTGACAGGCAGGTATTCTAACCAGCTGAACTACCGCTCCGCGAATAAGGGACTTGGCAATGTCCTACTCTCACATGGGGAAACCCCACACTACCATCGGCGTTACTGTGTTTCACTTCTGAGTTCGGAATGGAATCAGGTGGGACCACAGCACTATGGTTGCCAAGAAATTCTTTTATTAAGTTAGCCCACTATAGTAATGAGCTAAGTTAATAAAACCCTGATGGTGCCCTACTCTCACATGGGGAAACCCCACACTACCATCGGCGTTACTGCGTTTCACTTCTGA
>NZ_PTPX01000012.1 GCF_003260095.1 Glaesserella australis
AAAAAGAACGACGCACTGTAATCTTAACTGCTTCACAACAGTGCGTCGTTGTGTGGTGCGCATTATAGAGATTTTAGAAATACGTGCAAGTGTTTTTTGTAAAAAATTTGAAAATTCTTTCCGCTTGTTGAAAAACAATTCAATCCGAACGATTTTATATCTACAAGCGGTTAGTTTTTACCGACTTTATACAAACCACAGCTTAGGATTATATTATGCAACTACAACTATATTATTTTCTAAAGCAGATAACTGGCTACTTAATGTTGCAAAATGAATTGGTGCTGCGCCTGATTTATCATCATAATAAAGTTTCCCATCTGTTAAGGTGATAAAATCTAAGGCGTTACTTCCTGCTGAAATTGCACTAAATACTTCCTGTGAAAGTTCAATTTTATCTTCAGCAGTTAAATCAATAGTATCGATTTTGCCATTCAATGCACTATTGAAGACAAAAGTATCAGCACCATCTCCCCCCACTAAGATATCTGCACCAAACCCTCCAATGAGTTTGTCATCACCAGCACCACCAGTTAATGTATTCCCTATATTGTTTGCAACTAATTTGTTATTTAATGCATTACCTGTAGCTTCTGTTGCAGAAGTACCTATTAAGATAACATTTTCAACGTGTTCGGCTTTTTCTAAGCTTATATCCGCTAAGCTATATATCGTATCGTTACCTTCATCGGCTAGTTCTAATACTGCATCTGTTGCTTCATCTAACACAAAAACATCATCACCTAGTCCGCCAACTAAGATATCCGCACCTAAACCACCATCAAGGTAGTCATCACCTGCGCCACCGTCAATCGTATCATTACCGGCACCGCCATAAATATTATTATCCGCTACGTTACCCGTTAATTTATCATCATAAGCAGAACCAACAAGATTCTCGATCTGGGTACCAAAACCGATAAAGGCTTGACCTTTGGTATATTCGTTAAAAGTGCTTTCTTGACCTACTTGTAAACTATTCCACCAACTACCGCCTCTCACATTAACAACAGCATCATCAGGTAAATCAAAATAATCTTTGACCGTATAGACTTTTTGTTCTTTGACAATCAACGTTTGTTCACGCTCTTCCCCCACATAAATCCATGAACCTGGGGTCAGATTAACATTCACGCCTTTTTCTTCTTTAGATGCATCGAACGTATCTACGCCTGCACCATCCCAAATATAAATATCACCATCTGCTGAGTAAGAGTTGTAGGCTTTAAAACTATAAGTATCATTACCTGCTCGCGCTTCTTTATTTACGCCAAATTGGTGATGTAAATACGCAAGATCGAACACTCGTAATGTTTTCAGGTTGAAATAAAGACCATTATGAACATTATATTTATAAGACATATTAGTAAATTCTAACGTTTCTTCTTTTAGAAACACGTCTTTAAACGTTGGAGAAGAATGCCCCATTCCTAATGTATGCCCAATTTCATGTAGCGCTGTATAGAATGGGAAATTATTTCCTGATGCATTATATGCTTTACCACTATTCCATGCTAAGTTACCCCCAGCCCACGCATAAGCAGCAGAACCTGAAAGACCACCACCAAACTCCCCTACATAAATATTTGTATAAGCTTCTGCTTTTGTACCTACTTCGACAAATTTTACATTAATATATTGTTCAATCTCTTTGTAGGCATTACGTAAGTCTGTTTTAAAATTAGTATGATATTTATCAGGCTCTACAAATGTACCTGCTTTAATCGTCAATTCAGCTGTATTTACACCTTCTGCTAACTCTTCTTCTGTCAAGAAATGATAGGTATAGATTAACGGTGTATCTTTTCCACCTAAATCTGTTTTTACTGCAGAACGCACACCGCCCAATTTTTCAACAAAATAAGGGAAGTTATAGCCTTCCGTAGAATGATCATTATTAATTGCCGCAGGTGGTTGCGATTGGGTAATCACATGATTTCCACTTACAGTTCCTGAGCTAATTATATTCTCAACATCATAAGCTTGAATCTCTTTACCTGTCGAATCTGTTGTAGTTAAAGTTGCAGTTACCTTATTGGTTTTCGCTAAAACAGCTTTATCTACTGCTACCGAGAAGATATTCCCCACTTTCACCGTTGTTTCATAATTCTGATCACCCACTTTAACCACAATTTTATCGCCAACTTTTACCGTTACATCGTCAGAAGAAGTCACAGTACCACTAATTTCAACAGTGTTTTCCGGTTGATAATTAACTTTATATTTCGTGTCTGCCGTTTTTTCTACATACGGACTTTCTAGGGTAACACTTTTCAGTTCTGGTGTTCTAACAAAGTTAGTTCTCCGTAACTCATACGAACCATCTGCTTTAGTATCAAGGACATATAAATGATTGTGAATATCTTGATTAGTAATATTCCCTGTTGCCACAGAAAAACTAAATGACACATCTTTACTATTTAATGTCTCTAATTCACTACTCGGTATATCAATAAAGAACTGTTTATCATGGAAACCTGCTTTATAGGTTTTATCGCCTATTTGCACATTAATTTGGTGTAAACGTTTTTGATTTATCCCTAAATTATAAGGATCACTATCAGCAAACTCTACAGAGCCTTTAATACGCACAAGCGGATCGATATCACCCACATTAAAGCTAAAATCATCAATCTTAGTAATATCGATCTGCAATGGTTCTGGTTTTGTGTACGTTTCACTGTCTGTTGCCGTTGCGCTATTTTCTGCATTATCTTTCGTAGTGACCGTTGCTTTAACAATATTGTAGTTTGCTTTTAACAAGTCCACCGTTTTGAAATCAACACTAAAACCGCCATTTTTAACTGTCGTTACCATGTCAACCCATTGCGTACCTGAACAAGTTGCACAACCGCAAGAAACAACAACTTCATCACCTTCACTTGCACCTTCAACAGTTCCTGTAACTGTGGTGAACTCATTTTTTGATTCTGTAGTAGAAATATGATTATCGCCGGCAATTGGGTTTAAATTGATCTTTGGCGTAGGAGCATCTAGATCAATCTCATACGAATGTGTCGTTTCTCCCGTTAAATTTTGTGGTGTTGTTACTGTCGCAGATAATTCGCGATTTTTTGCCAATAACTCACCGCTTACAGAAAAACTAAATTTGCCATCAGTCACAACTGCATCAAAGGTTTTATCACCAATAACTAAACGTACAGTCGAGCCATTTGGAGAATCTGTCGCACTTCCTTGTACAGTTAACATCTGTGCTGATTCATTAATATTTATTGTGTTATCCGATGTAATCTGATCAATCGTGACCTTCGGTATATATTTCACTTTATCAAGGGTATAAGGTTTTGTTGCTGTTGCACTCGCCGAATTACCTACATCATCTTCTGTTGTTAAAGACGCTGTAATCTCTTGATGAACGACTAAGGTTTTAGTATCAACATCAGCACTAAACTTGCCATCTTTCACAATCGCTTCAAATGTTGCATCACCAATCGTCAGCACTACTTTATCGCCATCTTTCGCATTTTCCACGGAACCAGATACTGTCGTTGTCGCAACCTGTGCTTCTAATAAATCAATGATGTCGTCTGTTGCAATTGGATCGAAAGAAATAACCACATTAGGTGCCTGAACATCTACTTGATAAAGATGAGTAACAGTATCAGAACTCACACCTTCAGATGTCGTGACAACCGCTTCAATCTGTGTATTTTTAGCTAATAAGTCACCGCTTACAGGAAGAGTAAATTTCCCAGCCACAACTTGTGTCGTAAATTTCTGACCACCAATCAAGATCGTTACAATCGAACCATCTAATGCATTTTCAACGGTACCTGTTAAATCTACATTTCCCTGAGATTCAGCAATATTAATAATATTATCAGTGGTCACTACATCCAATGTTAAGGTTGGTTTTACTGGTTCTACAGGCGTTACTGGTTGAACTGGAGCTACTGGCTCAACTGGGGTTACTGGCTCAACTGGAGTTACTGGCTCAACCGGGGCTACTGGCTCAACTGGAGCTACTGGCTCAGATGATGCTGAAGTACCTTTCCCACCTTTACTATGACCTATAACACTAATACCTGCGGCCGCTAATGCAACTGAACCTACTGCAATACCTGCAAGTTTAGCTGTACTTAATGTCGTCTCAATACTCGTTGCTGCTGTAGACAACTCAGCTGCAGCAACAGCACTTTCCGCAGTAGCAAAAGAAGCATTGTTATCTGCCAAATACTGTGCATTTTCAATAGGGAAATGTGTTGTATACTCTTGAAGGATCAAGCTTGGCTGTTCTGCATCTTCAATAAAAACTTCTAAATCATTGCCCTTCGTTTTTGCTTTTACATTCGAAATCAGCTTACCATTCTCATCAAGAATTTGATATTTAGTGCTAGTATCTGCTAGCTTAACCGTTGTTTTCCCTTTACTGATAATGATATTTTCTGTCTTACCATGACCCGTAATACGTAATGTTATTGTTTTCATAAAAATACTCTTTAACATAAAAAATTGCTCTAGGATAATCTGAAAAAGACTAAAAAGAAATCATATAAAACTAACTATTTGTTATAATTTTATAAAGATATGTATATCACGATTTACAGATAGAAACAGTAAACGATAAAACTACTATACTCAGGAGAATTAAGATGCTTACAACACACTATATAGGCTTAGGCGTGGCTGGCAATTTCGCAGGACATTTAGAACAAGCTGGCGAAGCGGCTGATTTTGTTAAAGTTCAAACGACAGAAGCTATTCAGCCTAAAGCGATTTTCCCTTTTTACGTTCCTAGTAAAAATTTAGCTGAATCCGACCGCTTTCTTGCCAATTATCCCCTTTCCCATGACACCATCAACTTTCCCCAAGATGCCGACAATTTACAGATTGAACCTGAAGTTGCTTTAATTTGTGAAATTGAATACCAAAACAATAAAGTTGTTGCGTTAAAACCAACCCACTTTGCAGCTTATAACGACTGCTCAATCCGCCGTCCAAACGCTCGCAAAATCTGTGAAAAGAAAAACTGGGGAGCCAATTCAAAAGGCATTTCCGCCACCCAAATCGCCCTTGATAAATTTGAACAAGGCGGAAATTTAGACCGTTATCACATCGCTTGTTTCCACAAACGAAACGGCAAACTCACCGAATACGGCATTGACAGCCCAACGGTCGGCTACAGTTATTTCCACCAAAAACTTTTAGATTGGATCATCGACCGCATGAACAATCAGCCCGATCAAGATCCGATGAACGACATCGCCGATCTTCTCGCTCAAGCAAATTATCCAAACAAAGCGATCATCAGTATCGGCGCAACTCGCTATACCGAATTTGGCGAACATAATTTCTTGCAAGTGGGCGATACCAGTATCGTGGTCGTTTACGATGCTACACAGCACACTCATCAACAAATTACCGAAATGGCAGAGAAAGAACAATTTGCAGAAGGGATTTCCGCATTGATACAAGCGGTCAGATAATCGGAATTTTTTGCAAATTTTTCGACACAGATCGAAAAAATCGATCTTCAATCAGATTTTTACGCTCACTTTTCGTATAGTTGCCACAATTTTCTTATATTGGGAGAAAATATGTGGCGATTTGTTTTTCTATTTTTAAGTTCATCTGCACTGGCTCAGCCGTTAAATTTGATGTTGTTGGAGCAGTATAAAGACCAAGATGTCACTGGTTGGGTGATGAGTGAGAAGCTTGATGGTGTACGTGGTTTCTGGAATGGTCAGCAACTGATTAGCCGTCAAGGTTATCCATTTTTGCCACCTGATTATTTTGTTAAAGGTTTTCCGCCTTTTTCGATAGATGGTGAGCTGTTTAGCGAACGGGGGAAGTTTGAAGAAATTTCCGCAACCGTACGTTCTGCTTCGCCAAAAGGTTGGTATAAGTTGAAACTGTATGTATTTGATGTCCCCGATGCAAAAGGCGATCTGTTTGAACGGTTGTCTGTTTTAAAAGCATATTTAGCTCAACATCCAACGCCTTATATTGAGATTATTGAGCAAATTCCCGTTAAAGATAAAGCCCATCTCACTCAATTTTTTGAACAGGTGCAACAACTGGGTGGTGAAGGTGTGGTGGTACGAAATCCTCACTCGCCTTATATTCACGGGCGTTCTGCCCAAATTTTAAAGTTAAAAACCGTACTTGATGAAGAGTGTACCGTTGTTGCACACCATAAAGGCAAGGGGAAATATGCCGATAAGCTCGGTGCGGTGACTTGCGAAAATCACCGTGGACGTTTTCGTATTGGTTCAGGTTTTTCCGATAAAGAGCGGGAAAATCCTCCAGCAATAGGCACGCTGATTAGCTATAAATATAGGGGTTTAACCGAAAGCGGTAAGCCACGTTTTGCAACTTATTGTAGAATAAGAACAGATAAATAGCATCTCCATTTACAAAAAATCACGCAAATCTCACCGCTTGTAGTAGAATAGCGTCCTTTTAAAAAATAGATGAAGGAATATATATGGATTATCCAATTTGCCCTGCTTGTAAAGGCGAAAATACTTACCACGACTCAATTCAATTTGTTTGCCCTGATTGTGGAAACGAGTGGACAGGTAACGAAGTTGAAGTCGATGAAGATCAACTTATCGTGAAAGATAGCAATGGGAACTTATTAGCTGATGGTGATGATGTTATCTTAATCAAAGATTTAAAACTGAAAGGTTCATCAGAAGTATTAAAGAAAGGTACGAAATATAAAGGTATCCGTTTAGTTGCGGGCGATCATAATGTCGATTGTGGCAAGCTTTTACTGAAATCAGAATTTCTGAAAAAGGCATAAATAAAAGGGAGAAAGCAATTTCTCCCTTTTTTATCACCCTACGGCACAATCACCGTAAAGACATAGGCCGCCAAGTTCACTAATAAAACCACGCCATAAAGCATATTAGATTTGCCATGATTGAGTGAGACCATCACCGTAAATGCGGCTAAAGCCAACAAAATCATCGACTTCCAATCTAGCCCCAAAACCACATTAATATCATAGATTAAACAGACGATAACAACCGCGGGGATTGTTAAGCCTATACTTGCTAAAGCTGAACCTAATGCCAAATTCACGCTAGTTTGCAAGCGGTTGCGACTCGCTGCAGTGAGTGCAGCTAAACCTTCAGGCATTAATACCACTGCAGCTATGATCACCCCGACTAACGATAAAGGCGCGCCTGCTCCCACCACCATGGCTTCAATAGCGGGGGATAACCCTTTCGCTAACATAACCACAATGCCTAAACAGATCACTAACAGCAATAAGCTAATGAGAGCAACTTTGGTTGATGGTGGCTCTGCATGATGGTTTGGATCGTCATCGTCGGCTAAAAAGTAGTCTCGGTGACGCACAGTTTGCATCAAAATAAAAGAGAAATAGAGTACCAAGGCGGCAACTGCCACAAAGATAAGCTGTGAATCGGTATAAGTACCCGCTTCAGAACTTGTCGTAAAATTAGGCAAAATCATGGTTAACACCAAGATAGACATCAAGGTAACTAATGCGGTGCTTAATGATTTCTTATGGAAGAATTGTACCTTATGCTTAATACCTCCAATCAATAAACATCCCCCCAAGATCCCTGTCAAAATCAGCATGATCGCCGCAAATACTGTATCTCTTGCTAAATAAGCCGCATTTTCGCCCCCAGCGATCATTAATGACACAATCAACGCCACTTCAATAATGGTAATAGCTAAGGCAAGAATAATGGTTCCGAACGGTTCGCCCACTTTGTGAGCCACCACTTCGGCGTGGTGAACCGCTGAAAGCACGCTACCAATCAGCAAAGCACCGCCCCCTATTTGAAGCCAAACATTATCCTTTACGCCAACAAAGTAGATCGCCCACGCCACAAGCGGTAAGATCACCGACCAAATTGGCAAAGGGGAATGGGAATGTGTCGCCATAATTTCATCTCCTTATTTCCAGTTTAACAATCTTGCTCTTTCGCACTCATAATCTCGATAATTTGTCTGTCCATATAGACCATACTTTTGGTGGCAATCGCACATAAATTGTTGATCGATTTATCCACACTATGCTCAACAATGCCTTCGTTGCCAGTCACTCGGCTGTTGTCCAACGCCATTAATACCGCTTTATAGGCAGACGACACCCCTGTAGAGACTTTCATCGCACAGCTGTTTGCCGCCCCGTCACACAGCACGCCACTGATGTCGCCAATCATACTGCAAATCGCCATACTGATCGCATTAAAATTACCCTTGAGCAGATACGCCATACCTGCCGCACTGCCCATTGCCGCCGTGGTTACCGCACAAAGAGCCGACAGTTTCGGTAATTTGCTGTGAATATAAATGGCAATGGTATGCGACAAAAACAAGGCACGGATAAGCTGTTCATCGTCCGCATTGACAAAGCGAGCCACAATCACGGACGGCATTGTCGCCGCAATCCCCTGATTGCCCGAGCCTGAATTGCTCATCGCAGGCAACAACGCCCCGCCCATTCGAGCGTCAGACGCTGCAGTGGTTTCAATCACAATGCGAGAGAGCAGATCGTCCGACATCAAGCCCATTTCAATCTGTTTCTTCAAAGTTCGCCCGATATGCAAACCATACTCTTTCTCCAACCCTTCTTTTGATAAGGCAGAATTGAGCTTCGCCGCTTCCGCAATAAACGCAATTCGCTCAAGGGGAGCTTCCATTGCAAACTGATAAATCTGTTGTGCGGAAAGGGAATGGAAGAATTGGTAATCATCGTGGCTTTCCGTTGCTATCGCTTGTTGTTGGAACAACACTTCGCCGTTTTTCTCAATCAACACCACATTGGTATGGCTGTCTTGAATACAAACCTTAACCCAGCCACTTTCGCCCAACAACAAGGCTTCCGAATAGAGCGGATAATCCACATTGGCGATATCCACGCTCACCTGATTTGCCGCCAACATCGCTTTGGCTCTTGCCACATCATCGGGCTGAATATGCTTTAACACTTCCAAACCAGCCGAGCCATCGCCCGCAATCGCCCCCACCGCAGCGGCAATCGGTAAGCCGACCATTCCTGTTCCCGGCACCGTTACGCCCATACCGTTTTTCATCAAATTCGGCGACACTTTCGCTTGAATTTGCACAGGCTCACAGCCCAAATGCGACTTCGCAATCGCTGAAGCCAACGCCAACGAAATCGGCTCAGTACACCCCAACGCAGGAGCAACATCTTTTCGCACAATGGCGATTAACTGATCAGCAAATTCAAATTTATTCATTCTCTTCTCTCTTTTGCAAAAATTTTCCCTATTCTAACCGCTTGTCGCTTATTGAAAAATAGATTTTTTAATGCTTGCATTAAATTGAATAAAAATGCAAAATAAAAGCATAAATAATCATTTTAAAGCCGTTGATTTTCATCTATAAAAAAGTTTAGCTTGAACGCAAACGGTTGCTTTGATAAACTCAGCCGCCTACTTCCTAAGAAGGCGTGTTACCAAATTCACATTAGGAGTAAAAAATATATGTTCGAACCTGCCATTCTCGTTCTTGCAGACGGTTCTGTTTTCCACGGAAAATCCATTGGTTATCAAGGACATACCATTGGCGAAGTGGTGTTTAATACCGCAATGACGGGCTACCAAGAAATTCTCACCGATCCATCATACACCAACCAAATTGTAACCCTGACTTATCCCCACATTGGCAACACAGGGACGAATGGCGAAGATGAAGAAGCCCACAAAGTGTATGCCGCAGGTTTAATTATTCGTGATCTTCCTTTATTGCATAGCAATTTCCGTTCCAATTCTTCCCTTTCTGACTATCTCGTAAAACATCGCATTGTCGCCATTGCCGATATTGATACTCGCCGTTTAACCCGTATTTTGCGTGATAAAGGCGCTCAAGCAGGCTGTATTTATGTAGGCGATGATGTGGCAAAAGCATTGGAACTTGCCAATAGTTTCGGCTCAATGGCAGGGCAAGATTTAGCCAAAGAAGTCACCTGCAAGGAACTCTATCAATGGACAGAAGGCGAATGGCAATTAGGCAAAGGCTATGTGCCACAAACAAATCCAGAGTTTCACGTTGTCGCTTATGATTTTGGCGTAAAACGCAATATTTTAAGAATGCTTGCCGAACGTGGCTGTCGCATTACCGTTGTCCCTGCTACCACATCAGCAGAAGCGGTGCTTGCTCTAAACCCAGACGGTATTTTCCTTTCCAACGGACCTGGCGACCCAGAGCCTTGCACCTATGCGATTACCGCAATCCAAAAATTATTAGCCACCAAAAAACCGATCTTTGGCATCTGTTTAGGACATCAATTACTAGGCTTAGCAGCAGGCGGAAAAACCAAAAAAATGGCATTCGGACATCACGGTACCAACCACCCTGTGCAAGATTTAGACAGCCAAAAAGTGCTAATCACCAGCCAAAACCACGGTTTTGAAGTGGACGAAGCCAGCCTACCAGCCAACGTGCGTGTGACCCACCGCTCATTATTTGACGGCACGGTGCAAGGCATTGAACTTACCGATCAATCCGCCTTTTCATTCCAAGGCCACCCCGAAGCCAGCCCCGGCCCACACGACGTGGCGTATTTGTTCGACCGTTTTATTGATGAATTAAGAAAGGTGAAGGGATAACAAACGGTAAGATTTTGCGGAAAATTTGCAAAATTTTAGACAAAAGTGACCGCTTGTAAAAATAAATCGTAGGGTGGGTCTTGACCCACCACAAACAAAATCAATTTTTATGGTGGGTCAAGACCCACCCTACAACGTAAAGAGAAAAAATGCGTACCTACCCCTTTAAACTCGTCAATGTCTTTGCCGAACAGCACTTCGGCGGAAATCCCCTTGCGGTGTTTCCCGAAGCGGACAGCTTGACGGACGACGAAATGCAACAGATCGCCAAACAGTTCAATTTAAGCGAAACCGTTTTTGCGTTTTCATCGCAAACTGCGGTGGCGGATTTACGCATTTTCACCCCTGCCTATGAATTGCCACTGGCAGGACACCCAACGCTCGGCTGTGCCTATGTGTTGCAACAGCAACGCCATTTGCCCGAACGCTTTACGCTCAACACCAAAGCGAAAGCGGTCAGATTATGTGGAAAAAATGCCAAAATGGAGCTTGCGATTGATGGCTACTCAATACAGCCAAGCACAGCAACCCACCAGCAACTCGCCAAAGCAACAGGGTTAAGTGAAACAGCCATTGCCGAGACAGCCTACTGGCTAAATAGTGGCTCGCCACAGCTGTTGTTGCAGCTTAACAAAATAACTACCCTTGATGATGTTGCTATTGATATTGCAGCTCTTAGCAGTATTTGTCAGCAAGATGAAGATAGAACTGTGATTTACCTGTGGTGTGAAGAAAATGAGATGATTTTCTCTCGTCTATTTTATGTCACAAACAAAACACTGTTTGAAGATAGCGGCACAGGTTCTGCTGCAGCAAATTTAGGGGCTTATTTCCTTTCACAAGGCAAATTTCCCCTTGCTCGTCAAATTCATCAGGGCGACCAAATGGGCAGACCAAACCGTCTTACGCTAAGATTAGACGATAATCAAACGATCTATGTGGGTGGACAGGTGATTGAAGTTGGCGAAGGGGTGTTTAGATTGCCATAACAGCCGGAGCAATTTTGTTGAAAATTTTATGAAAAGTGGTTGCTTGTAAAAGATAGGAATATATATGGGGCCGATAGATGTTTTCACCTAGCTAAAACACAGATAATTATCAAGTTAAATATACATCAATATATTGATTGAAAAATAGCAACATATACTGCATAAACAAGTAATTATTTATAAAATCCAATATTAGGAGTTAAAAATGAGCAAAAGTGTTTCTGAATTTAATGAACTACGTATTCAATATAATAATAAATGGCTGTCTAATGAACGCTTTCTTTTTGAAAGTGAAAAGGAATTAATTGAAAAATTACATTCTTTAGAGAAAAGGCAAATTATAGACCCTGTAATTATTAACAATGAAATAGATAAGGATATAGAATCAACAAGTATAAGTTATATATTAGAAATGCTTGATTGTCTGCCTTTAAGACCAGATAATGGCTTTGATTTTATTTGGAAAATCCTTGATTCTATATCTGATGCAATGAAAGAAGATTACCAAAAACGAAATGGATTAGAATATAAGGAAGCTAGAATAAAATTGATATATCATGATATAAATAGTGATAGTGAAAGTGAGAAAATATTCAAAAATCTTATATCGGAAATGTCAAAGGCAATTACCTTAACAAGTTGTAAATTTATATCAAAAAGAATTTTTGAACACCATAAATCTTTTAGAAAAAATAACGATCGACAGGCAAAAACATTTGAAGGTAGATTAGTAAATTGCATATCAGATAAACGTTTTATTGAATTATTTTATAGTAAGTTTTTTTCTTCTATAGATAGTAATCATGAAACTAATCCTACTTCAGAATCTTTAAGAGATTCAGCTAGATTATTACAAAAGTTAATACATGGAGAAAAAATAAAATTGGGTGGACATGAATTTTATATAAAGAAAAGAGAGGAGTTTTTTTCTTTAATTATATGTACTCAATATCGTAATGAAAGAGCTCATGGAGATGTTTCACCACCTTTTAGAAGGAGCTCTGCAAAATTAGAAACATTTTCTCTTCCTTATTTTTTAATGATTTACTCCTATTATTCATTAATATTAGTATTATGGAATATGAATAAGAAGCTGTTTGACTTGGAAAGTATAGAGTCGTCAATTAAAAATACAATACAGAATTTTAAAAATATATTCAACTCAAATAAATAATTCCTATCTTATTGAATTTAGAGAAAAAACTATGCCAAAACGTACAGACATAAAAACCATTTTAATCATCGGGGCTGGTCCGATTGTAATCGGGCAGGCGTGTGAGTTTGACTACTCGGGGGCGCAGGCGTGTAAGGCGTTGCGTGAAGAAGGGTATAAGGTGGTGTTGGTGAACTCAAACCCAGCGACCATTATGACCGATCCGAATATGGCGGACGTGACCTATATTGAGCCGATTGAGTGGCGAACGGTGGCGAAAATCATCGAAAAAGAGCGTCCAGATGCGATTTTGCCGACAATGGGCGGACAAACAGCGTTGAATTGTGCGTTGGATCTGTCTCGCAACGGCGTGTTGAAGCAGTTCAATGTTGAGCTGATTGGGGCAACGGAAGATGCGATTGATAAAGCGGAAGACCGTGGGCGTTTTAAACAGGCGATGGAAAAAATCGGCTTGTCTTGCCCGAAATCTTTTATTGCACATACCCTTGAAGAAGCCTTGAAAGCACAGGAAGCGGTGGGCTTTCCGACCCTTATCCGTCCATCCTTTACAATGGGCGGTTCGGGCGGCGGCATTGCCTATAACCGTGATGAATTTTTGGCGATTTGTGAGCGTGGTTTTGAAGCGTCACCAACCCACGAATTGTTGATTGAGCAGTCGGTGCTTGGCTGGAAAGAGTACGAAATGGAAGTGGTGCGTGATAAAGCGGACAACTGCATTATCGTCTGTTCGATTGAGAACTTTGACCCAATGGGCGTGCATACGGGCGATAGTATCACTGTTGCCCCTGCTCAAACACTGACCGATAAAGAGTACCAAATTATGCGTAATGCGTCATTGGCGGTGTTGCGTGAGATCGGGGTGGATACGGGCGGATCGAACGTGCAATTTGCGATCAACCCTGAAAATGGCGAAATGATCGTAATCGAGATGAACCCACGTGTAAGCCGTTCTTCTGCGTTAGCGTCTAAAGCGACAGGTTTCCCGATTGCCAAAGTGGCGGCGAAATTGGCGGTTGGTTATACGCTAAACGAACTGCGTAACGACATTACGGGCGGTTTGATCCCTGCGTCCTTTGAGCCAACGCTTGACTATGTGGTGACCAAAATCCCACGTTTTGCCTTTGAGAAATTTGCCAACGCAGACGACCGCTTGACGACCCAAATGAAATCTGTGGGTGAAGTAATGGCAATGGGCAGAACCTTCCAAGAGAGCTTGCAAAAAGCGTTGCGTGGTTTAGAAACGGGCATTTGCGGTTTCAACTTGCTTTCTGAAGAGCCTGAAAAAATCCGCCGTGAGCTTGCTAACCCGGGCCCGAACCGCATTTTATATGTGGCGGACGCATTCGGGGCAGGTTTTAGCTTAGACGAAGTACACCACTATTCCAAAATCGACCCGTGGTTCTTGGTGCAAATTCAAGATTTGGTGCAAGAAGAGCTTGCCCTTGAGAAGAAACAGTTAAGCGATTTAGACGCAGACGAATTACGCCGTTTAAAACGTAAAGGCTTTGCTGATAAACGTATCGCCCAACTCACCAAAGTGAGCGAAAAAGCGGTGCGTGATTATCGCCACGCCCTGAACATTTTGCCTGTGTATAAACGTGTCGATACCTGTGCGGCGGAGTTTTCGTCTGACACTGCTTACCTTTATTCGACCTATGAAGAAGAGTGCGAAGCGAACCCGTCCGAGCGTAAAAAAGTGATGATTTTAGGCGGCGGTCCGAACCGTATCGGACAAGGGATCGAGTTCGACTACTGCTGTGTTCACGCTTCCCTTGCCTTGCGTGAAGCAGGCTACGAAACCATTATGGTGAACTGTAACCCTGAAACCGTTTCCACCGATTTTGACACATCAGACCGCTTGTATTTTGAGCCATTGACCCTTGAAGATGTGTTGGAAGTGGTGCGTGTTGAAAAACCGTGGGGCGTGATTGTGCATTATGGCGGTCAAACGCCGTTGAAACTGGCAAATGCCTTGCACGAGAACGGCGTGAATATCATCGGTACATCGGCGGACAGCATTGATGCAGCGGAAGACCGTGAGCGTTTCCAACAAATTTTGCACGAACTCAACTTAAAACAGCCAGCGAACCGTACTGCTCGCAACACCCACGAAGCCGTTGCATTGGCAAATGAAGTGGGCTATCCGTTGGTGGTGCGTCCGTCTTATGTGTTGGGCGGACGAGCAATGCAGATCGTCTATAACGATGAAGAATTGAACAAATATATGCGTGAGGCGGTGTCTGTTTCCAACGACAGCCCGATTTTGCTCGACCACTTCTTGAACAATGCGATTGAAGTCGATGTGGATTGCATTTGTGACGGCGAAAACGTAGTAATTGGTGGCATTATGCAACACGTTGAACAGGCAGGGATCCACAGTGGCGACTCGGCGTGTTCCTTACCAGCCTACTCGTTAAGCGGTGAGATCCTTGATGAAATTCGCAGACAAACCAAAGAAATGGCGTTTGCTCTTGGCGTGAAAGGCTTGATGAACGTCCAATTTGCCGTACAAAATGATGTGGTTTATGTGCTTGAAGTTAATCCACGAGCTAGCCGTACTGTGCCGTTTGTCAGCAAAGCGACAGGACAACCGTTAGCGAAAATCGCTGCTCGAGTAATGGCAGGGGAAAGTTTGGCGGAACTCAACGCCCTTGAAGAAGTGATCCCACATAAATACTTCGTAAAAGAAGCGGTGTTCCCATTCATCAAATTCCCGGGTGTAGATACCATTTTAGGCCCTGAAATGCGTTCCACAGGGGAAGTGATGGGCGTGGGCGAAACCTTTGCCGAAGCGTTCTTCAAAGCACAATTAGGGGCAGGCGAACGCATTCCAAGAACCGGCAAAGTGTTCTTGTCGGTGGACAACAACGACAAATCACGTTTGTTAGATGTGGCAAAACGCTTGCAAGAACAAGGCTACGGCTTATGTGCAACGCTCGGTACAGCGAAATTCCTGCGTGAAAACGGCGTGGCGGCTCAAATCGTCAATAAAGTGCGTGAAGGCAGACCGCATATTGTCGATGCGATCAAAAACGGCGAAATCGCAATGGTGATCAACACCGTAAACGGCGAACCGGAAGTCATCGCCGACAGCCACTCAATCCGCCGAACCGCCTTGCAACAACGTGTCCCTGTTTACACCACTATTGCTGGTGCTGATGCCATTTCTTATGCGGTGGCACATATCAACGAGTTTGGGGTTTATTCAGTGCAGGAGTTACATCAGTAATAATGCTAGAACGTAAATGGAAGGGAAACCTTCCATTTACATATAATCTTCTTTTATGAAAATGCTTTTTGTCTGACGATCTCAAATAAGCATACGCCCGTTGCGACAGATACATTAAGAGATGAAACTGAACCCGCCATCGGAATACTCACTAATTGATCGCAATGTTCACGGGTTAAGCGACGCATTCCCTCACCTTCTGCTCCCATTACTAATGCTATGGAGCCTGTCAGTTTTACTTGATATAAATTTTCGGTAGCTTCACCAGCAGTGCCGATAATCCAAATGTTTCGCTCTTGTAGCTCACGCATTGTGCGGGCTAAATTGGTCACTCGGATTAATGGCACAGTTTCTGCCGCACCACAAGCCACTTTGCGAGCCGTTGAAGTCAGCTGTGCTGATTTGTCTTTTGGTACAATTACTGCATCAACCCCAGCCGCATCAGCGGTACGCAAACAAGCCCCTAAATTATGTGGATCGGTAACACCGTCTAAAATCAGCAAAAACGGGTTAGTTTTGTTGGCTAAGATCTGATCGAGATCTGCTTCGTTTAGCTCTTTGGCAGGGATTACTTTGGCAATAATCCCTTGATGTACTTCGCCTTGTGCCTTATTGTCTAAGGTTTGGCGGTTTACCTGTTGCACCCGAATGCCAAGACCTTGTAATTCGTCTAGCAGTGGGGTGAGACGTTTATCTTCACGTCCTTTTAATGCAAACACCTCGATTAATCGTTCAGGTGCGACAGCTAAAAAGGATTTCACGGCGTGAATACCGTAGATTTGTTCGCTCATAATGTAAGATATTGGTTTAACTATGTTTATTTAAATTTTATCAGTTCCCCCCTTTTTCAAAGGGGGAAATGTTCTTTGAATGCAAAATATATGTGGATTTTGACCGCTTGTAGCCCTCTCTCTGCAAAAAATTGCCTTACGCAATTTTTCGCTGTCTCTCTCCCGCAAGCGGGAGAGAGTAAAACTAATGCTCTCTCGTTTTAAAGAACGCCACATCAGGATAACGCTCTTGAGCTAAATTCAGGTTTACCATTGTCGGTGCGATATAGGTGAGATTATCTCCGCCGTCTAGGGCTAAGTTTTGCTCATTTTTGCGTTTAAATTCTTCAAATTTTTTCGCATCGCTACATTCAACCCAACGGGCTGTGGCAACGTTTACAGTTTCGTAAATCGCTTCCACGTTATATTCAGTCTTTAAGCGAGAAACAACCACATCAAACTGTAACACACCGACTGCTCCCACGATTAAATCGTTGTTCATCAATGGGCGGAATACTTGCACAGCACCTTCTTCAGAGAGTTGCACCAAGCCTTTGAGTAGCTGTTTCTGTTTGAGCGGATCTTTCAAACGAATACGGCGGAACAGCTCAGGGGCGAAGTTCGGGATCCCTGTGAATTTCAAGTTTTCGCCTTGAGTAAAGGTATCGCCGATTTGGATCGTGCCGTGATTGTGCAAGCCGATAATATCGCCCGCGTAAGCCTCTTCGGCGTGAGAGCGGTCGCCTGCCATAAAGGTTAAGGCATCGGAAATAATCACGTCTTTACCGATACGCACGTGTTTGAGCTTCATTCCTTTTTCATATTTGCCCGATACCACTCGCATAAAGGCAACGCGGTCGCGGTGTTTGGGATCCATATTCGCTTGAATTTTAAACACAAAACCGCTGAACTTTTCTTCGTTGGCTTCCACTTTGCGTAAATCCGCTTCACGAGCTTGTGGGGCTGGCGCCCATTCGGTTAAGCCGTCTAAGAAGTGATCGACACCAAAGTTACCCAACGCCGTTCCGAAGAAAACAGGGGTTAATTCGCCGTTTAGGAAAGCCTCAAGTTCAAACTCGTGGCTTGCGCCTTGCACCAGTTCCAACTCATCACGCAACTGTTGAGCCAAATCATCGCCTACAGCAGCGTCCAGTTCAGGATTGTTCAAGCCTTTGACAATTCGCACCTCTTGAATGGTATGCCCTTGTCCTGTTTGATAAAGATAGGTTTCATCTTTATAAAGATGATAAACGCCTTTGAACAGCTTACCACAGCCGATAGGCCAAGTGATCGGTGCACAGTTGATCTTCAACACGTTTTCCACTTCGTCCAACAGTTCCATCGGATCACGAATATCACGGTCGAGTTTGTTCATAAAAGTCAAAATTGGCGTATCACGTAAGCGGGTGACTTCCATCAATTTAATGGTACGTTCCTCAACCCCTTTGGCACTGTCGATCACCATCAAACAGCTATCCACCGCCGTTAATGTGCGGTACGTATCTTCCGAGAAGTCTTCGTGTCCCGGCGTGTCGAGTAGATTGACCAAGCAATCGTTGTAAGGGAATTGCATCACGGACGTGGTAATCGAAATCCCACGCTGTTTTTCCATCTCCATCCAGTCCGATTTAGCGTGAGCTTGCGAGCCTTTGCCTTTGACCGAGCCTGCGGTTTGAATGGCGTTGCCGTAAAGCAACACTTTTTCGGTAATCGTGGTTTTACCTGCGTCAGGGTGGGAAATAATCGCAAAGGTTCTGCGTTTATTCACTTCTTGGGGGTAGTTGTTTAATGACATTCTGTTCTCTTCATTTATCTAATCTGAAATAAAAAACTCGCTATTTTCCCTGATTATCGGGGTATTTGCAAAATTTTCACAAAAAAAGACCGCTTGTTGATATTAGCAAGCGGTTCTTTCGGATGTTAGGCTATTTATTATCTCGATCATCAACACCGATCAACAAATAATTCCCATCAATATCCGCTAAACTACGAAAGCCGATATTAAATATCTCGCAAGCCTTGTTACGATTAATCGGACGATAATCGAAATTATCGTGATGGTGACCGTGGAAAATTTTCCGAGCCCCCATTTTACGAGCAAGTTGATTAATGACCGCAAAGCCTTGTGGGTGTGGTCGTGGGGCTTCGTGGGTAATCAAAATATCCGCTTTTTGTGTTTCAAGCCCTTCAACATCAGAAGGAAAAATCGATGTGCGATGACGCAACGGCACACCACCTCGCCAAATTTTCTCTTGTGGGGCATATTGACAATAATGAATCGGATCAAAAAACATCGGGCGGTGTGGCGGCATCCAAATATGCCCACGAAAAACGCCACCTAGCCCTGCAATTTTTGTGCCTTGAATATTAACAACTCTTCCATGAATGTTACGTTCTTTCCACTCACTTCCCCAAATGGCATCAAAGGCAGCGACAGTTTTACTGTCGTGGTTACCATGAATAAACCAAATATCGCAGTGTTGGGCTAATTTATCCAACTCTGCGGTGGTGGTAAGTTGCAAATCCCCCAAAATGACTAAAGCAACATTTTTCTGTTCTTTAATAAAGGGATAAAGATGGGCGTAGCTCCCATGTGGGTCACCCGCAAAAAGTATCATTCGTTTTTCTCGTGATTAGTTTTATTCGTTAACTCAAACTCTTCATTAAGTATCGCTTCAACAACTTCTTTAGTTTGGTTATAGCGATCTAAATAGCTAGGCGATTCAATTTCAATATAAGGTACATTGTATTTATCGAGTAATTTTTTCAATAATTGTTGGAAACGCTGACGTTGTTTTTGTGAACCTAAGCTCCGTAATCCATCATCAACCCATTTTGTATTATTTGAAAGTAAAATCGTTACATCAAAAGGATATTCTTTGATCATCGAATCTAAGAATGGATGTGGTTTACCTTCATATTGAATACAGAATGCTTGAGTGGTGATGTAGTCAGTATCAATAATCGCCACTTTGTGAGCGTGCTTCATTGCATAATCCACATAACGTTTATGCCCTAGCGCCATTTGTGGATAATCTGAATATTGCATCGCTTGTTCATCACCGCCAAGTTGTTCAAACACAAACTCACGTCCATATTCCCAAGCAGATGTTGTGTTAAATACATTAGCTAGTTTACTTACTAGCATTGTTTTTCCACTACTCTCCCCACCTAAAATCGCAATGGTTTTAACGAAGAAAGGACGAACTTCCTTCGGAATAAACCGCCAATATTGGAACGGATTATTACGAATTTTAGTTGCAGAAACATTAAAGGAATTACGCTCAGGATCAACCAAATGTACTTCTAAATTTAGGTATTTTTCATAAGGCTCTTTGTCCTGAACTTCGCTACTAAAGACTAACGTCGGCTGAATATGTTTTTCTGCAAATAGCTCTTTCACCCGAGTTGCCCAGCCTTCCCAACCATTTGGATAGCTCGGAATACCATCTTCGACTAAATGATGAATAAAAATCTGTTTTTGTTGATATTTAAAAATCTGCTGCATCCAACGCAAACGATCTTCATTAGTTGGCATTCGCTTCATTTTGCTGTCGCGGAAAAGTTGTAAGTCACGTTCAGTATCGGTACAAACAATCACGTGTAGCATATCAACTTTACTAAACGCTTCGTAGATCATATTAATATGACCCGTATGTACAGGATAAAACTTACCAAAAATGACACCAACACGTTGGTTATTTTCTTCAACAATGCTCAGTACTTTATGTAGTGCTTTTAGCTTTGTAGCACTTGGATTTTTAATTTTTCCTGAGACTAATTGATTAAAATAAGCCCTAGTCACACCGGCTTGTCCACATACATCATTTACTTTTAATTTAAGCTGTTTACGTTTTTGTTGAAGGTAAGCAAAATCAGTCATAAGTTTATCCTCGCATGAATGACAGAATGATAGGCGAAATCTGACTTTTTGTCATTTAAAAATGTATAGTCAAGCGGTGAGATTTACACAAAAATTTGCAAAATTATGTATAAAGACTTTCTACTTTTACTAGGAAAGGTATAATCGCTAGCTTTTAGAATATGATACGGCGGAAAAATGGCTTTATTGATCACTCACAAATGTACTAATTGCGATATGTGCGAACCCGAATGCCCAAATCAAGCGATCTCAATGGGTGATGAAATCTATGTTATCGATCCCGATCTTTGTACTGAATGTGTAGGTCATTACGAAACACCAACTTGCCAAAAAGTTTGCCCGATCAACAATTGTATTATTACCGATCCTGAACACATTGAAACCAATGAGCAACTTTGGGAACGCTTTGTGTTGATTCACCATGCAGATAAGCTATAGCTTATTTTTTCCTTTTGGCTCTTGGATGGGCTGAATCATAAATTTTTGCCAAATGTTGAAAATCAAGGTGTGTATAAATTTGTGTGGTCGATAAACTACTGTGTCCAAGTAACTCTTGTACCGCCCTTAAATCTTGGCTTGCTTCTAACATATGGGTCGCAAAAGAGTGGCGTAGTTTATGGGGGTGCAAATGCGTATCTAACGCTTGTTTCTGTCCCCATTTTTTCATCACCAACTGAATCGAGCGGTGAGAGAGCCTCCCGCCACGTTGATTCAAAAATACCGCATTATCTTTAGGCTGAAATTGCCCTCGCACCGCAAGCCATTTCTGTATTGCATCAAGTGCTTTAGAGCCAATCGGTACAATCCGCTCTTTATTCCCTTTACCCAATAAACGAACTTCGCCACTGGCAAGATCCATATCACCCAAATCTAACTGCTGTAATTCCGATAAACGCAATCCAGAGCTGTACATGAGCTCCATCATTGCCACATCTCGTCGATCAAGCGGTTCGTTACTCTCAATATTTAGCAACTGCCCAATCTGCTCAGCGTCAATATTTTTAGGAAGATGTTTGTTCGCTTTAGGGGATTTGATCCCCAACGTTGGGTTGACCTTTAACTCCCCTTGTTTCACCAAAAATGCTAAAAATTGGCGTAACGCCACTAAGCGTAAGCCAATACTTTTCGCTCTCAATCCTTGTTTATGGCTTTGCGATAAAATCCATCGGATCGTTGATGCATCAACATCTTGCCAATGGGCTACGTCTGCTTTTTGTAACATTTCACAGACCGCTTGTAGCTGCCGTTGATAGTTACTTAACGTATGCGGGCTGGCTTGTTTTTCAATCCGCAAAAAATCCCAATAAGGCTGTGTTTGCTGATAAAGGGGTGTTGCCATAGAAGATTATGCTAAACCTAATTTACCGATTTTCACTCCGATATTGCCCAACGCAACAGGACCGAGATACTCCGCAAGGAATTTAAATAGCTCATCGGCATTGTGGAAAATACAATGGGTTTGGACTTCATTTTCGACTTTGCGAGTAAATTCATAGCTCACTTTTTCGCTATCAATATGGGCTTCAAGTTTCAAATAAACCGTTTCAAAATAATGACTTAACGCTCCTTCTAAACCAGGATCGCTGATACGCACGTCCCATTGATTGCTGAATAAAACTTCGCTTTTTACTGACATTTTTACCTCTGTGTTTGCATCTTTTTATTGAAAAAAGACCGCTTGTACAAGCGGTCTGAACGGCTGAAATTATTGCAACAACGAAATATCCGCCACTTGTAAGAACAAGTTTTGTAGCGTATTTAAGATCGCTAAGCGGTTTTGACGCAGTTTTTGATCGTCTGCATTTACCATTACGTTGTCGAAGAAGTTATCGACTGGCTGGCGTAAACTTGCCAACTTGTCTAACACTGCGGTGTAATCACCCTGTGCGATTAACGGTTGAACTTCTTTTTCAAGGGTAAGCACCGCTTCTGCCAACGCTTTTTCCGCCGGCTCTATGCAAGCGGTGAGATCGATTGCACCGATTGCAATATCCGCTTTCGCCAAAATGTTGCTCACACGTTTGTTCGCTGCTGCTAAGGCTTCGGCACTGTCTAAAGTGCGGAAGTGCGACACGGCACGCACACGGGCATCAAAATCCGCTGGGCGAGTTGGACGGCGAGCGAGCACCGCTTGGATTACGTCCACTGCAATGCCTTCGTCTTGATACCACGCACGGAAACGTCCGAGCATAAAGTCCACGACTTCTTCCACCACGTTGCTGTTGGTTAGTTTGTCGCCGAAAAGAGCGGTCGATTTTTTCACGATTTCTGCAAGATCAAGCGGTAAGTTTTTCTCCACAATAATACGCAACGCACCTAATGCTGCACGGCGTAGAGCGAATGGGTCGGCACTGCCTTTTGGTGCTTGACCGATACCGAAAATCCCCGTAAGCGTGTCGAATTTGTCCGCTAACGCAACGGCACTTGCCACCAGCGATTTCGGCAATTCATCGCCAGCAAAACGTGGCATATATTGTTCGTTCAACGCCACCGCCACTTCTTCATCTTCGCCGTCGTGACGAGCGTAGTGCATACCCATTACGCCTTGTGTGTCGGTAAACTCAAACACCATATTGGTCATTAAGTCGCATTTTGAGAGTAAGCCAGCACGTTTCGCTTTGGTTTCGTCTGCTCCAATTTGTTTCGCAATTTCGCCAGCAAGCTGTTCAATGCGAGCGGTTTTGTCACGCAATGTGCCGAGCTGTTGTTGGAACAATACGGTTTCAAGGCGTGGTAATTGGTCTTCCAAACGCTGTTTTAAGTCGGTTTTGAAGAAGAATTCCGCATCCGTTAAACGTGGGCGAACCACTTTTTCGTTCCCTTCGATGATTTTGCTTGGATCTTCAGGGTTGATGTTCGAAACAAAAATAAAGTGCGGTAGCAATTTGCCGTCTTTATCATAAATCGGGAAGTATTTTTGGTCGCCTTTCATTGTGTAAACTAAGGCTTCCGCAGGCACGGCAAGGAAACGCTCTTCAAATTTCGCTGCCAACACGTTCGGATATTCCACAAGGGACGTGACTTCGTCTAACAAGTCTTCTTCAATGTCCGCAACGCCGCCTAAAGCGGTCGCTTTTTCTTGCGATTTTGCCAAAATTAACGCTTTACGTTCGTTGAAATCGGCGATCACTGAGCCTTTTTCTTTCAACAACGCAGGGTATTGATCCGCGTGAGAAATTTGGAATTCACGTTCGCCAAGGAAACGGTGTCCACGAATGGTTGTGCCGCTTTTCACGCCTAAAATTTCGCCGTCAATCAGCTCATCGCCCAACAATAAGGTCACGGTGTGAACAGGACGCACGAACTGCTCCGCCTTATCGCCCCAACGCATTGTTTTCGGGATAGGCAATTTCGCCAAGGCGTTGCTAATCATACCGACTAACAAGTTTTTGGTCGGCTGACCTTCAATCACCGCACGGTGAACCAGCCATTCGCCTTTGTCGGTGGCAATACGCTCCGCCTGTTCAACGGAAATGCCGCAGCCTTTCGCCCAGCCTTCCGCCGCTTTGGTCGGCTTGCCCTCCGCATCAAACGCCGCCGACACTGCCGGTCCACGTTTTTCCACTTCTTTGCTCGGCTGACTTGTCGCCAAACCTAACGCTTTCACGGCTAAACGACGTGGTGCCGCAAACCATTCTACTTTATCGAACGCCAAACCCGCTTGGTTCAACTCCGCTTCTACATTCTCCGCAAACGCGGTCGCTAATTTTTTGAGTGCCTTCGGCGGCAACTCTTCAGTGCCGATCTCGGCTAGGAAGTTTTGTGTTGTCATTGTTTTATCTCATTGTAATAAATTATTGATATTGATGCATATCTCTTGTTCTATACTCAATGATTTGATTTGGTTGATCTAACCAATGTACATTTTGAATTAGGCTTGAACAATCAATACCGCCATATTGTTCTACTTGTGCTGAAATTTGTGCAAATTCATCTTTATTAGAGAAATTTTTAATCTCAGTTAGTTTTTCATCAGTAAAGGCAGCAAGAAGAAATCTATCATATGGATTATTAGTTCCTATGGTGCCAGTTGAGCACCATTGCAATGCAGATCTTCTTCCTTGGAATTCTCTTGTGACAGGCTCCCCCATAATTTGAATAACTTCTGTCTCAGTCATTCCTTGTTTTAGGTATTTTGCATTTTCAAGTGGTTGCCTAGTCCAATTTTCTTCTTGTTTAGGTTGTTCAATAATAGCTCCACTATAAGTATTATGGCTTGACTCACAGCTAGTTAAAATAAATCCTATTACGCCTAAGCTAATTAATTTTAATAATACTTTATTCATAGTTGTTCTCCAAATGTCAAAAGAAAATATATAGCTTAGAAAGCTATTGGTTGAATTAATCTCTCACTCCGTTTTCACTTCTGCCAAATCTCTGCTTCGCCCTTTCCACCGCCAAATGTAAACGTTGTTCCAACACTTCTTTACTTGGTAGCACGGTTTTATATTCGGCGATATGAATATCGGACTGTTTTAAATCCAGCAATTCCACCTGTTCTTGCTTTTTCGATGTGCAAAGAATAATACCAAGCGGTGGGTTTTCGTCTTCTTCTTGCTCATATTTTGCCAGCCACGCTAAATAAAGTTCCATTTGGCTTTTGTGCGAATGTTTAAAGGCTTCGGTTTTTAATTCTATCGCAATCAAACGTTTGAGTTTACGGTTGTAAAACAGCAAGTCGATATAAAAATCATCGTTATCGATCTGAATGCGTTTTTGGCGAGCAATAAAGGTAAATCCTGCCCCTAACTCCAGTAAAAACTGCTCGATCTCACGCAAAATCGCATCTTCGAGATCTTTCTCCATATAGCGATCATTCAGATCAAGAAAATCCAACACATAAGGATCTTTTAAAATTAACGATTGATTATATTCGCCTTTTTCTCTCAACAAGGCGAGTTCTTGCACAATGGTTTCATCAGGCTTTTTCGAAATCGCCGTGCGTTCAAATAGTAGCGAGCCGATACGTTCGTCAAGGGTTCTCACCGACCATCTTTCTTGGGCTGCCATTGTTGCATAGAAATCACGTTTAATCGGGTCATCAATAACAAGAATTTGTTTAAAATGCGACCAACTCAATTGTGCACACAGTGTGTGCACAATTTGAATATCCGGAAACGTTGTCGCAAATTGCATCATATAATTTAGATTTCGCTTACTCCAGCCTTTCCCAAACTGCTCCGTTAAGGTCGTCGCTAAAGTGTGGACAATTTCTTCCCCATATTTCGCCCGTTCCCCTTGCAAAATATAGTCGTTAATTCGCTTGCCGATATGCCAGTAGAGCAAGGTCAATTCAGCATTAACCGCCACCGCCATTCGTTGTTTAGATGAATGGATTAACTGACTGATTTCACTGATAAATGCCATTGAATGTTCAGTTTTTGTGATGGCTTGCTGCTTTGACATATCGTTTCCTTTTGCAAAATCGGACAAAAATTTGACCGCTCTTTTAGCCGAAAATCCCTTTTAATTCAGCCAAATCTAATACAACCCGATCATCTTCCAACAGCAACGCAGGAATACCGATATAGCCATTTACTTTGGCATTATCAAAAGCCTTATGGCGATCACGCAATCTTAAAAACGGCTTAAAGTTCGCACCGCTTGCGGTAATATCCACGGCTTCATAATCCACGCCTAAACGTTGGAGTTCGGCGACAAAAGGCGCTGTATCAGGACACCAATGGGCGAAATATAAAATCGGTTTGGTCATTATCTTTTCCTATAAACTTGGTTGCGTTGCTTTCAGCGCTGGATATTTCTCATTCATCATCGCTGTCCAAGCGGTTAGATTAGGGAAATTTTTTGCTAAATCATAGCCTGTGTTATCAGGGCGGAACTGCCACCAATCAATCAGACAAACCGCCGTTAATGTGCCGATATTGAGCTCATCACCAAACTCGGCTAACTTCTCTTCCAGCTGTTTAAAACTGCGGATATTGCGGTTCATTAGCTGCTCGTGGCGCACTTTCCACCACTCATTCTCAGGTCGAAAGCGGCGTTCGGTCACAATCGTTGGCGTGGTATTTTCTAAAATGCCTTCTACTAAAGAATGCAAACTCAATACTTTCCACTGCTTTTCATTGGTTGGAAATAAAGTCGGCTGTGTGCCAATGCCGTCCAAATATTGGCTAATCAAAAAACTGCCAAACAGCCATTCTCCGTCTTCCATTTGTAACGCGGGGATTCGCCCTAACGGGTTGTCTTGATTGTGCGGGGAATCGGGATCAAATGAATTAGTGATCCGCAACATCTCAACTCGATCTTCAAGTTGATGATATTTCAATGTTGCCACCGTTTTACGTGCAAACGAGCTTGTTGTCGAATACCAAAGTTTCATTGACTTTCCCCTTTTTGATTACTTACTTTTTACACCCCGGAAACCCTAACGCTTCACGGCTTGCATAATATGCTTCCGCAACGCCTTTAGTTAAGGTACGAATGCGTAAAATATAGCGTTGGCGTTCGGTGACCGAAATCGCTTTGCGTGCGTCAAGTAAGTTGAAGCTGTGAGCCGCCTTTAAGATGCGTTCGTAAGCTGGAAGTGGCAACGGTTTTTCAAGGTTTAACAGTTCTTGAGCTTCTTTTTCGTATTGGTCGAAGCAATAGAATAAGAAGTCGGTATTCGCATATTCAAAGTTGTAGGTGGATTGTTCTACTTCGTTTTGGTGGAACACATCGCCGTAAGTGGTTTTACCGAGTGGGCCGTCCGACCAAACGAGCTCGTACACGCTGTCCACGCCTTGAATGTACATCGCCAAACGCTCTAAACCGTAGGTGATTTCGCCAGTGACTGGTTTACATTCTAAGCCGCCGACTTGTTGGAAATAGGTAAATTGGGTCACTTCCATACCGTTGAGCCACACTTCCCAACCTAAGCCCCACGCCCCTAGCGTTGGGTTTTCCCAGTTATCTTCCACAAAACGAATGTCGTTTTGAGTTGGGTCGAAACCTAACATTTTAAGGCTATCAAGATAGAGTTCTTGAATGTTATCTGGTGATGGTTTGATCACCACTTGGAATTGGTAATAGTGCTGTAAGCGATTTGGGTTTTCGCCATAGCGACCGTCTGTCGGGCGGCGTGATGGCTGAACATAGGCAAACGCCATTGGCTCAGGGCCAAGTGCACGCAAGCAAGTCATCGGGTGAGATGTACCCGCACCCACTTCCATATCAAACGGCTGAACCACCGTTGCCCCTTGACTTGCCCAGTAATCTTGCAGGGCTAAAATCATACCTTGAAAGGTTTTTACGTTAAATTTCGCTGTCATTATGCTTTTTCCTAAAAATTCATTCAAAAATGTGCGGTATTATAGCTGACAAGCGGTCAAATGGTGGGAATTTTTTGCAAAAATTTGTGAAGAAAAAAGACCTTGTGACAATCACAAGGTCTTAATAAATTACAGTTTTGAGAAGAATTTATAAGATGGGATAACAAGTACACTTGCAAGGACTGCTTTAATGACACCACCGATAATAAATGGATATAAACCGAACTCAAGCACTTTGTCGCTTGGCACAAAGAGTGATAATTGAGCTAAGCCAAATGCAAAGGTAACGACCGTTGCAGCTAATGCGGCGGCAACACTTTTCCAGAAAGAGTTAAGCACACCTTTGTCGCTAAAATAGCCTAATAGATACGCTGTTGGTACAAAGCCGATCAAATAACCGCCTGATGGACCAAGTAGAGATTGAAAACCTGATCCGCCATTGGCAAACACAGGTAAGCCAATCACACCTTCAAATAAATAAAGCAGTACCGCAGAAACGGCAGCTTTACGCCCTAAAGCGAAGCCGACAACGGTTAATGCTAACGTTTGTCCAGTAATCGGCACGGGATACATCGGAACAGAAATTTGAGCAAAGATAGCGATTAAATTTGCTCCAATAATAGATTTAGCAATAAAAGCAAGTGCTTGATTTGCTTCTAGCCATTTTTTTGCTTGGGAAAGTTGTGCACTAAACATGCTGTCTCCTTTGATTAAAAAAGAAGATAAATTATACTAAAGTTCTGTTTGAAATGAAGTATTTTACGTTGAAAAAGAATGGTAAGACCAGTTTATATTTATGCTGACGAAGGAACCAGTGAAGTCGGTGTACACTCGCTACAAGTCGCTGTAGAAGAACAACTTCATCTCCCTACCAAAGTGATTAAAGCACCAGATATTATTGCGGGCAAATTAGCTCATTGCCAAATGCTGATTATACCCGGCGGGGCAGATCGGCCTTATTGTGCAAAGTTAAATGGGCTAGGCAATCAGCAAATTCAACAATTTGTGCAAGATGGCGGCTTCTATCTCGGTATTTGTGCCGGTGCTTACTATGCCACCAAACAAATTGAGTTCACTGGGAAGGATTATTCGGTGTTTGAGCAACGTGAGTTGGCATTTTTTGATGGGATAGCGGTAGGATCACTGCCAGATTTAACAAACCAACAATATTATGGTGAAACAGCTGACTCAAAAGCCTTTACCACATTAACCTTTGACGATGACAATCAATCCGCATTTTATTATCACGGCGGCCCCACCTTTTTATCTGAATCTACCTCGATAGATAACGTTTTTGCTTGGTATTCAGGAGATCGTCCTGCTATCGTTTATGGGAATTATGGAAAAGGGAAATTTCTCCTTTCGGGTGTTCATTTTGAATTACAAGCCCCTATTTATCAGCAATATGTCGTTAAACATACCCCAAATGCGTCAGAATATAAGCAAGAACAAGCCATTTGTGAGCAACTCGCACAGATGAACAGTAAGTCTATTTGGGACAAAATCCAGCGATTGCTGAATGAAATAGCGATAAAATGTGACATACCTAACAAAACGCAAGCATAACGTTACCGAGTTATTTGGCAATCTACGGCTAAGTTGCTAGAATGATACTTTAAATTACGTGCTTAAGGAGCTGACTATGAATATCCCGTTCTGCTTACCTGAAAACATTACCCCTGAAGACTTTTTGCAAAATTATTGGCAAAAACGACCGCTATTAATTCGTAATGGATTGCCACAAATTGTTGGGCTTTTTGAACCACAGGACATCATTGAGCTGGCACAGGAAGAAGATGTCACCTCTCGTTTGATCCAAACTCATCAAACGGCAGATGGTGAGAAATGGTCGCTCAAACGTAGCCCATTATCTGCAGACGATTTTGATAATTTGCCAGAGCAGTGGTCTGTGTTGGTGCAAAATTTAGAACAATGGTCGCCAGAGTTAGGGGCATTATGGCAAGCCTTTGGCTATATTCCGCAATGGCAACGTGATGATATTATGGTCTCTTATGCACCAGCAGGCGGTTCTGTTGGCAGACACTATGATGAATATGATGTATTCCTTGTGCAAGGTTACGGTCATCGCCGTTGGCAACTCGGCAAATGGTGCGATCCGAGTACCGAATTTAAGCCAAATCAGCCGATCCGCATTTTTGACGATATGGGCGATCTGATTTTCGATGAAGTGCTTGCCCCAGGCGACGTGCTTTATGTGCCGTCTCGCCTTTCTCACTATGGCGTTGCCCAAGATGATTGCTTGACCTTCTCTTTTGGTTTGCGTTTCCCAAATGCGATAGATTTACTCGAAAATCTGTGCAAAACCATTGAGCATCAAGGAGAAATTATACCAAATTCACAATTTGCGATCCCATTTCGCTTATCGCCGAATGTACAACCGAATGCGTTGCTCGATCCGAAAATGGTCGCAACCTTGAAAGATCGTTTGATTGACCTTCTACAAAATTCAACACAGTTCGATGAGATCTTCACCCACAGCGTAGCCACTGCGGTGAGTACTCGTCGCTACGAGCAATTAACCGAAGATAACGAATTTTACCCTGACGAAGTACAAGAAGTACTAGAAGCGGGCGGTTGGGTGCAACAAGATGCGAATGTCAAAATTCTCTATACGGAAAACCCATTGCGTGTCTATGTCAATGGCGAATGGATTGATGAACTCAATGAAGCGGAAGCGAATTTACTGATTAGAATTGCCAACGGCGATGCGATTTCGTGGAACAAACTGGCTTCTAGAGTAGAGAATCAAGATGAACTTGAGTTGTTACTTGATACGCTTTGTGATTGGTTAGACAGTGGTTGGGCAGTATTAGAAGAAAGTGAATAATAAAATTAAATAGCTCTATCAGCCTTGTTAAAAAATGTTGAGAGTTACCATTACTCTCAACATTTTTTATTTAACATTATCAGGCAACTACATAAAATTATTGAACAATAATTTTTGAACCATTAGAAAACACAATACTTCTCGCTTGATAATTTGCACTAATAGCAACTTGTGGCTGGCTTAGAATAGCTTGAGTTTCTTTAGGTAAATTGTTAAATGGTACAGAGAATACTAGCTCACTTGTTGTTCCGCGTTTTAAGTTGTTTTTAAATGATACTGGCATATCTTGAACCAAAATCACTTTATCTCCAACCATATAATTACTCGCCCAATGAACAGTTCGAATATTTCTCTTACTTTTATTCTCTACCGAATATTTAAAATTAAGAATAGCCTGATTTTTATCATCTTTTGTTACATTAATACCTAAGAACTTAACAGTAATTGCGTCTGAAAAGCGTTTTAAATTTTGATCTAGTTTCGTTTGTGCTGCATTTTTCTGTACACTTTTTTCCTCTACTTTAGGTGCGATTTTAGTTGTCTCTGCATGAGCGACCAACGCCAAAAGTGCTGTTAAAGAGAATGCAATAAGAGATTTAATTAATTTCATTTTGAACTCCTTATTTTAGCGATTGAATGAAATTTTCCCGAGTATTCTAAAGGTTTATATTAAAATAATCCAAAGATCTTTAAATTAATTCATGTCATTAAGGTAATGTTGCAATAATAGCATAACCATCAGTTTCACCTACAATCTCAACATGACTCATAGATGCAATAAAAACTGACTCTCCTTGCTGTAAATAAATAGAATCTTCCCCTAAATCAATATACAAGCTTCCCGACATAACCAGCAAAATAGACGCACTATCTGCATAAAAATTCTCTTCTGCAAATGGCTTTAATTCTAAACGTTGCATCGCAAAATCTTGAGCATCAGGCGTCGAATAATGGTGTATTGGCGAATTTTCATCTTCCAAAACATCGGGAATAATTTTAGGGCTAATCGCACGATAATCAATCGTATGCAACAATGCAGGAATATCAACATATTTTGATGTTAAACCACCGCGAATCACATTATCAGATGCCGCCATTAGTTCAATATTTTGTCCACGCAAATAGGCATGTGGTAAACCTGCACCTTGGTAAATACCTTCTCCTTTTTTAACATTTACAATATTGAAAAAGTAAAAACAAACTAACCCTGCATCTAATTTATCAAGAGAAATATTCATCGCATCTAGCGTAAATAACACCCAATAATCAGGATCGTCTAGTTTTAATTTATCTTGTTGATAGGCTTCTCGTTGTTTCTCAATAATCGGCAAAAGCCATTCTGCTAACTGTTCTTGGTCAGCTTGCATAACGTGTGCATAAACGGTCGATAAGCTCTGCTCATCAATTGCTTTCGCTAAAGGTTGTAAAGAAGGGTGTTTATATAAACTCTCTTTGATCTCGTCTTCTGATTTAAAACCATGTAATAACCAAAAATCAGACAATGCAACCATCATTTCTGGTTTATGGTTACGATCTTTATAAGTACGGTTTGGAGCGTTTAATGGTATTCCTTCTGCATTTTCTCGTTCAAAGCCATATTCAGCTTCTTTTTTTGTTGGATGCAATTGAATTGAAAGCGGTAACTTTACATCTAAAATTTTCAATAAATAAGGTAATTCATCGCCAAACTGTTCACGGGATCTTTCACCTAAGAGTTGCGGCGCTTTATCCAATACACGATCTAAGGCTAACCACTGCCCTTCAAATTCAATCATAGAAGGGGCTGAACGATGCGCTCCTAGCCAATATTCAGCATAAGGTTTCTTTTCTCTTGATTTTAGTTTCAACCAATTTGGAATGAAATTCTCACCACCCCAATCATAATGTTGATATTGTCCAACTAATTTAAAAATCACTCTTTATATCCTCCAAAAAAAGCAACTACTTTTTCAATATCATTTTCCTTTTGAATCCGAACATATAAACGCTTATTATTTTTCAAATCAATAACAAGTACTCGCTGTTCAGACAAATTTATTTGTGCAATATTACTATAAAGAAAATAAATATTACCGAAGAAAAAACCTTGCTCTTTCAATAATAATCTTGGATAACGAATAAAAGCAGAATAAACAGCCAAAACAATACAGCCAAACAGTAAAAATACTGTTGAAGAAGCTATCCCATTTTGTAACCCTTGAAATAGAGTTACTACAATTAGAAAAATCAGAATACCCGAATCAATTCCCGCTTGGCGAGCTAATCGAATAGTTAATATTGTTTTACCTTTTAATTTATCCATTATAAGCTGATCGTATATAACATACAGCAAGCTAAAACAAATAATCAAAACGAGAAGAATATTAGTCATACCTTAAAATTCAAAACCGCCTGTATTTTAACAACAAGCGGTCTTTTTCTCTTTAGTTTTTACAAATTCACCACATATTTCCCCACACCCAGCTCATCTTCTTTGCGGGTACGGTTCATTACGCTTTGGGCAGATTCGATCACACGTAAGCCCATTTCATCTTCCGTTCTCACCACTTCGCCACGCAGAGAGTTTGTGTAAACATCGGTGATTTTTACATCAACGAATTTGCCGATCATATCTGGAGTACCTTGGAAATTGACGATACGGTTATTCTCTGTACGCCCCGTTAATTCCATAATGTCTTTTTTCGATGGTCCTTCCACCAAAATACGCTGTTCTGTTCCCAACATCGCACGGCTAAATTGCAACGCTTGGTTATTGATACGTTGTTGTAAGCGGTACAAGCGGTCTTTTTTCTCTTCTTCGCTGACATCATCAGGTAGATCCGCTGCTGGCGTACCTGGACGTGCAGAGTAAATAAAACTAAAGCTCATATCGAAATTAACTTGCTCAATCACTTTCATTGTTTGCTCAAAATCCGCCGCCGTTTCGCCTGGGAAACCGACAATAAAGTCTGAGCTGATTTGAATATCAGGGCGAGCTTCACGCAATTTGCGGATTGTTGCTTTATACTCTAATGCCGTGTGGTTACGTTTCATCATCGTTAAAACACGGTCTGAACCACTTTGGATCGGTAAGTGCAAGAAGCTCACCAATTCAGGAGTGTCTTTGTAAACTTCGATAATGTCGTCAGTGAATTCAATCGGGTGGCTAGTGGTGTAACGCAAGCGGTCGATACCGTCAATTGCTGCCACTAAACGCAATAACTCCGCAAAAGTACAAATACCGCCGTCAAAAGTTTCGCCACGGTACGCATTTACGTTTTGACCGAGCAAGTTCACTTCACGCACGCCTTGAGCGGCAAGTTGTGCGATTTCAAATAACACATCATCAACAGGACGGCTCACTTCTTCGCCACGAGTATAAGGCACCACGCAGAACGAGCAGTACTTGTTACAGCCTTCCATAATCGACACAAACGCAGTCGGACCTTCCGCTCTAGGTTCTGGCAAGCGGTCAAATTTTTCAATTTCAGGGAAACTGATATCGACCACCGAGCTTTTACCGCCACGGATTTGGTTAATCATTTCAGGTAAACGATGTAAGGTTTGTGGTCCGAACACAATATCCACAAAAGGTGCACGTTCACGGATATGCTCCCCTTCTTGTGACGCCACACAGCCGCCTACGCCAATGATTAAATTTGGTTTATCTTTTTTCCAGTTCTTCCAACGTCCTAATTGTGAAAACACTTTTTCCTGTGCTTTTTCACGAATAGAGCAAGTGTTGAGCAGTAACACATCTGCATCTTCTGGATTATCGGTTAATTCTAAACCGTGGGTGCTGTTTAATAGGTCTGCCATTTTTGACGAGTCGTACTCGTTCATTTGACAGCCCCAAGTGGTAATATGTAATTTTGCCATTTTGTTCAATAATAGATAAATCAGTAAGTAAGAAAATAAAAGCGTAAAGGGCATTCCTTTACGCAAAATCCTGAGCTATTTTACCTTGTTGTGTATTTTATGGCTATAACAAATTCATGTGACAAGCGGTCAGATATTGGAGAAATTTTGCAATTTACAGCTATAAAAAAACCACAGGGAAAACCTGTGGTCTGAAAAATCAATTGATAAATGATTATTTGGTTAGTGCAAGAACAACTGTTTCACCTTTCACTACTTCACCAGAAAGTTTTTGTAAATTGGTGATATCGTCCATATTTGAAATAACCACAGGTGTTAATACTGATTTTGCTTTGGCTTCAAGAAGCGCAAGATCAAATTTGATTACTGGTTCACCCACTTTCACTTTTTGACCTTCTTCAGCAAGGCGAGTAAATCCTTCACCTTTTAATTCAACTGTATCAATACCAAAGTGGACAAATAACTCAATACCTTCGTCCGACTCAATTGAGAATGCATGATTTGTTTCAAAGATTTTACCGATTGTTCCATTTACAGGTGAAACAATAGTATCTCCGGTAGGACGAATTGCAATACCATCACCAACAATTTTCTCTGAAAATACTACATCGGGTACATCTTCAATATTTACAATTTCACCTGAAAGTGGTGCATAGATTTTTACTTCTTTCGCAGCATCTTCTTTTTTGCCGCCAAATAGTTTGTCAAAAAATCCCATATTCAATCTCCATTATTAAATGAACAAAATTCTCGCACATTTTATACGAGAATTTTATATTTGTATTCAATTTTAGTTAAGCTTTTGGTAAAACTCATCAACTAAGCGTTCAATATCTGCTGCGGTCGGCTGTTCAAGAGCTTTATCTGCAAGTGCTTTGGCATCCGCATAGTCGATACTACGAACTAATTTCTTCACATGAGGCACAGAAATCGCACTCATACTGAACTCATCTAAGCCCATACCAAGTAATAGTGCTGTTGCACGTACATCGCCCGCTAACTCACCACACATACCTGTCCATTTACCTTCAGCATGTGATGCATCAATCACTTGTTTGATAAGATTCAACACTGACGGCGTTAATGGGTTATAAAGATGAGCAATGATTTCATTACCGCGATCCACCGCTAAAGTATATTGCGTTAAGTCGTTAGTTCCGATACTGAAGAAATCAACTTCTTTTGCAAGATGGCGCGCATTCACAGCTGCAGATGGTGTTTCAACCATCACACCGATTTGAAGATTTTTATCAAAGGCTTTACCTTCAGTGTGAAGCTCTGCTTTAAGCTCTGCGATAATACCTTTTAACTCACGAATTTCTTCCACAGAAATGATCATCGGGAACATCACCGCTAGCTTACCAAAGGCCGATGCACGTAATACTGCACGTAATTGCGTATCTAAAATTTCACGGCGAACTAAACCGATACGCACCGCACGCCAACCTAAGAATGGGTTCATCTCTTTTGGTAGCTCTAAATATGGAAGCTCTTTATCACCACCGATATCCATTGTACGAAGAACGACTAACTTTCCTTCCATCGCTTCTACAATTTCTTTGTAAGCTTGGAACTGCTCTTCTTCACCTGGTAACTGGTTACGATCCATAAATAAGAATTCAGTACGGTATAAACCAACACCTTCACCACCATTACGCAATACGCCATCGACATCACGAATAGTACCGATGTTTCCTACCACTTCAATACGATGACCATCTTTCGTTTCCGCTGGTAAATCTTTTAATTTAGCTAATTCGGCTTTTTCTTCTGTAATCTTAGTTTGAAGCGCTTTTGCTTTTTCAAGTTGTTCTGCGGAAGGGTTAATATGAACTTCATTGTTGATCGCATCAAGAATTAATGTATCGCCTGTATTGACTAATGAAGTAATGTTGTTGGTACCTACCACTGCAGGAAGCTCTAAAGAGCGGGCCATAATAGAAGTGTGAGAAGTACGTCCACCGATATCTGTTACAAAACCGAGTACTTTATCTAGATTTAATTGTGCCGTTTCAGATGGAGTCAAGTCGTAAGCAACAAGAATGGATTCTTCTTGAATATCACCAAGATCGACAATATTCATTCCTAATATATTGCGAATCAAACGGTTTCCAATATCACGGATATCACCCGCTCGTTCTTTCAGATATTCATCATCGATTTCTGCGAGCATTGATGCTTGCATATCAATAATTTTGCTCGCTGCAACATCCGCTGTAACTAAATTCTCTTCAACATAACCAAGAATTTCTTCTTCAAGCTCTTCATCTTCTAAGATCATCAAGTGACCTTCAAAGATCGCTTCTTTTTCTTCGCCTAATGTGCGTCTTGCTTTTTCTTTAATCGCCGTTAGTTGAGCTGCAGCTTTTTCACGCCCAGCAAAGAATTTCGCTTTTTCAGCGTCAATTTGAGCTTCTGTGATTTTTTGAGTATTCAGAACAATAGGTTCTTCTTTTAAAACGAGAGCTTTACCAAATACAATACCTGGTGAAGCAGCGATACCTGTGATCATAAATGATTCCTCGGGTGAAATAGTGGGGAAAATGCTAAATAGCACAAAACGACCTTATTACTCGAATATGGAGTAATAAAGTCGCATAACAAATACAAAAGTTACTCTAATGTAGGAATTAAATCTACTAAGAAATCTACTGCTTTTTGCTCATCTTCACCTTCTGCAGAGATTGTGATAACTGTACCTTGAGTTAAGCCTAATGTTTGAAGTTTAAATAGGCTTTTTGCACTCGCACTTTTTCCACCTGAAGTAACTGTTACATCAGAAGCAAAACCTTTTGCTGCTTTGACAAATTCAGCCGCAGGGCGAGTATGCAAACCATTTGGTGCAGTAATTGTGATTTCTTTTGAGTACATAGTAAGTTCCTCTTTTTGTTTCTAAGACTAAATATTGAGAAGTACCATTTACTTCTCTATAAAAACGATAGACACTTTACTACAAAACTTAAAGAAAAACACGATAAAACAGGCTAAATAACTAATTAAATATGAATTATTAGTATTTATTTTAATCATTGAAGTAAATCGTTTGCGTAGCATCAATTTTTATACGATTAATGTTCCGACAAATACATTTATTTTTCAAAGTAGTAGGCAATAGTCATTGCTTTTATAACAAAAATCCTGTATTTATCAAACTTTTCATTTCAAACACAACTTTAAACTTTTAGGAGCATAAAATGCAAAATGTAGGTTTTATCGGATGGCGTGGTATGGTTGGCTCGGTGCTAATGGATCGTATGGTTCAAGAGAACGATTTTGCCAATATCAACCCAGTATTTTTCACCACTTCACAAGCGGGTCAAAAAGCCCCAGTTTTTGCAGGTAAAGATGCAGGTACATTAAAAAATGCCTTTGATATCGATGAATTACAAAAATTAGACATCATCGTAACTTGTCAAGGTGGCGACTACACCAACGAGGTGTACCCGAAATTAAAAGCAACAGGTTGGAACGGCTACTGGATTGATGCAGCTTCTGCACTGCGTATGCAAGACGATGCGATCATCGTGTTAGACCCGGTAAACCAACATGTAATTACTGAAGGTTTACAACAAGGCATCAAAACCTTTGTCGGTGGAAACTGTACCGTAAGCTTAATGTTAATGGCTATTGGCGGTTTATTTGAAAAAGATTTAGTGGAATGGGTTTCTGTAGCAACTTACCAAGCGGCATCAGGTGCTGGTGCTAAAAATATGCGTGAATTGCTCGTGCAAATGGGCGAATTGGAAGATTCAGTAAAAGCTGAGCTTGCAGATCCAGCTTCTTCTATTTTAGAAATCGAACGTAAAGTCACCGCTGAAATGCGTTCAGAAGATTTCCCAACGGCAAACTTTGGCGCACCACTTGCAGGCAGTTTAATTCCTTGGATTGACAAACTGTTACCAGAAACAGGACAAACCAAAGAAGAGTGGAAAGGCTACGCAGAAACTAACAAAATTTTAGGATTAAGTGCAAATCCAATTCCAGTGGACGGTTTATGTGTGCGTATCGGTGCATTACGTTGCCACAGCCAAGCATTTACCATCAAACTCAAAAAAGATTTACCATTAGCGGAAATCGAACAAATTATCGCAGCGCACAATGAATGGGTTAAAGTGATTCCAAATGATCGCGAAACCACGTTACGCGAATTAACCCCAGCGAAAGTCACAGGCACATTAACCGTACCAGTCGGTCGTTTACGCAAACTGGCAATGGGCCCTGAATACTTAGCTGCATTTACTGTCGGCGACCAATTATTATGGGGTGCGGCAGAGCCTGTACGCCGTATTTTAGTTCAGTTAGTAAAATAATACTTATCCCTTAAATTGAAAGCGGTCAGATTGCTATTATTTTTTGCAAAACCTGACCGCTTTTTATTTTATAGTAGTTATTAGAATAAGTACTCCATAAGTTCGGTTTTATGTGGCAGTTGCACAAATACAGTATAGGGGCGGGTTAAACCCTGCCCCTATAAGTTTTTCTGAGTTTTGTACGACTGCTACATAGTATCGAATAAGTTAACAACTACTTTGTCGATTAATCCGCCAATTTCGTTCCATACAAATAAGTATAACCAAACGGACTTTGTTTATAGTCTTGTACACGTTTGCTGGTTGGAGCGAAGTTGATAGAGTGAGCCACATTAATCCACGGAGCTTGCTCTTTTAACAACACTTGTGCTTGCTCATAGATTTTTGCACGCTCTGCTTTATCAGATAAACCCACAGCTTTTTGTAGTAATGCATCTAATTCATCATTTTTGAAGCGAGCATAGTTGCTGTTACCTACGTTTTCGCTGCCAAACAGTGGCGATAAGAAGTTATCAGGGTCGCCATTGTCGCCAGACCAACCATAAGTCCCTGCGGTTAATTCGCCAGCTTTGGTGCGTTTGATGTAATCGCCCCATTCATAGCTGACTAATTTCGATTTCACGCCCACTTTTTCCCAGTCGCTTTGAATTAACTCTGCCATACGACGTGGGTTTGGATTTGACGCACGCACCACAGGCTGTACCCAAATGTCTGTTTCAAAACCGTTTTCAAAGCCTGCTTCTTTTAAGAGCTGTTTTGCTTTTTCTGGGTTGTATTCATAGCCTGTAATTTCGTTGTTATAGCCCCAAATGGTTGGTGGTAATGGGTTTTTCGCTGCCACACCTGCCCCACGATAAACGGCATCAATGATCGCATTTTTATCCACCGCATAGTTTAACGCTTGACGCACTTTTACATTATCAAACGGTGCTTTTTCGGTATTGAATGCGACATAAGCGATATTGAGACCTTCTTGAGAAAGTAAGTTGATTTTCGGATCGGTTTTCATTTTTTCAAGATCCGCTGCATTTGGGAAATCGATCAAATCGCACGCCCCAGCCTGAAGTTTTGCATAACGAGCTGTAGCATCAGGCACAATTTCAAAGATCAAGCGGTCAATATCGGCTTTTCCTTTCCAATACTCTTTGTGAGCAAAGTAACGGCTTTTTTGATCGACTTGATAGCCTGCAAACACAAATGGACCTGTGCCAATCGGTGTAGTATCAATGGTTTCAGGTTTGCCTGCAGCCAACATTTTGTCCGCATATTCCGCTGAGTAGATTGAAATAAAGTCCATCCCAAGACTCGCTAGGAAAGTCGCATCTTGACGGTTTAAAGTAATTTTTACCGTATGCTCATCGACTTTTTCCACCGCTTTTAGCAAGGTTGGGAATTTCATCGCTTTAAAGTACGGATAAGTTGCTTTAGACACATTGTGGTACGGGTGATTTGGATCTAACTGACGTTGGAAAGAGAACACCACATCATCAGCATTAAAATCACGGCTCGGCGTAAACTCTTTATTTGAGTGGAACTTCACCCCTTTACGCAAGTTAAAGGTGTAAGTTAAACCGTCATCACTTACCGTCCAGCTTTCTGCAAGAGCTGGCTCAATATCGGTTGAACCACGTTTAAACTCAACAAGGCGGTTATAGACTTGCTGTGAACTTGCATTATAAGAAATACCGTCCATCACTAGAGCTGGACTAAAGCCTGATGGCGAACGGCTAACACAGTTAATAAAGGTTTTATCTGCCGCTTGTGCCACAGTAGATATAAATAATGTCGTGGCTAATAATGAAAATTTTGTATTTAATTTCATAATATCTCCAATAAAAGAGTGAAAAAATTGCAAGCAAGATACCGATTATTCAGCATAAGGTAAAGAACAAAAATGTGGGATTTATAACAAAATGATATAAAAAAACTCACCACTTATTAACGTAAGCGGTGAGTTTCCTATAAAGATTTACTATTTATACTCTTCCATCAATTCACCCGCCTTTTGCACCATTGCGGTCGATCCCACAAAAAACGGCACACGTTGATGTAACTCCATTGGCTTGATGTCTAAAATCGGGTTGAAGCCGTCCGTTGCCATACCACCTGCTTGTTCTGCTAAAAATGCCATTGGGTTGCCCTCATAAAGCAAGCGTAATTTGCCGTTCGGGTGGCTTTTGGTACTTGGGTAAATGTAGATACCGCCTTTGAGCAAGTTGCGGTGGAAGTCTGAAACCAACGAGCCAATATAACGTGAAGAATAAGGGCGACCTGTCGCTTTATCTTCTTCTTGGCAGAATTTAATGAATTTTTTTACACCGTCAGGGAATTTGAGATATTGCCCTTCGTTGATCGAATAGTATTTACCATCAAATGGCATTTTCATATTCGGATGAGAAAGAATAAAGAGCCCCAAAGACGGATCGTAAGTAAAGCCGTTTACGCCGTTGCCCGTAGTGTAGACCAACATCGTTGATGAACCATAAGTCACATAACCAGCCGCCACTTGTTTACGACCAGGTTGTAAAAAATCGTCCATTGTGACAGGCGAACCGATAGGCGAAACCCGTTTATAGATCGAGAAAATCGTCCCCACAGACACATTCACATCAATGTTTGATGAACCATCAAGGGGATCGGTCATCAGGATATATTTTGCATTACGACCCCGTTCTGTATCAAAGGCAACAAAAGTATCATCTTCTTCTGATGCAAAGCCTGCCACATCGCCACGAGCGATCAACGCTTTTTTCATCGTTTCATTGGCAAACACATCTAACTTCATCTGCGTTTCGCCTTGAATGTTTTCATCGCCCGATACCCCCAAAATATCTTGGGTTAAACCTGCACGGTTAATATCGCGGTGAATAATTTTTGCCGACAACCGAATAGACGACAAAATCCCACTTAATTCCCCCGTTGCCCCTGGATATTCGGCTTGGCGCTCCACAATAAATTCGCCTAACGTTTTCATTTGCTGTCTCCTATTAGCTATTCAACTCTATTTGCTTTATTATACTCGCCCATTGAAACTCTGTTTTCGAGTAAAGTTTTGTTTTGTGATACTGTTCACAATTTTTATGTAGGAAAAGCGATGAAACAGCAACATATTCATATTTTAGGTATCTGCGGTACATTTATGGGGGGCGTAGCAATTATTGCTAGAGAGTTAGGCTATAAAGTCACAGGCTCAGACACAAATGTTTATCCGCCGATGAGTACCTTTTTAGCCAAAAGCGGTATCGAGATTATCCCCAATTACGACATTGCACAGCTCGACCCTGTGCCAGATATGATCATTATCGGCAATGCGATTAGTCGTGGCAATCCTTGCGTAGAACATATCTTAAACCACCGCTTGCCATACACATCAGGCCCTCAATGGTTAAGGGATCATCTGCTTAAAGATCGCTGGGTGTTAGCGGTTTCAGGCACGCACGGTAAAACCACCACAACGGGAATGTTAAGTTGGATCTTAGATCAAGCAGGGATCGACACAGGTTTCTTGATCGGCGGTGTGGCTGGCAATTTCGGGATTTCGGCTCGTGCAGGTTCAAGCGAATTTTTTGTGATTGAAGCTGACGAGTACGACTCAGCGTTCTTTGACAAACGCTCTAAATTTGTGCATTACAACCCGAAAACCTTAATTATCAACAACATTGATTTTGACCACGCCGATATTTTTGACGACTTAAAAGCGATTCAACGCCAGTTTCATCATCTTATCCGCACAATGCCACAAAATGGCTGTATTTTATCGTCACAAGCGGACGAAAATGTGCAAAGTACCTTAAAAATGGGCTGTTACAGTGAACAACAATTAATCGGCAACGCACAAGAATGGCATGCCGAAGCGATCACCGCAGATTACGCCCAGTTCGCCGTTTATCATAAACAACAAAAAGCAGGCGAAGTGAAATGGAACTTGCTTGGAGCGCATAATATGCACAACGGCTTAATGGCGATTGCCGCAGCACATCACGCAGGTGTCAGCATTGAACAGGCTTGCTTAGGGCTAAACAGCTTTATTAATGCCAACCGCCGTTTAGAAATCAAAGGGGAAGTCAATGGCATTACCGTCTATGATGATTTCGCCCACCACCCAACCGCTATTTTCGCCACAATCGATGCACTTCGTGGCAAAGTCGGCAAAGATCAACGCATTTTAGCCGTGTTAGAACCACGTTCTAACACAATGAAAATGGGCGTTCACAAAGACGATATTGCCCCGTCTCTTAAAGATGCCGATGCGGTTTTTGTCTATCAACCCGACACAATCCCGTGGCAAGTCAGCACCATTACCGATGCCCTAAGCCAACCAGCACAATGGTCAGCGAATTTAGATGAACTCGTTGAAATGATTGTGGCAGAAGCCAAACCCACTGATCATATTTTAGTGATGAGCAATGGAGCATTTGGGGGGATTCATCAGAAATTATTAACTGCACTCGCAAAATAGTGCTATAAAAAATCCCCATAGAGTGATCTATGGGGATTTGTAAAATAGTTTTGTAATCTTACCGCTTGTAAGTATACCAATTATGCTTTTGGTGCACCAATTGGTAATACGGTACGACCAAAACTTTCGTTAAGGATTTCCGCAGCGGCTAAGTAGAACGCTAATAATGCGGTTAATAAGCCGAAGTTACCGCCGATATGGGTGATGGTTGCATTGTGAGTAAAGTCACCTGCGGCAAGTAAATAGAAAGTAATGGTTAATGCTAAGAAAATCGCTTGTAATGCACGTGGTTTAGTTAAAGTGCCGAAGAACATCATTAGAGTGAATGTTCCCCAAACCACTAAGTACCAGCCGATAAATTCAGGTGAAACCGTTGCACCAAAGAACACTTTTAATAGTGCAAATGACCACCAGAATGCACCATAGCTGATGAATGCCGTGAAACCAAAAGTGTTGCCTTTTGAGTATTCAAACATACCTGCGATCATTTGAGCAGTACCGCCAAAAGCGAAGCCCATTGCTAGCACTAAGCCGACATTTTCACCGCCGAATGTGCCGTTGTTGATTAAACTTAATAGCCACGTTGTTAATGCGAAACCACATAAACCAAGTGGACCTGGATTTGCTGTTGCTGTATTGTGAGCAGACATTTTTTAACCTCTAATTAACGTTTTGTTCTAAGTAAATTCCAGTATTTTTCGTAAGTTTCGACGGCATCACCGACATCACTTTGTAAAATACCTTTTTCAATTTCTGCAAGCGGTGGGAAAATCAAAGGATCTTGCACCATTTCTGCAGGTAACAATGCTTTCACTTTTTCGTTTGGCATTGAGAAACCCATTGTTTCAATTACGGTTTTTGCACTTTCAGGACGTAGCAAGAAATCAATAAATTTATGGGCTGCATCCTTATTTTTGGCATTTTTAGGAATCACGTAGTTATCCATCCAAATCACCGCTCCCTCTTTTGGGAAGATAAATTTGAGATCTGGATTTTCGCTTTTCGCTCGATATGCCGAACCTGTCCATTGCATTCCAACCGCCACTTCGCCTTGTAGATACGGCATTTCAGGGGAGTCAGAATTAAACACAAGCACATTTGGCACCAGTTTTGTTAAACGCTCGTAAGCCGTTTTAATTTCATCGGCATTTTGCGTGTTCGGTGATTTGCCGTCCAACAACAATGCCATATGAAACACTTCTCGAGAGTCGTTCATCAGCAACACTTTGCCTTTAAATTCAGGTTTCCATAAATCGCCCCAACTGGTAATGCCATTCGGGTCAATCTCGGCAGCATTCACACCGATTCCTGTCAAACCATAAACATAAGGTAGTGAGTATTTGTTTTCAGGGTCAAACTCTTTGCCCATTAAGGCTTTGCTCACATTATCAAAATTGCTTAATTTGCTACGGTCAATTTCTGCCAACATTCCGTCTTTCGCCATTTTGCCGACATAGTAGCTTGATGGGAAAACGATATCGTAACCTGTACCGTTGGTTAATTTTAACTTAGAGTACATCTCTTCGTTACTTTCAAAGGTGGAATAGATGACTTCAATGCCTGTCTCTTTGGTGAACTGTTCCAATAACGAAGATGGCACATATTCCGTCCAGTTATACACATACAGCTTTTCGGCTGCTTGTACCGTAATGGCAACAAAGGCAAGGCTTGCCACTGCAAATTTCTTTAAAAATGATTGAGCAAATTTAACCAATCTTCAAATCCTCTTAATAAAAAGTACCTGATCTGATTTGCAACGCTTGGCAACAAAGTGACCGCTTGATGCAAATCTCTCTTGCTGAAAAGCGGTGAAGTATAGCGATTTTGTGGCGAATTGGCTATTAAAAGTTATTAAACGGAGATAAAAAAGCGATCCGAAGATCGCTTTCAATTATTTTGTCAGGAAAGAAACATTACGCTTCACAACTACTACAACTTAACAAGTTGCGGTTAAACACTTGTGCCGCACTCATTGAGTATTGATAGTAGATCGATTTCAAGCCTAGTTCTTCGGCGGTGAGATAGAGCTGGTTCAAGTCTCTTGCTGGTGTTGCTGGGTGAACCATAATGTTAATGCTCTGCCCTTGGTCAATATATTTTTGACGTTGTGCCGCTTGTTGAATCACGCTTAATTGGCTGATCTCAGAGAAGGTTTTAAATACTTCTTTTTCATGTTCTGAAAGTTCTGCAAGATGTTGAACTGATCCATCATTTAGAAGAATACTTTCCCAAATCTCTTCCGTATCAATTCCTTTCTCTTTCAACAATTTTTCCAAAAATGGATTTTTATAAACTGTCTTAATTTTTGCCAAATCTTTTACATAATAATTCGATTTAAATGGTTCTACTGAAGGTGAAACACTACCTAAAATAAAACTACTCGATTTGGTTGGAGCAATACTCATCAATGTTGTATTACGACGTCCATAACCTTTTAAAATCTCAGGCTCACCGAAACGCTCTGCCAACTCTTTAGATGCTTGTAATGTTTTCTCTTGTAACGTTTTAAAGATCAGATTATTTTTCTGCATCGCTTCAAAGCTATCAAACGCAATATTGTTAGCTTGTAAATAACTATGCCACCCTAAAACACCAATACCTAACGCACGGTGTCGTCTTGCAAAACGATTTGCACGCTCAAGGAACGGCATATCCGCACTTTTTTCAATAAATTCAGACATCACAACATCTAAGAAGTAGGTTAATACTTCTGGCGCATCTGTATCTTTCCATTCATCAAAATGAAGTAAATTCATGGAAGAAAGACAACATACGAAACTTTCGTCGTTACTGGATGGCAACATAATTTCAGTACAAAGATTAGATGCATGAACGGTCATATTCTTATCTTTATACACATCAGGACGCCCTGCATTGGCATTATCTTTGAAAAACAGATAAGGAATACCCGTTTCTGTTTTACGTTGTAAGAGTTTCGCCCAAAGTTGACGCTTATACGGATCTCCTGCTTTCATAGATTCTAGCCATTCACGGCCGACACAGACTCCGTAATACATCAACTGAATCGGATTACCTTCCGTATGAATATCTAGCCATTCATCAATATCACCGTGTTCAATATCAATATAACCTGCGAATTGACCTTTACGAGATGTCCCTTGTGAAATTACATCAATCACGGTATCAAACAGTTTACTAAAGTTAAAAGAACCATCCGATTTTCCGTTATTTTTAATCGCACTACCACGCGGACGAATATCACCGAAATAAGCAGAGGTACCCCCACCAATTTTACTCATCATCCCAACTTCTGCAGTAGTAACCATAATTTCGTGGATCGAGTCACCAATATAACTACCGAAGCAAGAAATTGGTAGACCACGGTCTAAACCAAAATTTGACCAAATTGGCGAAGAAAGGGAGAAATAGCCACGTCCCATGTAGTAATAGAACTTGTCTGCATAGCCCTCAATACCTAATTTACGTTCGGCATGCTCTGCAATAAAACGAATACGTTCTAAAGCTGTTGTTCCTTCAAGTAAATAGCCACGTTGTAAGAAAAGGCGACTATCATCATTTAGCCATTCAAAGTCGGGGCGGTTTACATCCGTATAACCTAGTTGAAATAACTTAGGTTGGTAATAATCATTAGAATAAGTCATCTGCGGTAATCTGTTTCATTTTTTTACTATAATCGGTACTACGTTTGTTAAAGAAATCTGTTTCTTTTGTTGACAGAATTTCAATATCAAACCACTCAGTTTCTTTTAATAACGCGGGGTCCACGTTATAAGGAGGTTCCAATCCAAGCGCCATCAATGAATTGTTATAACGGCTCATAATATAATTTTCTACTGTCTTACGAGAAATGAAGCTGAGATCACCTTCTTCAAAAATCCAATCCAAGATACTCTTTTCTGCTTCAAGTGCTTGGTTTGAAAGCATTTTTAACTCTTCATAGAATGTTGGTGTGAACAGTTCTGAATGTTCTTCACGTAAGATTTCATATAAAGCAATACCAAAGCGTCCATGAATTTCTTCCTCTTTAGAGGTTGCTTCTACAGCATTAGAAATCCCCTTGAACAAGTTACGGTGCTTATTAAATGACATCATCACAAGAAACTGTCCAAACAAAGAAATATGCTCAACAAATAAAGAAAACAGTACCAAAGATAAAACAAAGCGATCTTTACCATCATCTTTTTCTCTCATGAAATCTTCCATATAACGAATACGATTCATCAATGGCTGGATTTCTGTAATTTGAGAGAACATTTCATTTAAACCTAATTTCTCAAGTAAAAATGAGTAAGCATCTTTGTGACGAACTTCAGACTCAGCAAATGTACCACCAACATCATCAATTTCTGGTTTTGGGAAATAACGATACAAATCGCCCCAGAAACGTTTCACATTCACTTCAATTTGTGAAATCGCCAACATCGTACGGGTAAGTACATGACGCTCATGATCGTTAATATTTGTTCGATAATCTTGAATATCCCCAGTGAAGTTGAACTCTGTATGTAACCAATAAGAGTGACGAATAGCATCTTTAAATTCAAGAAGCTCAGGATACTCATATGGTTTAATTTGAATGCGTTTTTCAAAAAGATTGCGAGACATAGTGATTAGGCAAGCTATTGTAGTTATTCAGTGGGATGGTATTTTAGTGATATTTTTTCATTCTACAAGATCTTGACAAATGGCTATCCCTGATTGCTCCGTCGGAGTCTTTGATTTTAAAAGGAAAAATTTTTTGTAAATCTTTTTACATATAAAAAACTATATCTTGTGTTTTGAACAAACATCAAACACAAGATATAGTGGTTTACAAGTGGTGAGATTTACTTACTTTTTTACAAAAATCCCACCTATTTATCACTTTTTAGGAAAAGATTAGTCCATTTCACTCATCAAACTTGCATTACCGCCAGCTGCTGCTGTATTGATACTGATCGCTTTTTCATGCACTAATGGGAACAGTGACAACGCTAAATCGAGATTCTCAATGTAGGTTAAAATTGCTCCTGAACGTTCTGCATGGTGTTGTTTTTGCTCAACAGAAAGCGGATCTAACACCACTAAGACGCTCAAATTCGCTAAGCTATTGAAATCTTCAACAACCATCAGTAATCCATCAAAATGAACAGCGTGTTTTGCTAACTCACTACTACGCTCTACCACGGCTTTAGCACCACAAACGGTAATTGCCACTAACGCTTGCACTTGTTGGTAAAGTGAGCCGTTTCCAATCGCAACTACAGATCGAGCTTCTAAACACATAAAGTTACTTTCACCCGTAATCCCTTGCATTTTGAAGATTTTACCTAATGGTGATTGGCGAGATAAACTTGTCACTAAATCAAGGGCATTTTGTTGTTCCGTGCCAGGTAACACCAGCTTAATGCCATTGACTAATGCATTAGTATCGACACCTTGTCCACCTTCTAAGTTTGGTAATGTCCAAGCGGTACGATTGGCTAAACGTTGTAAATACAACGGTCCGCCCGCTTTTGGTCCGGTTCCTGATAAGCCCATTCCACCAAATGGCTGAACGCCAACAACCGCACCAACAGTGTTGCGATTTACATAAAGGTTGCCCGCATGAATGCTATCCAACCATAAATCCACAGTTTCATCAATACGGCTATGCAAGCCACTAGTTAAGCCAAAACCTGTGGAGTTAATATCTGCCATCACTTGCGGCAATCTATCCGCATCAAAGCGAATGACGTGTAATACTGGTCCAAATACTTCGTGTTTTAATTGGCTGATATTGTCGATTTCCAACACCGTTGGTGGAACAAAAATCCCTGTTCTTTCAACATCTGCATCAATCGGCACTTGATAGCACGATTTCGCCACTTTTTTGATTTCAGCAATATGGTTGAGTAGGCGTGTTTGAGCGACTTTATCAATCACAGGCCCCACATCGGTATTGAGATATTGCGGTTTGCCAACTTTCAATTCCGCCATCGCCCCTTTTAGCATGGTCAGAATATGATCGGCAACATCACGTTGTAGATAAAGCACACGAAGAGCAGAGCAACGTTGTCCTGCAGAGTCAAAGGCAGAGTTCAACACATCAGCCACCACTTGTTCTCCAAGGGCAGAGCTGTCCACAATCATCGCATTTTGTCCGCCCGTTTCGGCGACAAGCGGTACGATTTTTTCACTTTTTTGTAAATTACGGTTGATGTTTTTCGCTGTCTCGGTTGAACCCGTGAAGATCACACCATTTACTCTTGGATCAGCAACTAAAGATGCGCCCACGACTTTACCACTACCCGGCAAGCATTGAAGGGCTTCGGTTGGAATACCTGCTTGATAGAATAAATTCACCGCATAATGAGCCATTAACGATGTCTGTTCAGCGGGTTTCGCTAGCACCACATTACCTGCCACCAATGCCGAAGAGACTTCACCAACAAAAATCGCCAGTGGGAAGTTCCAAGGGCTAATTGCCACCACAATACCGCGTGGATTGCGATAACCTTCAGGATTTTGACGCACTTCTTTTGCATAATAACGGCAGAAATCGACCGCTTCACGCACTTCAGCAATCGCATTATTTAAGGTTTTACCCGCTTCACGCACCGCTAAATCGAACAACTGTGGTATATTGGCTTCCATTAAATCTGCCATTTTTTCTAATGCTTCCGCTCGTACAATCGGTGAGGTATTTTGCCATTGTGCTTTGAACTGTTCAGCCACATCAAAGGCTTTTGCCACATCCGCTCCTGTTGCATCAACCACTTCGCCTACAAGCTCAAACACATTCGCAGGATTATGAATTTGTCGCACTTCGCCATTAAATGCCGTTAAGCCCGCTACTTGTGGCTCTGCACGATATTGTTTTGTCGCAAGTTGATTCAACTGAGCTTCTAAATCACGCAGATGAATCGCATCACTCAAATCATAGCCTTTCGAATTTTGACGTTGTTCGCCAAAGAGCTTCACAGGCAATGGAATTTTCGGATGCATTGTGCCGTCTGTCTCTTTTGCTTTATCAACTGGATCACGAGCAAGATCATCAATACTGAGATTTTCATCGACAATTTGGTTTACAAACGAGCTATTCGCCCCGTTTTCCAATAAGCGACGCACCAAATAGGCTAATAACGTTTGGTAAGAACCAACAGGCGCATAAATGCGGCATTGCACATTGAGATTATTGGTGCCAACAACTTGGTCGTATAAGGTTTCACCCATACCGTGTAAGCATTGGAACTCAAACTGTTTACCTTGCGCTAAATGGTAAATGGTTGAAAGCGTTTGTGCATTGTGGGTCGCAAATTGCGGGTAAATCACATCTTGTGCGGCTAATAATTTTTTCGCACACACAATGTAGTTTAAGTCTGTATGTACTTTACGTGAGAAAACAGGATAACCTTCTGCACCATCGGTTTGCGCACGTTTAATTTCGGTATCCCAATAAGCTCCTTTCACTAAACGAATCATCAACTTACGATTGTTTGCACGGGCTTTTTCAATTAAATATTCAATCACATACGGGCAACGTTTTTGATATGCTTGAACCACAAAACCCACGCCATTAAAGCCTGCTAAATCAGGGTCGGTTAATAGGCGATCCATTAAATCTAAAGAGATTTCTAAACGATCAGCTTCTTCTGCGTCAATATTTAAACCGATATCATATTGTTTTGCTAATAAAAAGAGTTGTTTGAGTCGTGGATAAAGCTCATCAACTACACGTTTATGTTGTGCAATGCTATAGCGTGGATGAATTGCAGAAAGTTTAACGGAAACACCAGATGACTTATAAACACCTAAGCCACGTGATGTTGCACCCACGGCATGAATAGATGAAACGTAGTCATCATAATAACGTTTAGCATCTTCTTCGGTAAATGCCGCTTCACCAAGCATATCGTAGCTGTAGCGATACCCCATATCAAAACGTTTTTCGCCGTTTTTAATCGCTTCTTGAATCGTTTCACCCGTTATAAACTGTTTACCCAGTAAACGCATGGCGACATCCACGCCTTTACGAATTAAAGGTTCCCCACCTTTTGAAATCAAGCGGGAAAGAGAAGAAGAAAGACTCTTTTCACTATGGGTTGAAACTAGTTTTCCTGTAACAACTAACCCCCAAGCTGCAGCATTTACAAAAAGTGATGGACTGTTACCTACATGGGAACGCCAGTCACCTTTTGAAATTTTATCTCGAATTAATTTATCCGCTGTAACTTTATCAGGAATACGTAAGAGTGCTTCCGCTAAACACATTAATGCAACACCTTCTTCACTCGATAAAGAAAATTCATGCATTAAGGCATCTACACCACTGGCTTTTTTACGAGCAACACGAACCTTTTCGACTAATTTTTTCGTTAGTTTTTTGATGTCATCTGCACATTCATCTACACGAGCTTGAGCCATCAACTGTTTAACAAGCGGCTCTTCATCATAACGATAATGTTCGCTAAGTAATGGACGAACTCCTGTTGTTTGCGGAAATAATTGATAAGTTTGTGTGTTTGACATGATAAGTTCTCACTTTAATATCGTTATCAACAAAAAATACAGGCGTAAAATATAGAGAAAATCTTGCCGCTTGTATTCACCGTTAATACAAAAAAGACGGTAGCCAAAACAAGCTACCGTCTTTTTCACTATTTTTTCATTGCATCAGCATATGCTTTTTCTGCTTTCTCAAATGTCTCGACTAACTCAGCACGTGGCGCAGGTGTAATCAATGACACAACAATAATCGCAATAAAGGCAAGAATAAAGCCTGGGATCATTTCATAAATACCGCTATTTGGTACTAAATCATTCCAGAATACAACCACTAATGCTCCAGTGAGCATACCAGCCATTGCTCCTTGTGCATTCATACGCTTCCAAAATAGAGATAAAATTACCACTGGTCCAAAAGCACAACCAAAGCCAGCCCAAGCATAAGAAACTAAACCAAGCACTTTACTATTCGGATCTTGTGCCAACATAATCGCTAATACTGAAATTGCAAGCACCATAAGACGACCTAACCAAACCAACTCTTTTTGGCTTGCATTAGGGCGGATCATCCCTTTATAGAAATCTTCCGTAATCGCACTAGAACAGATCAATAATTGGCAACTTAAGGTACTCATCACCGCAGCTAAAATCGCAGAAAGGAGAATACCTGCAATCCAAGGATTAAATAATAGACGAGAAAGCTCAATGAATACTTGCTCATGGTTTTGGTTTACGACTGTTGCTTGTTCTGGATTCGCAAAGAAATAGGCTTGACCAAAGAAACCAATACCAACAGCCCCAAATAGACAGATAATCATCCAAATCATACTTACACGACGTGCATTCGGAATTGATTTCACACTATCTGCAGCCATAAAGCGAGCAAGGATATGAGGTTGTCCAAAGTAACCAAGCCCCCACGCAGAAAGACTTAATAAACCAATGAATGTTGTACCAGTAAATAAATCAGTGAAATCTTTATTAGCCGCCTGTCCTGCTGCAACAATCACCGCGTGGGTATCATCAAAGCCACCTAAATGAATAAGGACAAAAATAGGAGTTAAGAAAAGCGCAAATAACATCAAGCTTGCTTGAATAGTATCTGTCCAGCTTACTGCAAGAAATCCACCAATAAAAGTATAGATAATAGTTGCCAGAGCACCGTACCATAAGGCGGTTGCATAAGGAACACCAAAGAGATTTTCAAATAATCTTGCTCCAGCTACAACACCTGATGCACAATAAATTGCAAAGAAAAATAAAATAATCGTTGCAGAGACTATTTTTAGAATTTTGGTTTTATCACCAAAACGGTGGTGGAAATAATCAGGCAACGTTAATGCATTTGCATTGTACTCAGTATGCATACGTAAACGTCCAGCAACAAATAACCAGTTTAAGTAAGCTCCGATAGTTAAACCAATCGCAATCCAGCCTTCTACTAAACCGGCTGCATAGACAGCACCAGGTAACCCCATTAATAACCAGCCAGACATATCAGATGCACCCGCTGATAGCCCAGTCACAAAACTACCTAATCGACGGCCACCTAAAATATAGTCTGATAAATTATGCGTAAAACGATAGGCGATAAAGCCAATTAAGACCATTCCAATAATATAAATCAGGAATGTTGTTGTCGTTGGATCAAAACCAAACATCAGGTTACTCCTATAATATAAAAAGATATTTACTATATCAGAATTTCTGACACTATACTCCAAAACATAATCATGTGATTACTCTTTATACTTTCCTTGATAGGAGATGAGTATAATACAGCTTAAAAATATTTGTAACATTTTTTTAATAAATTTGTGATAAATATAACAAAACAAATTAATTTATATACTACAACAATTAAATCCCCATTCTCCAAACGCAAAAAACCGCAAGCTATCTCTAACTTGCGGTTTTCTTTGGTATAAAACCCTGATGGTGCCCTACTCTCACATGGGGAAACCCCACACTACCATCGGCGTTACTGCGTTTCACTTCTGA
>NZ_PTPX01000022.1 GCF_003260095.1 Glaesserella australis
ATTTCAAAAAGTAGGCTTAAAGCCTTGTACTATAAGGCTTTAAGCTACTTTTTAGCAACAATTTTGTCTATTATGCCATTCTTTAACTAACAAATGTAGAAGGATACTGCCTTCTACATTTTTAGTTTATTAGGCAACCCCATACTGTTCACGATAGGCTTTCATCTTCGGTAAATACGGAGCGTATTGGGCTGATTTTTCGATAAACTGTAATAAGTCATCAAAATCAACTATCGAAAAAACTTGGCAACCATAATCACGCTCTACTTCTTGAATCGCTGAAAGTTCGCCTTTGCCTTTTTCTTTGCGGTTTAGGGCGATCATCACCCCTACGAGCGTTGCATTATTGGCATTGATAAGTTCCATTGATTCACGAATTGCCGTACCTGCAGTAATCACATCATCGACTAACAAAATTTTACCCTTCAATGGGCTACCAATAAGATTTCCGCCCTCACCGTGATCTTTCGCTTCTTTACGGTTAAAACAGCAAGGTTTATCAAGATCAAATTGGTTTGCCAATGCCACAGCTACGGTTGTGGCAATCGGGATCCCTTTGTAAGCGGGCCCGAAAAGGACATCATACTCAATTTGGCTTGCCTGAATTGCTTTAGCGTAATATTCACCTAATTTGGCTAAATCTTTCCCCGTGTTAAACAAGCCTGCGTTAAAGAAATAAGGGCTTTGTCGCCCTGATTTTAGGGTAAATTCGCCGAACTTCAGCACATTTCGGCTTAACGCAAATTCAATAAAGTCGTGTTTGTATTGTTGCATTTTATCTTCCTCTTATTCAGGTGTAATCCACTCCACCGTCCAACTGCCCGTTCCTTCTGGTACAAGCACATCGGTTAAATACGGCAGAATTTTTTTCATTTGGCTTTCCAACTGCCATGGCGGATTAATCACAATCATACCGCTTGCAGTCATTCCTCGTTGGTCACTGTCAGGGCGAACCGCCAATTCAATTTGTAAAATTTTACGAATCCCTGTTTCCACCAACCCACGCACAATGCGTTTGGTATGTTGGCGAAGCACGACAGGATACCAAATCGCATACACGCCTGTGGCAAAACGTTTATAGCCCTCTTCAATGGCTTTTACCACTAGCTCATAATCTTCTTTCAGCTCATAAGGCGGGTCGATCAGCACTAATCCCCGTTTCTCTTTTGGCGGTAACGCTGCTTTAAGTTGTTGAAAGCCGTTTTCTCGTTTGGTAACGACATTCGGCGTTTTAGCAAATTCATTGCGTAACAACGGAAAGTCGTTCGGATGCAGTTCTGTCAACAAGGCTCTATCTTGTGGACGTAACTGTTGCACCGCAAGCAATGGCGAACCAGCATAAAAACGCAATTTGCCTTTGTTGATTTTTTTGATTTCATCTAAATACAAGGCAACTTCTTCAGGTAAATCTTCTCGCTCCCAAAGGCGAGCTACGCCTTCAAGATATTCCCCTGTTTTTTCCGCTTCACTACTTTGTAAACTATAACGCCCAACGCCCGAATGGGTATCAAGGTAGAAAAAACCTTTCTCCTTCTGCTTTAAGGCGTGCAAAATTAAGGTTAAAACGATATGTTTTAAAACATCGGCGTGGTTGCCGGCGTGAAAACTGTGACGATAACTCAGCATTTTTGTTCTCTTTCTTGTAAAATGGCATCATTTTAGCTTATTTGAGCTGTTTAAACTATGCAGAAAAACTTAAAGATCGAAAAAGGTTGGCTGGTCGATACCAAAAAAGTAGTATCACCCCACTTTAGCCCTCGCCCAAATGAAGATGATATTTCACTGTTAGTGATTCATTACATCAGTCTTCCGCCCGAAGAGTTCGGCGGTGATTTCATTGACCGCTTTTTTGAAGGCACGCTTGATCCAACGCTTCACCCCTATTTTGACGAAATCAAAGATCTACGGGTTTCGGCACACTGCCTTATCAACCGACAAGGACAAATCACTCAATATGTGAATTTTAATGATATGGCGTGGCACGCTGGAGTATCGTGTTTTGCTGGTCGAGAAAAATGCAATGAATTTTCGATAGGTATTGAGCTAGAAGGCAGCAATAATCAGCCTTTTACCGACGCACAATACCAAACCCTTGCAACGCTCACTCAAACGATTATGCAACACTACCCTCAAATCACCCCAGAGCGTATTGCAGGACATAACCAAATTGCTCCCGAGCGAAAAATTGACCCGGGGCAGTATTTTGATTGGGCGTATTATCGTTCTTTACTCTAATTTCAAACCACAAGCGGTCAGATCCAACGAGAAATTTACAAAATATTCCGCTGATCTCACCGCTTGCCTTTTAGAGTAGCCCTAACACTTTACGCCCATTGATACTGGCAATATTCGCCATTTCTTCAAGATTGGTAAAGCGACAACCTGCCGAGAGCAAACTCAATTCCTGCCACATATCGCCTTCGCAAAGGGGAACCATGTAGTCACAAATATTATCCGTACCAATGGCAACCGTAATGCCTTCAGGGATCATCTCATCGGCTGGCGTTAACGCATTATGGAATGGCAACACTTCATCTTTACGTGGACTATCAATCCATGCCATTGGACAAGCGATCATCATCATTTCCACCGATTTCATCTTTTTGTAGAGCATCTGGCGATACTCTCTTGGGTGTGCGCCAATCGAAATACCGTGAATTGCCACCACTCTCCCCTGCATACCATGTTCAAGGGTTTTGTCGCATAACTGCTCGGTTTCTTTCTCTTTTTGGCTGTTGAATTGGTCAACGTGAACGTGCAGCATTTTTCCTTGTGATTTTGCCGTACTCATCAAAATATCCATCGCCTCCAAGCCTTTGCCATAATCTAATTCGTCACGGTATGGCAAGCCACCAATCATATCCACCATTTCTGAACCAATATCAAACCATTTACGTGCATTCGGCTCAATCACACCTTTTAACGTTTGGTTAGCGAATTTCAAAATAATATCGTTTTTGTACACTTCACGGGCTTTATGTGCCGCCAAAATCGCTCTATCTTCACACACTTGGTCAATATCAACGAAAGTCCCAAATGCTGTTACCCCTTGTGAAATCATCAATTCAATCGCTTGGCTAAAACGACGGTAGTAATCTTCAACGGTCGAATTACGCTTTACTTCATCTACTAAGTCCCATTTTTGTTGCAAATTAGCATTTTGATAAATTTTGATTTTTTCTGGTGTCATTGTAAATGCACGGTCAGCGTGGGCATGAGAATTGACCCAACCACCTTTTTTAATCACTTCATCACGAATATGGCTTTTTAATGTACGAATTAACTGGCTCATTGCTTATCCTCTTTACTCAAATTTTGGGCAAAAAAAAAGATCTCTATAAAAAGAGATCTTTTTTTGAAAATAAAAAAATAGCTAAACCTCGTTTAACAGAAAGGTTTAGCTTAAAAAAAAATGTGTTGGATAATGTTTGGTATGTTTGCATTTCTAGTTCCTTTTTGGCACTAGGTGTGTAGTATAGATTTTTCTCACACAAAATGCAAACGTTTGCCCTGTTCAAGCGGTCGGATTTTTCAATAATTTTTCAATAACACGACTCACTGCAAAAAAGCCAAAGGTCGCCGTTACCATGGTTACCGCACCAAAACCATTGGCACAATTCATGGTTGCCGAGACTTCACAGCTCTCACTCATTTTAGGGAAAATCAGTGGCTGAGTAGAAAACACACAATCAATCCCGAATTTACGCTTCGGATTTTGGCTGAAGTTATACTCTTTACGCAATAAACTTCTCACCTTTGAAGCCAGCGGATCTTGAATAGTCTTGCTTAAATCCGTAATCTGAATTTGAGTTGGATCCGTCTGCCCTCCTGCACCACCTGTGGTGATTATTTTGATTTTATGACGTTTACAAAAAGCGATTAACGCCGCTTTAACTTTCACACTGTCAATCGCATCAATCACATAATCATAATCTCGTAGCAAATAGTCACTCAAATTATCTTGAGTGAGAAAATCATCGATGATCGTGACTTCACATTCAGGATTGATTTTGGCGATACGCTCTTGCATCACTTCCGTTTTCAGTTTGCCAATTTCCCCTGACATCGCATGAATTTGACGGTTGATATTAGTGACACAAATATCGTCCATATCAATCAACGTTAATTTCCCAATCCCCGAACGAGCCAAGGCTTCCACTGCCCAAGATCCAACACCGCCAATGCCAATCACACAAATATGTGACTGACGCAATTTGGCTAATCCTTCAGGCGTATAAAGGCGACCAATCCCACCAAAACGTTGCTCGTAGTTGTCTGTTCTTGTCATGTTTTATTTTAGTAACCTATTTAATTTGTTTTATTCACCTTTAATCAGCCTATCAAAGTCACTTTCAAAAGTTCGATCTTGAATAACCTACCGCAATAATTGCCGATAAGTTATAGTGCTTCGTATTGTAATTTTTACCGTCATCGGCAGTTATCCAAAAATTTTGGATAACTGAATTTTCGTTTAATTCGCTATCATTAAAGACTTTTTTAAGATGATAGCTAATTGTTCTGACATCAATATCATACAACTGAGCCATCATTTTTTGGCTTAGCCACACATTTTCATCAGCATAAATTGCATTAACCTGACTTTCACCTGTCGCCGTCATAAAGGTCAGATATTCTGCTACAGAAGAAATAATTTCTGATTTTGTCATTGCACCCTCATTTATGTTTGCAAAATTTTCAGCAAATCTAACCGCTTGTATGAAAGCTGTTGAGTTGATCACCACAGTTTTTCGACGAGTGTCACAAAAATAGCGTTAACTCAATCCATTTTTGATATTCTCAAGCGCTTCCCAACGCTCAAACGCCTGCTCCAATGCCACTTCTGTCTCTGCGAGTTTTTGTAGCTGTGCTTGCGTGTAGCTTGGGTCTTTGCTGAAAAAGTCGGCACTATTCACTTCCGTTTGCAACGCTTCAATGTCCGCTTCAAGCTGTTCCATTTTTTCAGGTAGGGCTTCGAGTTCTCTTTGGTCTTTATAAGAAAGTTTTGTTTTTTTCGTCGGCTCTGATTTTGTTACAAGCGGTGCTTTATCTGCTTCTTTTTGCAAATTTTTAACAGGTTCAGACCGCTTGTTTGCTTCGAGTGTTGCAAAATAATTCGCCTGTTGCTGTTTGGCATCATGGTAGCCTCCGATGTATTTATTCACCACGCCTTCACCCTCAAAGATGTAACATTCGGTGGCGGTATTGTCGATAAATTGGCGATCGTGGCTGACGATAATCAATGTGCCTTGATAATCGGTGAGCATTTCTTCAAGTAGCTCAAGGGTTTCAACATCAAGGTCGTTGGTCGGTTCGTCTAGAATCAGCAAATTGTTCGGTTTGAGCAACAATTTTGCCAGCAATAGACGATTGCGTTCCCCGCCCGACAAGGCTTTAACGGGGGTCATCGCCCGTTTGGGTGGGAACAAGAAATCTTGCAAATAGCCGAGAACGTGGCGTTTCACGCCATTGACTTCAATATCTTGCTTGCCGTCCGCCACGTTATCCATTACCGTTTTTTCAGGATCGAGTTCTGCACGATATTGGTCGAAGTACGCCACTTCCAGCTTCGTACCGCAACGCACCGAGCCTGCAGTCGGCTGAATTTCGCCGAGTAACAACTTAATTAAGGTCGTTTTGCCGATCCCGTTTGCTCCAATAAAGGCAATTTTATCGCCACGCAAAATGGTGGTACTGAAATTTTTCAGTAAGGTTTTGCCTGCCACTTCGTAGCTTGCGTTTTCCACTTCAAACACAATTTTGCCCGAACGAGCGGTCTGATCGAGCTGAATTTTTACCGTACCTTGCACTTCTCGGCGAGCTTTTCGCTCTTCTCGCAACGCTTTTAACGCCCGAACACGCCCCTCATTTCGCGTACGGCGAGCCTTGATCCCTTGTCGTATCCAAACTTCTTCTTGAGCCAGTTTTTTGTCGAACAGCTCATTTTGCAAGGCTTCGACACGCAGATCTTCCGCTTTGGTTTCCAAATAAACGTCATAGTTACTTGGGTAAGAAACCAGTTTACCTCGATCCAAATCGACAATGCGAGTTGCCATTTTGCGAATAAAGGCACGGTCGTGGGAGATAAAAATAATGCTGCCTTTGAAATCGAGCAACAAATTTTCCAGCCACGCAATTGTATCCACGTCCAAATGGTTGGTCGGTTCGTCCAACAGCAACACATCAGGATCTGCCACCAACGCTCGAGCCAACGCCGCACGGCGAACCCAACCGCCCGACAGTTCACACAGCCGTTTTTCAGGGTCAAGTTCCAACAATTTAAGCGTATCTTGAATGCGATTTTCAAACTGCCAGCCGTTAGCGTGTTCCAATTGAGCCTGAACCTGAGCCAGTTGCGACATTAACGTTTCGCTGTAATCGGTCAGCATTTGTTGCGAAATGTGGTGATATTGCTTTAAAAGATCGGCTAAATGGGCGATTCCTTCTGCCACATAATCGAACACCGTATCTTCAATATGACGTGGTGGATCTTGCTCCAAACGGGTCACGACAATATCTTTTTCAAAGATCAGCTTGCCATCGTCAAGTTGCACTTCACCAGCCAGCACTTTCATCAAGGTGGATTTGCCCGCCCCGTTGCGACCGACTAAGCAGACACGTTCGCCCTGTTCGATATGTAATTCTGTGTGATCAAGTAATGGATGATCGCCAAAGCCTAAATAGGCGTTAGAAAGGTTGATTAAAGCCATAAGTTATTTATTGAAATGAAAATTTTGCAAATTTTAGCAGTTTTCTGACCGCTTGTAAGCGGTTAGATTTGAGCAAATATTTTCAAAAAAGCAAAACAGCATAAGCCTACGCCTATGCTGTAGAAATTAACAGAACGTCACCATCTGGTGATCTGAAAATAATGAATAAAGCGCTGATAAAGGTTTCCCATTGGGTAAAATCAGCTCGGGGCTGATTTCATATAATGGCACAATCACAAATTCACGGTTGTGCATATCATAATGGGGAACGGTTAGGCGTTCTGTTTGGATCTGTTCGTTAGCATAGAGAAGAATATCAAGGTCAAGGGTGCGTTCGCCCCAACGGCGCAAGCGAACTCGCCCCTGTTCGTTCTCAATCTGTTGGAGCTTATCTAGCAAGTCGATAGCGGTCAGATCCGTCTCGAATTTTGCAACGGCATTGACATAATCAGGCTGATCTTGCGGCCCAAGCGGTTTACTGCCATAGAAAGAACTCACTTGCAGATTTTTTGCAAAAGTTTGTAAGGAAGCGACCGCTTGTTTGAGCTGAGCAAGGGGATTATCAAGGTTTGAACCTAATGCTACATAAACCGTTACCATTACTCTTCCCCTTTAACGACTTTCTTTTTACGGTTGAATTTACGACGTGGGCGGCGTTTTTTCTTCGGCTCTTCGTCACGAAATGTCGGTAAACTTTTCACGTTTTTGAGCATTGTTTCACGCTGGGCTTCATTGCTGAATTGATATTCGTGCCACCACGCACTTAACTCAACCAAATCTCCGCCCTCAATTTCAGCACGCATTACTAACAAGTCAAAACCTGCTCTAAATTTAATATGCTCAAGGGTTTGTTGCGGACGCTTGCCCGTGCGTTTTGGAAACTGAAATTGCAACGCCCAAATATCTCGAATTACGGTGGTATAACGGCGATGTAATGCGACCGCTTTGACGCTATCCGCCAAAATTTCGTTTGCCGCCAACATCATTGCATCGTGGCTATTTAAGCCGCCTTCATTTTTCAGCTCGTCAATTTTTTCTCGCAACGGATACCAAAATAGTGCCGCAAATAAAAAGGCAGGATTGACACGCAGATCATCTCGAATACGTTCATCGGTCGAGTTCAAGGCTTTGGCGATCATTCGTTCAGTATTCGAGTCGCCGAACTCCGTAAAGAACGGGCTTAACACAGGGAAAAGCTGTTCAAACAAGCCATATTTACGCAACAACTCGTACGTTTTGTAGCCGTAGCCTGATTGCAACAGTTTGAGCGACTCGTCAAATAGACGTGCTGCAGGAATATGTTTAAGCAACGGAGCCATTTTGCGAATAGGTTCATCGCTGGCTTTATCCAAAAACATATCCAATTTTGCCATAAAGCGAATGGCTCGCAACATTCGTACAGGATCTTCTTGATAGCGTGTGGTCGGATCGCCGATCAACGCCAATTTGCCCGATTTCAGATCATCAATACCATTAAAGAAATCATAAATAAGGTTGTGGCTTACATCATAGTAAAAGGCATTGACGCTAAAATCACGGCGTTCTGCATCTTCCCTTAGCGTGCCATAAACGTTATCTCGCAATAACATTCCAGCATCGCTGGTTTTCGACATTTTCTCAGTCGCATTGCTATGATGATCTGCTCGGAATGTGGCAACTTCGTAAATTTCACGACCAAAGATGATATGAGCCAAACGGAAACGGCGACCGATTAAACGACATTGACGACCAAATACTTTTTGAATTTCTTCAGGGCGAGCGTTGGTGGCAATATCAAAATCTTTGGCTTTCTGCCCCAACAATAAATCACGAATGCAACCGCCGACCATATAGGCTTCGTAGCCATTTTTTTGCAGTTTATTGATGATCGCAATCGCATTGCTCGGGAAATCTTTCGGCGAAATGCCATAATGCCCTGCAGGTTGGGTAAATTTTTTATGCAGAATATGAGACGGCACGGCTTGCTGTTTAGGATTGCTTTTTTTCTTAGCGGTGCGAGTAGGTTCTGCCAATACAGGCTCTGACCGTTTTGTATAAACGGCTCTTGACGCTTGTTCTGTATCTACAAGCGGTAGGTTGTTATCCTTTTTTTTACGACCAAAAAAAGATTTGATGTACTTTAAAATAAATCACCTCAATGCTGATTAAACATTGTGGACACACGCAGTGTGTCCCTACCATTTATGTTGCTCTTGTAGGGACATACTGCGTGTGTCCGTCTATATAGAAACACAAATGCTGTGGTTAAAATCAACCGCCCATTTGCTTTTCACGTAACTCTGCAAGGGTTTTGCAATCTACGCAAAGTTCTGCCGTTGGGCGTGCTTCTAAACGTTTTAAACCGATTTCGATGCCACAAGTATCACAATAGCCATAATCGCCCTCATCTAATTTGATTAAGGTTTGCTCAATACGTTTAAGCAATTTACGCTCACGATCACGGTTGCGAAGCTCAAGGCTGAACTCTTCTTCTTGCGTTGCACGGTCAGCAGGATCAGCGAAGTTCGTCACTTCATCTTGCATTTGGCTTTTAGTACGCTCCGCTTCTTCCATAATTTGAGCGTGCCACGCTTTTAAAATTTTACGAAAATGCTCTATTTGAGCTTCATTCATATATTCTTCATCTTTACCTAGCTGGTAAGGAGAAACGCCCGCAAGGGCTAATAAACTTAAAGAAGTGGATTTTGCCACTGTCATATTTCACTCCTGTTTTGGAATTTTTCTTCCCTAGTTTTACCGCACTACTTAGGGGTCATTTTAAAAGGGCGTATAAATAGCAGAACTCTTCACATTTAGCAAATTAATTTTGCAAAATTTTTTATATCTTTTCTAAGAAGAGAAAATTTTTGTTCCTTTACCAAGAAATTTTTCTACAACCATTTACGCAAACGTTTGCTTTAATGTTATACTTGAACTAATTTTTTCGTTTAAGGGGTTTCACCGTGACAACACAACTTAGTTATAAAGACGCTGGCGTTGATATTCACGCAGGTAATGAATTAGTTGAACGCATTAAAGGCGATGTTAAACGCACTCGCCGTCCTGAAGTGATTGGTGGATTGGGGGGCTTTGGGGCGTTGTGTGCTTTGCCAACCAAATATAAAGAGCCGATTTTGGTGTCAGGAACAGACGGCGTTGGCACAAAATTGCGTTTGGCGATCGACTTAAATCAGCACGATACGATTGGGATCGATTTAGTGGCAATGTGCGTGAACGATTTGGTGGTACAAGGGGCGGAGCCGTTATTCTTTTTGGATTACTATGCAACAGGCAAGCTTGATGTTGATGTGGCAAGCTCAGTGATCAAAGGCATTGCTAACGGTTGTGAGCAGTCTGGCTGTGCGTTGGTCGGTGGTGAAACTGCGGAAATGCCGGGAATGTATCACGCAGGCGATTACGATTTAGCAGGTTTCTGCGTTGGTGTAGTGGAAAAATCAGAGATTATTGACGGCTCAAAAGTGCAAGTGGGCGATACGTTGATTGCCTTAGGTTCAAGCGGTCCGCACTCAAACGGTTATTCATTAATCCGTAAAGTGTTGGAAGTAAGTGGAGCTAAGCCAAGCGATGAATTGGCAGGCAAGCCTTTAAGTGAACATTTCCTTGCCCCAACAAAAATCTATGTGAAATCAGTGTTGGAGCTTATCAAACACGCTGATGTTCACGCCATTGCTCACCTAACGGGCGGCGGTTTCTGGGAAAATATCCCACGTGTGTTGCCTGCCGATGTGAAAGCGGTGATTAACGAAGCAAGTTGGGAATGGTTACCGTCATTTAAATGGTTACAAGAAAAAGGCAATATCAGCCGTTATGAAATGTATCGCACCTTTAACTGCGGTGTGGGAATGGTGATTGCTTTACCTGAAAGCGATGTGGAAACGGCATTGAACGTATTGCGTAATGCAGGGGAAAATGCTTGGGTGATCGGCAAAATTGAAGCACTAGGCAATGGTACTGAACAGGTTGAGATTGTGTAGTGCTGTAGGGGCGAACCGATGTGTTCGCCCATTAACATTAACGTGGTAAAGATCAATGAAAAACATCATTGTGATGATTTCGGGCAATGGCTCAAATTTACAGGCAATTATTGACGCCGTTGAAGCTGGGAAAATCAACGGCAGAATTTGTGCGGTGATTTCCAACAAAGCGACCGCTTACGGTTTGGAACGAGCCAAACAAGCGGGGATTTCCACCTTTGTTTTTACTAAAAAATCCTTTGACAGCAATCTTGCGATGGACAATGCCATTGCCGAACAGATTGAGCAATTAAACGCAGATTTGATTGTGCTTGCCGGCTATATGAAAATCCTTACCCCTGAATTTACTGCTCGTTTTGCGGGGAAAATTTTAAATATCCATCCATCATTATTGCCAAAATACGCAGGCTTAAATCCACATCAACGAGCAATAGTGGCAGGCGATACCGAACACGGCACGACCATTCATTTTGTTAATGAAGAAGTCGATGGCGGGGCGATTGTGTTGCAAGCGAAAGTGCCGATTTATCCTGATGATGAATTAGATGATATAGTTGAACGGGTGTATGAACAAGAACATCGTTACTATCCCCTTGTGGTGCAATGGTTCTGTGCTGATCGACTAAAACTGATTGATGGAAAAGCCTATTTAGATCGTCAATTATTGTCACCACAAGGTTATGCGATTGAATGAGTGCAAAATTTGATCAATTGAAACAACTTTTCATTTCTTAAGAAATTTTTAAGATTTCTATGTTTTAATGCATTCATTGAAAATCAATAACGCCTAAATTAACAGACAATCACTCGGAGAACCTATGAAAAAATTAATGGCTGTGGCGGCATTACTCACTCTTTCTACTTCTGCATTTGCAGGCTATCAAAATAACAACACACAAGGCGGTTATACTGGCGGTAATGTAAAATCTGTGACCACTGTCGCTCAAGCTAAAAAAGCTTACGATAATACCCCAGCGTCAATTTCGGGCTATATTATCAAACAAGTTGATGAAGATACTTTCATTTTCAAAGATAGCACGGGTCAAATTCAAATTGATGTGGACGATGATGCGTGGGCAGGTTTAAATGTGAATGCAAAAACCAAAGTACGTATTCACGGTGAAGTCGATAAAGATGATGGCAGAACCCAAATTGATGTACGCCGTATCAGTAAATAGGAGAATAAATAAATGAAAAAATACCTTGTGTTATCAACCCTTTTAGCTTCTGTTGCTTTAGTTGGTTGTGGTAATAATCAAACAAATAATCAACAAGTTTTCGGTGCAAATGTCCCTGCAACTACAATCACTGTAAAACAAGCTCTTTCAGCTCGTGATAATAGCTATGTGACAGTTGAGGGCAACATTGTTAGCCAAGTGGATGAAGATGAATATATCCTTGCAGATGCAAGCGGTCAGATCCGTGTCGAAATTGACAACCATATTTGGCAAGGACAAAACGTTAGTAAAAATGACAAAGTGCGTATTTATGGCGAAATTGATAGTGAGTGGAACAAAACTGAACTACAAGCTAGAGAATTAACTATTATCAAATAATATCCGTTGAAAAGTCTCGTTAACACGAGACTTTTATCATTAAAAAAACTAATCCGAAATGGAAATTTATATCGCCCTTCCTCTCTTTGAAAATATGATCTAAATCACATTTTTTCCCTTGTACTCTCGGTATGATCTCGCTGCCAATTCAATTAATTACCAAATAATAAGGAGAAGATGATGAGTAACACCCGTATTGAAGTTGATTTATTAGGCGAACGTGAAGTATCAAATGATGTTTACTGGGGAATCCACACCTTACGCGCCATTGAAAATTTTAATATCTCTAAAAATACCATTTCTGATGTGCCTGAATTTGTGCGTGGTATGGTAATGGTAAAAAAAGCCACTGCCCTTGCTAACGGCGAATTAGGGGCAATCCCGAAAAAAGTGGCGAAAGCGATTGTGCAAGCCTGCGATGAAATTTTGGTCAATGGTCGCTGTATGGATCAGTTCCCGTCCGATGTGTATCAAGGGGGAGCGGGTACTTCCGTCAATATGAATACGAATGAAGTGGTGGCAAACCTTGCCCTTGAATTGCTTGGGCATAAAAAAGGCGAATACCACATCATCAACCCAATGGATCACGTTAATGCTAGCCAATCCACCAATGACGCTTACCCAACGGGCTTCCGTATCGCCGTTTACAACAGCATTATGCAACTTATTAGCAAGGTGCTTTACTTGCAACACGGTTTTGAGAACAAAGCGAACGAATTTGCCAACATCTTAAAAATGGGGCGTACTCAGTTGCAAGATGCAGTGCCGATGACTGTCGGACAAGAGTTCAAAGCGTTCTCTGTGCTGTTAGATGAAGAAGTCAGAAACCTAAAACGTACCGCCGAGTTATTGCTTGAAGTAAACTTAGGGGCAACGGCGATTGGTACAGGGTTGAATACGCCAGAGGGTTATGCACCGCTTGCAGTGAAATATCTCTCAGAAGTCACCCAACTACCGTGCGTCTTGTCTGAACACTTAATCGAAGCGACATCCGACTGCGGCGCTTATGTAATGGTTCACGGAGCGTTAAAACGTACTGCAGTGAAACTCTCAAAAATCTGTAACGACTTACGCTTGCTTTCATCAGGCCCAAGAGCCGGTTTGAATGAAATCAATTTGCCAGAATTACAAGCAGGCTCGTCCATTATGCCAGCGAAAGTGAATCCTGTTGTGCCAGAAGTGGTGAACCAAGTTTGCTTTAAAGTGATCGGCAACGATACTTGTATCACCTTTGCCGCTGAAGCAGGTCAGTTACAGTTAAACGTAATGGAGCCAGTGATTGGTCAGGCAATGTTTGAAAGTATTGAAATTCTTGCCAATGCGTGTGTGAACCTGCGTGATAAATGTATTGACGGCATTACTGTCAATAAAGAAATCTGCGAGAGTTATGTGTTCAATTCTATCGGTATCGTCACCTATCTCAATCCATTTATCGGACACCACGAGGGCGACATTGTCGGTAAAATTTGTGCAACCACAGGCAGAAGTGTACGTGAAGTGGTGCTAGAACGTGGCTTGCTGACGGAAGAACAGTTAGACGATATTTTATCCGTTGAAAACTTGATGAACCCAAAATATAAAGCAAAACGTTTCACGGATGATGAATAATCCCCTTGAAATTTGATGATAACGCCCTATTTAGTAGGGCGTTATTTTTTATTTTTGAAAATCCCCATACTGCTTTTTAATGTAGGGACACACGTAGTGTGTCCCTACGTTAAGTTAAGGGGGATTTAGATTTCAACACATCAAAAGGAACCCTATGAGTACAAACCAAGAAACTCGTGGCTTTCAGTCGGAAGTCAAACAACTACTGCAATTAATGATCCACTCACTCTATTCCAACAAAGAGATCTTCCTGCGTGAGTTAATTTCCAATGCGTCAGACGCTGCCGACAAATTGCGTTTCAAAGCCTTATCTCAGCCTGATCTGTATGAGGGAGACGGCGAATTGCGTGTGCGTATTAGCGTGGACGAAACTTTAGGCACAATTACGATCAGCGATAACGGTATCGGTATGAGCCGTGAGCAAGTGATCGATCATCTCGGCACCATTGCCAAATCAGGTACCAAAGAGTTTTTAAGCTCGCTCGGTTCAGACCAAGCGAAAGACAGCCAGCTTATCGGACAGTTCGGCGTGGGCTTCTATTCATCTTTTATCGTTGCCGATAAAGTCACTGTTCGCACCCGTGCCGCAGGCTTAGACGCAACACAAGGCGTATTGTGGGAGTCCGCAGGCGAGGGCGATTACACCGTTGCCGATATTGAAAAAGCAGGACGAGGCACGGACATCGTTTTACATCTGCGTGATGATGAAAAAGAATTTTTAAACGAATGGCGTTTGCGTGAGATTATCAGCAAATACTCTGACCATATCGGCTTAAGCGTTGAAATTCAAACCAAAGAGTACGATGATGAGGGCAAAGAAAGCGGTACGAAATGGGAAAAAATTAACAAAGCCCAAGCCCTTTGGACACGCTCTAAAAATGAGATTTCCGATGACGAATACAAAGAGTTCTACAAACACATCAGCCACGACTTCACAGATCCACTGATTTGGTCTCACAACAAAGTTGAGGGCAAACAGGAATACACTAGCCTACTTTATGTACCAAGCAAAGCCCCTTGGGACTTGTTCAACCGTGAGCAAAAACACGGCTTGAAGCTCTATGTACAACGAGTTTTCATTATGGACGATGCCGAAGTCTTTATGCCAAACTATCTCCGCTTTATGCGTGGATTATTGGACACCAACGACTTGCCACTGAACGTTAGCCGTGAAATTTTACAAGAGAACAAAGTGACCCAATCACTCCGCTCTGCTCTTACCAAACGTGCGTTACAAATGCTCGAAAAACTGGCGAAAGAGAATGTGGAACAGTATCAACAGTTCTGGAAAGCGTTCGGATTAGTGCTAAAAGAGGGTGTGGGCGAAGATTTTGCTAACAAAAACCAAGTGGCAGGCTTATTGCGTTTTGCGTCCACCCACAGCGACAGCAGCGAACAAGCGGTCAGTTTGGCGGATTATATTGCAAGAATGAAAGAAGGACAGAAAGCGATCTATTTCGTGACTGCCGACAGCTATCAAGCGGCGAAAAACAGCCCACACTTAGAGCTGTTCAACAAAAAAGGCATTGAAGTGTTGCTCCTTTCAGACCGTATTGATGAATGGCTTATCAGCCACTTGACCGAATTTGACGGCAAACAATTACAAAGCATCACCAAATCCGACTTAGATTTGGGCGACCTTGCCGACAAAGCGGAAGAAGAAACCCAAAAAGCTCAAGAAGCCGAATTTGCCAGCTTCTTAGAACGAGCTAAAGGTTATTTAGGCGAACGTGTCAAAAAAGTGGTCTTAACCCACCGCTTGACCGACACCCCAGCGGTTGTTTCAACAGATAGCGATGAAATGAGTACCCAAATGGCAAAACTGTTCGCCGCAATGGGTCAGCAAGCCCCTGAAGTGAAATACACCTTTGAGCTCAACCCTGATCACCCAATGATCAAACGTGTCGCCGATATCGCCGATGAAACGGAATTTAACGACTGGATCGAATTATTGCTTGAACAAGCGTTACTCGCTGAACGTGGCACACTCGAAAACCCAACGGCGTTTATCAAACGAATGAATAAGTTGTTGGCTAATTAATTACCATCAATAAAAAATGCCTTTGTTATGAATAAGCAAAGGCATTTTTGTTTCATATTAACTTATATGTATAAGAAAATTATTTTTATTTGGTTGCAGTCGCACCAACCGCCCCCTTCCAATTATTTTCTTGCTTGGTTGAATCTTCATGTTTTGCTTCACCTAAAAGAATCTCACCATTTTTTCCATACAAACCACCATCAAATTGCCCTGCTTTAACAAGTTTTCCATTCTCTCTAGTATATAACTGAGTAAAAATTGAACCGTTTTCACCAACTGACTGTGGTGTATTTGTGGTTAAATGCCAACCTGAACGATCTGATTGCCCTGCAATCTCAATCGAAATAGATTTACTTGCATTTCTATAATTCGCTGAAACATCTGCTTCAAGAGCTTGTTGCGGTGCTGAATCAAGAGCATAGTACATTTTACCACGGTAAGTCATGTCTACATTTGGAACACTTCTGGCTTCTTCTCTCGCTTCTCGCAATGCCATATATTTATATTCAGCAACATTCTCTTCAGGGTGATATTGGCTTGGTTTTGTTTTGCTTAATGCAGCATAACCATAATATCCCACTAACTGCCCATCAGAATCTCTCAGAGTGTGTATCTGTTGAGCATTTAAATGAGCGTCGCTAAGCCCTGCAAGTTTTAATTCCGTTCCATCAAGGTTAATACTCATCCAAGCATTTGCATCATAATGTCCGCCATTTTTCGAGAAACGACCAAAAATTTCGCTGTCACTTAGTTTTTGAGAAACAGGCTCTGCCGTTTTATCCGGATTTGATAAAAGATGCTTAGCTTGTTTATCTTCTGTTAGCTTTTTCTCTGATTTAGCTTGTTCTGCTTCAGATTTTTTATACACTTCGGTAGGTTGTGTTTTAATTGAGCGATTATTACCCGCTTGTGGTTGAAGCGTTTCAGACTTTTTAGTTTCTGTCTTTACTTCAGTTTTCGTACTTGTCTGATGATGAGTCCCCTTCGATCCACCACCACATGCAACTAAAACTAAACTTGACAGTAGCGTTAAGCTCAATTTTTTTACTTTGTTCATTTTGTCTCCTTATAAAAGTTAGTTAGCCCGCAACATCTAAATCAGGTGACACATCACCTAAATTATAGGCTTCTAATTTAATTGGACTATTCGGTTCAAAATTAAAAATTGTCACCGTGCCTTGTGTCGCAGATAATAAATGGCTTTATGAAAATAAAACGAAACTATAATAAACAGCCTTCATAGCATTACGATGAACAGCAGCTAAAATAGTTTCGTCCTTTTCTCGCCTATTTTGTGAGCGTTTTCCTTTGGCAAAAAATGTTCAATTCTTCACCAATCTTGAGAAAACCAGCCCTACCTGCCCAAGCGTAATAAAGTTCTGGATGTTCGTCAATCAATTCCTGGCTTTTTTGGTCTGACCACTTTCCCATATTGAGTGATTTCCTTTTTATCTTTAAGTGGATCTTAGGGATTAACAATTTCAAAGAGTTATACTAAGCTATCTAAAACTAGGACTACTTTTCATGCTATCAAGCAAAAATACGGTATTCCGAATGCACCTAAGTATTGTGATCATTTCAATATTTGTAAATTTTTATGTTAAAGTAACCGCTTGATAAATTTTAGTTAGACACACTATGCAACTTGCTACTCACTCATTTACTGAAAAAGAACTGCTCGCCAAAGCACAGTGGCTAGCAGGCTTTACTCTTGGGGAAATCGCTGAACAGCTCCATATCTCTGTTCCGCCCGATTTACGCCGAGATAAAGGCTGGGTTGGAATGTTGATTGAAACGGCGTTGGGGGCAAAAGCAGGTAGCAAAGCGGAGCAGGATTTCGCTCACTTGGGGATTGAGCTAAAAACCATTCCCGTTAGTGAACAAGGCTTACCGTTGGAAACCACGTTTGTCAGTCTCGCCCCTTTAACCGATAATCACGGCATTGTGTGGCAAACATCCCATGTTAAGCATAAATTGCAACGGGTGCTTTGGATTCCTGTTGAAGGTAAGCGCTCAATTCCACTTGAAAAAAGACATATTGGACAACCAATTTTATGGTCACCCTCTATTAAACAAGAGCAGCAACTACAACAAGACTGGGAAGAATTAATGGAATTGATTGTACTCGGGCGGTTAAATGAAATTAATGCCAGTTTAGGCGAAGCACTTCATCTGCGCCCTAAAGGGCGAAATAATCGCTCGTTGGCAGGAGCAATTAATCAATATGGAGAAAAAATTCAGTCTCTTCCCCTTGGATTTTACTTACGTAAACAATTTACTGCCGAGATTTTACAAAATTTTTTACATTCTCCCCTTTAATTTTTTCATTGCTCTCTATATGATGTGCAACTTTTAATTCGGCAAATTTTGTCATTTTTTCGTCTTATTTATCAAGGAATATGTCTATGTTTGAGTGGATTGCTAGCCCCGAAGCGTGGGTTGCTCTCTTTACCTTAGCAGCATTAGAAATCGTGCTAGGTATTGATAACATTATCTTCATTAGTATTTTAGTTTCTCGCTTACCTGAAAAACAGCGTCAATCGGCTCGTTTAATCGGTTTAGCTCTCGCTATGGGAACACGTATTCTTCTCTTGCTTTCTTTAGCATGGATGATGCGTTTGGTCGATCCACTCTTTTCAATTATGGATAAACCAATTTCAGGGCGTGATTTAATTCTTTTCTTCGGGGGCTTGTTCCTTGTAGTGAAAAGCTCAATGGAATTAATCGAAGCAGTAAAAGGTGAACCACACGATACAGAAAGCTCATCAGGTAAAAAAGCTAACTATTTCATGATCTTAATTCAAATTGCCGTATTAGATATTGTCTTCTCTCTCGACTCAGTAATTACAGCGGTGGGTATGGCTGATGATATTCCTGTGATGGTGATTGCAATTATGATCGCAGTTGGTGTGATGATGTTTGCTGCAAAACCAATCGGCGATTTCGTGGATCATAACCCAACCATTAAGAACTTAGCGCTTGCCTTCTTAATTCTTATCGGTATTGCATTAATGGGCGAAGGTTTCAACATTCATATTCCAAAATCAGCGATTTATACCGCAATGGGCTTCTCCGTCATTGTTGAATTTATCAACATTAAAATGCGGAAAAACCAAGCAAAACATCAAATTAAATCGCAAGAATAATGTAAAATAAGCCCTCACATTGAGGGCTTTTTAATTTAAGGATACTTATGTTACTTATCGATCTCGCCGGCAACGAACTGACTCAAGAAGAGCAAGAATTGCTTGAACACCCGTTGGTTTCAGGGCTAATTTTGTTTAGCCGTAATTTTCACGACAAATCCCAACTGCACGCCTTGATAAAATCCATTCGCCAACGAGTGAAAAAGCCGTTGCTTATTACGGTCGACCAAGAGGGCGGTCGTGTGCAACGTTTCCGAGACGGTTTTACCAAACTGCCTGCAATGCAATCTTTTTTGCAATTAGACCGCTTGTCACTGGCGAAAGAAGCTGGTTGGCTAATGGCTGCGGAAATGTTTGCGTTGGATATTGATTTAAGTTTTGCTCCCGTGTTGGATTTAGGGCATTGTAGCAAAGCGATTGGCGACCGTTCATTTGGTGAGAAAGTAGAAACCATGTTGCCAGTCGCAGAAGCCTTTATTGACGGAATGAAAGAAGTCGGAATGGCAACTACAGGCAAGCATTTTCCTGGTCACGGGCAAGTGATCGCCGACTCTCACCTTGAAACGCCTTTTGATGATCGCCCCAAAGAGCAAATTTTCAACCACGATATTCAGCCGTTTAAGCAGTTGATTGCCAAAGGAAAATTGTCTGCGATTATGCCTGCTCACGTTATCTACACTCAATGTGACAGCCAACCTGCCAGCGGTTCAAGCTACTGGCTGAAAACCATTTTACGCCAACAGTTGCAATTTAACGGCGTGATTTTTTCGGACGATTTAGGCATGAAAGGCGCAGGTTTTATGGGCAACTATGTGGAACGTAGCGAAAAAGCGTTGCAAGCAGGTTGTGATTTGTTGCTCCTTTGCAATGAACCTAACGGCGTAGTGCAAGTGTTAGATAATCTCAAATATCAGCCGACACAAGCTCAAAAAGAACGCCATTTGAGCCTGATGAAACGCCGTACGATCAGTTGGTCAGAACTGGAAGCCAGCCCACGTTGGCAACAGGCTCACCAACAGCTTGCTAGCCTACAAGATCAATGGTTGGAATGGAAAGCTCAAAATGCCTAAACTCACTTGCCACCATTTTGAGCAACAACGTTGCACATCTTGCCAATGGCTAAATAAAAGCTACGCTGAACAGCTTGTGGAAAAAACAGAAGATCTCAAGCGGTTAGTTTCGCCCTATTTTTTGCAAACGACAGAATTTCTGCCAGCGGTAACATCGCCTTTGGCACAGTTTCGCAATAAAGCCAAAATGGTAGTAACGGGAAGCGTTGAGCGTCCGATTTTAGGCATTTTAAACGATGACGGCACAGGCACGGATTTGAGCGACTGTCCACTCTATCCCAACACTTTTTCGGCACTGTTCCCAATACTCAAAACCTTTATCGGACGAGCTGGGCTTGTACCTTACAACGTGGCGAAAAAACGGGGTGAGCTGAAATACATTCTGATTACCCAAAGCCAATACAACCAATCGCTGATGATCCGCTTTGTGCTAAAAAGTGAAGCGAAACGACCGCTTGTAGAACGTGAATTGCCAGCGTTACTGGCTCAACTGCCTGAAAAATCGGTGGTCAGTCTCAACATTCAGCCCCAACATTCCGCCATTTTAGAGGGAGAACAAGAGATCTTTTTAACGGAACAGCAGGTGTTGGAAGAGCATTTCAACGGCATTCCGCTGTTTATCCGCCCGCAAGGTTTTTTCCAAACCAATCCGCTTGTGGCAAGCAAATTGTACCAAACGGCACAACAATGGATTGCGGATCTACCGATTGATCACCTTTGGGATCTGTTCTGTGGTGTGGGCGGATTTGGTTTGCATTGTGCAACAGCCTTAAGATCTCAGCGTCCAAATGTGGCTCTGACAGGTATCGAAATTTCCGCATCTGCTATTGCCAGTGCGACTAAATCAGCCCAGCATCTCGGCTTAACTAATGTTAAATTTGCTTCCCTTGACTCTGCTCAATTTGCCCTAAATGAACAAGGGCAAACGCCTGATTTCGTGATCGTCAATCCACCAAGACGAGGCATTGGCAAACCTTTAGCCGACTTTATCAACCAGCTAGGTTCGTCCTATCTGATTTATTCCAGCTGTAACGCTGAAACAATGGCAAAAGATTTTGCTAGTTTGACGAATTATCAATTAGTGAAAGTCCAACTTTTCGATATGTTTCCACATACAACACATTACGAAACGCTGACTTTTTTATCTAAGAAGTAATATAAAGAAAAAACCCTATAAGCCACGCTCATAGGGTTTCTTTTAAATATCTATATCACTATGGATTAGCCCATACCGTATTTTTTTAATTTTTTACGTAATGTACCGCGGTTAATACCAAGCATTGTTGCTGCACGTGTTTGATTACCGCGAGTATATTGCATTACCATATCTAACATTGGATGCTCAATTTCTGAAAGAACCAACTCATATAATTCTGTTGGATCTTCGCCACCTAATTGATGTAAGTAATTTCTTACTGCTTGTTTCACGTTGTCACGAAGTGGCTTCGTCACTTGTTGAGATTGTGCATTCAACATTGATACTGTTAATGGGTTTTGTGTAGCTTGTTGTTCTAACATTGTATTTTTATCCAACTTATTAGGATTCTAAATGAATCAATTTTACAAAATCTTCTAATGCATTTAATTGCTCTTTCGTTGAATCAAAGGCATTAAAAGTGCGTCTAAAATTTGAATTTGGCTTTAATTGTTCGACATACCAGCCAACATGTTTACGAGCAATACGATAACCCTTTTCTTCACCATAAAAATGATGAAGGTTTTCAATATGTTCTAACATAAATTGGCATTTTTGATTTAATGATAATGTCGAAACGAGCTCTCCTTTCTCGAAAAACTTTCCGATTTCCGAAAATAGCCATGGGCGCCCCAAACTGCCTCGACCAATCATCACAGCATCTGCTTGTGTGTAATCAAGAACTTGTTTTGCTTTTTCAGCAGAGACTATATCACCATTGGCAATAATAGGAATCGAAACAACCTCTTTTACTGCTTTAATACTGTCATATTCGGCATCACCATCAAATAAGCAACTTCGAGTACGACCATGTATTGTTAACGCTGAAATGCCTGCCTGTTCGGCAATTTGGGCAATTTCTAGGCAATTTCGATTCTCAGGATCCCAACCCGTTCTAATTTTTAAAGTCACAGGCACATCTACAGCATTCACAACAGCATCTAAAATGCGAGCAACTAAATCAGGTTCACGCAAAAGTGCAGAGCCTGCCATTTTTTTGTTTACTTTTTTAGCTGGGCAACCCATATTAATATCAATAATATCTGCCCCATACTCTACATTTATCTTTGCTGCAATTGCCATTTCTGTGGGATCAGATCCCGCAATTTGCACAGCATTTATACCAATATCATCATGATGCGCTAAGCGTAAACGTGATTTTTCGGTATGCCATACATCAGGATTTGTGGACATCATCTCCGAAAAAGTTAAACCCGCACCTAACTGACTACATAATCGTCGAAAAGGCTGATCTGTAATACCAGCCATCGGTGCAAGGAAAATACGATTTTTAATTTCATATTGACCTATCCGCATCGATTTATCCTTTGATTATATTTAGAGCAAATTTAACAAGAGTGAATCCCAAACAAAAAGTACGGTATAAACCGTACTTTTATCCTATACTAAAAGAGTAGGCTCTCTCAGTAAGGGGGCGTATCATACGCATTTTTTCACAATTTTGGAAGCCTAATTATTCGACAAAAATCAAAATTTACTCAACTTGTCAAAATTTATAGCATTGACGAACGATTCTTGTGAAGTAATTTTACCACCGTATTCTCAAAACTTGTCTCAATTTGTTCTCCAACACGTTGAGAAAGCTTTTTCTTTTGGCGATATTTTACTTCAATCACATTTTTTTCTTTCACCGCATTCAAAATCAAATCATCACTGGTAGATAGCTCATCCACTAAATTAAGCTCAATTGCTTGCTGACCAAACCAGTGCTCACCTGTTGATACTTTATCTATATCAAGGCCAGGACGATGAGTAGCAACAAACTGTTTGAACAGTTGATGTGTCTCTTCCAACTCCTGTTTGAATTTTTCTTTCCCTTTTTCTGTATTCTCACCAACTAATGTTACCGTACGTTTGTACTCACCTGCTGTCATTACATCTACATCAATATCGTGTTTTTTCAGCAAACGATGAATATTAGGCACTTGAGCAACCACGCCAATAGAGCCAATCACCGCAAAAGGTGCAGAGACAATCTTATTCGCCACACAAGCCATCATATAACCACCACTTGCAGCGACCTTGTCTACCGCTACAGTTAATGGAATTTTTCGATCTTTTAAACGTTGAAGCTGAGAAGCGGCTAAACCATAACCATGTACAACACCACCAGGACTTTCTAGCTTAACTAAAACTTCATCTTGCTCAGGATTAGCGAGAGAGATAATTGCGTCAATCTCTTTACGTAAACTAGAGACATTGCTAGCTTGGATATCACCATGAAAATTTACTACGAACAGACGTGATTTTTTACCTTCATCGGTTGGTTCTCCACCTTCTTTTAAGCGCTTTTTCTCCGCTTTAGCCTTCTCTTTTAGCGTTTTTTTCTCTCGTTTTTCTTGGTGTTTCTGCTCTTCTTCACTTAAAAAGAAAATATTCAGTTCTTTTTGCTGATCTTGATATTTCTCCGACAAATTAGTGATCGTAATTGCCCCATTTTCTGTCTGTTTTCGAGCATCTAAAATCAACATAACCACCACTGCTACAATGCCAAATACGGTAAGTAATTCCAATAAAAAAATACCATAATTAAGTAGTACTTCTTTCCACATAACTTTTCCTTATTTCTAATAAGCTGTTTCAACAGGCAACCCAGCTTTTACCCAGCCTTCAAAGCCACCTTTTACACTATAAACTCGCTCAAATCCCTGTTCAACTAAAAACTGAGCGGTATTACGACTACTTACGCCGTGATAACAACTCACAATCACAGGTTCATCAAAATCATATTCATCTAAAAACTTACCATAACTTTGATTCGTCAAATGAAATGCGCCTTGTGGTCGACTATAACTGAAGCGCATCATATCTCGAATATCAACTAACACAGCCCCTTCATTTTGCATCATTTCCCACGCTTGTTGTGGAGTGATCTCTATAAATGTTTCTTCCATTTAATTTATTACCTCTGTTAAAGAATTGAATGAATATAGTCATTAAATACTTGAATGTAAAGCTATCACTTAAATCAGCAGTATTGAAAAAAATCGAATTTTCTATATAATTAAGAACTATTATCAAATACACTTAATTGTTTTTTATTTCTAAAACTATATAAGGCAAATCCATGGAACAACTTTTCCAATTTTTACAAAGTTATATTGACTACATCATTCTCGGATTACTCGGTTTAATGAGCATTATTCTATTTTCAAAAATTATTGAACGTATACTTTTTTATCGTAAGGTTGATGTAAACCAATATGAAACGATTCAAGAGCTTGAGATCGATCTCACATCTAATCTCACCACGATCTCAACAATCGGCTCTAATGCTCCGTACATTGGGCTACTCGGTACTGTTATCGGTATTTTGTTAACCTTCTATGAACTAGGACATTCTGGTGGCGATATTGATGCAGCATCTATTATGGTTCATTTATCACTCGCATTAAAAGCAACAGCTGTCGGTATTTTAGTTGCAATTCCTGCGATGATGTTCTACAACGGTTTTGGACGTAAAGTAGAAGAAAACAAATTGAAATGGCAAGCTCTGCAAGCACGTAAAGAGAAAGTGTAAGCGGTCACTTTAATCCTAAAATTTGCAAATGAGGTTGCGATGAAAAAATTCGACGAAATTAATATTATCCCTTTTATTGATATTATGTTGGTGCTTTTAGCTATCGTGTTAGTTACAGCATCATTTATTTCTCAAGGAAAAATTCAGGTAAATGTACCTAAAGCATCTACGACACAATCAATGAAAGCAGATGAATTAGCAAAATTACTCACCATCACTGAAAATAATGAATTTTTCTACAATGACAAGCCTATTACAAAAGAGATGCTGAATACTGAAATTGCGACTTGGGATAAAAGCCAAAAAGTGACATTAAAGGTTGATGCATCTGTTGCTTTTGAAAAGTTTGTAGAATTAACCGATCTCCTTGCTGCAAATGAAATTAAGAATGTCGCTATTGTGACGAAAAAAGAGAATACGAAATAGGATGTATATGAAAAAACGTCATTCTCGGATTGGATTAATCAGTTCACTGGCGATACACAGTTCTGTTTTTGCAGGTATTTTTGCTGTCATGCAGATGCCAAAACCGCTTCCACCTACTGAAGAAGTCAGTAGCATCTCTATAGAAATGCTTGCTGCACGTTTAGAACAAGAACAAGTGGCAGTGACCACAGAAGAAATTGTTAAAGAAGAAATAAAAGATATGCCTGAGCCTGAGCCTGAGCCTGAGCCTATAGTAAAGCCTAAAATAGAACCACCAAAACCAAAAGAAAAACCGAAAGAGAAGCCAAAAGATAAACCGAAAGAGAAAGAAAAACCGAAAGAAAAATTAAAAGAGAAACAAAAGGAAAAGCCTAAAGAGAAACCAAAAGTTGAAAAACCGCCAGTTAAAGCCTTAGAAAAAGGGCCTGAAGTCAAACAAGGTATCGTCGCGAAAGCAATTCCGAATGCGACTCAAGGTATGCAAAACCAGCAAGGTATTGCAAATGGCTCACCGAAAGGTAGCGGTACAGTAAATAGTGGCTCGGCAAGTAGTGGAGAAATTAATGCTTATAAAGCGCAGCTACAGCGAACCTTACAACAACGCGCGAATAACGCTTACCCACAAAGAGAAAAAATGATGAGAAAGACAGGAACAGTGACACTTTCCTTCCAATTATCATCAACAGGACAAGTAACAAACGTTCAAGTCATTAACTCATCAGGGAATAGCAATTTAGATGCGGCTGCAGTTAAAGCAGCACAAAGTACGAAAATGAGTTCGCCACCACCAGCTGGTTTCCCGACATCCTTGACTGTTCCTGTCAAATTTTCTATCCAATAGCAAAAAGCCCTTAGTTTTCACTAAGGGCTTACTTATTTAAATCGCCTGTCTTGGCACTGCATTTTGATAGCCAAACTGCCGCCACGCTTCGTACACGACCACCGCAACGGAGTTAGACAAATTCATACTTCGACTGTCTTTGCACATTGGAATGCGGATTTTTTGCGACATTGGTAAGCTATCTAAAATCACTTTGGGAATGCCACGACTTTCAGGGCCGAACATCAGAAAATCGCCCAGTTCGTACTGCACATCACTGTGGTTCGGTTCGCCTTTAGTGGTAAGGGCAAACAGCCGTTTTGGTTTGGCTCGTTCGAGAAAGTCGTCAAAATTTTTGTATTTTTGAATATCAACAAATTCGTGATAATCCAGCCCTGAACGGCGTAATTTTTTGTCGTCCCACGCAAATCCGAGCGGTTCGATCATATGTAAGCGAAAGCCACAGTTAGCACAAAGACGAATGATGTTCCCACTATTTTGTGGGATTTCAGGTTCATATAACACAATATCTAGCATATATTTTAATCAAGTTGGTTAAATAGTGGGGCAAGACCCACCCTACAAACATTATTCAGCGTGTTTCACAATCCAGCAGTTGTGGATATGCGGATTGCGTTCAAAATCAAGGGGTAAGGTTTTGTACGAGATGTTTTCCGCTGTCAGCCCTAGCTCTGCCAAGCCGTCAAAATCCATTTTAAAACCCCGTTTATTGTTGGAGAACACGATAGTGCCGTTGGCGGTTAAAATGCGTTTGAGCTGTTTCATCAAAGTAATATGATCTCGTTGCACGTCCCAGCTGTTTTCCATTCGTTTTGAATTGGAAAAAGTCGGCGGATCAACGAAAATCAGCTCAAACCGCTCACGGCAATCGGCAAGCCATTGCAAGCAGTCCGCTTGGTGCAAGCGGTGATTTCGCAGGGAAATTTGGTTAAGCTCTAAATTCTGCTCCGCCCAATTGAGATAGGTGTTTGACATATCGACAGTGGTAGTCGATTTCGCCCCATTTAACGCAGCGTGAACTGTTGCCGACCCTGTGTAAGCGAACAAATTCAGGAACGTCTTGCCTTTCGCCATTTCGCCGACCATTTTGCGAGTGAGACGGTGGTCAAGGAACAAGCCCGTGTCGAGATAATCGGTCAAATTGACCCACAATTTCGCCCCATATTCATTGACGAAGAAATAATCACCTTTGTTTGCCAACTTCTCGTATTGGTTCGTGCCTTTTTGACGCTGACGCACTTTCAACACCAGCTTATTCGTTTCCACGCCAGTGACATAAAGGGTTGCTGAAACCGCATCTAACAAGCGTTGGCGAGCCTTGTTTTCATCAATGTTTTTCGGAGCGGCATACTCTTGCACCACAATATGATCGCCGTATCTATCCACCGCCAAATTATATTCAGGCAGATCCGCATCGTATAAACGATAAGCGTCCAGCCCTTGCTGTTTCGCCCATTTTTCGATCTTTTTGATATTTTTGGCTAAACGGTTTGCAAAATCAGGGGCAACTTGGGCATTTTGGCTAAATTGCAAATTTTCAGCCAAATCTGACCGCTTGTCCGCATTTTCGCTAATCAAATAGTTTTTCTGCACACACTCAAGCGGTCCGTTCTTCGCCTTAAATTGACGAGCCGAACGCAAACGCAAACAGTTGAGCAGCTCAGGCTCACCGCTAAAAATGGACGCATTCCAACCGGCAAACTGCTGTTTCAAACGTTGTCCAAAGACCGAATACAACGCAATCAGTGCAGGCGTTGTGCCAAGCCGTTCGCCGTAAGGGGGATTACAAATCACCGTACCGACTTGTTCCGTGATCGGATTTTTCAACGCCGACACATCGCCTTGCTGCCATTGGATCAACTCTGCCACCCCCGCATTTTTGGCATTCTGTTTAGCTTTTTGCAACACACGATGATCAAGGTCAAAACCGAAGAACAACACATCATTCCCCTCCCCCTGCTTGCGGGGGGAGGTGCCGAAGGCGGTGGGGGGGACAGCTTCCGCTTCTTTCGCTTCCTGCCAAACGGCTTTCCACAATTCAACTTGATGCCCTTTCCACGCATCAAATCCCCAGTGAATACGATTAATTTGTGGCGCAATGTTAGCGTACATTTGAGCAGCTTCAATCATCAGCGTCCCCGAACCACACATCGGATCGACCAACGGCGTTCCTTTCTGCCAGCCTGAACGCAACACAATCGCCGCCGCCAAGGTCTCACGCAACGGGGCTTTACCCGTTTCTTCACGGTAGCCACGCATATGCAAGGCTTCGCCGCTCAAATCAAGGGAAATCACCAGCTCTTCACGGTTTAAATAGGCGTGCAAACGAATATCAGGGCGGATTTTATCGACCGTTGGACGAGCAAAACCTTTACGCTCAAAGTAATCGACAATGCCGTCTTTTACTCGCATTGCCCCGAATTGCGTGTTGCGAATTTCACGGTTTGTGCCGTTAAAATCGACAAAAAAGGTATCTCGTGGGTCGAAAATACTCAGCCAATCGTAGCCTATAATTGACGCATACAAATCGCTGTCGCTGAAAATTTTGGTCTCAATTAACGGCAGTAAAATCCGAGAAGCCAAGCGACTGTGTAACAAGGCTTGATACGCCCCTTTAAGATCGGTCGTGAAATGTACGCCACCCTGAGCAATTTTGCACTGTGCGAGGCAAATTTGCTCAAGTTCGGCTTTTAACATCTCTTCAAAGCCACGAGCTGCGGTGGCGAAATAGGTGGTTTGGGTCATTGTTATTTTTGTAAGCTAGAAAAAAATTGGGGGAATTATAGCGGAATAATGGTATAAGCGGTGAGATTTCATTATAAATTTGCAAATGTTTATTATAACCCCACCGCTTGTGGTGTTTATTTGTGTATAGTTAGATTGGCTCGTATAAATTTACTCGGCTTAATTCCGCCATTTTCTCCACATACGCCTTCACTTTCGTAGGGAAATTCAACCCTTTCACACAGGTTAAATTGCGTAGCATTGGGAACAGGATAATATCTTCCAAAGAGAGTTTGCCATTGACAGCGTCAGGCGACACAATCAGGCTCTCTAAAGCGGTCAGATCTTGCTCTAATTTTGCAATATATTCCGCTGAACGTGCGAGATTTTCAGCGAAATCGCCGATACTTTCCGTTTTCTTTGTAATGAAATAGTCAATCGCACTTTGAGTTTGATATTCGCCTAAATCAAGCTGAACAAAGCGTGGCAGTAACAGGCGATTGTAGTAGCCACTCACGGTTTTAATCCAAGCATCAATTTCAGGGCGAATGTCATCAGAGAGCATCTTTTCACCATAATGTCCGTCAATATATTTGACGATGTCCAAACTTTCAGGCATTGCTGTGCCATCTTCTTTAATCAAAATCGGCACCACTTTTTTACCAACCAAGCCAACAGGTGTGGCTTCATCATCATTAAGTAACGTTATCAGCTCCACATCAAGTTGCTTTAAGCCAAAAATCATTCTGGCACGCACACAATAAGGGCAGTGATCGAAAATATAGAGTTTCATTGGTTCTCCTTAGTTTAACTGTTGTGCAAAGTATCAAAAATCGTCTCCGCAAGGGCGGCTGAAATCCCTGGCACCGATTGAATTTCTTCAAGGGTAGCGGCTTTCACCCCTTGCATTCCGCCGAGATATTTGAGCAACGCTTGGCGGCGTTTGGCTCCCACGCCTGCAATAGCTTCTAATCCACTTTCGGTAAAGGCTTTTTGGCGTTTTTTGCGGTGTCCGCTGATGGCATGGTTGTGCGACTCATCACGGATATGTTGAATTAAGTGCAACGCTGGGCTGTCGGGTGGAAGATGAATTTCCTTATCCCATTTGCTGATAAGCAAGGTTTCCAAGCCTGCTTTTCGCTCTACGCCTTTTGCCACGCCGATAAGCAACGGCTTTGATTTATCCCATTCCACCTGTAAATTCGCAAAGGTTTCTAACGCTCGGTTTAACTGCCCTTTTCCGCCGTCAATAAAAATAATGTCGGGGATTTTTTCAGGGGGAAGCGGTTTGTCGTAGCGTTTTAACAACGCTTGTTCCATCGCCGCATAATCATCGCCGCCCGTAATGCCTTCAATGTTGAAACGGCGATAATCGGATTTGAGCGGACCATTTTCATCAAACACCACACAAGAAGCGACCGTCTGCTCGCCCATTGTATGACTGATGTCGAAACACTCCATTCTTGCAATTTTTGGCAAAGAAAGCACCGCTTGTAACGCTTCATAACGGGTTTGAATACGAGCGTCTTGCTTGAGTTGCAAAGTTAGAGCCGCTATTGCGTTGGTTTTAGCAAGGGCAAGATAACGGCTTTTTTCGCCACGCACTTTGTCGGTAATGCTCACTTTATGCCCAGCCTGCTCGCCCAACACTTTTTCCAATGCCTCCGCTTCGCTCACGGGGTGATCGATAATAATTTGGTGCGGAATGGTGCGATGCTGGTTCATCTGCAAATAGAATTGACCGATAAAAGTATCGCTCAACTCCGCTAGTTCCGTATGGTTCGGCACTTTAGGGAAATAACTACGACTGCCCAACACCTTGCCTTGTCGCACAAACAGAATATGCACGCAAGCAATGCCGTGCTGATAAGCGATAGAAATGATGTCGAGATCGTCTAGCCGTTCATTCGAGACAAATTGTTTTTCCGTTACCGCTCGCACCTGTTGGATCTGATCCCGAAAACGTGCCGCTGTTTCAAAATCAAGATCCGCCGCAGCCTTTTCCATTTTGGCGATCAGATGTTCGATCACCTGCTGATCTTTGCCCTGCAAAAACAAACGGACATATTCCACCTGTTGATCGTACTCCGCTTGCGAATACACGCCTTCAACGCAAGGGGCAAGGCAACGCCCGATTTGATATTGCAAACAAGGACGAGAACGGTTTTTGTAATAGCTGTCTTCACACTGGCGGATCGGGAAAATTTTTTGCAACAAATTCAAGGTTTCTCGCACCGCTCCTGCATTGGGATAAGGTCCGAAATACTCCCCTGCGATTTTCTTACTACCCCGAAAGCTCGCTAAACGGGGATGTTGATGTTTGGTAAGCAAAATGTAAGGGTAGGATTTATCATCTCGCAACAGCACATTGTATTTCGGCTGGTTTTCCTTGATGTAGTTATGTTCAAGCAGTAGGGCTTCCGTTTCCGAATGGGTGATGGTGGTGTCGATATGAGCAATTTGCGACACTAAGGCTTCCGTTTTGCGACTGGCAAGATTGCTGCGAAAATAGCTCGACAGCCGTTTTTTCAAATCTTTGGCTTTGCCGACATAAATAATCGTGCCTTTCGCATCGTACATACGATAAACCCCAGGGTTATGGGGCGTATCAGCAAGGAATTGTTTGGAATCAAAATCTGACATAAGTTGTAGGGACACACTGCGTGTGTCCATTGAATATCATTTTTGCGTAAATTAAGATTAGGCGGACACACTCAGTGTGTCCCTACGATTTTCTAGGACTTCAACAAACTTCCCTTAGACGCTTTGAGATACTGCAACATCGACCAAATCGTCAAAATCGCCGCAATATAAAGCAAGGCGAAAGCGGTATATTCCATCCAAGGTGCTTGTCGCCACAGCAAACCGCCAAGGGCTAACATCTGTGCGGTGGTTTTTACCTTACCCCAAATAGAGACTGCCACACTTGCCCGCTCACCCAGTTCTGCCATCCATTCACGCAGAGCAGAAATAATAATTTCACGAGCAATCACAATGCCAGCAGGAATACTAATCCACCAAGTATGGTAATACTCCACCACCGAAACCAACGCTATCGCCACCAATACTTTATCTGCCACAGGATCCAAAAATGCCCCGAGACGTGTTGTTTGGTTTAATTTTCGAGCAAGGAAACCGTCAAACCAATCCGTAATTGACGCAATAAAGAAAATGAGTGTGGTAATTTCCGCGGAATATTGAATAGGTAAGTAAAATGCAATAATAAACAGCGGTATCAGAGCAACACGAAATAAGGTTAAATAGGTTGGAATGTTGAGTTTCATTTTTTTATAGGATAGGTAAGAAAATTGTCGATATTTTAGTAAAAGCAACGGAAAGAAGAAAGAGCAAGCGGTCAGTTCCCGATAATTTTTTGCAAAATTTTATCTTGAACTCACCGCTTGTCGATTTACAGACTATTTTTTCTTACTTTTTTGAGATTCTGATTCCATTTTTTCTACACATAAATGGAGAATTTGATCCGCACCTTCTTGAATATATTTATCGTGACGCACTTTATTCGCCTGAAGATCTAACATCGCATCGTGAATCCCTTGCGTAATACTTGGTGCTTGGACTAAGCCCCAACAAGTTGGGCTTAAGCGGTTAAAGTTACCTTGTAATTCTGCTGCGTATAGCACGCCACTGTAATAAGCGTAAACATTATGATCGAGCATACGATTTAATAAACTTGCACGAATCTGTTCAATCGGTAAGCTCACTTTTTTATTAAACCAATCATCAACACCGTGCATAAATGAATCAATATCATAGCTTGCATTAACACGGTCGGCATAAGTCTGCCCCGTTGCACCATAAGCAATCGCATAGGATTTTTGATCGATCTCTGATTCGGATAAACGTTTCCAACCGCTTGTTTTTGAGCTACAAGCCGCCACAAATACTAAGGTAGAAATCACTAATGCCATTTTGAATAAAGATTTCATAACTTACTCCTTATTTCTCTTTATCTAAAAAGTGCTACAATTCTAGCAAATTATTTACTCAATTACTCTAAACTTTTAAGGTAGCACTATGAAACAATATCTCGATCTTTGCCAACGCATTGTTGAGCAAGGCAAATGGGTGGAAAACGAACGCACGGGCAAGCGTTGTTTAACGGTGATTAATGCGGATTTAACCTACGATGTGGCAAGCGGTGAGTTTCCCCTTGTGACCACTCGCAAAAGTTTTTGGAAAGCGGCGATTGCCGAACTGTTGGGCTATATTCGTGGCTACGATAACGCTGCTGATTTCCGTCAGTTAGGCACAAAATCGTGGGACGCTAATGCGAATGAAAATGCCGCTTGGCTGGCAAATCCACACCGTAAAGGCGAAGATGATATGGGCTTGGTTTATGGTGCGGTAGGGCGTAATTTCCCAAAAGTTGGCGGCGGCAGTGTCGATCTATTACGTCAGATTGTCGATGATCTCAAACGTGGCGTAGATAATCGTGGAGAGATTTACACTTTCTATCATCCCGGTGCATTCCATATGGGCTGTTTGCGTCCTTGCTTACACAGTCACCACTTTTCGCTACTAGACGGCACGCTCTATCTGAACAGTACACAACGCTCCGCCGATGTACCGTTAGGCTTAAACTGGAATATGATCCAATGCTACACTTTTTTAGCTTTAATGGCTCAAATCACAGGACATCAAGCTGGGCTGGCTTTCCACAAAATCGTGAATGCACATATTTACGAAGACCAACTCGACTTAATGCGAGATGTACAACTAAAACGTACTCCATTTAAAGCTCCAACGCTGAAAATCAATCCTGACATTAAATCCCTTGAAGACCTAGAAACATGGGTAACGCTGGCTGATTTTGAAGTCGAAGGCTACGAATTTCACCCGAGTATTCAATATCCTTTCTCTGTTTAACTTATCGGGGCAAATTACCTTTGCCCCTTTCTTTTGCGACAAGCGGTCAAATTTCTCACTTTTTTTGCAAAATTGTTAATATCCCACTATTTTTTTATGGAATTTATGGCACAATACACGCCTTTTTAAAAACCATTTTTATTTAAGGGATATAAAATGAAAAAATTTCTTGCACCATTTCTTGTTGGTGGTGTTGCGGCACTTGCAGTTCACTATTTTCAAGGTGATAAAGCCACAACAACAGAAACCGAAAAGCCAACTGAACCAACAACTCAAGTACAACAAAATGATGAACTCGCCTTGGCGACTGTCGTTGCCCCTTGGGAAATTAACAGCCTTGATCCAAACCAAACAGGCGTGATTTTTCAGCGTATGAATTTGGCGGAAACCTTAGTGGAAGCGAATTTGAACGGGGAATTGGTGGCTGGGCTTGCGACAGAATGGGCAAGCAATGATGACGCAACCCTTTGGACATTCAAACTTCGTCCGGATGTGGTGTTCCATAATGGGCAACCGCTCACCGCACAAGCGGTGGCAAATAGCCTAAACATTGCAATGGCAAAACCGGGCGTGTTGCAAAAAGCCTTTATTAAGCACATTCAAGCAGTGAGCGATAGTGAAATTCAGATCGCTTTGAACAAGCCGTTTGTGCCGTTTCCGTCCTTTTTAACTCACTATACCGCCATTATTCTTGCCCCTGAAAGTTATAACGACAAGGGCGAAGTGACACAGCTGATTGGCACGGGGGCGTTTAAGGCAAGTAAAATTGAGCCGCCACAAAAATTGGAAGCGGTGCGTTTTGAGCAGTATTGGGGCAACAAACCGAAATTGTCTCAAGCGAATTACCTAGCCAGCAGCCGTAGCGAAACCCGTATGTTAATGGCACAAAGCGATAAATCGGCGTTGGTGTTCAACCTTGATACCGCAAGCGTTGAGCGTTTGAAAACCGATCCGAATTTGAACCTGACCAGCGTTTCTATCGCTCGAACCATTCAGCTCAAAATGGACGTGGCGAAACCGTTTTTTAATGATTTAGCGGTGCGAAAAGCCTTGAGCGATGCGATTGATCGTAAAGCGATTGCCGAAAATGTGTTGAAAATTGACGGCGGAATGGCAGATCAAATTTTGCCGAAAGCCTTTGCCGATTGGCGAATTGAAGCGGTAACTTCCCAGCCTGATATTGCAAAAATCAAAGCGGATCTGACCGCTCGTGGCTATGAATTTAACAGCGAAGGCAAGCTCACCAAAGACGGCAAGCCGTTTAGTTTCACCTTACGCACCTTTTCTGATCGCCCTGAATTGCCTGTGATTGCGACCATTTTGCAAGCTCAATGGAAGCAGATCGGCGTTGATGTTAATGTATCGGTCGGCAATTTCAGCGAAATCCCAGCAGGACACAAAGACGGCAGTTTGGAAATGGCGTTGTATGCGTTAAATTATGGTAAAACTTTAGACCCATTTGGCGTGATCGTGCAGGATTATGCAAAGAACGGCAGCGATTGGGGCGTAATGAACTGGCAAAATGCGACATTAGACAACGCATTAACCCAACTTGAAACGGAACGTGATCCGCAAAAAGCCAAAGCCTTGAAACAGACCGTGAGCCAAATTATTCACGATGAACTGCCGATTATCCCTGTGGTTTACTATCAACAAAATGTGGTGGCACATAAAGACGTGAAAAATGTCACGCTAGACCCGTTTGAAAGACGGTTCCTTTTGGAGTTGTTGAATAAATAATCAAAATGTAGGGACACACTGCGTGTGTCCGTCAGCTTTCATTGATATTAAACGGACACACTCAGTGTGTCCCTACTTCATTATAAAAAATTTCAAGGATCCCCGTGCTTTCAATTTTATTCAGACGGCTGTCGCAAATTCTGTTGGTGATTTGGTCGGTCGGGACTTTAACTTTTATTTTAACTCGGCAACTTTCGGGTGATATGGCGTATCGCATTGCGGCAAGCCGTTATGGTTACGACCAAACGGACAGTGCGGCGGCGGAAATGGTGCGTGCTGAACTGGGGTTAGATCAACCTTGGTGGCAAACTTACGGCAACTGGTTGTTGGACTTAGTGCAGTTTAATTTGGGCAAATCGTTGGTGACGGGCGATAGCGTATGGCACGAAATTGAACATCAATTCGGGCATACCTTGAGCCTTGCGGTGTTGGCATTGCTGTTGGCTCTGTTGATTGGTCCAACGTTGGGCGTGTTGGCGGCTCGTAAACCTAACGGCGTATTTGACCGCTTGACGTTGGTGTTCAGTAGCCTGTTCCGCTCCGTGCCTGCCTTTATTATTGCAATCGGGCTGATTACGCTCTTTTCGGTGCAACTCAAATGGCTTCCTGCTGGCGGATATGGCAGCTGGTCGCATTTTGTCTTGCCTGCTTTAACACTGGCGATCGGCTTGAGTGCCGTGTCGGTGCGAGTAACACGGCAAGCGATGGTGCAAGTTATGCAATCCGACTACTATCAATTTGCTCAACTCAAAGGCTTGAGCCGTTGGCAAACCTTTGTGCGACACGGCATTGCCAACATCGCAGTGCCAGTGATTGCTTATCACAGTGTTCAGCTGGTTTATTTGATTGAAGGCGTAGTGATTGTCGAAAGCCTGTTTGCGTGGCCGGGCAGCGGACACGCGTTGGTTCACGCCATTATTGCTCGTGATGTGCCAATGATACAAGGCACGGCGTTGGTAATGGGCGGTCTGTTTGTGTTGCTCAATATGTTGGCGGATTTACTCAATGCGTGGATCGATCCCCGTATTCGAGATGGGGGTGTGAGATGAAATTAACTTTCGGACAACGTTGCGGAGCCTTGTTGCTTACGCTGTTACTGACAACGGCGTTTTTGCAACCTTACTTCTACCCGATGGATATTGGCTTTCAAGACTTGAGCAATATGTTGGCAAGCCCTGACAGTGAAAGCTGGCTCGGCACCGATCATCTCGGGCGAGATATGTTCGCCCGCCTTGCCTCAGCAATCCGTCTCTCGTTTGGCTTGTCTCTGTTTAGTGTTGCCTGTGCTTTGTTGGCAGGCTTGCTGTTCGGCATTTTGGCAGGGCTTTTCGGCGGTTGGCTAGACCGCTTGTTTAGCTTTATCTGTGATTTAGTGATGGCTCTGCCCGGTTTATTGCTGATTTTGCTGTTTGCATCCCTTTCACCTGGCTCGTTTTGGACGCTCTATTTAGGCATTGCATTGGTGATTTGGGTGGAATTTTTCCGTGTAGTACGAGCAATCACCAGCACCCTTGCGTCCAGTGCGGAACGGCAATCTTCTCGCTTAATGGGAATGACGTGGTTCTATTGCATTAAACGCCACTTGCTACCACGCCTACTGCCGATGATCGCCACCCTAACCGCTTTTTCTATCGGCAATGCGATTTTAGCCCTTGCCACACTTGGCTTTGTCAGTGTCGGCTTGCGTCCACCCACAGCGGAATTAGGCTTGATGATGACGGAATTATTCCCCTATTACTACCAAGCCCCGTTGATCTTCCTACAACCTGTAATGGCGGTGTTTTTGCTGGTATTGAGTTTACAGTTGTTGGCGGGTAGGGTGAAGTGAGATAAAAAATTATCTAACATTCCCTTCCCCCGTTTACGGGAGGACAAATGCGACAGCATTTGAACGTTGGCTTTGCCAACGACCCGTAGGGTGAGCGAAGCGAATAATGTGCCGAAGGCGGAAGGGGGGATTACAACTAAATACACGCTTTTATTGCCCCCCTCAGCCTTCGGCAGCGCCCCCCGCAAGCAGGGGGAGCGAACGGTATCAATTACATAAACAGAGAAACAAAAGTGCCACTACTAAAAATCCAAAACCTGTGTATTCATACTTTAGACGGAACCGAACTAGTCGAACCCATTAGCCTTAGCCTTGAGAGCGGAAAGAACATCACCATTTTAGGCGAAACAGGATCGGGAAAAAGCCTGTTAATTCAAGGGATTATGGGAGCCTTACCACAAGGCTTAACCGCAAGCGGTGAGATTTTCGTAGAAAATTGCAAAATTGACGAGCAATCCGACCGCTTGCCGCAACTTTGGGGCAAAACCTTAGTGATGTTGCCCCAAGAGCCACGCCGATCCCTTAATCCGCTAATTCGCATTAGCCGACAGCTGTGGGAAAGTTTTCGCTTTGTGGCTGGGCTTAGCCCGAAAAATGCGGAAAAAGCAGGCGAAATTGCCCTGACCCAACTCGGTTTGGCGGACGCTCAACAACGCTATCCGCACCAGCTTTCAGGCGGTATGGCTCAACGGGCGTCCTTTGCGATAGCGACAGCTTCAGGGGGCAAAATTCTGCTTGCCGATGAGCCAACTAAAGGACTTGACCCGAAAAGCAAGCAGGAAGTGATCAACCTACTCAAACAAGCCTATGAAAAGGGCGGCGGTTTGCTGACGATCACCCACGATATTGATGTCGCAACCCAGCTCGGCGGTTATATTTTTGTAATGCGAAAAGGCAAGTTGGTGGAGCAAGGGGAAGCGGAGCAACTGCTCAAGGCTCCGCAACACACTTACACGCAAGCCTTGATTGGAGCCGATCCGCAACATTGGCAACCGTTGCAAAAAATCGCTAAAAACGAACCGCTTGTGTCTGTGAAAAATTTGAGCGTTGCACGTGGCAATCGCACCTTGTTTCAAGGGCTATCCTTTGATCTGCACAAAGGCGAAATTCTTGGTATTGTCGGGCATAGTGGCATAGGCAAAAGTAGCCTTGCTGACGTGCTGTGTGGCTTGTTAAAACAAAAATCGGGCGATGTGATTTGGCACAGCCAGAGCCATAAAAAACACCAAGTGCTGAAGCTCTACCAAGATCCGCCCGAAGCCTTTGCCCCTAATGTGAGCTTGCAAACCTTGTTGGACGATGTGATTGAACACCATCAGTTAGATCGCAGCCAAATCCCAACGCTATTGCAACAACTCGCCCTTTCCCCTGACATTCTGCAACGCAATGCGGAAAATGTGTCAGGCGGTGAGCTACAACGGGTGGCGATTTTGCGAGCCTTGCTGTTAGAGCCTGTTTTGCTGTTTGCCGATGAAGTGACTTCTCGCTTAGACCCTATTACCCAACAGGAAACGATCGCCCTATTAATCGAGCAGTGCCGAGCAAGAAACTGCGGTTTGATTATCGTCAGCCACGATCCGTTTTTGATTGAGCGGAGTTGTGATAAAGTAATCAACCTTGAAAACTATCTTTAAGTCACGACAATGTTTAAGGAAAAACCGATTATTTCAAATCAACATGGGGCATTAGTAATGGCATTCGTGCCGTGTCTTTATGGTATTTTTGCTAGCCATTGGGTTACGGCGCATTTGTGGCTGGGGTTAAGTTGGTTCTTTGTTTATCTCTTTTCTTATCCTTTTTTAGCGATTTTCAGCAAAAAGAATAATGAAAAATATAAACGTTGGGCGATGATTTATGCATTGATGAGTGCCTTATTTGCCTTTCCGCTACTCTTAAGCCATTTTGCCGTATTGCAATTTTTATTGCCGATCTTACCGCTTGTCTTAGTGCAAATACATTATGCTAAGCAAAAAGATGAACGTAATTTATGGAATGATATTGCGGGTATTCTCACCTTCGGCATAATTGGCATGGCGAGTTTTTACTTAGCGACAGCGCAATATCATGTTGAGATATTGCTTCACCCTACGCTCTTTTTTATTGCAACTACTTTATATGTGAAAAGTGTGGCAAGGGAACGCAAAAATCCCCGTTATCATCAACTGAGTTTAATTGCTCACATTGTGCTTGGGCTAGGCTACTTTGCACTAGGCTCTTATGGGATTTTTATTGCTTACTTGGTAGGACTTCTCAGAGCCATCATCGTGCCGAAAAAGGATTTGAATATTAAACAGGTCGGTATGCTGGAATTTGCTGTGGTGGCTGTTTTTGTCTTGGGGCTTTGTTTTTCAGTATAAGAAGATATTCAGTCAACTCCCCCCTTCCCCGCCGTTGGCGGTACTTCCCCCGTAAACGGGGGAAGCATAAATTAATAATCTAACTCATCTTTATGTAGCTGATAATCTGCTTTTAAAGCATGAATTAATTCAACAAAATCATCAGGTAACGGCGCGTGCCATTCCATTAATTCATTTGTAATAGGGTGATGTAAACGCAACATTGCCGCATGTAGTGCTTGGCGTTTGAAATTACGTAATACATCCAAAAACTCAGGCGTTGCGCCTTTTGGTGGACATGGACGACCGCCGTAAAGTTGATCACCAAGCAGTGGGTGCGCAATATGTGCCATGTGTACACGAATTTGGTGTGTTCGCCCTGTTTCTAAGCGTAAACGCAAACGGGTGTAGTTACGGAAACGCTCCATAATACGATAGTGAGTCACCGCAGGTTTGCCCATTGGGTGAACAGCCATTGCCGTACGTTTAGTTGGATGACGAGCCATCGGCTCATCAACTTTACCACCTTGGGTCATAATTCCACTGGCAACCGCTTCATATTCACGAGTAATCTCCCGTTTTTGTAATGCCGTGACTAAATGGGTTTGGGCGGGAATCGTTTTTGCGATAACCATCAAACCTGTCGTGTCTTTATCCAAGCGATGCACAATGCCCGCACGTGGCACTTCGGCAATTTGTGGATAATGGTGCAATAAGGCATTCAGTACGGTGCCGTCAGGGTTTCCTGCACCGGGGTGAACCACCAAATCTACAGGCTTGTTAATCACCAAAATATCATCATCTTCATAAACGATATTTAACGGAATATCTTGTGGCTCAAAACGAACTTCTTCTTCCACTTCTGCTTGAATCTCAATCAACTCTCCGCCAAAAACTTTTTCACGGGCTTTGTTGACTATCTTGCCATTTACGGAGACTTGCTCATTTTCAATCCACACTTTAATGCGTGAACGTGAATAATCGGGGAATAATTGCGCAAGGGCTTGGTCTAATCTTGCGCCTAATAAATCTGAAGTAACTTCAGTTTGTAGGGTAATTTGTTGAGTCATTAATGATAAAATTCCAAATTATGTTTTCTTCTTGAGTGATGTTCTATAAAATAGTAGCATTTTTCGTATGAACTTTGCGAATAATACTAAGTCATATAGCATTGTACATTAACTTTAAGCTCGCAGACACTTTTTATAGGTAAAATCATTATGCGTAAACTTTCTTCTGTTGCTTCACTTATCCTTGCAGGACTTCTTCTTGTCGGCTGCTCTGGTTCTTCTAAAGAAAATGAATTTGCAGGTATTCCTGCACAAGATCTCTACAGCAAAGGTCAATCCTTCCTTCAAGAAGGCGATTATACTAATGCAATTCGCTATTTAGATGCAGTTGATGTAAAAGCAAATCAAGGAGCTTACGGTGAACAAGTTCAGCTTAGCTTAATTTATTCAAACTATAAATTAGGAGAATATCATAAAGCATTAGACACAGCAGAACGTTTTGTTCGTGCGTATCCGAATAGTGCAAGTATGGACTATGTTTACTATCTTGCGGCTCTTAGCAATGCTCGTCTAAGCGATAATTGGATTCAAGATTTCTTTGGTGTAAACCGTTCTTCTCGTGCGGTGGATAGTGTGCGTAATGCTTATGGTAGCTTCCAAACTATCGTTCAACATTATCCACAAAGCCAATATGTGCAAGATGCACAAAATTGGATGGCTTATTTACTTAATCGCTTAGCAGAGCACGAACTAAAAATCGCCGAATTTTATATGGAACGCGATGCTTATGTTGCTGTCGCTGAACGTGTTGAAGAGATGATGCGTATTTATCCAAATAGCAAGGCAACTTATGAAGCATTACCTTTATTACAACAATCCTTTGAAGCCATGGGGATTCAAGATTCAGCGCAGAAAGTTGCTGCCATGATTGAAGCTAATAAAAATAAAGAATTTCCGAGTGTTAGTAAACCTGAATATGGTGAACAATTTTAATCACTTACTTTCTAGTATTCAGCATTATAGCTAAACACATTTCAAGCGGTCAGTTAATTCTAAAAATTTGTAAATTTTTAAACATAACTGACCGCTTATGCTTTTCAGATTCCCTATCCCCCTAATTTCAAGTAAAATACCTGCCAATTTTTGTCAGAAAAGGAATGTATATGTCCACGCAATTTGTTTATACGATGCACCGAGTAGGTAAGGTTGTCCCGCCGAAACGTCATATTCTTAAAGATATTTCTTTGAGCTTCTTCCCAGGAGCGAAAATCGGGGTACTCGGCTTAAATGGTGCGGGTAAATCGACTTTATTACGCATTATGGCGGGGATCGATAAAGAGATCGAAGGGGAAGCTCGCCCACAACCAGGGATCAAAATCGGCTATCTCCCACAAGAGCCAAAACTCGAACCACAACAAACTGTACGTGAAGCGATTGAAGAAGCCGTTGCTGAAGTTAGCCAAGCCTTAAAACGTTTAGATGAAGTTTATGCTGCTTATGCCGATGAAAATGCGGATTTCGATAAACTTGCCGCAGAACAAGCTCAATTAGAAGCCATTATTCAAGCCCACGATGGTCACAATTTGGATAACCAACTTGAGCGTGCTGCAGATGCATTACGTTTACCTGATTGGGACGCTAAAATCGAACATCTTTCAGGGGGCGAACGCCGTCGTGTGGCACTTTGCCGTCTGTTGCTTGAAAAACCAGATATGTTGTTATTAGACGAACCGACCAACCACTTAGACGCAGAGTCTGTGGCGTGGTTAGAACGTTTCTTACACGACTACGAAGGCACTGTAGTGGCAATCACCCACGACCGTTACTTCTTAGACAACGTTGCAGGTTGGATCTTAGAGCTTGACCGTGGCGAGGGTATTCCTTGGGAAGGTAACTACTCTTCTTGGTTAGAGCAGAAAGAGAAACGCTTAGAGCAAGAGCAAGCAGCGGAAAATGCACGCCAAAAATCGATTGCGAAAGAGTTGGAATGGGTGCGTCAAAATCCGAAAGGTCGCCAAGCGAAAAGCAAGGCGCGTATGGCTCGCTTTGAAGAACTTAACTCTGGCGAATACCAAAAACGTAACGAAACCAACGAACTCTTTATTCCACCTGGTCCACGCTTAGGCGATAAAGTGATTGAAGTAAGCAACTTAACCAAGTCTTACGGCGACCGCACTTTAATTGATAATCTCTCTTTCAGTATTCCGAAAGGGGCGATTGTGGGGATTATCGGGGCGAACGGTGCAGGTAAATCGACCTTATTCCGTATGCTTTCAGGTCAAGAACAAGCAGATAGTGGCTCAATCGTAATGGGCGAAACTGTGGTGTTAGCGTCAGTGGATCAGTTCCGTGATGCAATGGACGATAAGAAAACCGTGTGGGAAGAAGTGTCAAACGGTCAAGATATTTTGACTATCGGCAACTTTGAAATCCCAAGCCGTGCTTATGTTGGACGCTTTAACTTTAAAGGCGTTGATCAACAAAAACGTGTCGGCGAATTATCAGGCGGTGAACGTGGTCGTTTACACTTGGCGAAATTGTTACAAGCGGGTGGAAACGTCTTATTATTAGACGAACCGACCAACGATTTAGACGTAGAAACCTTGCGTGCATTAGAAAATGCGATCTTAGAATTCCCAGGCTGTGCGATGGTGATTTCCCACGACCGTTGGTTCTTAGACCGTATCGCAACGCACATTTTAGACTACGGCGATGAAGGCAAAGTCACCTTCTACGAAGGTAACTTCTCTGACTACGAAGAGTGGAAGAAGAAAACCTTTGGCGCAGAAGCCACTCAGCCACATCGTATGAAATATAAACGTATTGCGAAATAATTTTTAATTAATGAGGTAAAAAATGGAAACGATTGAAAGAATCCAAAAACAAATCAGCGAAAACCCTATTCTTTTATATATGAAAGGTTCACCAAAATTCCCATCTTGCGGTTTCTCTGCTCGTGCAGTGGAAGCAGTGATTAACTGCCAAGTGCCATTTGGTTATGTAGATATTCTATCTAACCCAGATATTCGTGCTGAGTTACCAAAATACGCAAACTGGCCAACTTTCCCACAATTATGGGTGGAAGGTGAATTAATCGGTGGTTGTGATATCGTATTAGAGATGGCACAAAAAGGTGAATTACAAAAGCTATTAAAAGAAGTGGCAGAAAGACATCCTGCATAATAAATAGAGATAAGCTAATACAAGAAATTTTAAACCTCTCGTTTTAGTTACATTGATACCCTTAACCCTTGTGGTTAAGGGTATATTTTTAGACTAAAATTAACTACTTTCAGTTTTAATAATTATTCTTACTTCCTTTCCTACATTGATTAATAATTTTCCAATGTTCTTACTACATAATAAACCAAACAATACATTTGTCTCATTTGAAAAAGGGTTAAATTAATAATTAAGGTTTAAATATTAGTTTTGCGAAGAATTTAAAAGTGGCAGTGGGTAAGCCCCTTAATCAAGACAAGCGGTCAGATATTTTCCATCATTTGTAAAACCTTTCCCCAATCTCCCCGCTTGTCTACCCACCTTCTTGCTTTTCGTCTACTATGTTTCCCCATCCCCAAACGCAAAAAACCGCAAGCTATCTCTAACTTGCGGTTTTCTTTGGTATAAAACCCTGATGGTGCCCTACTCTCACATAGGGAAACCCCACACTACCATCGGCGTTACTGCGTTTCACTTCTGA
>NZ_PTPX01000003.1 GCF_003260095.1 Glaesserella australis
AGTCTTATTTTATAAGGCTTCTCTCTGGTTTCTATGATGTATTTTTACATAATTTCTGTATATGGATTTCAGAACGGAATATCATCATCAAAATTATCCATTGGCGGTTCTGCTTGTGCTGCTGGTTTTGCTGCCGCTTTTGGTGCTTGTTGAGCATTGCCAAAGTTATTTTGAGCGTAGTTATCGTTGCCGTAGCCACCTTGGTTATAATTATTACCGCCCTGATTATAATTTTGCTGTGCCGGTTGTTGGTTCCAACCACCACCTTGACCACCAAAGTCGCCACCACTATTACGGCTGTCTAACATTTGCAATACATCACCTTGGATTTCGGTTGTGTAACGCTCTTGCCCATTTTGATCTTGCCATTTGCGAGTTTTGAGTTTGCCTTCCACATAAACTTTTGAGCCTTTACGTAAATATTGCCCTGCTACTTCAGCTTGACGACGGAAGAAAACGATACGGTGCCATTCGGTGACTTCACGACGTTCGCCAGTCATTTTGTCGTTCCAGCTTTCGCTCGTCGCAACGCTTAAAGTTGCAACAGCTTCGCCGTTTGGCATTGTACGCATATCAGGATCAGCACCTAAATTACCAACAATAATTACTTTATTTACACCTGCCATATAAAATCCTCTCAATAAATTGCTTTAAAAAATTAGTGGTATTTTGCCTGAAAATAAAAAAAAAATCACCTATTAAAACTGATATTTTGTACAGTTAGTCAATTTATGCGATAATGATCGAAAATTTAAAAATTTTTGCTTTACATTTGTTCAGAAGGCAGTTATGCAACATATTGATATTCGTGGGGCGAGAACCCACAATTTAAAAAACGTGAATTTGGTACTTCCGAGAGATAAATTTATTGTGATTACAGGGCTGTCGGGGTCGGGGAAATCGTCTTTAGCCTTTGATACGCTGTATGCGGAGGGGCAACGGCGTTATGTCGAAAGTTTATCCGCGTATGCTCGTCAATTTTTGTCATTAATGGAAAAGCCAGATGTGGATCATATTGAGGGGCTTTCCCCTGCGATTTCCATTGAGCAGAAATCCACGTCCCACAACCCACGTTCAACGGTCGGGACGGTGACAGAAATCCACGACTATTTGCGTCTGTTGTTTGCCCGTGTGGGTGAGCCACGCTGTCCTGATCACGATGTGCCGTTGGCGGCTCAGACTATTTCGCAAATGGTAGATCGGGTATTGGAAGAGCCTGAGGGCAAACGCTTGATGTTGCTGTCTCCTGTGGTGAAAAATCGCAAGGGCGAACACGCAAAATTATTAGAAAATCTGACCGCTAACGGCTACATTCGGGCGAGAATTGATGGTGAAATTTGCGACCTGTCCGATCCGCCGAAGTTAGAATTGCAGAAAAAACATACGATTGAAGTGGTGATCGACCGTTTTAAAGTACGAAGCGATATTGCCACTCGTCTTGCAGAGTCTTTTGAGACAGCATTGGAGCTATCAGGCTCAACAGCAATTATTGCTGATATGGACGATCCAATGGCGGAAGAATTGGTTTTTTCGTCTAGCTTTGCCTGTTCTCATTGTGGCTACTCTTTAACCGAATTAGAGCCACGTCTGTTTTCGTTCAACAATCCTGCTGGGGCTTGCCCAACTTGCGATGGCTTGGGGGTTCAGCAGTATTTTGATGAGCGCAAAGTGGTGCAAAATCCTGATATTTCGCTCGCAAGCGGTGCGATTAAGGGCTGGGATCGCCGAAGTTTCTACTATTTTGGTTTGTTGAAATCGGTGGCGAAACATTATGATTTTGATATTGAAACGCCATTTAGCCAACTGCCGAAGAAAATTCAACAGATCATTTTGAACGGCTCAAAAGATGAGATTGAGTTTGTCTATGTCAATGATCGGGGCGATAGCGTTAAGCGAGTTCACGCTTTTGAGGGCGTGTTGAATAATATGGCTCGCCGTTATAAAGAGACGGAGTCAAATGCGGTGCGTGAGGAGTTGGCGAAATATATCAACAATCGTGCTTGTACCGACTGCGAAGGCTCTCGACTACGCCGTGAGGCTCGTTATGTCTTTTTGGAGAAAACCAACTTGCCGATAGTATCAGAAAAAAGTATTGGCGAAGCGTTGGATTTTTTTGAGAACTTACATTTGTCGGGGCAAAAAGCTCAAATTGCCGAAAAGATTTTGAAAGAAATTCGTGAACGTCTCTCTTTCCTTGTCAATGTGGGCTTGAACTACCTTTCGCTCTCTCGTTCAGCGGAGACCTTATCGGGCGGTGAAGCTCAACGTATCCGCCTTGCCAGCCAAATTGGTGCGGGGTTGGTTGGGGTGATGTATGTGCTTGATGAACCGTCTATTGGGCTACATCAGCGAGATAACGAACGCTTGCTCAATACCCTTATTCATCTGCGTAATCTTGGCAACACGGTGATTGTGGTGGAACACGATGAAGATGCAATTATGGCGGCGGATCATATTGTCGATATTGGACCGGGGGCTGGGGTTCACGGCGGGCAAATTATTGCTCAAGGCACAGCTCAAGAGATTATGCAAAATGAAGAATCTATTACGGGTAAGTTCTTGTCGGGCAAAGAGAAAATCGAGATCCCGAAACATCGTACGCCACGAGATGAGAGCAAGTTATTGGTACTCAAAGGGGCAAGTGGCAATAACTTGAAAGAAGTGGATTTGGAAATTCCCGTTGGCTTGTTTACCTGTATTACAGGGGTGTCAGGATCGGGCAAATCAACATTGATTAACGATACGCTTTTCCCTATCGCTCAAAATGCGTTAAACCGTGCGGAAAATAGCGATGTTGCCCCGTATAAGAGCATTGACGGCTTGGCACATTTTGACAAGGTGATCGACATCAACCAAAGCCCGATTGGACGTACGCCACGTTCAAATCCAGCTACTTATACGGGCTTGTTTACGCCAATCCGTGAGCTATTTGCAGGAACGCAAGAAGCTCGAGCAAGGGGCTATAACGTAGGGCGTTTTAGCTTTAACGTGCGTGGCGGACGTTGCGAAGCCTGTCAGGGAGACGGGGTGATCAAAGTGGAAATGCACTTCTTGCCTGATGTGTATGTGCCGTGCGATCACTGTAAAGGCAAACGTTACAACCGTGAAACCCTTGAAATTCGCTACAAAGGCAAAACCATTCATCAAGTATTGGATATGACCGTTGAAGAAGCAAGAGAATTTTTTGACGCTGTGCCGATGATTGCCCGTAAATTGCAAACGCTGATGGATGTTGGTTTATCCTACATTCGTTTAGGACAATCTTCTACCACCCTTTCAGGCGGCGAAGCCCAACGGGTGAAACTGGCGGCGGAACTCTCTAAACGAGATACAGGCAAAACGCTCTATATTCTTGACGAACCGACCACCGGTTTGCACTTTGCCGATATTAAGCAATTATTGAGCGTATTACACCGCTTGCGTGATCAGGGCAATACTATTGTGGTGATCGAGCATAATTTAGATGTGATCAAAACAGCCGACTGGATTGTCGATCTCGGTCCTGAGGGCGGTAGCGGCGGCGGACAGATTATCGCTACAGGTACGCCAGAAGAGGTCGCAAAAGATAAAAAATCCCATACGGCAAGATTCTTAAAAGCCATTTTGCAGAAAGGTTAAACATACTTTTACAAGCGGTCAGTTTTTCTTAACATTTTGCAAAAATTCACAAAATCCGACCGCTTGCATTAAAGAAAAACGAAGGAGAAAACGATGGAATATCAATTTACTCATACGATGCACGGTGTTGTTGCTAAATGTTCTATGGATCATGAAGCGTTTGCCCGTTGGCTAAATACCGAAATTAGCCCAAATCCTAAAGAACTTAATAATATTTTTGCGGAAATTGAACATTGTCGCCACACGAAAGATATCAATTATGAATGGATTTTAGAAGGTAAAGAATATTCGCTTTATCTGAATATTGAAGAAGTGATGGTAAAAGCAAATAATTTGGAAATGACCTTTGAAGAAATTGAAGCCGTTGAAGATGGTTTTAGTTTTTATGATGAAGAAAGCATTGCTTTTTGTGGGTTAGAAGATTTTGAAATGTTTCTCACCGCTTATCAAAAATTTATTCAGACTTATCACTAAAAAAATCGGCATTGATCATCTCAATGCCGATTTTTACTTATCGATTAAATTAATTTCGCTTTCTCTAAAGCGGCTGTAATCACAGAATGATACTGTTCTGACAACACCGTTAATGGTAAACGTAAGCATGGATCGCTGATTAAGCCCATTTTGTGAGCAGCCCATTTTACTGGAATTGGGTTACCTTCCACGAATAAATTAGTATGTAAATCCATTAAACGTTGGTTAATTTCTTCCGCTTCATCAAATTTACCCGCTAATGCAAGATCACACATTTTAGCCATATCCGCCGCTGCGAGATTATTTGTCACAGAAATAACACCTTGCCCGCCTAACTTCATGGATTCTAAACCCGTCGCATCATCACCACTTAAGAAAATGAAATCTTCACCCGCTAATTCTTTGATTTTTGCAACACGGCTTAAATCCCCTGTTGCTTCTTTGACTGCAACAATATTTGGAATTTTCGCTAAGCGACCAATAGTTTCAGGTTTTAAATCTGTTCCTGTACGCCCCGGTACATTGTAAAGAATTTGTGGTAATGTGGTAGATTCCGCAATCGCTTTATAATGTTGATATAAACCTTCTTGTGTTGGTTTATTGTAGTAAGGCACAACACTTAAACAGCCTGCAACGCCACTGTCTGCAAGTAGCTTCGTCATGATAATGGCTTCACTGGTTGCATTCGAGCCAGTACCCGCAATCACAGGAATACGACCTGCTGCATACTCAACAGTTTTCTTAATGACTTTAACGTTTTCATCAATACTTAAGGTACTGCACTCCCCTGTTGTTCCTACAGAAACAATCGCATGTGTTCCCGCTTTAATATGAAATTCAACTAAATCCTTTAACCCGTCAAAATCAATTTCACCATTTTTCATTGGGGTAATTAATGCAACAATACTGCCGTAGAAGAGAGGTTTTGACATAATTTGCTCCTGTATATTTATACTTTGTCAAAAGTATACATAGATTGCAAAATTCAGCTTAAATATGCAAGTCTTTTCCGCTGATTTTGCAAAATTTTTATTAAATCTTACCGCTTACTAAATGCCTTTTTGAAAAGACATCATCACAAGGGTGCGCCATTTTTCATTTCCTTGTTCATCTTTTCCCATATTGGCAATATGAGGAAAACGTCCCCAACATTCAAAACCATGCTTTTTCATCAAATTCATACTGACTTGGTTAAGTTCAAATACATAAGCCATTAACGTATTTATTCCATGTTCTAGCATTTTATCTTGCATAAATTGAATGATTTTGGAACCATAGCCTTTTCCCTTGGCATTTTGATCAAGATAGATACTAATTTCAGAGGTATGCACAAATGCAGGACGCTCATAAAATGGCGAAAAGCTAAACCAACCTGCAATGCCCTGCTCATCTTCTACTGTCCAAAGCGGGTATTTTTCACTTGCCAAATGAAATTCAAACCATGCTTTTCGACTTTCTGTTGTCGCTAAGAAGAGATCTGCCGTCACTTGGTGAGTGGGAATAGCTTGATTATAAATCGCTAAAATCGTCTCAAAATCAGACGGAATAGATTTACGAATCTTCATGGCATATCCTTAAAATGCTAATAACTCAGCCAATGTTGTTGCAATGCTGTTTTCATTATTAGAGCCAATCACACGTTTCGCACTTTGTTGTACATCCTGTTCCGATTCTCCCATTGCAATTCCCATACCGACAAGCTTTAACATACTGATATCATTAAAGTTATCACCAAAAGCAATCACCTGTTTTGGATCAATCTTTTCTTGTTTCAATAATTCTGCTAAACAAGCTCCTTTGCTATTCCCTGCTCGTGTAATATCGACACGGTCAACCCAAGACCATTCTGCACTCACATCAAGCGGTAACTTATTCACAAAATTTTGCATTTTTTCTAAATCAGGATCGCTGATTAATACTTTCCAAATCAGAATATTATCATCAATTAGTTGTTGGAAATTTTCCACTTGATGAACATTAGGACGAACATTTTCAGGGCAACTTTCGACCCATTTCATCAGCTTGGTAAAATGTGGATTTAATACTTCGTAAGTCATTGCATCACGGGTATATACCGCCAGATGAATATTTAAGGCTTTTGCAGAAGTGATTAAATGAGATGCTTGTTGTTGCGTTAATGGGTTGGATATAAGGACTTTATCCTGGTGAAAATCATATAAATATGTGCCATTGCAGCAAACGACTGGGGTGTCTAAATTCAATTCTGCATAATAAGGGCGTACGGCAGTATGGTGACGACCTGTTACAATGAACACTTTTAGCCCCAATTCTCTTGCTTTTTGAATCGCTTGTTTACTGGATTCTAAAATAGTAGATTGGCTTGATAGTAAAGTACCGTCAAGATCGAAAGCAATCGCTTGGTAAGACATATGTTATAGCTCCATAAAATAAAAAAGGGATATTCCTAAGAATTATCCCTTTATTGTACTATGCTATAACGCTTAAATCAGTAAATTATTTACCTGAGTTATAAGCTGGAGTTTGGTAAAGTGGTGCTGGACCGTTAGGACCTGCAACGTTACCACCTTCGCTTTGTTTTAATACGCCACCGTTAGCAGTGATTTCTACACGACGGTTTGGACGTAAGCAGTCTTTTAACGCTTGACCTGATTCGCCATCACATGCTTTAACTTGGCTTGCTTTACCATAACCTACTGCTTCGATTTGTGCAGTAACGCCTTGTTGTACTAAGCGAGCTTTAACCATGTTAGCACGGCGTTGTGATAAGTCTAAGTTATAGCTTTCAGAACCTAAACGGTCTGTATAACCAGCTACTTTCACTTTCTCTGCACCTGAAGATTTTAATTGTGCTGCAACGTTATCAACAACTTCTTTACCTTTAGCTGTTAATACATCTTTATCAAAATCGAATAAGAAGTCACCACTTAGGTTGAATGATGAATTACCATTACAACCATTTGGATACCAAAAGAAACTCTGCGCATTCATATTTTTGTCAAATAAGATTTTGAATTGACAAATTTTATGAACACCATTTTCACGATAGTTGAATGCATAGTCCCATTCACGAACACCGTATAGGCCTTCTTCAAAATGTGGACGACCAATTAAATAATAAAGTTGGTCTTTGTTCATACCTTTTTCAATTTGACGAACATTTTCCCAGTTTGGCCAAGAACCAAATTGTGAACCGTCATGATTGAATTCTGACTCAGAAATTTTTGGGAATACAGGGTTCTCTGTTGTACCTTCATCAGATACTTTGCTTAAGTTACCACATGCAGCTACTGCTAATGCAACACCTGATAATAATAACCCACGAAAAACAGTCGTTTTTTTCATCTTGGGATGTTCCTTAAAAATATTTATTCTAAAACCTTAAAGCGACTAAAAATAAGCCGTTTGTCCTTCCGGCATTCCGGCATAGACGCTATTCAAGTATACAATACAAATTTCATTTATTCTAGTTTTTTGCTAATAATTTATGCAGATAAATGCTCTATAAGTAATTGAATATTTCTATTTCCCCTAAATTCATTAATATCTAGCTTATAAATAAGTTTAGCGCCTTTAATAGACAAGTCTGGATAATAACGTAAATCAACATTAAACCAAATGGCATCAATTAACATGCCTTGCGCATTTTCCACCATCATTTTTAGATGTTTTCCTGCTAACAATCGCTGTTGTAAAATTCTGAAATCTCCTTCAAATGTTGGTTCTGCAAAATGTTGTCCCCATGGACCCGCTTGTTTAAGCAGTTCTGCAGTTGCTAGATTAAATTCATCCGCGGCTAATTCCCCATCGGTATAAATAATACCTTGTAACTGCTCTGGCTCAATAAACTGATCAACCGTTTCATCAAACAATTTTTGAAAACGGGTCAAATTTGACTGATGAATGGTTAAACCTGCCGCCATGGCGTGTCCACCAAATTTCACCATTACGCCTGGATATTGACTGTCCATACGCTCTAAAAGGTCACGCATATGTAATCCCGCAATAGAACGAGCAGAGCCTTTCAAATATTCGCTATCTTCACTTTCTTGCGCAAAGACAATAACAGGGCGATGAAACTGATCTTTAATTCTTGATGCTAAAATACCGATCACACCTTGATGCCAATCAGGTTGATACAGCACAATGCCATGAGCTTGGTCTTGTTGCGTTAATTTAGGCAGTTTCGCACAAATAGCGAGCGCTTCTGTTTTCATCTCTTGCTCAAACTCTTTGCGTGTTTGATTTAATGAATCTAATTCCAAAGCAAGTTGTCTAGCTAGTTGAAGATCGTCACAAATCAATAACTCGACACCTAATGCCATATTTTCTAAACGCCCTGCGGCATTTAATCTTGGGGCGATAGCAAAGCCTAAATCACTGGCTTGTAATCCAGCAAGATCACGTTTAGCAATTTCAACTAACGCTTGAATCCCTGCTCGACAATATCCTGCTCGAATACGATTTAACCCCTGATTAACTAAAATACGGTTATTATGATCAAGTGGAACAACATCTGCGACCGTGCCTAATGCGACTAAATCCAGCAACTCTGCAATATTAGGCTCTTTCTCTTTAAAATAGCCTAATTTTCTTAAACCTGCTCTCAGCGCCATCATGACATAAAAAATTACCCCAACACCTGCAAGTGCTTTTGAAGGAAATAAACAATTTGGCAAATTAGGATTCACCATCGCATCAGCTTCTGGCAATTCGTCTGCGGGCAAGTGGTGATCTGTTACTAGCACTTGAATTTGATGACTTTTTAATAATGCAATACCTTCAAAAGAAGAAATTCCATTATCGACGGTAAGTACCAAATCTGCCCCTTTGGCAATCACCATTTCAGCTACACTCAAACTTAATCCATAGCCTTGAGAAAAACGATCTGGGATCAGATAATCGACATGTTTAAAACCAAACTGTCGCAACGCTAATATTGCTAATGCGGTACTTGTTGCACCATCAGCATCAAAATCTCCCACAACAACAATGCGCCCTTGCTTTGCTAGTGTGGCTTGTAGCAACGACACGGCATCGTCAATATTTGCCAATAACATCGGCGAATGTAGTCGCTGTAAAGTGAGTTCTAATTCTTGAGAAGATGTGATTCCCCGACTTTGATAAATGCGATTGAGTAATGGATGATCGGAGAGATGATTCGTTGTTAAAGGTAAACGGCGTTTAATTAATTTATTCACGATTTTTTTGATATGGCTAGAAAGGCAAGCGGTCAGTTATTGCAAAAAATTTGCAACATCTTACCGCTTGTTAATTTTATTCACTTAACATTTTTACTAATTCTTTCGGCTCAACATAACCTGGAATCAATTCACCTTGTTGAGTGACGATATTCGGTGTTCCTGTTACGCCAAATTTAATCCCTAATTCATAATGTTTTTTCACAATATTAGGTGTTTTTAATTCTTTCGGTAAATTACCTTTTTCTGACTCATTTAACGCAAAAACTGGATCTTTTTCTGTCCAAATAGCTTCCATCTGTTTTGCTGTCTGATTATTTAAACCGCCACGTGGAAAAGCTAAATAGCGAATAGTAATACCTAAATCATTATATTCTTTTATTTTTGAATGTAACACTTGGCAATAATGGCAAGTAATATCCATAAAAATGGTGACAACATGCTTCTCATTTTTTGCTGGGTAAATAATCATTTCTTTCTCTAATGCATTTAATTCAGCAAGTAGTGCACGATTAGTCACATCAACGACTTTTCCATCTTTAATCTCAAAAATTTGTCCTTGGATAACATAACGCCCATCTTGACTAATTTGAACTACACCTTGATCTGAAACGGCTGTTTTAAACCCTGGAAGAACAGAGTCACTGATTTTTACATTGGTTGCACCAATTTTTTCTAAGGTCGTTTGTAATTTATCATTAGCCATCGCAGAGCATGCCATCAAAGAGAGTGCGCTCAGGGTGAAAATTTTCTGTTTAAATGTCATTTAAAATTCCTTTGAATTACAATTTTAATTTAGATTCGATACTTCTCGCTTTCGCTAAGAACTCTTTACGTTCTTTATCTGGCATACCAGAACCCGTACCTGGTAATTTCACTGTCATTGGGTTGACGGGTCTGCCATTAATATGGAACTCATAGTGTAAATGTGCGCCTGTTGAACGACCTGTATTTCCAGAAAGCGCAATGCGCTCTCCTTTCTTCACACTCTGCCCGACTTTAACAAGCGAGCGACTTAAGTGCATATAAACCGTTGTATATTGTCCTCCATGGCGAACCTTAATATAACGTCCAGCACCATTTGCTTGATAGGCAACATGCTCGACAACGCCATCCGCTGGTGCAATAATCGGCGTGCCTGTACCAACGGCAAAATCGACGCCTTTATGGGGTGCGACTCGACGAGTGACTGGGTGTAAACGACGCGGATTAAACCCTGAAGAAATCCGTGGTGTAAATTGTAATGGATAGCGAGAGAATCCTTTACCTAAAGTTTCACCATGACGACTATAATAGCGTCCATTATCAGCTTGAATGGCATAATAACTTTTCTTACCGCTGATAATGTGAATCGCCTCGACATTACCTAAATCGGTGACTTTTCCATTAATATATTCACGTTTTACTAAAATCGCAAAACGGTCGCCTTTTTTCAGCTTATTCGTCGCAATCTGCCACTGCAAGCCACTGGCTAATTGGTTAATTTGGCGTTGAGAAAGTCCTACTGATTTTAAACTTGAGCTGAAATCACCATTAATTGTGCCTTTAACAACATCTTGCTGCCAAGTGCCTTTTTTCTGGATTGTTTGAACCGCAAATTGATTTTTCTCTTTACGTTCAAAGATTTTTTCTTCCTTTTCTGAAACGAGCCAATTCATATACTCTAGCTCGCCATCATTATCTAAAATCCAGTAGAATTGTTGACCTGGTTGTAAGTCAGCTAATTGTGGAAATTTTTTCTCCAACGCTTTTGCTGTTGCACTTCCTAGACCCGATTGCTCCAACACATCTTTTAATTTATCGCCACGTGTTACCGTATAACTAAACTGATTTTGAATACGGATCGCTTGATCTGCAACATCAAGCATCTCTTCAAGAATATTTTCAGCTTCTTCTGGTAGTTTATCTTCAGGTTTTACGGTATTTTCTGCTGTTTCTACTTCATCATCGACATCTAATAACTCATCTTCATAAGATGTTGCATTTTCATCTACAGGTTCATTTGATGATTGTTCATCTTCTTCAGATTTCGCAGCGTCAATATCAATATAGGTCAATTCACTTGACATATTCTCCGCAAGATTAGCCACTGCAGTAGTAGAATCTGTAGGAACGCTAGAAGATTGTGTGTTTTCAGTTTGCTTTTCTACATGAGAAGCGGTCAACGTATCTGTCGACACAATAGGCGATGACGACTGAGGTACAGAAACAACAGGCAATGTACCAGTTTGTGTAGGCGATTGACTTTTTAGAGTTAGTACAATTCCAACAAAAATACACAATAGTGCTAATAAAAAAATAAATGCCTTGAAACGATGTTTTTTACGACGACGATCTCTAGCAAAAATCACATGTTGCAAAATATTCTTCCTAATTCTTTTTAATTTTTATCCTAAATTGGATTCCAGTTTCATATAGACCAAAAGAAACATGAAAAATTCATCTCTGTCTTGTCAAAGGTAAAAAAATCCGTTACCTTGCACACTTATATCCTTAATTTTATTATTGTTATGCAAATCAAGCAAATTCGAAAACATCCGTCTGCCCAAGAACCTTTAGTTCAACTAGATAATATCCATGTTTTCTTTAATAATATCCCCGCATTAGAGCATATTAATTTACGTATTTATCCCAACTCCATTACGACTATCGTAGGCCCAAATGGTGGGGGGAAATCAACGTTACTTAAAGTATTACTTAAATTACAACAACCTACATCTGGAAAGGTCATTCATCAGAAAAATCTCAAAATTGGCTATGTTCCACAAAAATTACACCTTGATCACTCCATCCCAATCACGGTGGAAAAGTTTTTATCGCTGAAACCCAATGGTACCAAGCAGTTAATAGAAGAAGCACTATCGCTCTTTTCTATTACTCATCTTGCCCAAAACAGTATGCAAAAACTTTCAGGGGGAGAGCTCCAACGTGTTTTACTCGCTAGAGCCATTTTAGATCGACCTCAACTACTCGTTTTGGATGAACCGATGCAGGGAGTGGATATTACAGGGCAAACGGAACTCTATCAACTATTAAATAAAACTCGCTCATGGTTAAACTGTGCGATTTTAATGGTTTCTCACGATTTAAATATTGTCATGGCAAATACGGATGAAGTCCTTTGTGTCAATCGACATATCTGCTGTGCCGGTACACCAGAAATGATCTCAACAGATCCTAGTTTTATTCATTTCTTTGGTGATCAATTTGCAAAAAATGTTGCCTTTTATTCACATAAACACAATCACCACCACGATTTACATGGCAATGTCTGCCAATGTGATGGAAAACATTAAGAGGTTTTATGTTTGATATTTTATTCCCCGCTTGGATTGCAGGTATTTTATTATCATTCATCACAGCACCACTCGGTGCTTTTGTTGTTTGGCGCAAAATGGCTTATTTTGGCGATACCCTTTCTCACTCTGCATTACTTGGCGTTGCATTTGGTTTTTTTCTCGAAGTCGATCCTTATTTTGCCGTGATTGCCATGACCTTACTGCTTGCTTTGGGTCTCGTTTGGTTAGAACAACGTTCAAATCATTCTGTTGATACCCTATTAGGCATCATCGCACATAGCAGTCTCTCTTTAGGGGTTATTACTATCAGCTTATTAGATAATGTTCGTGTCGATTTAATGTCCTATCTCTTTGGTGATCTTCTTGCCATTAGCTTTGACGATGTTTTCTTTATTGCAGTTGGCGTATTTTGTATTGCAACAATATTGGCTTTTTTTTGGAAAAAACTGCTTTCTATTACAGTAAGCCCTGAACTTGCGCAAATTGAAGGACTCAATGTGGCTCGTTTACGCCTTCTATTAATGCTCCTTACAGCATTTACCATTGCCTTAACCATGAAATTCGTTGGTGCGTTAATTATTACATCCTTATTAATTATCCCGTCAGCAACAGCAAGACGCTTCGCAAAAACCCCTGAAATTATGGTTATTTATGCTATTTTCTTTAGTATTATCTCTGTCACAGGTGGGCTTATGCTATCCGCCTTTAAAGATACGCCAGCAGGACCATCAGTCGTTATTTGTTCAGGAATTTTATTTTTATTCTCTTTATTAAAAAAAGAGCATGCTTAAGCTCAAGAAATTCTCATTTAGCCTATTGAATTTTTTGTAAATTTCCGATTAAATCATACCGCTTGTAAACGACCTTTGAAACTATCTTCACTGGGGATTACAAGCACTAAAACAACATCGTAACAACAAACATAAGAAGTAATATATGTGCCAATTATTAGGAATGAATTGTAATACACCAACAGATATTACCTTCTCTTTTGAAGGATTTCGACGGCGTGCAGGTTTAACTGATCACCATACCGATGGGTTTGGTATCGCTTTTTTTGAAGGTAAGGGCGTGCGTATCTTTAGAGACAACCGCCCAGGTGCTTCATCTCCAATGGCTGATCTTGTCAGTCAATATCGAATCAAATCTTATAACGTTATCGCCCATATTCGTAAAGCAACCCGTGGTGATATTAATTTAGAAAATACCCACCCTTTTATTCGTGAAATTTGGGGCGAAAACTGGGTCTTTGCCCACAACGGTACCGTTGATGTTAAAGTCTGCCCAAATAATCACTACCAACCAATCGGTACAACCGATTCAGAAGCGGCATTCTGCTGTATTGCAGCGGGGCTTAAAAAGCGTTTCTCACAAAAACCAAGTGAAAAAGAAATTTTTGATGCCGTGGTCGAAATCACCAGCGAAATCGCTACCCACGGTGTCTTTAACTTTATTATGTCAAATGGACATTGGATGATTGCCCGTTGTTCCACCAATTTACATTACGTCTGTCGTAAAGCCCCTTTTGGTACTGCTTTACGTGATGATGATGTGATGATCGACTTTCGCGAGTATACGCAAGAATCTGACAAGGTCACCATCATTACAACTCAGCCACTAACCAAAAATGAAAATTGGACAAAAATGAAAAATGGTGGCTATGTCTTTTTTAAAGAGGGCGATGTGCTTTTTGAAATTGAAGGGACACTACCTGATTGTAAACCACATGTATAATGAATAGATAAGATAAATAAAAATGAGCTATATCCCTAAAAGATATAGCTCATTAGCATATACTGTTGCCTTTTCGTTAAATATCTAAATTCGCATACAACGCATTATTTTCAATAAACTCTCGACGAGGTTCTACTTCATCGCCCATTAAAGTGGTAAAGAGTTTATCCGCTGCGATAGCATCACTGATCGTCACTTGTAACATTTTACGAGCCACAGGATCCATCGTTGTTTCCCAAAGTTGCTCTGGGTTCATTTCGCCTAACCCTTTATAACGCTGAATGGTTAAGCCTTTACGAGACTCTTTAACTAACCAATCAATCGCATCAGCAAAGCTGTCGATCTGTTGCTGACGTTCACCACGTTGTACATAAGCCGTTGGCTCAAGTAAGCCACAAACCTGCGCACCCAATTTAGTAATACGAGCATATTCGTTACTGGTGATAAAGTTAAAATCAAGGCGATAAGTCGTGCTAATACCGTGAGTTGTGACGATCACTTGTGGTTCATAGATATGGCGCTCTGCATTGTAGAATACGTCTGCCACATAACTGCTACCACTGCTCTCTTTCGCTGTTAAAATTTCAACTAATTTGTTGTTCCAAGCGGTCACTTCCGCTTCATTTTTTACAAATTCTGCGGTTAATGCAGGCTGATAAATGAGTTCATTTAACAATGCAGTTGGATAACGACGTGCCAAGCGTTCAAATAATTTTTGTACATCATTATATTCAGCAATCAGTTTTTCTAACGCTAAACCACTTAATGCCGGCGCTTTATCACTCACATAAAGTGCGGCACCATCAAGGGCTAACGCTAATTCATATTGCTCCATTTCGCCATTGTCTTGAATATATTTCTCTTGTTTACCTTTTTTCACTTTATACAGTGGCGGTTGTGCAATATACACATAACCACGTTCGATCAGCTCTGGCATTTGGCGATAGAAGAAGGTTAATAACAAGGTACGAATATGGGCGCCGTCCACGTCCGCATCGGTCATGATAATGATTTTGTGGTAGCGTAATTTCTCAATGTTATATTCATCACGTCCAATGCCTGCGCCCAATGCGGTAATCAGTGTCGCCACTTCTTGAGACGAGAGCATTTTGTCAAAACGGGCTTTTTCAACGTTTAGGATTTTCCCTTTCAACGGCAAAATCGCTTGGTTTTTACGGTCACGCCCTTGTTTTGCAGAACCGCCCGCAGAGTCACCTTCCACTAAGTAAAGTTCAGATAACGCAGGATCTTTTTCTTGGCAATCCGCTAATTTACCCGGTAAACCGCCTAAATCTAATGCACCTTTACGGCGTGTCATTTCACGAGCTTTACGAGCCGCTTCACGAGCGCGTGCCGCATCAATGATTTTGGTGACGATATTTTGCGCATCTGTTGGGTTTTCAAGCAAATATTCCTGCAACGCTTCATTCATTGAGCTTTCTAATGGATTTCTCACTTCGGATGAAACCAATTTATCTTTGGTTTGAGATGAGAATTTTGGATCTGGCACTTTAACCGAAATCACCGCAACTAAACCTTCACGGGCATCGTCACCTGACGCATCAATTTTAGCGTCTTCTTTTTTCAGTTTTGCACCTGTTTCCATATAGTTTTTCAAAGCACGAGTTAATGCGCCACGGAAACCCGCTAAGTGCGTACCGCCATCACGTTGTGGAATGTTATTGGTAAAGCAATAGACATTTTCGTTGAAACTATCATTCCACTGCATTGAGATTTCAATACCAATGCCATCTTTTTCTGTCGAAAGATAGAACGGCGTTGGGTGAATCACATTTTTGCCTTCGTTAAGGTATTCCACATAAGCACGAATACCGCCTTCGTATTTGAAATGCTCTTCTTTATCGTTACGCTCATCGACTAAACGAATGGATACACCTGAATTTAAGAACGAAAGCTCACGCAAGCGTTTTGATAAAATCGCATACTCAAATTCGGTTTTGTTTTTGAAAATATCGTAACTTGGCCAAAAGCGAACGGTTGTCCCTGTTTTTTCAGTTTCGCCAATGACAGCTAAAGGCGCATCAGGATCGCCTAAGCTATAAAACTGTTCATGCACATGACCTTCACGACGAATAGTCAGCTGTAATTTAGATGAAAGTGCATTTACCACAGAAACACCCACGCCGTGCAAACCGCCCGATACTTTGTAAGAGTTATCGTCAAACTTACCGCCTGCGTGTAATACCGTCATAATGACTTCAGCCGCTGAAACACCTTCTTCAGGGTGAATACCCACAGGAATACCACGTCCGTCATCTTGTACTGAAACAGAATTGTCCGAATGAATAGTCACCACAATGTCATTACAGTATCCCGCCAAGGCTTCGTCAATCGCATTATCGACCACTTCAAAAACCATGTGGTGTAAACCTGTACCGTCGTCGGTATCGCCAATATACATTCCCGGGCGTTTACGTACGGCATCAAGACCACGTAAGACTTTAATGCTGGAAGAATCATAGCTAGTTTGTTGCTTTTGTTCTTGTTCTGACATTGTTATTCCTATTTCATTTTAAATTGACCACGGTCATAAAATAGACCGTAAAAATTGGCAAGATTATATCAGAAAAAGGGATATTAGGAAAAAGGAATATTATGTGAATTTTTTCCCTAAAAGAGCGATTTAGAGTACAATATCCCCTTCTTAAATTTATGCTAAATAAAGTATGTCTAAAGATACGCTATTTTCCGCACCTATTGAAAAATTAGGTGATTTTACATTCGATGAGTCTGTGGCTGAAGTCTTTCCCGATATGATTCAACGTTCAGTCCCTGGCTATTCTAACATCATTACCGCTATTGGTATGTTGGCGGCTCGTTTTGTGACGCACCATTCAAATGTCTATGATTTAGGCTGCTCTCGTGGGGCGGGGATCTTGTCGATCCGACGTAATGTCGATAAATCTGGCGTGCATATTATTGGGGTCGATAATTCAGAGCCGATGGTAGAACGTTGTCGTCGCCATTTGGAAGCCTATCATTCTGAAATCCCTGTTGAGATTTTATGTGATGATATTCGCCAAGTGGAAATCCAGAATGCATCGATGGTCGTGCTGAATTTCACTTTACAATTTTTGCCACGAGAAGACCGCTTGGCATTATTGAGTAAGATTTATCAAGGGTTAAATCCTAATGGCGTGTTGGTCTTATCTGAAAAGTTTACCTTTGAAGATAACACCATGAATGGACTGTTGATTGATTTACATCATACTTTTAAACGTGCAAATGGTTACAGTGAGTTGGAAGTAAGCCAAAAACGTACAGCCCTTGAAAATGTGATGTTGACTGACAGTATCGACACACATAAAACACGTTTAAAACAGGCGGGCTTTAAGCAAGTGGAACTGTGGTTCCAATGCTTTAATTTTGGCTCAATGGTCGCAATTAAGTAATACAAGCGGGCAGATTTTAAAGAAATTTTGCAAAATTTTCGCTAAATCTGACCGCTTGTTGCTAGCTTTTATGCTAGTATTCTCCCAATTTTATTTTTCAAAACATCATTATCAAAATGGCAACAAAATCAAAATATCAAGATAAACAACTCGATGCATTATTAAACGATTTAATTATTACCTTAGAAAAACATAAAGCACCTGTTGATCTCTCTTTAATGGCGCTTGGAAACATCGTGACAAATATTTTAGTTACCAATGTTCAAACGCCACAACAACGTGAAGCCTTAGCCGATGCTTTTAGTTCAGCATTAAAAAATTCACTTAAATCAGCAAAATAATATGTTGAATCAACTTCGCCACTTATTACCTGAAAATTCTCGCCAATATCGAGAAGAGACTTCTCAACGCATCAGTTGGGGGCATTGGTTTGCGTTATTTAATATCGTAGTGGCGTTGCTGATCTCTTCTCGTTATGCCTTTAATGCAGACTGGCCAAATACCCTGTTTGGAAAACTCTATTTCTTTATCAGCTTATTTGGTCATTTTAGCTTTGTGGTCTTTGCCCTTTACTTACTGCTACTCTTCCCACTCAGTTTTATCATTAAAAACAATCGGGCCTTTCGTAGTATTTCGGTTATATTTGCAACCGTTGGTATGACGGTTTTGCTCTTAGATACCGAAGTCTTTAAGCGTTTTTATCTCCATTTATCACCATTAGTTTGGGATCTTTTAGTCAACCCAAATGGTGAAGGGGAATTAACACGTCAGTGGCAACTTCTTTTTGTGCCTATGCCATTGATTTTACTGGTAGAAATGCTCTATTCCCGTTGGTGTTGGAACAAATTGCGCAGCTTTAACCGTCAAAAATGGGGCAAATATGTTGCGATGATTTTCTTAAGCTGTTTTATGGCAACCCATTTGCTTTATGCGTGGGCAGATATGTCGCTCTACCGTCCAATTACGGCACAAAAAGCAAATTATCCGTTAGCTTATCCGATGACTGCACGTAGTTTTCTTGAAAAACACGGCTTAATCGATCGCTCTGCCTTAGAACAACAAATTGAAGAAACAGGGCGTTTAGATACCTTTTATCTCAATTATCCAAAGAAATCATTGCAATTTACCGAACCACAACATAAAGCTAACCTGTTATTTATCAATCTGTCTGGTTTGAAAAACGATGCCATTACTGCAGAAAATATGCCGTCGCTTTATCAAGTCAGCCAATCTTCTCGTCGCTTTATGCAACATTACAGTAGTGGCGATAACATTAGTAGCAGTATTGTAGGCTTGTTTTATGGTTTAAGTGGACGTTATTTAGATGCAATTTTAAATGAGAAAGAGCCATCTTTATTCATTTCTCGTTTACAGCAATTGGAATACCAATTCGGGCTATTTTCACATAATGGCTTTGCAGAACCGATTTATCAAAGAGCCTTATTTGCTCAATTCAAATTACCTAAAGCCAAAGGGAGTTTAGATGCGATTGAGCAGTGGAAAACATGGATAAATAAACGCAATGAAAAACCTTTTTTCAGCTATTTAGATCTCAATTTACCGGCGGGCATTGATTATGCTCAACAAACAAAAGTGCTTGATTGGCAATTTAACGATATTTGGCAAACTCTTGAACAACAGGGCTTAACCAAAAGTACGCTGATTATTATCACTGCTGATATTGCTGAACAAGCGGTCAGTTCAGGCGATGTTTTTGCAAAAAATCGCATTCAAGTGCCAATGTTAATGTACTGGCAAGGAGATAAGAGTCGTTATCTACCATTATCAAGCCATTTAGACATTGTGCCAACGCTACTTAGTCAATTTTTAGGGGTAACATCACCGATTCAAGATTATGCACAAGGGATTGATTTAACAAAAGAAAATGACCGTAAATGGCTTCTTGCATCTAACTATAAATGGAATGTGGCGATTATGCCTGATGGCGAACAATATCAAGTCGATCGCAAAGGGGATTTTGAGCATTTCAATGCACAGGGTGAAAAACAGACTAGCCGCCCGCCACTTGCGCTCTTCTTGCAATTAATTCAGCAAAGTAATCAGTTTGTAGAGAAGTAAAAAAGGACGCTTAAGCGTCCTTTTGGATTAGATAGATTAACTTATTTCTGACGCATCGCAGGGAATAAGATCACATCACGAATTGACGGTGCGTTAGCGAAAATCATCGCTAAACGATCAATGCCTAAGCCTTCGCCTGCCGTTGGCGGTAAGCCGTGTTCAAGAGCCACCACGAAATCATCATCGTAGAACATCGCTTCATCATCGCCCGCTTCTTTCGCTTGCACTTGAGCTTGGAAACGTTCTGCTTGGTCTTCGGCATCATTTAATTCTGAGAAGCCGTTACCGATTTCACGTCCGCCGATAAATAACTCAAAGCGGTCTGTTACTTCTGGATTTTCATCGTTACGGCGAGCAAGCGGTGAAATTTCCGCTGGGTGAGCCATTAAGAATGTTGGCTGAATTAATTGATGTTCTGCCACTTCTTCAAAGATCGCATTTACCACAAAACCCAATCCCCACGATTTTTGAATTTCAATGTTTAAGCCTTTAGCAATCGCAACGGCTTTGTCGAAATCGTGTAAATCATCCATTGAGATACCGTTGCCGTATTTCACAATTGCTTCGTGCATGGTGATACGCTCAAACGGTTTGCCGAAATCGAACACATATTCGCCGTAAGGTACAGTGGTTGTTCCCAAAATATCTAAGGCTAGTTTGCGTAATAATTCCTCTGTGTTATCCATTAAATCGTGGTAATCCGCATAGGCTTGATAATACTCGATCATCGTAAACTCAGGGTTGTGACGCACCGAAACGCCTTCGTTACGGAAGTTACGATTTAACTCAAATACACGCTCAAAACCGCCAACTACAAGGCGTTTTAAGTAAAGCTCAGGGGCGATACGCAAATACATATCCACGTCTAAGGCGTTGTGGTGCGTAATAAATGGTTTTGCCGCTGCACCGCCTGGGATCACTTGTAACATCGGAGTTTCAACTTCAATAAAATCTTTCTCTAAGAAGAATTGACGGATACCTGACACTACTTTTGAGCGGATCACAAAAGCACGGCGAGACTCTTCGTTCGCAATTAAGTCCAAATAACGCTGACGGTAACGAGTTTCTTGGTCGGTTAAGCCTTTGTGTTTGTTTGGCAATGGGCGAAGTGCCTTGGTTAAAAGCTGTAATTCGGCTGCACGCACGGTCAATTCGCCCGTTTTGGTTTTGAACAATGTTCCTTTCACACCAACAATATCGCCTAAATCTAACAGACCAACGGTATTTTCATATTCATTTTCAGGCAAGTTATCACGCGCTACATAAAGCTGAATTTGACCGCTGACATCTTGAATGGTAATAAATGTCGCCTTACCCATCACACGACGCAACATAATACGCCCTGCCACCACTGCAGGAATTTCTTTGGCTTTAAGTTCTTCGCCATCAACTTCATCATATTGCTTATGTAGATCTTCCGCTTTATCTTCACGGCGGAATGTATTCGGGAATGGATTACCACGCTCACGTAATTGAGCTAATTTTTCACGGCGAGCAATCATTTCGCCATTGAGATCTAATTCTTGGTTTTCGACTTCAGACATTGTATTACCTTCAAAATTTTAAAAAGAATTCGGTTTAGTTAATTTGAGTTAGAAAGGGTGAGATTATAAGCGATTTTACGCTAATTTGGTAGGAAACAAGCGGTGAGATTTGTGAAGTTTTTTTCACGCTGTTGTAGAAAAATAATCCAAGCGGTAACATTATCTCTAAATTTTGTGAATTTATTGTTAAATCTAACCGCTTGTACTATTTATGATGAAAAGAATAAATCGTTATGTTTCAAAAAATCTGCTGTGTAGATAAAGCATTTATCTACACTGGGCTTTAAAACGTAATAGATGATCAAGCAACACAATCGCCATCATCGCTTCTGCAATAGGTACAGCACGAATACCAACGCAAGGGTCGTGGCGACCTTTAGTAACCACTTCAACAGGTTCATTATTGATATTCACGCTTTTACCTGGGACAGTAATACTGGAAGTAGGTTTTAGCGCAATATGGGCAATAATTGGCTGACCCGAGCTAATTCCCCCTAAAATACCACCAGCGTGATTTGAACAGAAACCATCTGGGGTCATTTCATCACGATGCTCACTACCCTTTTGTTCCACAACATCAAAACCATCACCAATCTCAACGCCTTTTACTGCATTAATCGACATTAAGGCATGAGCAAGATCAGCATCAAGACGATCAAAAACAGGTTCACCTAAACCAACGGGAACGTGTTCTGCAATAACAGTCAATTTTGCGCCTATCGAATTACCTTCTTTTTTTAATTCACGAATTAACTCATCAAATTTTTCGATGGCAATCGGATCAGGACAGAAAAAAGGATTGCTGTTGACTTGTTGCCAATCAATTTTTTCAATATTTTCTACCGTTTTAGGATCAATTTTTACAGCACCAATTTGTGACAAATAACCACGGACTTCAATACCAAATTGTTCTCTGAGATATTTTTTAGCAATTGCGCCCGCTGCTACACGCATTGCCGTTTCACGTGCTGATGATCGTCCACCGCCACGATAATCACGGATACCATATTTTTGTTGATAGGTATAATCTGCATGCCCTGGGCGATATTTATGCATAATGTCACCATAATCTTGTGAACGTTGGTCACCATTTTTGATGATTAAACCTATGCTCGTACCTGTTGTTTTACCTTCAAAAACGCCCGAGAGAATTTGAACTTCATCATCTTCACGACGTGGTGTGGTATAACGAGATGTTCCTGGTTTGCGACGATCTAAATCAGGTTGTAAATCTGCTTCACTCAGTTGCATATTAGGGGGAACACCGTCGACGATACAGCCTAATGCAATACCGTGTGACTCGCCAAAAGTAGTGACTTTAAAAAGTTGTCCAATGCTGTTGCCTGCCATGAATTCGTTTCCTTATTTAAAAGATTTAATCAGCCTTCTTTTCTCTTGGGGTTGATGCAAATGCACATCCATTTGATTGAAGGCAATTTTAATATGATGTTGGTTAAATAATTCAGTAATCCTTTTATAAAGGAAATTACGTGTTGCACTGCGGTCGTCTAATTCAGGAACATAAACCGTAAATTCATGTTCAATCCATCCATCACCAAATCCGACTAAATTTACATTTGGTGATGGTTCTTCCATCACTTTAGGGGCTTCGCTTGCTACTTGGAATAATAAGTTCCGTACAAGCTCTAAATTCGCCTCTGTGCTGATCTTAATGATAATTTGCAATCTGGTAATCGTATTATTGTATGTCCAGTTAATAAAACGGTCCGTGACAAATGCTTGGTTTGGTAATACAACTTCTTTATGTTCATCGTCCACTAAGGTTGTCGATCTCAAGCGGATACGGGTAATGACCCCTGTAAAGTTGCCAACCGTCACTTTATCGCCAACACGAATCGGGCGTTCAAATAATAAAATTGTCCCAGAGACAAAACTACCAAAAATTTCTCGCACCCCGAAACCTAGACCGACAGAAAGTGCCGTAAATACCCACTGAATTTTACTCCATGAGATTCCTAGCGCAGAAAACGCCGAAATACTTCCAAAACAAACAATAAAATAGGTTAATACTGCGGTAATGGTATGTGGCGTTCCTTTCGATAATTTTAATCGAGAGAAGAAAGTGACTTCGAGTATCCCTTTAATGTTCTTCACAAGGACATAAGTGATAGTCACATAAAGGATAGAACGCAAAATATTCAGTAACGTAACCGATTCTACGACGGTACCTTTTGAGGTGGTTTCAACCTGCTCCCATAAAATCACATTATTGAGATAATAAGCAATACTGATCAAATCAGACCAAATTGCATATAAAGAGACAAATAATACAACCCAACCAATCAAATCTGCCATACGGAAAATTTGTTCATTGACCGTTGAAATTTTTATCACTTCTTCAGGTTTATCTTTTGGCTCTTCTTTATTTTGTTCTAAGTTTTGTTCTCTTAATTTTTCCCGTTTTTTCTGTAAACGGCGGTATGCCATACGGCGAGATGAGATCGTTAACGAACGATAAGCAAAATAACGCCCAAATACCCAAACCAATGCGACTAAATAGGTTTTGATAATATGTTCAATGAGATAAACCGCCGTATAGTAATAACCTAGAATGATTAATACGATTAACGTAAGCGGTACGATAAAGAGAACAAAACGTAAAAGTTTAAATAGGCTAACACTGCGTTTTTTGCCATCTTCTGTTTTCGCATTTTCATATTCTTGAATACCACGATCGAGTAACGGACGTACCACAAAGGTACATAATGCTAGGGCAACAATAGTCACAACCTGACCAATCACATCGTTGGTAAATCCAATCACTTCAACTTGAGAGAATATGGATGACACCAACAGTAAAACCACAATCCATACAGACTGCTTTATAATACGTTGGAAAATCTCATTACTTGTTTGTGGCATGCCAAAATGGCGATAGGCTAATCCATTTGGACGTAACAAGGATAAAATCGTTGCAAAAAACAGCCAATAACCAACCGCTTTTATTACCCAACCCCATGCAGCAAGAGGGTCTGGGAAAAAGAGATACAATACAACAGTCGCGATGACAAGAAACATCAAGCCACTTGGTAAGGCTAAAATAATGGTCCATAACATTGCCTCTGGTGAGTGCCAGTGACTATCGTTTTTAAGCGTATTAATCTGACTATTCAATACCGCTAATCTGGCTTTAATGGCTGGTTTCTTCCATAAAATCGCCCCATAAATTAGCAATAACATACCAATAAATGCCAAGGTAGAAGGTAAATTTTCTCCTAAATTCTCAAACCCTAAATAACGGGTTAACATCGCCAATTCTGCAATCGCTTGTTTAGGGAAGGTTTCTAACCATGAAAGATCGATAGGATTATTACTTTTAACCCAAAAGCTCTGTTGCTGTAGCTGGTTTTGCAGATTATCACTGATCGTAATGATTTGGCGTTGCGTAGCTTCAATTTCATTAGATAGATTGAGCTGTAGATTTAATGTTTTAATTAAATCAATAATAATTTTTTCACGCTCTGTAAGAATACTGGTCAGTGTTTTCTTTTCATTATCATCAAAGAGAACTTTATTCGTCGTTTCAATCTTTGAAATTACATTATTAATGTTATAAAGCTCATCACGACTTTGTGATAAGTTAAATATCTCAACACGAAGATTCGCAATGTCATTTGCTAACCCTTTAATCAAACTCTCTGTTGGTAACGCTTGTTTTTGCTGATTAATAATGCGTGAAAGCACCAACGTCCCTTGAAGGGCACTAATTTGCTCTTCAATATTACGTTGTGTCTGGGTTAGACTATCTAAAACATTTTTTGCTCGTAAATTATCACGCGATAAAGTATTCGCTTTTTGAGTTTGCTCGACTAAAAATTGACTAAGATCCGTATTGATCGACAATTCATCATGAATCAATGGATTTTCAACTTTATTATTCGCTTTTAACTCTTCGGCTTGTTTTGCTTGTGCCTCATAAGCTTTTAGGCGGTTAGCGTTCAGCACTTCTTGCAGATCGGTAAGCTGTTTTTGCAAAATCTGTTGTTTTAGGGTAAGTTCTGAACGTTTTGCTTCATCAACCGAGAGCAGTAAATCGACATTTTGTCCAAGATAAAGATTATATTTGTTATTAGCATCAATAAATTTTAGTTCCGCATTATATTTATCAATGAGCGATTTACTGGCTTTGCTGTTATATTTCCAACGGGTTAATTTCTCTGCTTGCTGATTATTTTCTGCTGTCTGTTTTCGTGTTTGTTCTGTTGCTGAACGATAAGTGGTCAAGCTTGCATTCACTTCATTTAATGCTGCTTGTAATGTGTTCAATTCTTGGTGAATACTGTCTTGTTTTTTCTCTAATTCTGACGTTTCTAATTGTGTAAAACGATTCGTTTCATCTTTGAGATCTTCTGTTAGTTTAGCAATGCTCTGCTGATAAGAATTCAGCGTTTTAGGTGCGTCTGCAACTTTAGTTTGTAACGCAACAAGATCTTGTTCTTGCTTCTTTGCTTTTTCAAGAAAGCCAATCGCACCTTCTAGGTTCTTCGCTAATTGTGTCGATTCACCCGATGTATCTGCTTTTACAGAATCTAACTGTAATTTTAGATCATCTGCTGAAATAACATCTTCAGGTGCTGCTTGCACGGCAACTGAAAAGAAGGATAAACATATTGCTAACCAAAATGACTTTTTAAACATGGTTCTCTCTTATACGTTGTGCTACATACTCTTTGATTTGCTTACGGGAAATTTTAATCCCACTTCCTTGCTCAATACCTTTATCTAAGGGGAAATATTGAATAGGTTGTTTAAATTTTTCTAAGCGCTGTTTTGCAAAATCTTGCAATGAACTGACCGCTTGTTGATGAAATGGTTCGCTTAATGCAACAACAGCCACAGGACGTTCGCCAAATTCCACATCAGACACTGGCACGACAAACGCCTGCGTTACCCAAGGGTGCAATAATAAAATCTGCTCTATTTCTTCTGGCTGAATATTCTCGCCGCCTGAAATAAACATATTATCCAATCTGCCTAATACCGTTAATTTTCCTTGAGAGTTCCAAGCACCACGATCTTTCGTGGCAAACCAGCCATCTTGATTCGTTAATGGTATTATTTCGCCTTTATTCCAATAACCTAACGCTAAACTTTGACCTCTCACCCAAATTTCATTTTCAACAATAGTTACTTCTCGATTGGCTAAAGGGAAACCAACATTATCTCTCTCATTTTTCACAGCGCAAATGGTCGATGCCATTTCGGTCATACCATAACCTACGTAAGTGGTGATCCCTTGTTTTTGGGCTTGAACAATCAAATCTTCAGGAATTGCGGTACCGCCTAACAAAATATGTTGTGAAATATGTTTATTACCAAGCCAGTCTAAATAACGCTGTAATTGGGTTGGCACTAAAGAAGCGTGGCTTACTTTAGATAATGAGTGCCAAAAGCTGTTTTTTGTCTCGCTAATATAAAGCGTCGCACCTTGCATTAGCCAACGCCATACAATGCCCTGCCCTGATACGTGAAACAACGGCAAACTCAGTAGCCAAGAGTTTGTTTCACTAAAGTGCATAAAATCGCAAACCCCTTGGGCATTGGCTAGATGTTGCGCCATGGTATGAACAACAGCTTTTGGTTTACCTGACGACCCTGATGTTAAGGTCAACGTTGCAGGCTGATGTAAATCTAAAGGGGTGATTACTTGATTTAAATCGCTTTTACAAGCGGTCGGATTCTCAAAAAATTTTACAAAAAGCTGATCGGTTATCAAAATCTTAATTTGATTATTCTGCAAGATTTGCTCTCTCTGTTGCTCAGTTATTGCCGGGTTTAACATTAAAATCTGTCTGCCACTTGTTAAAGCACCACAATAACAAAGTAACCCAATGAATCGATCTGAACCTAAATAGGCGATAACGCGATGCTCTTTTGCAAAAAAATCCATCAAACTCACCGCTTGCACAAGGAATTGGGATAATGACTGCCAAGAAATAGATGAAGGAAGAGAAGAGAAGACAGAATTTCCTTTTTCCCACACAACCGCACACGATTGAGCCTTTTTCTCAGCCCAATGTACAATGGGAAAAACAGGAAATTCTACTAAAGGCATAGATATCTTTGACTAATTAAATAGGGATTTAATACGAGCAACTAATTCTTCAGGTAACTCTAACGCATTCATTAATGCACAAAGAATAATACCCTTGCGTTCCGTATTGTTGTTGGTAATTACCCAAAATGGCGAATCTGGAATTTGCTTCGCTTTTACACTTGAGCCCGTGGCTAAAATAGTTTGTTCATCTCGAGCGAAATAAATACGTTCACTGCCTTGAACATTTTCTGTCGCATGAGAAAATCCTTCTGGATCTGCGCGATAAATAGCAGAAAGTAGCTGTAAAAAACGATTTACACCTTTAGTTTCATTAATAAATGCACTTGATGCAAGTACAAACTCAATCTGTTTTACAATTTTTTCTTGCTGATTAAGTGATTGTTTTTTCTTCGGCAATTTAGCGAGATCTTTTAACTCATTCAGCATATTTTCTTGTACAAGTACAAACGGCTGTGGTGAAGCTGGTAAACGTAGTAAACGACGCAAAATATCTGACGCACTTTCACCAATAGACTGAGTTCTGCTTGCAATATAATGGTATAATTCATCATCAACTTCGATTGTTTTCATCTTGTCCCCTAAATAACTTGATTCCAGAAAAATTCTAGGCATTATACGCATTTCCGATCTTTTTGACAGGATCTAAATACGATATTTGGATAAATTTTAGATAAAAAATGGCAGAAAAAATGTATCTTCATCATCAATTTCAAAAAGCGTCTCTTCCTGAAACAAATTCAGCACAAACCATGGTATTTATCCACGGTTTGTTCGGCGATCTCAATAACTTAGGTGTTATCGCCAGAGCTTTTTCTGAACAATTTAATATTTTAAGAGTTGACCTACGCAATCATGGACAGTCTTTTCACAGCGATACCATGAATTATGCAGTGATGGCTGAAGATCTACGCGATCTTTTAGTTCATCTCAAACTGGATAATGTGATTCTTATTGGGCATTCTATGGGCGGAAAAACAGCAATGACACTTGCACATATTGCCCCAGAACTTGTCGATAAATTAGTCGTTATTGATATTGCACCTGTTGCTTACCATCTTCATCGTCATGATGATATTTTTGCAGGGTTATTTGCGGTAAAAGCAGAAAAGCCAGCAAATCGCCAAGAAGCAAAGCTGGCAATTGCTAAAGGGATTGATGATGAAGGGATTCAACAATTTATGTTGAAATCCTTTGATCCACAAAGCCCTGAGTCATTTAAATTTAATCTATCAGGCTTAAGACAGAATTATGCAAATTTAATGGGGTGGAACCCTGTTTTTGTGGATAAACCCACACTTTTTATTAAAGGTGCGCTATCGGATTATTTACAAGATAAAGATACAAAACAGATTCTGACACAATTTCCACAAGCAAGATCCTTTGTCGTCAGTAATGCGGACCATTGGGTTCATGCTGAAAAACCCGATGCAGTTATTCGTGCGGTTCAAAAATTTATCGCTTAACAGAAATAAAATGCCCTTAAACCATCAGGAATAAGGGCAATGCTAAACTTTGATAATGTTATTTAACAAGTTTTAGATGTGAGCTTTTTTTCTTAATTGGCGCTTTCTTTTCAAGTTCAGGTTGTTTAGATGCCATGCGTTTTAGATAGCTTTCTTCTGAATAAAATGGCTCTTCTTGAAACATCACACCATCTCCATTTTCTTGTGCATAAATCGCTTCTGCAGCACCAAATGGAATATAGATATCACGTAGCATACCCTGGAATCTAGCACTAAAGCTAATGAATTCATCGTTTACAACATATTGACCAATAGAACGTGGTGAAATATTTAAGATAATTTTACCATCACGAACAAATTCCATGGGTACATCTACATCTGGATATTGTGCATTGACTAATAAATAAGGGGTATTGTCATTATCAATGATCCAGTTGTAATAAGCATGGTAAAGATAAGGGCGTAAGGCTTTCATTAATCTTTGTCGTCCATTAGATTTTTAGGTACGCTACCGCCGATAGATTGCACAAAACTATCTCGCTTAAAGACACGGCTCATATAAGCCTTGACCGCTTTAGCGCCTGCACCTGTAAATTCAACACCTAAGCTACTCATTTTCCAAAGTAATGGAGCCACATAGCAATCCACTAAACTAAAATCTTCACTTAAAAAATAGGTAGAGTCTGCAAATACAGGACCTAGTGCTAATACTTCTTCACGTAACTGATTTAGTGCTTTTTGAGCATCAGGTGTCGTTGGATCACGATCAATAAAGTCCATTAATGAGTACCAATCATTCTGAATACGATGCATATTCAAACGGCACTGTGCACGTAATACAGGATAAACAGGCATTAATGGAGGATGAGGGAAACGCTCATCCAAATATTCCATAATAATTCGTGCATTAGATAAGACTAAATCACGATCAACAAGCGTTGGAACTGTTCCTCGTGGATTAACTTCTACTAAATCCTCAGAAATTGAACCAGGTGCAATATTTTCAATTTCATATGCCACCCCTTTTTCTGCCAAAACAATACGAACTTGATGGCTATAGATATCTGTTTTTGATGAAAAAAGTGTAGGAACGGAACGTTTATTCGCGCTTGTCATTGATTTCTCCTAATAAAAATTCTTTTCAAATTTGATCTCGTTATTCTAGCACATTGCACAGTGCTGGGCATAGCGCTATTTTTTATATCTGACTAATGTTATTTATTCCCTTAAACTTTATCAAGTTATCTTCACAATTTTTCACAAACCTTTTGACACTAAAGAATAACCAGTCTACGATTTATATGAACTACTTTACCTACTATGAGGAAATTTCAATGGATAGTAATAAAAAACAACCTTTCCAAGATATGTTAGATTATGTACATCTTTATCGTTTAAAAAATAAACTGCTACGTGAAACAGCAGATAACGATAGAAAGATCCGTGATAATCAAAAACGTGCATTGCTTTTAGAGAATTTAAATCAATATATTACTGATAATATGTCTATTGATGAAATTCGAGCCATTATCCATAACATGAAAGATGACTATGAAAATCGTGTAGATGATTACATGATCCGTAATGCTGAATTATCAAAAGAGCGCCGCGAAATCCGTAGAAGAATGGCAGAACACGCATCTAAAAAAACTGAGAAAGCGTAACTATCATATAAACAATAAAACCACCGCTAATGGTGGTTTTATTATTTTATTCATCTACCCTAAGACTTTCGTTAATGCTACAAAGAAACGATCATTTTCTTCCGGCAATCCAATACTGATTCTCAAATGATTCGGCATACCATAACCTGCAATTGGACGAACGATCACGCCCTCATGTAGCAAGGCTTGATAAATGGGTTGGGCAGGCTGTTTTAGATCCACCGTAATAAAATTACCTTTGGAACGAATATAATCTAATTGATTTGCGTTGAAGAAAGCTTCATAACGTTGCATTTCATTGCGGTTATTTTCAGCCACTTTCTCAATAAACGCATCATCTTGCATTACAGCAATGGCGGCAGCTAACGCAAGACTATTGCAGTTAAACGGCTGACGTACACGGTTGAGCAAGTCGGCAATTTCAGGGTGAGAAACCGCATAACCAATTCGCAACCCTGCCAAACCGTAAGCTTTAGAAAGCGAGCGAGAGACGATCAAATTCGGGTATTTTTGCACTAAAGCAAAGGAATCTAACCGCTCTTTCGGGTCGGTAAATTCCGTGTAAGCCTCGTCCAGCACCACAATCACTTTACTTGGTACTTTAGCAAGAAAAGCATCAATTTCGCTCTCAGATAAAAAATTACCTGTCGGGTTATTTGGGTTGGCGATATAAATCAGCTTAGTTTTGTCGTTGATCGCTTGCTCAAACGCCGCCAAATCGTGTCCCCAATTTTTCGCAGGGATTTCACGTGCCACTGCATTGATCGCTTTAGTCACAAGCGGATAGACAATAAAGGCATATTGCGAATAGATAATTTCATCTTTTTCGCTCGCAAAGGTATGAGCGAACAGCTCAAGCAGATCGTTTGAGCCATTACCTAAAGTGATTTGTTCAGGCTTCACCCCAAACTTTTTGGCAATAGTTGCTTTGAGTTCAAAACCATTCGCATCAGGATAGCGAGTTAAATCATTAAGTTGCTTTAAAATCGCTTGCTTCGCACTTTCAGGAAAGCCAAACGGGTTTTCATTTGACGCAAGTTTGACAATATTTGAAATCCCCAATTCACGCTCAAGCTCTTCAATCGGCTTACCTGCTTGATAGGGAGCTAACGTTTTAACTCCTTCGTTGGCGATGTTGATAAATTGCATATCGATTCCTTTATTATTGGTTTTCTTGTTCAAACTTCTGCATAAATGCAATCAATGCTTGCACGCCTTCGATTGGCATGGCGTTATAGATTGAGGCACGCATTCCGCCTAACACCTTGTGTCCTTTTAGGGCTTGTAAACCGCAAGCGGTCGCTTCTGCGACAAATTTTGCATTTAACTCATCATTGCCTGTAGTGAAAGTAACGTTCATTAAAGAGCGGTTGTTTTTTGCTACGGTATTGCGATAGAACGAGCTTTGGTCAAGGTAGTTGTAAAGCAATTCCGCTTTGGCGTGATTACGTTTTTCCATTTCAGCTAATCCACCCAATTCAAGCAGATGTTTAAAGACCAACGAGCAGAGATACCACGCAAACGTCGGCGGCGTGTTGATCATTGAATCGTTGTTGGCTTGGGTTTCGTAGTTCCAAATGGACGGCGTGGCTTTGCGAGCTTTGCCGATCAAATCTTCACGCACAATCACAATGGTAATCCCTGCCGGCCCTAAGTTCTTTTGTGCCCCAGCGTAGATAATGCCAAATTTGCTGATGTCGATTGCACGAGACAGAATGTTAGACGACATATCCGCCACCAGCACCGCATTGCCCACCTTTGGCAACTCGAAAATTTCCACACCACTAATGGTTTCATTCGGGCAGTAGTGAACATAATCGTATTGTTCGGCAATATCGCTAAAATCAAGGTTGCCGACTTTCAGTTCATCGCCTTGTGCTAAGATGTTAATTTCATCAATTTCACAGAAATTACGGGCTTCTTTTGCCGCCGTTGCCGACCAATGTCCGCTAGTAAGATAGAGCGCTTTGCCCTTTTCGCCGATCAAATTCATCGGGATCGCCGCAAACTGCCCTCTCGCCCCGCCTTGCAAAAAGAGAATTTTGTAGTTATTTGGAATGTGATACAACTCACGGAAATCTTTTTCGCACTCGGTGATCATCTCCATAAACAGCTTACCACGGTGGCTTACTTCCATTACTGATGTGTGCTGATTTTGCCAGTTAAGCAATTCCGCCTGTGCTTTTTCTAAAACAGCCGTTGGCATCATTGCTGGCCCTGCACTGAAATTATAAACTTGTGTCATTGTGTTTGCCTCTTATAAAAAATCATATTTTGCATTCTAACGAAAATGGTTACTCTGTCAAAATTTTCACACAGCCGCCATTATCAATTCAATCTCATCAATCTCTTTCGGTACACCTGATGTTAAATTTTTATTGCCATATTCGGTAATCAATAAGTTATCTTCAATGCGAATGCCGATCCCTTTGTACTGCTCTGGCACATCGGCATCTTTCGGGATATATAAACCCGGTTCGACGGTCAGTACCATACCAATTTCCAACGGGCGATCTCGCTCATTACCGTAGTCGCCCACGTCGTGAACATCTAAACCAAGCCAGTGCCCTAAGCCGTGCATATAGAATGGTTTGTAGGCTTTGTTTTCAATCAGTTCATCAACATTGCCGTTAAGAATGCCTAAGCGCACCAAGCCTTCTGTCATAATGCGGACAGCTTTATCATTCGCTAATTTGATTGAGCTTTTTGGCACAAGCAGCTTGGTCGCTTCTTTGAGCGCTTCTAGCACAATTTCATACACTTCACGTTGGGCTGGCGAAAATTTGCCATTAATCGGAATAGTTCGGGTAATGTCGCCAGCGTACATTGCAAACTCCGCCCCTGCATCAATCAATAACAAATCGCCGTCTTTCAATACTTGGTCGTTTTCGTTGTAGTGCAAAATACAGGCGTTATCGCCACTGGCAACAATTTGATTGTAAGAGACAAAACGTGAGCCAAAGCGAGAAAATTCGTGCTGAATTTCCCCCTCAATTTCCATTTCATAACGGTTCGGGCGAGTTTGTTTCATCGCTCGAATATGCCCAAAAGCAGAAATTTGGCACGCTTGTTGCAACAAGGCGATTTCTGCTTCAGACTTAAACAAGCGCATTTCTGACAACATCGGTTGCCAATCAATAAGTGTTGTTGGTGGTTGCTGACGGTTTGCTTTAACGGCATCAAATGCACTAAATACAATGTCATCGCCCCATGTCTGTACGCCACGAGCGTAGTAACAAGCGGTTAAATTTTCTATTTTTTTTGCAAAAACGGAGCGAATATCTTCAATATCATAAGCTTCATTGACCTCTAACGTTTTAGGTGCAAGCTCAATCCCTAAACGGCGACCGTTCCATGTTTCCATGAGCGGATCTTTTTTCCGTAAGAAAATCAAGCTCTCACACTGCCCCGCTCTTTTGATTAACACCAACGCCGATTTCGGCTCCGCAAAGCCCGTGAGATACCAAAAGTAGCTGTCAGGACGAAACAGGTAATCGCAGTCGTTATTACGGCGCTTTTCCGTTTCGGTAAACACAATCAGCGTTGAATTATCTTGCATTTGCTCAAACACACGCTGACGACGAGTGGTAAATTCCGCTTGGGGTAGTTTTTGAAGATAGGCTAAATCCATAGTGATTCCTTATAAATTCAGGTGAATTTAGATAAATGAATAACGTTAAGCATACCGCTCTTGAACAAAATTGACAAATGTTATAGACATTTATCTCACATAGGCAGACAATAGATTTATTTAGGGAGCAATATATGGTTAGTATTGAACAATTTTTACAAGTCGTCGCACATCTGCGAGATCCGAAAACTGGCTGTCCTTGGGATATTAAGCAGACCTTTGATTCGATGATTCCTAATTTATTAGAAGAAAGCTACGAAGTAGCAGAAGCAATTCATACTCAAGATCGTACCGCTTTACGTGAAGAATTGGGTGATTTATTACTTCAGGTAGTATTTCTTAGTCAATTAGCTAAAGAAGAAGGAACATTTAGCTTTCAAGATGTACTAAACGACATTCACGATAAGCTGATTTATCGCCATCCTCATGTTTTTGGAGATACTACAGCGAATAACAGCGAAGAAGCGTTGCAAAATTGGGAAGCACAAAAAGCCAAAGAGAAAGCAGCGAAACAGCAACAGTCGATTTTAGATGATTTGCCTTTTGCTCTGCCTGCCCTGACCCGTGCGGATAAATTACAAAAACGTTGTGCAAAAGTCGGTTTTGATTGGGATAATCCGCAAGGTGTTTTTGAAAAAGTAGAAGAAGAACTGGATGAAGTGCGTGAAGAAATCATCCTGCAACAACCTGAAAAATTAGCGGAAGAATTAGGCGATCTGCTCTTTGCTACCGTAAATTTATGTAGACATCATAAAGTTGACGCAGAGACAGCACTTCGCAATGCAAATGTAAAATTTGAAAACCGCTTTAAGAAAGTAGAGAAAGTCCTTAAACAGCAAGGGAAAAAGCCACAAGACTGCACTTTATCTGAACTAGATTTTATTTGGAATGAAATAAAAAAAGTGGAATAAATTGACAAAATTCGGTAAAGTGTGAGATAGAATTAGTTTATGTAAAGAAATAAAGATAAACTAACAGAATAATGTTAGATGGAATAGGAAATCGTGCTATGCCAAAAATTTTACTTGTTGATGATGATATCGATTTAACCGAGCTTCTTGCAGAATTACTTTCACTAGAAGGTTTTGATATTCATACCGTACACAATGGTCAAGAAGCATTGAATGAATTGGAGTTTCACAATTATGATCTCATATTACTTGATGTAATGATGCCAGTCTTAAATGGAATTGAAACGTTAAAGCAAGTTCGACAGCGCTATTCAACACCAGTACTGATGTTAAGTGCAAGAGATGATGAAATTGATCGCGTCTTAGGCTTAGAATTAGGTGCTGATGATTACTTACCTAAACCATTCAATGATCGTGAATTAGTTGCTCGAATTAAAGCAATTTTACGCCGTTCAGCCAATACTAAAACAGTTCATATTGCAGATAACTTTATCGAACCAAACCATGAAGATGATCGTAAGCATCTTCAATTTGGGGGTGTAGAATTACATCCTGGTCGTCAGCAAGTTATTTACGAAGGTAAAGATCTTGATTTAACTGGTACTGAATTTGCTTTATTACAAATTCTTATGCGGAATCCAGGTCAAATTTTATCACGTGAATTACTTAGCTTAGAGATCTTAGGAAAACGCCTAACGCCTTATGATCGAGCAATTGATATGCATATATCCAATTTACGTAAAAAACTTCCTGAACGGAATGATGATTTGCCTTGGTTTAAAACCTTGCGTGGACGTGGATATTTGCTTGTTACTGAAAAATAAATAATATCAAAAGAAAATCCCTCACATTGCTTGCACTGTTGAGGGATTTGTCATTTAGTGTGGTATATTATGTTAAAGCTCACCAATTTTAGAACTTATCTTGCCTATCAGATTTTTGCTTCGTTTATGGTAATTATTGCTATCGTTCTTACATTAGCACTATTACTTCCTAATCTAGATGCTCGTATTTTTAAAAGAATAGAAGACCTTCAACTTCGTCTTATGCAACAAGAAACTAGCTATGTTGTACAAGAATATAATCTTGATGAAATCTCTCGCCGAAATTTATCACTAAAGTCCGTTAACGGTTTTGACATTATTCTTGTAGATCCTATCGATTCTCATATTGCTGGGGTAAAAGACGACACATCTGACGAGTTTCATGTGTTTATGTATAAAGCAAAAAATTATTATAATCCCTTACAACGTCGTTTTGACAATATTGAGTTTTATGGGCCCTTTTTAGCAAAATCAGATAGCAAACCATACAATCTCTATTTTATGAAAAAAGTAGATGCGCAGAGAGAATATATTAATGATATGTTTGATTCTCCGTGGCTAATGCTTCTCCTACTTTTACTTGTCAGTACGCCAGTCATGTTATGGCTATCTTATCGCATTGCTAAACCTGTGAAAGAACTACGTCTTGCTGCAGATGCCGTTGCACGAGGAAACTTAGCCGTAAATCCAAAACTTGAAACAGAAGGGATTATGGAGCTTCGCCAAGTTGGTACTAGTTTTAATCAAATGATTATTGCATTAGAGCGCTTAAGTAGCTATCAGCAACGCCTAATTTCTAATATTTCACATGAACTAAAAACCCCGCTAACACGTATGCAGTTAGCACTATCGTTATTACGCCGCCGTACTGGAGAATCCAGTGAAATTTCTCGAATTGAAGGTGAAATTCTCAAATTAGATAATATGATTCATGATTTATTAGCACTTTCAAGAAAAGAAAGCAATCATCATTTAAAACGTGAAGTTTTCCCCGTTCATAAAATTTGGGATGATGTTTTTAAAGATGCGAAATTTGAATTAGAACAGAGCGGTTTTACTCTCGTTATCAGTCAACGTATTTTACATCCTGATCGTTATTTTATTAATGGTAGTGTCACATTACTCTCAAGTGCAGTAGAAAATGTTATTCGAAATGCTAAAAAGTATGCTCATTCTACTGTTAAAATTATGTGTTATATTGATTCAACTAGCTTATATATTTTGGTTGATGACGATGGTGAAGGTGTACCAGAAGATCAGTATGAAGCAATTTTCCGTCCATTCTATCGGGTACAAGAAGATCGCGCTCGTCAAACTGGCGGCACTGGATTAGGATTAGCAATTGTCGACAACGCCATGCAACAACATCACGGTTCAGTTAAAGCTGAAAAAAGTTCTCTTGGCGGGCTTAGAGTCAAAATGCAATTACCACTTTGGTTTGAATAATAAATCTCTATGACAAGCGGTGATTTTTGTAAAAAACCTTGCAAAAACTACCGCTTGTTGAACCAATGTCTCACTCATCTTGTCAATGATAAAAATATATCATTACTCGGAATCTATGAAACTCATTGAAATTACAAATCTCAATAAATATGTGGGAAACCCCGAATCTCCCGCACATATTCTTAAAAATGTCAATTTAACGATCGAACAAGGTGATTTTGTTGCCATTATTGGTGCATCAGGCTCAGGAAAATCTACCTTAATGAACATCTTAGGCTGTTTAGATACAGCAAGTTCAGGCTCCTATAAAATTGAAGGGAAAGAAACCCAAAGTCTCAGTTCAGATCAACTTTCAAACCTACGCCAACGGAAATTTGGCTTTATTTTTCAGCGCTATAATTTATTATCCGCACTCAGTGCTGAAGAAAATGTAGCTTTACCTGCGATTTATGCAGGGATAAATTCATCAGCACGTTCAGCGAGAGCTAAAGAATTACTTAAAAAATTAGGGCTCTCGGACAAAACACAAAATAAACCCAATCAGCTTTCTGGCGGTCAGCAACAACGTGTGAGTATTGCACGGGCGTTAATGAATGGCGGAGAAATTATTTTGGCCGATGAACCGACGGGTGCGTTAGATTCTCATAGCGGTGAAACGGTGATGGAAATCTTACAAGAGTTACACAAAGAAGGTCACACACTGATTCTTGTCACACACGACCCAAAGATCGCCTCCCATGCTCAACGTATTATTGAGATTAAAGATGGCGAGATTATTCGTGATGAACGCCAACACCCTGCACATGCTCCAACGGATTCATACAAACGTGAAAGTGGACATCCTCGCTTTCTTGATCAACTTTATGAGTCTTTCAAAATGGCAACAAGTGCCATTATGGCGCATAAATTAAGAGCATTGCTGACCATGCTAGGCATTATTATTGGTATTGCTTCTGTTATCTCCGTTGTAGCATTGGGAAAAGGCTCTCAAGAACAAATTCTTTCTAATATCAATAACTTAGGTACAAATACCATGAGTATTTACAACGGGACAGGATTTGGTGATCGTCGAGCTAACCTAACTAAAAATCTAACGATTGCAGATGTTAGTACATTGGGAAACCAAAGTTATGTGGAAAGTGCAACACCCAATAGTTCTCATAGTGGGACATTAATTTTTCGCAATACTGCAGTAACAGGGCAAATCAATGGTGTTGGTGAACAATATTTTGATGTAAGAGGTATATCTCTCATTTCAGGGAGATTATTTAATGAACAGGAAGTGAAAGAAGCAGCACAAGTTGTCGTGATTGATCCGAATACCCAAAAAGGATTAGGCTTGGAAAATCCGCTAGGACAAATTATCTTGATAGATAAAAAACCATTAGAAATCATCGGTGTTGCCAGCCAAAATAATATGCAGCAATTCACAAACTTAAATCTATGGACACCCTATACTACCTTGATGCAACGTATTTCGGGAGAGAAAAAAATTGATTCTATTACCGTAAAAATCAAATCAGACATTGAAAGCCAAACAGCTGAAAAAAGTTTAACGGAGCTTCTCACTACTCGTCATGGAAAAAAAGATTTTTTCGTGATGAATACAGATACGATTAAACAAACCATTGAAAGTACAACAAATACCATGACATTACTCATTTCATCAATTGCATTAATTTCCTTAGTCGTTGGAGGAATTGGGGTAATGAATATTATGTTAGTTTCTGTCACAGAGCGCACAAAAGAAATTGGCGTAAGAATGGCGATTGGTGCAAAACAAGGTAATATATTACAACAGTTTTTAATTGAAGCTATCCTAATCTGTTTATTAGGTGGCGTCATTGGCATTCTGTTAGCAACAACCATTATTTTAAGTTTTAACTCTTGGGAAACCGATTTTAAAATGGTCTTATCTACATCATCTGTCGTTGTTGCAGTACTCTGCTCAACACTGATTGGCGTTATTTTTGGTTATATTCCTGCAAGAAATGCCTCGCGCTTAAATCCAATTACTGCATTAGCACAAGAATAAGGAAAATATTATGTTAACAAATCTAGCACTTGAACAAATTCTAGATGAAAAGCTTAATAACAAAGCGATTTCAGACTATGCCCCAAATGGTTTACAAGTAGAAGGTCGCCGTGAAATTCGCAAAATTATCACTGGCGTTACCGCAAGTTTGCCTTTAATTGAACAAGCCATCGCCAAAAATGCTGATGCAATTTTAGTGCATCACGGTTATTTTTGGAAAAGTGAAAACCCTTGCATTCGTGGTATGAAAGGTAAACGTATTAAACAATTACTGACTCATGATATTAATTTGTTTGGCTATCACCTTCCCCTTGATGTGCACGCTGAATTAGGCAATAACGCACAATTAGCGGAAAAAGTCGGCGTAAAAAATCTACAAGGCTTAGAAGATAAACCGCTCTCTATCCCTGTTTATGGTGAGCTTGATGAAGCAATTTCCGCTCAAGAACTCGCCGGCCGTTTAGAAAAAGCTCTCAATCGTAAACCGATTTTATGCGATGAATTTATCACCGATTTTCCACAAAAACAGATAAAAACTGTCGGTATTTGTACTGGTGGCGGTCAAGGTTATATTGATTTAGCTGCAAACAAAGGCATTGATGCATTTATTAGCGGTGAAATTTCTGAGCAAACTACACATTCCGCACGAGAACAAGGGATCTACTATTTTGCTTGTGGACATCATGCAACAGAGAGAGATGGCGTAAAAGCACTAGGCGAGTGGTTAAGTAAAGAATATGGCTTAGACGTAGAATTTATTGATATAGATAATCCCGCTTAACTTAATCTATACACAAATATAGTGTCGGGACACCACCTTGGTGTCCCTTTATTTTAATAGGAAACTGCTTTTTAACTATTGGCTATAATAACCGCTCGTTTTGGTGCTGGATAGCCTTCAATCGTTTTTGAATGATCTGCTGGATCAAGAAAATCAATCAACGACTCATTTTCAAGCCATTCGGTTTTACGTTGTTCTTCTACTGTCGTAACCTCTTCATCTACACAACGTACATTTTTAAATCCAACTTTTTCTAGCCAATTAATCAAAGCAGGTACAGAAGGAATAAAGTAGACATTTTTCATTTTTGCATAGCGATCGGCTGGCACAAGCACATCATTTACATCACCATCAATCACTAAGGTTTCTAATACTAATTCACCGCCTTTGACTAACTGATTTTTTAATTGAGAAAGATGATCTAATGGCGATTTACGATGATACAGAACCCCCATGGAAAAAACCGTATCAAACACTTGTAAAGGTTGCATCTGCTCAATCCCAAGGGGAATTAAATTCGCACGACGGTCATTATTCAACAACTTACGTACCGCTTCAAATTGACATAAAAACAGCTCTGTCGGGTCGATCCCCACCACCATTTTTGCCCCTTCACCAACCATACGCCACATGTGGTACCCACTACCACAACCGACATCTAAAATTATTCTATCTTTTAAAGGAGAAAGATGGGGTAAAACTCTATCCCACTTAAAATCTGAACGCCATTCACAATCAACATGAATACCATGTAAATGATAAGGACCTTTACGCCATGGCATAAGTTGTTTTAAGTGGTAAACCAAACGTTGCGTTTCTCCAGTGCTTAAAGGCTCTGTAGCAATCGCTTCTACTTTATCGACTAAATTAAGCGTTGCCTCAAGGTTCGGCAAATGTTCGATGATCTTTGCCCATTTTGCATAGTCACCGTGGGTTTGCTTTTCCCATTGTTTAAGTTGTAAAGGTAAGGTTTCTAACCAGTCTGAAAGACGAGTAGTTGCAATTTGTTGATAAAAAGGACGGAAATCAATCATGATATTAGTACTAAGTAAGAAAGGATAAATTTTAGGGTAAAAAAAGCCTAAGAAAACAACTTAGGCAAAGGGTTTCTCTATGAATAAAATATTATTGTTATAATAAATGTTTGCCTTTTCTTCCAAAAAAACAAACTTAATGATTGTAAAAAAAAAAAAAAAAAAAAGCAAGCAAAAAATTACAATTTAATATAGCATTTGCATAAATCCCCACCCAAATTCACATCCATATACGGGTAGAGAAATATCCGGTTTTATGTAGCAGTTACACAAATACAGCGTAGGAGCAGGGGGTATCTCCGCCTATTAAATATTGGGTGTTTCGGGGAGATAAACCCGTCTTTACAAGCTTTTCTGAGTTTTGTATAACGACTACATAGTATCGCTTTTTACAACGTCTACAAGCTCTCGAATTAGCCCTTCCTGTTGATAACTCGCAATAAGATTACCGTTTTGGTCAAAAACTTGCCCACGAGCAAGCCCCCTTGAGCCTGAAGCATTTGGGGTATCAAGCTGAAATCGTGTCCAGTGATTTAAATTAAACGTTCGATGAAACCAAATGCTATGGTCTAACGTTGCGACTTTTAATCCCTGTTGCAAAAATCCCCGTTCATGTGGGTGTAACATGGTTAATATGCAATGGAAGTCCGTAAAGTAAGCGAGTAAACATTGTTGTAAACGAAGAGATGTTGGCGCAATGCCATTGGTTTTTGCTAGCACAAGCTGTTCTGGTGGCAATTTTTTGCCCTGAAATGGATGATTCACATATTTTAGGCGAACATCAAACGCTCTCTCTTTCTGAAATTTTTCTTTTAATGGAGAAGGCAACATCAATGCAAGGGACTGGATTAACTCATTTTCAGAAAATAGGCTATCAGGTTCTAAGTTATTCTCTACTTGAATTTGATGTTCAAAACCCTGTTCAACAACTTGGAAAGAAGCCATCACACGACAAATCACTTCATTATGTTGTTTCGCATTAATAGACACTACAGTAAAACTTTTCCCTTCCCTAAGGATTTCCGTTTCATAAATAATCGGATAAGCCACATCTCCCGCCCGTAGAAAATAGCAATGGCATGAATGTAAATGGCGAGATTCATCTACCACATTCATACTTGCTGATAACGCCTGCGCAACGACTTGCCCCCCAAACACTTGTGGTAAACCATCATCTTCACATTCACCACGAAATAGGTTGTCATCTAAACGTTCTAAAGTAAGTAATTCGATTAAGCGACTTAATGCTTGAGACATATTTTTTCCTTTCCTAAGCAATTTTAGTCAGTGTAAAAGAAAGAAACAGGAAAAGATAGACACAAGCGGTCGGATGAGTCTGGCTTTTTGCAAATTTTTACAGCAATCGCACCGCTTGTTTGTTTTTTTGCTTGTATTAGAGCGGGAGTCCATCTATAATTTGAAGCCTTACACAACTCGTGTAATCCAATGAGAGCGCTTCTGGTTTCTCGCAATGGAGTTCAGTTTACTTGGTCAGGTTCGGAAGAAAGCAGCCAGAATTGAAATTTCCGTGTGCCGAGAGTTTGCTGGAAGCGCTCTCGCCTTTTTATCGGCATATAGGACAAAATAGTTGGTAATTATTATTTCCCGTAATCATTACCAACTCCTTTTATTTAAAAAATCCTGTATAAACAATATCTTATGTTTTCTCGTTAAACCACTATGTGGGCGTAATTTGTCTTTAAGTTCTTTAAATAGCCCTTCTATTCGATTTGTTGTCTTTTCTATATTTAACTCGGGATGCTTCTCGT
>NZ_PTPX01000015.1 GCF_003260095.1 Glaesserella australis
AAAAATAAACATTAGCAACAATTTTGTCCACATGGCATAGTTTTTGACGGTTCAGCAACAATTTTGTCTACTATGCCTAATTTTATTAAATCCCATCTCCGTTTATCCCTTCATGGGCTTCATCAAAATATTGATTCATTTCAAAAGCAGGTTTTTGATGTTGAGACTGTCCAATAATTCGAGCAGGAACACCTGCTGCAGTGGCATATTCAGGTACAGCTTGTAGTACTACTGAATTTGCGCCAATTTTAGAATAACGTCCGATTTCAATATTACCTAAAATTTTTGCTCCAGCCCCAATCATCACTCCTTCACGAATTTTGGGATGGCGATCGCCATGCTCTTTACCTGTTCCACCAAGGGTAACACCTTGTAGGATCGAGACATCATTTTCAATCACAGCCGTTTCACCAACAACAATACCTGTTGCATGGTCTAACATGATACCGCAGCCAACACGTGCTGCAGGATGAATATCCACATCAAAAGCCACAGAGATTTCATTTTGTAGATAGATGGCTAAGGCTTTACGCCCTTGTTTCCAAAGATAGTGAGTAACACGGTAGCTTTGTAACGCATGATAACCTTTTAGATAAAGCAGTGGTGTACTCCACTTATCAACAGCAGGATCTCGAGTTCGAACTGCATCAATATCATGAGCAGCGCTAATAATAATTTGCGGATCTGCTTGATAGGCTTCCTCTATTATCTCTTTTAACGCAATCGCAGGCATAATGGCATTAGAAAGCTTATTGGCAAGAATGTAGCTGAGAGCATCGCCTAAATGATGATGCTTAAGAATGGTTGCATGGAAAAAACTTGCAAGCATAGGCTCACTATTAGCAAGCTCTTTTGCTTCTTCTCGAATATTTTGCCAAATTTGATCAAGCTGCTGATGTGTCATGCTTATTCTCCTTTTCTTTCACGCCCTAATAATGTTGTAGCAACGTCCGTCGCGTGTTTACCACAAAATAGCATTTGATAGATTTGTTCTACAATGGGCATTTCTACACCTTGCTGCTGCGCAAGTAAATAGGCTTCTTTTGTATTATAAAACCCTTCGACAACCTGTCCGATTTCTGCCATGGCATCTTCTGCTTTTCGCCCTTGTCCAAGCATTAAGCCAAAACGTCGATTACGAGATTGGTTGTCGGTACAAGTAAGTACTAAATCACCTAGTCCTGCCATTCCCATAAAGGTCGTTGGATTTGCCCCCAATGATGCACCTAAACGGCTTATCTCCGCTAAACCTCTCGTGATCAAGGCTGTGCGAGCATTTGCTCCGAATCCCATGCCATCTGAAACACCTGCACCAATAGCAATTACGTTTTTAATTGCACCGCCAAGTTGTACGCCCACCATATCACTATTGAGATAGACTCGGAACGCTTTTGAGCAATGGATCCGCTGTTGCATCTCATCAGCAAACTGGGGATTATCTGATGCAAGAGAAATCGCTGTCGGTAAGCCTTGGGCTAATTCTTTTGCAAATGTAGGCCCTGATAAGACTGCAAGCGGGTGGTTTTGTCCTAAAATTTGCAAAGCAACATCTTGTAATAGTCGCCCCGTATCTCGCTCTAAGCCTTTTGTTGCCCACATGATACGATGATCATCTTTCAGTAATGGCTGAATCTGCTGTAAGACATCAGAAAATACATGGCTTGGGACAACAATTAAAATATCCTTCGCTTTATGCAAGGCTTGGGCTAAATCGCTTTCTATTTCTAAGGCTTCTGGGAAAACAATATCGGGCAAAAACTCTTGATTTATTCGAGTTTCTGCCATTTGTTTCATTTTTTGCGGATTATGTCCCCATAAATAGGTTTTATGACCATTACGAGAAAGCGCTATAGCGAGTGCTGTGCCATAGGAACCTGCGCCTAATACGGTTACGGGGGCGGTATATACTGTACTCATTTTCGATATGCTAGCTAAAAAAATAGGTATGCCTTAGCATACCTATGTTTATTGATGAAAACAATTAGTTAACTGCTGGAGTTTCACCACTTTCTGCTTGTTGACGCTCTAAATAGTCCATAAACAATGCATCAAAATTCACAGGTGAAAGATTTAGTGCTGGGAATGTACCACGATTCACTAAGCTTGAAATTAATTCACGTGCGTAAGGATATAATACATTTGGACATTGAGACGCTAAGCAATGTGCTAATTGAATACCTTCTAAGCCTTTAATTGTAAACACACCTGCTTGTTTAACTTCACAGATAAATGCAACATCGTTGCTATCTTCTAACGTTGTTTGTACATTAATGTGTAATACCACTTCATAGGTATCTTCACCAACTTCACGTGTTTCAGTATCTAGCTCGAAACCTAATTGTGGCTTCCACTCTTGATGAAAAATATGTGGCAAATTAGGCGCTTCAAAAGAAACATCTTTGATATAGATACGTTGGATTTGCATCTCAAATGGAGTTTGTTGTTGCTCTTCTGTTGCTGCAACTTGATTTTCTTCAGCCATAGTAATTCCTTATTTTAATTTATTGAATTATTTATGTTTTTTCACTAGCGGTAAATTAGCTGCACGCCAGCCAGCAATTCCTTCTTTTAAAACATAAACTTTGTTAAAGCCTTGTTTTACGAGTTCATTTGCTAAGCCACTTGCGCTTAACCCATTGGCATCAACAACAATGACCGAATGGTCTTTATGTTTTTCGATGGATTGAATTTTCTTCGCTTTAATTTCGCTTGGAATTAAATGCAAACTGTCGATAATGTGACCGTGTCTGAATTCATCATCAGAACGCACATCAATAAGTACAGCTTCTTCTTTATTAATAAGTTGGGTTGCTTGAGCGTTATCCACAATTTTAAATTTACTTGTAGCACCTTTATATAGGTTAATAACGACAGCAATCACTAACGCAATCCAAGCCACTACCATAATAGTATGGTTAGCCACGAATTGCTGAAGTTGCTCTGCAAAAGTGAGTTGTTCCATAGGTTTGTTCTCTAAATGTAAATGAATGATAGTAGTGATTTACGTCACTGCATTTAGTATAAGGCACGCCAAAGCGTGCCTAACAAAGATAGAGAAATTAGCCTTGTTGTTGAGCCATTACTTCATCAAATGAAGATGCTTTTTCTGTCACTTTCGCTTTAGCAAGAACTGCTTCAACCGCTTGTTCTTCTAACACAACGTTACGGATATTATCAGTTAAACGTGGATTTTTCGCGTAGTATTCAACTACTTCTGCTGGTTGTTCGTAAGCTGATGCTAACTCTGCAATGGTTTCTTTCACACGATCTTCATCTACTTTTAATTCGTTAGATGTGATCACACTTGAAAGCAATAAGCCTACTTGAACACGGCGTTTTGCGTCTGCTTCAAATAATTCAGCTGGTAATTGAGCTGCCATTTCTGGTTTACCGCCAAAACGTTGAACCGCTTGCTGACGTAATACATCAACTTCTTCTGCTACCGCTGCTGCAGGTACTTCGATATCGTTGTTCGCTAATAAGCCATTGATTACTTGGTTTTTCACACGTGCAGTTAAAGCATTTTTCAACTCACGTTGCATATTTTTCTTGATTTCAGCACGAAGTTCTTCAACAGTTTTTGCTGAACCAAATTTTTTCACAAATGCTTCTGTTAATTCAGGAAGTACCGTGTTTTCTACTTTTTTCAAGGTAATTGCGAATTTCGCTGCTTTACCTTTTAAGTTTTCAGCGTGATATTCTTCTGGGAATGTCACATCAATGTCGAACTGCTCGCCTGCTTTGTGACCAACGATACCCTCTTCAAAGCCTGGGATCATACGACCTTGACCCATTGCTAACACGAAGTCAGACGCTTTACCGCCTTCAAACTCAACGCCATCAACAGAGCCAATGAAGTCGATTGTTACACGGTCATCTGCTTTTGCTGCTTCAGCTGTTTCTGCAAAAGTCGCTTGTTGTTTACGTAATACTTCAACCATTTTGTCTAAATCAGCTTCGGTGATTTCAACCACTGGTTTTTCTACTTCAATGTTTTCTAAGCCTTTTAATTCAACTTCTGGGAATACTTCGAAAGTTGCTGTGAAAGAGAAATCTTGACCTGGTTGGTAGTTATTTGGAGTGAATGTTGGGCGACCTGCAAGGTTGATTTTTTCAGCGATCACTACATCAAAGAATGCACGTTGCATCTCTTCAGATAACACATCTTGACGAGCCGCTAAACCGAAACGTTGTTCAATGATTGCGTGTGGTACTTTTCCTTTACGGAAACCATCGACACGTGCGTTTTTCGCATAGCCTTTTAATTGTTCTTTGTATGCCGCTTCAATTTTATCTGCTGCGACGGTAACGGTAACACGGCGTTGTAAGCCTTCTAATGTTTCAATAGCAATTGACATTCTTAAACCTCAGTAATTGAAAAAGGATTTGGTATCTAAAATACAGATAGAAAAATAGACGGAAATTGTAACGATCTGTCAATGTAATGTCGAGAACTTTCACGAGAGAAGAGCAGATAGTCGGGAGCGGTGAGTTTAATAGATTAAATTTCAAGCAAAAAAATGGAGAGTTGATTGCCCACTCTCCATACGTTCTTTATTACGTTTTTTACTAAAAACTATAAACCTTTTGGAATACGAATTTTTTGACCTGGGAAGATTTTATCTTCGTGTTTGATCACTTCTTTATTCGCTTCAACGATAGCTTTATATTTTGCTCCGTTGCCATACGCTTTTTCAGCAATAGCCCACAAAGTATCGCCTTTTTGAATCACATAAAACTCATCATCGCTTGCGATTTGACCTTCTTTGATCACGACATCGTCAATGTTTACATTGTTAATACCCGCAACGTTACCCGCCATTAAAATCGCTTTTTCAATCGCAATTGCCGTAGATGCTGCACCTGTAATTTTAGCGGTACCATCTTCTACAGTCACGTTTAGGTTTTCAATACCTGGATTGTCTTCCGCAATATGATCTGTTACTGCTTTAGATGCATCTTCTTCTTTGTTAAATAATTTTCTGCCAATATCGGCAGCAAAATCAAATAAACCCATAGCTTAAGTCCTCTTAAAAATGAAAAACCTTGAGTAAAGCACTCAATCGTCTCTTAGAGTAATCTATTTTTATAAAGTTCATCAACCATTTTTAAATCATAATAAAAAAGATGAAGTACAAGCGGTTAGATGTGTAAAAAACTTTGCAAATCTGACCGCTTGCAATTCCTATTATTTTAGACGAATTTGCGTTACAATCTCTTGTTTAAAATATTCGAGCAAAAAGGTAGATCGTGAAGCAGGTACAATTCTATTTATTGAGTCAAACTCAAATTGGCGAACTCTCCGCCCAAGAAGCCCTTGCTTGCGATTTAGCCGCAAACGCATGGCGACAAAACAAGCGTGTACTTATCGCTTGTGAAACAGAAGAACAGGCACTCAATATTGATGAAGCCCTATGGGCAAGAAATGCCGATGATTTTGTGCCACACAATTTATCAGGTGAAATCACCACTTACGCCACGCCGATTGAGATCTCCTGGAAAGGCAAACGTAACGCACAGCGTCGAGATTTATTGATTTCACTACAAATTGAGCTACCCGAATTTATTAACAGTTTTAATCAGATAGTAGATTTTGTTCCTGTTGATGAAACCCAAAAAGCCCAAGCCCGTGAACGATATAAACAATATCGTCAGCTAGGTTGGCAGTTAACCACAGAACAGGCTTAAGATTATTAGATTAATAGGAGAGTAATATGTTAGGCGCAGCACTTGGTGATATTGTCGGTTCACGTTTTGAACACCATAATTATAAAGCGACCGATTTCCAATTATTTACAGCGGATTGCCGTTTTACTGATGATACCGTCTGTACTGTTGCCGTAGCAGAATGGGCGCTTGGTGGATTCCAAGATAATTTAGTGACGATAATGCGGAAATGGGGTAATAAATATCCTGATGCTGGCTATGGTGGCACCTTTTATTATTGGTTAGATCCAGATAATGATCCACAACCCTATAATAGCTGGGGCAATGGTTCTGCAATGCGGGTATCTGCTGTCGGTTGGTTGTGTAACGATTTGGAAAGTGTTTTAACTTATGCTAAACAATCTGCAGAGATTACACATAATCACCCTGAGGGTATAAAAGGCGCTCAAGCGGTTGCTGTAGCGATTTTCTTGGCAAGAACAGGTGCAAGTAAAGTGGCAATCAAAACCTTTATTGAACAGCATTTTGGTTATGACCTTAGCCAAACTTGTGATGAAATCCGCCCTGTTTATCAGTTTGATGTAAGCTGCCAAGGCTCTGTGCCACAGGCTATTATTGCATTTTTAGAAGCGGATAGTTTTGAAAATGCGATTCGTCTAGCCGTTTCTTTAGGGGGTGATTCTGACACATTAGCAGCAATTGCAGGTTCTATCGCTGAAGCTTTTTATCCTTTACCAGATAAAATGCATCAAACGGCAGCCTATTTTTTAACGCAAGAGATGATGGATATTTTACTGGCTTGTAGTAAATAGGATCGACACCCAAGATAAAGGATAATCAACAACATGTTCCGTTTAGCCAAAGAAAATGAATTGCCCCGAATCCTTGAAATTTATAATCAAGTGATTGAGCGTCGCACGGTGACAGCCGATCTGGAACCTGCGACAACATCAAGCCGTCAAGATTGGTTTGAGCATCACTTAAATCACCCTAAATATCCTATTTGGGTATATGAGTTAGAAGGCGAGATCGTGGCGTGGTGCAGTTATTCGCAATTTTATACCCGAAAAGCCTATGATGGTACAGCGGAAATCAGCTTTTACCTTGATAAAGCCGTTCACGGTAAAGGTATTGGCAAGCAGTGTGTCAATTTCTTAATTGAACAAATGCCGAATCATCAACTGCATACGTTACTTGCCTTTGTGTTTGGTAATAACGAACAGAGTTTAGGATTGCTGAATAAAATGGGCTTTGAAGTTTGGGGAAAACTCCCCCAAGTTGCTGATATGGAAACCCATTTTGAAGATTTGGTGATGTTGGGATTTAAAAATGAAACTTTGATAAATTGCTTAAGGAAAAAATAAGTAAACCTGAAGAAGTTTTAAAATAACAAAAGTGGTTGGGTATAATTTATAAAGGTAGAATAAAAGATGTTGGCTCAAATTGAACATTTAAAACAAAAAATATCTGAATTACGCCCATTATCCGTAGATGAAATAAAGCGTTTGCGTGAAGAATTTATTATTGAAAGTAGCTATAATTCTAATGCAATTGAAGGCAATACCATTACTTTACGAGAAACGGTATTAATTCTAAAAGAAGGCATTACCATTGCTGAAAAACCGATTCGAGAGCATTTAGATATTATCGGGTTTAAAGACGCTTTTAATTATATTTATGAATTAGTTGCCAATAATGAACCATTAACTGAACGAGCTATTAAAGATGTTCACTCTTTGGTATTAATGAGTAATGCGGAAAATCGTGGCGTATATCGCCGTATTCCCGTGCGTATTTTAGGGGCAGAAAATGAACCCACACCGCCCTATTTAATTGCAGAAGAAATGGCGTTGTTAATTGAAAAATATCAGCAAAAACTTACCTCTTGCCACCCATTAGAAGCAATAAGTTGGCTACATTTAGCTTTTGAAAGTATTCACCCATTTATTGACGGTAACGGAAGAACAGGGCGATTATTACTGAATTTTGAATTATTAAAGCAAGGTTATTTACCTGTCGATATAAAATTTACCGACCGAGCAAAATACTATCAATGTTTTGATGATTTCCATAAAAACCAGCAAGATGTAAGTAGTTTACTAAACTTAATTAGCCAGTATGAATTAAGTGAGCTAAAAAGATATTTAGCGATTTTGGAAGAGCGGTAAGATTTAAAGAGCCACAGCGTGGCTCAACTATGCGTAACCCCACACGGCTCGTGTGGGGTTACAAGCGGTAAGATTTAAGCAAAATTTTGTAAAAAATTACGAAAAGCAGACCGCTTGAAAAAAGATTTGTAGTACAAGCGTCTACGCTTGTGCCATTGGAGATAAATTAAATGCTAATATTTACAACATTATCTGTACTACTTGTTTATCTTTGTTTTAAAAAATTTCCAGTATTTACAAATAAGTTGGCAGAATATAATTCATTTATATTTATCTCTCTTCAAGGGTGGTTTATTCACAAATTGAGTAACATGCCTTTATCGAAAAATATATCACTAGATGGCATAGAAAATATATTATTCGATTTTGCATTGGCTACTGTAGTATGTTTGGGATTTATGTTTAGTCATATAAATAAGTATTCATTAGATGTAAAGTTTATCTTTTTCTTTATGGGAGCAATGCAAATAGGCATATTAATAACAATCTCATCCTTAGACTTTATATCTATACAAATGAAAATTTGGAGTAATACATTATATGTGCTATTACCAGCGTACGTATTATATGAAATTGAAAAAAATAGAAACATTCAACAAAAAGAGAAAAAATAAATGACCCAAAAATTCGAAATGGCAGATCGTTTCGACTCATCAGCAGTCGAACAAGCACTTTATAAACACTGGGAAGAACAAGGCTATTTTAAGCCGAGTGAGAACCCGAATGTTCCAAGTTACTGTATCGCAATTCCACCGCCGAATGTGACAGGCTCGTTGCATATGGGGCACGCATTCCAGCAGACATTGATGGATACGCTGATCCGTTTTAACCGTATGGAAGGCAACAACACCTTATGGCAAGCGGGAACCGACCACGCAGGGATTGCAACCCAAATGGTCGTGGAGCGTAAAATTGCGGCGGAAGAGAGCAAAACTCGCCACGATTATGGACGTGAAGCGTTTATCAATAAAATCTGGGAGTGGAAAGCCTATTCGGGCGGCACAATAGGGCAACAAATGCGCCGTTTAGGCAACTCGATTGACTGGGATCGTGAGCGTTTTACGATGGACGAGGGGCTGTCTAATGCGGTGAAAGAGGTCTTTGTTCGCTTGCACGAAGAGAGCCTGATTTATCGTGGCAAACGCCTAGTAAACTGGGATCCGAAATTACACACAGCGATTTCTGATCTTGAAGTGGAAAACAAAGAGAGCAAAGGCTCGCTTTGGCATTTCCGCTATCCGTTAGCGAACGGAGCGAAAACGGCGGACGGCAAAGATTATTTGGTGGTGGCGACCACACGCCCTGAAACGATGCTCGGCGATACGGCAGTAGCGGTTCACCCTGAAGATGAGCGTTATCAATCGCTGATCGGCAAAACTGTGATCCTACCGCTTGCGAACCGTGAAATCCCGATTATTGCGGACGATTATGTGGATCGTGAATTCGGTACAGGCGTGGTAAAAATCACCCCAGCTCACGACTTTAACGACTATGAAGTCGGTAAACGTCACCAGTTGCCAATGGTAAACGTGCTGACCTTAAATGCCGATATTCGTGATGAAGCGGAAATTATCGGCACGGACGGCAAGCCGTTAGCGACTTATGAAGCGAAAATCCCAGCGGATTATCAAGGCTTAGAGCGTTTTGCGGCACGTAAGAAGATCGTTGCCGATTTTGAAGCTTTAGGTTTATTAGACGAAATCAAGCCGCACGATTTGAAAGTGCCTTATGGCGACCGTGGCGGTGTGCCGATTGAGCCAATGCTGACAGACCAATGGTATGTGAGCGTGAAACCGCTTGCCGAAGTGGCAACCAAAGCGGTGGAAGACGGCGAAATTCAATTTGTGCCGAAACAGTATGAAAACCTTTACTTCTCTTGGATGCGTGATATTCAAGACTGGTGTATTTCTCGCCAATTATGGTGGGGACACCGTATTCCAGCGTGGTACGATGAAGCGGGCAACATTTATGTGGCACGAGATGAAGCGGAAGTGCGTACGAAGTACAACTTACCGGCAGATTTAGCGTTAAAACAAGATGAAGACGTGTTAGATACGTGGTTCTCATCCGGTTTATGGACGTTCTCAACCCTTGGCTGGCCGGAGCAAACCAAAGAACTGAAAATGTTCCACCCAACCGATGTATTGATCACCGGTTTTGACATCATCTTCTTCTGGGTTGCTCGTATGATTATGTTTACGATGCACTTCATCAAAGATGAAAACGGCAAGCCACAAGTACCGTTCAAAACAGTGTATGTCACCGGCTTGATCCGTGATGAGCAAGGACAGAAAATGTCGAAATCGAAAGGGAACGTGTTAGACCCGATTGATATGATTGACGGTATCAGCCTTGAAGATCTGCTTGAAAAACGCACGGGCAATATGATGCAACCACAGCTTGCGGAAAAAATTGCCAAAGCCACTCGCAAAGAGTTCGAGAACGGTATTGCCCCACACGGCACGGACGCATTGCGTTTCACCTTGGCTGCGTTGGCGAGCAATGGTCGTGATATCAACTGGGATATGAAACGCTTGGAAGGCTACCGCAACTTCTGTAACAAGTTATGGAATGCGAGCCGTTTCGTCTTAACCAACGAGAAATTAGATCTCTCCGCAGGCGATGTGGAATATAGCTTGGCGGATCGTTGGATCCAATCAAGCTTTAACCGCACCGTGAGCGAGTTCCGTGATGCTTTAAGCCAATACCGTTTCGACTTGGCGGCAAATGCGATTTATGATTTCACGTGGAACCAATTCTGCGACTGGTATTTGGAATTAACCAAACCGGTATTTGCCAACGGCACAGACGCACAAAAACGTGGTGCAAGCCAAACCCTTGTGCGTGTGTTAGAAAAATTATTGCGTTTAGCTCACCCGATTATTCCGTTTATCACGGAAGAAATCTGGCAGAAAGTGAAAGGCTTTGCGGGCGTGGACGGCGACACCATTATGTTGCAACCGTTCCCAAAATTTGACGCAAGTGAAATTGACGAAACAGCCGAATTGCAAATCAACTGGCTGAAAGAGTTGATCGTGGCAGTGCGTAACATTCGTGCAGAATGCAACATCGCCCCAAGCAAAGGCTTAGACTTCTTGGTGCGTAACGTGTCAGACGAACATTGCAAAATTCTTGCAGAAAACGACCGCTTGTTAAAAGCAATGGCGAAACTTGACAGCGTTCAAACCCTTGCTCAAGGCGAAGAAGCACCGCTTTCGGTTGCGAAATTGGTCGGCAACATCGAAGTGTTAGTGCCAATGGCTGGCTTTATCAACAAAGAGGCCGAGCTTGCCCGTTTGAATAAAGAGATCGAGAAATTCGTCGGCGAAGTCAAACGTATCGAAGGTAAACTCAGCAACGAAGCCTTTGTGGCAAAAGCGCCAGAAGCCGTCATTGCTAAAGAGCGTGAAAAAATGCAAGAGTATCAAGACGGTCTTGAGAAGTTGAAAGCGCAGTATCAGGCGATTGAAGCACTGTAATAAACACTAAAAAGTAGGCGTAATGCCTACTTTTTTACTCTGTTATCTTATCTAATATGTTTCAGTTTCTCACTCTTTTTTCTTACGAGCGGTTACTTTCTTCTTAGATTTTACAGATGTTTCTTTATTTGATTTTTTACTTCTCTCTTTTTTCTTTTCAGCCTTTATCGTTTTCACTTCCTTAAACACAGGCTTCTCCGCTTTACCTTTCTCGGATTTAGCTTTTTTCTTCGCCGTTTTGCCCTCTCCCCTTGCTTTGCGTAAGCTAGTGATTAAGGCAAAATCGATTTTTTTGTCGTCAAGATTTACGCCGATCACTTTGACTTTCACTGGGTCGCCCAAACGGTAGATTATGCCGTTTTCGCCGACCAAACGCTGGCGGTCGCTGTCGAAGTGGTAGTAGCCGTTATCAAGGGTGGAGATGTGGACTAAGCCGTCAATCAGCAATTCGTTGAGTTTAACGAACAAGCCGAAGCCCGTAACACTTGAAATCACGCCGTCAAACTGTTCGCCGATATGGTCTTGCATATATTCGCATTTTAGCCAATCGGCAACTTCTCGGGTGGCTTCATCGGCACGGCGTTCGGTGGCGGAGCATTTTTCGCCGAATACGTCCATATCATCAAGCTGATAGTGATAACCGCCACCGTCAGTATAATGGCGTTTGTTGCCTTTTCCCTTTTCAATCAAATACTTAATCGCACGGTGTAACAGCAAATCAGGGTAACGGCGGATCGGCGATGTGAAGTGAGCATATTCACTTAGTGCCAAGCCAAAATGTCCCTCGTTATCAGGGGAATAGACCGCTTGTTTGAGCGAGCGAAGTAACATTGTTTGAATAAGTTCGGCATCAGGACGTTCTTTCACCTTGTCGAGCAAGGCGGCGTAGTCTTTCGGCGTTGGTCGCAAGCCGCCGTCAAGGAACAAGCCACACTCTTTTAAAAAGGTGCGGAAGCTGGTGAGCTTTTCTTCACTTGGCTGAGCGTGAATACGGAACAGAGACGGTTCATCGACTTCTTCCACAAAACGAGCAGACGCAATGTTGGCTAAAATCATACACTCTTCGATGATTTTGTGAGCATCGTTGCGGATCACTGGCTCAATCCGTTCAATGCGTCCTGGTGGGTTGAAAATAAACTGATTTTCGACCGTTTCAAACTCAATCGCTCCACGTTGATGACGGGTCTCAAGTAGCACTTTGTACATTGCGTGCAGTTCTTCCAAATGTGGCACAAGGTAGAAATAACGCTGACGCAATTCTTCATCACCCTCAAGAATTTTCCACACTTTTGTGTAGGTCAAACGGGCGTGGGAGTTCATCACCGCTTCATAGAATTTGTAACCAAGCAGTTTGCCCTTATCAGAAACGCTCATTTCCGCTACCAAACATAGCCTATCCACCTGCGGATTGAGCGAACATAAGCCGTTCGACAGCACTTCAGGCAACATCGGGATCACACGATTAGGGAAATAGACCGAATTGCCACGCTGTTGTGCTTCTAAATCCAACGCCGTTTTAGGACGGACATAGTAGCTCACATCAGCAATCGCCACCCACAACCGCCAGCCGTTATTTTCACGTTGGCAAAACACCGCATCATCAAAATCTCTAGCACTCTCGCCGTCAATGGTAACTAGCGGCAGCTCACGCAGATCGACCCGTCCAATTTTGGCTTCTTCAGGCACTTCTTCGCTAAATTGACGCACTTGCTTCTCAACGCCCTCAGACCAAATATGCGGAATATCGTGATTACGCAGGGCAATCTCAATTTCCATACCGGGTGCAAGATTATCGCCTAAAATTTCGGTGATAAAACCGACAGGACGTTTGAAATCGGCTTTGCGTGGTTGCAATTCAACCACCACCACTTGCCCCATTCTTGCCCCTAAACGCTGTTCTTCGGGGATCAAAATATCGTGCGTGATACGGCTATCATCAGGCACAACATAGTTAATACCCGACTCGGTGAAAAAGCGACCGACAATCTGCTTTTTACGAGCTTCTAGCACACGCACAATGCGAACTTCTTTCCGCCCACGGCGATCAACACCATTCGGCTGTGCCAACACAAAATCGCCGTGCATTACACGGATCATCTGTCCATTGGGGATAAACCAATCATCATCGCCCTCGACTTGCAAAAAGCCATAGCCGTCACGATGACCAATCACCGTGCCTTTGATGAGATCCATTTTTTCAGGCAGGGCATAGCGTTTTTTCTTGGTAAAAACTAACTGCCCGTCATTTTCCATTGCACGCAAACGGCGGCGGATCGCTTCTTGGCGTTCTTCATCATAAAGGTGAAACGCTTCAAGCAACTCTTCTTTGCTCATAGGGGCGTCATAATCCCGAATAGTTTGTAAAATAAATTCCCGACTGGGTACGGGGTTCTCGTATTTCTCGAGTTCTTGTTGGTAATTTGGATCAACGATCATAATTCTTTCTCTTGATAAAAATAGATAAGTTATTGTTGTTATTATTGAAATGTAAGTTCAGACGTAGATAACGGTTGGGAAATGTAGTTCGGTTAAAAATCAATAACACGTAAATAAAATCGAACATATTCAGATTTCTATTAACGTTTTAAGGATAGTAACACAAATTGTCCTGTTTATCGCTCAAAAATCATAAATAATCCTTTATTTCCTCATTTTACTCTCTTATAATGCGCCAGTTTTTACGAAACGAAAGATAAATGGAACTTAAAGTGTCAAAACGAAACACGCAACAGCGTCGTCAAGTGATCGTCAATATCGTACAAGAGCAGGGTGAAGTCAGTGTTGAACATCTAGCTCACTTGTTTGAAACGTCAGAAGTAACAATTCGCAAAGATCTGACCGCTTTAGAAGAGAGCGGTTTTTTACTGCGCCGTTATGGTGGTGCGATTAAGTTGCCTTCGGACTTAATTGACGATTCACAAGAAAATCTTTCGAAACAAAAGTTAGCCATTGCAACAGCAGCCGCAAACCAAATTCGTGACCATAACCGCATTATCATTGATAGTGGTAGCACAACAGGTGCATTAGTCAAAGCCTTACATCAATCGGGCTTGGTGGTGATGACCAACTCACTTAGCCTTGCTAACGAATTGACAACACTTGAGTGTGAGCCAACAGTCTTGATGACAGGCGGAACGTGGGACGTTCGTTCGGAATCGTTTCAGGGGAAAGTCGCAGAGCAAGTGTTGCGTTCTTACGATTTTGATCAGCTCTTTATCGGGGCGGACGGCTTAGATTTAGCGCGGGGCACAACAACGTTTAATGAGCTTGTTGGTTTAAGTCAAGTGATGGCAGAGGTTTCACGGGAAGTGATTGTATTAATCGAATCCCAAAAAATCGGACGTAAAATGCCTAATCTTGAGTTGGAATGGCAAAAAATTCATAAACTTATTACGGATGATCAGCTCGATCCTTATGTAAAAGCACAGATTGAAGGACTAGGGATTGAGGTGATTATTGCGAAGTAAGTATCTGTTCCAAAGGAAAAATACTTCCCCCTTTTTCAAAGGGGAATGAATAATGAAACAAATCTTAATTTAACCAATAACATAGGAAAGCAAATTTATGTGTGGAATTGTCGGTGCAGTAGCACAACGTGATGTAGCAGAAATTTTAGTCGATGGCTTACACCGTTTAGAATATCGTGGTTATGACTCGGCTGGGGTTGCAGTCTTAAATGCTGATCACAATATGCAAGTCGTTCGCCGTGTAGGTAAAGTGAAATTCTTAGACGAAGCGATTGAAGCAAACCCACTTTTAGGTGGTACAGGGATTGCCCATACCCGCTGGGCGACTCACGGTGAGCCATCAGAAACCAATGCTCACCCACACCGTTCAGGTAAAATTGCGGTGGTGCATAACGGTATTATTGAAAACTACGAAGAATTGCGCGCTGAGTTACAACAACGTGGCTATGTGTTTCAATCTCAAACGGATACCGAAGTGATCGCCCATTTGGTTGAGTGGGAATTCCGTACCACCCCAAATCTGCTTGAAGCTGTCAAAAAAGCGGTGAAACAGTTGCGTGGTGCTTATGGTACAGTGGTGATGAACCAAGATGAGCCAGAACATTTAGTCGTTGCACGCTCAGGTAGTCCATTAGTTATCGGTTTAGGCGTAGGGGAAAATTTCCTTGCTTCCGACCCGCTTGCGTTGTTAAGTGTTACCCGCCGTTTTATCTATCTTGAAGAAGGTGATGTAGCTGAGATTACCCGTCGTACCGTAGATATTTATAACCGTGCAGGCGAGAAAGTAGAACGTGAGATTCACGAGGGTAACTTTGAGTCTGATGCGGCAGATAAAGGTCAATATCGTCACTATATGCAAAAAGAGATTTTTGAACAGCCAGTGGCGATTATGAATACCCTTGAAGGACGTATTACTAACGGAAAAGTGAATATTGAAGCGATCAGCAATAATGCTGAAGCCATTTTGAAAAAAGTTGAGCATATTCAAATTGTTGCTTGTGGTACTTCATATAACGCAGGTATGGTGGCTCGTTACTGGTTTGAATCTATTGCAGGTGTCGCTTGTGATGTGGAAATTGCGTCAGAATTTCGTTATCGCAAATTTGTGACACGCCCAAATAGTTTACTTGTCACTATCTCACAATCGGGCGAAACAGCGGATACCTTAGCGGCATTACGTTTAGCCAAAGAATCGGGCTTTATGGCAGCAATGACGATTTGTAATGTGGCAAGTTCATCATTAGTCCGTGAATCCGATTTTGCCTTTATGACACGTGCAGGGGTAGAAGTGGGCGTTGCTTCAACAAAAGCCTTTACCACGCAATTAACTTGTTTATTGCTTTTAACAGCGGCATTAGGTCGTTTAAAAGGTAATGTATCGGCAGAGCAAGAAGCAGAAATCGTAAAATCATTACAACGCTTGCCAGCTCAAATTGAAAGTGCCTTAGTGTTTGATAAAGAGATCGAAAAACTCTCTGAAGATTTTGCGGAGAAACACCATACCTTATTCTTAGGTCGTGGCGAGTTCTACCCAATCGCAATGGAATCGGCGTTGAAATTAAAAGAGATCTCTTATATTCACGCAGAGGCTTATGCGGCAGGGGAATTAAAACACGGGCCATTAGCGTTAATTGATTCGGATATGCCAGTGATTGTGGTTGCACCAGAGAATGATTTACTTGAAAAAGTGAAATCAAATATCGAAGAAGTACGTGCACGTGGCGGTCAAATGTATGTGTTTGCGGATAGTGAAGCGGGCTTTAGTACACAAGAAGGCTATACGGTATTAACTTTCCCGAAAGTTGACCATGTTACAGCACCAATTTTCTACGCAGTACCATTACAATTATTGTCATATCATGTTGCTTTAATTAAAGGTACTGATGTGGATCAACCTCGTAACTTAGCGAAATCTGTAACAGTAGAATAACCTTCCAAAAAAGTGGCACATATCTATTAATGTGCCACTTTTTTCTAATGCTGATATTGGAATAATAAGGCTGAATTATAAATTCAGCCTTGTGATTTCTATTTTTCAGAGTGTTCTAAATACAGCCATTCAGCTACTTGCTTCGCAAAATAGGTCAAAATACCATCAGCACCTGCACGTTTGAAACAGAGTAATGATTCTATAATACACTCTTTTTCTTTGAGCCAGCCGTTTTGAATTGCAGCCATATGCATGGCATATTCACCTGAGACTTGGTAAGCAAAGGTTGGTACACCAAAGGTTTCTTTAACACGATAAACTAAATCTAAATATGGCATACCTGGTTTTACCATGACCATATCTGCACCTTCTTGAATATCAAGGGCAACTTCATGTAAGCCTTCATTACCATTTGCAGGGTCGAGTTGGTAAGTTTTCTTATTTCCCCCTTTCAAGTTACCCGCAGAACCAACGGCATCACGGAAAGGCCCATAGTAGTTGGACGCATATTTAGCAGAATAAGCCATAATCTGAGTGTTGATAAAACCGTGTTGTTCAAGGGCTTGGCGGATTGCGCCAATACGTCCATCCATCATATCACTTGGTGCAACAATATCCGCCCCTGCTTGTGCGTGAGAAAGGGCTTGTTTAATAAGCACTTCAGTGGTGATATCGTTTAGTACATAGCCTTCTTCATCAATGATGCCATCTTGTCCGTGTGTCGTGAATGGGTCAAGGGCAACATCCGTCATCACCCCTAATTTTTCACCAAAAGCTTGTTTTAATGCTCGTACTGCACGTTGTGCTAAACCTTCAGGGTTGTAAGCTTCTTCTGCCATTAATGATTTTTTGCTCTCTCCAACAACAGGGAAAAGGGCAATAACAGGCACGCCATATTTCACTAAAAGTTCGGCTTCAATCAGCAGTTGATCGATCGTTAGGCGTTCAACACCTGGCATAGAAGGCACTTTTACTCTTTGATTTTCGCCTTCAATCACAAAGACAGGGTAAATTAGATCACTTGCGGTGAGCGTATTTTCTGCGACAAGACGACGACTGAAATCATGTTTACGTAAACGGCGTGGACGGCGAGTTGGAAATGAAGTAGAAAGATATTGAGTCATATAAAATCCTATTTGCAAAAAATGTCAGAAATGTGACCGCTTGTAAGCGTATATAAAGGTAAAAGGGACGCAGTGAGCGTCCGCTTTCTTATGAATGTGTTGCTTCTGTTTCATCATCTTTCGGTTGATAAAAGCGAGAGACAATGACACCAACTTCAAACAATAGACACATTGGTACGGCAAGTAATGTTTGAGAGAACATATCAGGTGGGGTAAGTAACATACCAATCACAAAGGCTCCCACGATAATATAAGGGCGTTTTTCTCTTAAACTCTCTGCAGTCGTTATACCAGACCAACAGAGTAAAATGATCGCGACAGGCACTTCAAAACACACGCCAAAAGCTAAAAAGATTGTTAGGATAAAATCTAAATAGCTATTGATGTCTGTTGCCATTACTACGCCTTCTGGGGCGGTTTGGGTTAAAAAACCAAAAATAAGTGGGAAAACCACGTAATAGGCGAAGGCTACACCGATGTAAAATAGAATAGAGCTAGAGATTAAGAGCGGATAAACTAATCTTTTCTCATGTTTATATAAAGCAGGAGCAACAAATGCCCAAACTTGATACAAAATATAAGGTACTGAAACAAACACCGCCACAATTGCCGTCAATTTAATTGGGGTAAAAAACGGCGTGACGACATTGGTTGCAATCATCGTTGCGCCTTCTGGTAAGCGTTCAGTCAATGGGCTTGCCAGTAAGGAGTAAATATCGTTTGCCCAATAAACTAAGGCACAAAACACGATTAAAACGCAAATAACCGCTTTTAACAAGCGGTTACGCAGTTCAACTAAATGAGTAATCAGGGGTTGAGATTCTTCAACTGACATGCTGTTTATCCTGTTTCGCTTGCGGTTCAACTGCTGCAAGATCATCATCAGGCGGATAATACGCCATCAATTTATCTTCATCTGCTTCTGCAAGTTCCGCAATTTTATCTGCGGAAAGTTCTTGCTCTGCAAGCGGTTCTTTTTGCTCTGTTTTTTGTGATTCGGCATTCGCAGAAAGTTGTTGGCTCTCTTGCTCAATTTTGCTTTGAATGTCATTCACTTGTTCTTGTGTGAGACTTTCAATTTGCCCTTTTGCCGAATCCAAATTTTCTTGCATTTTTTGTGCAGACTGTTTGAGTTCTTCTACGGTTTTGCTTAATTCTGGGGATAACTTGCTTAAGTTTAGTTCTTCTGCTTTCTTAATACTTTCTTGCAACTCTTGCAATTTTAACTCTTGGGAAAGTTCATTTTGAACATTTGCAGCCAACCCACGAATAGTACGTACCCAACCCATTACTGTTCTAATTGCAATCGGCAGGCGTTTAGGGCCTAGTACCACTAAGCCCACAATAAAGACTAAAACTAATTCAGAAAAACCTATATCAAACACGGATTATGCCTGCTCTTTGTCTTTTGCTTTTTGTTCAGTAGATTCAGCTTGTTTTTGTTCTACTTTTTCAAACTCAGCATCTTTTGCTTTGTCATCGTTCATTGCTTTTTTGAAACCTTTTACGGATTCACCTAAGTCTGAACCTAAGCTACGCAATTTTTTTGTTCCGAATAATAAAACGACAAGTAAAACGATAATGGCTAATTGCCAAATACTAATACCACCCATTGTGTGTACCTCTTATAAAAGTGAAAATAAAATCGTCTTGATTATACGATTTTTCCAGCGCAATGGCACTTATTTTGTCGAATTTCGACTAAAGAAAAAAGAAGTAATTCTCCGAAATGTGCGTTTTGTCACACTATTTTACTTCATGGCATGATGTTATTTTGATGTGTTGATGATTTTTTCATCTTTTAAACAGATAAAATGTGAAGTAATTCCACTTTTTCGCAAATTTATCGAAAAATCCAATCTAGATATGACAAAAGGCGTTGGATAGTTTGCCATCCTATATTAAAATGCGTGCTTTTCCATGGTGGGATTTTCCACTTCACTTTAACCACAGAGAACCAAAAATGAACTCAAACCGTAGTTTACTGATTATGGGTTTGTTGCTTGTCTCGTTCTTGATTTTTACGCAATGGCAACAGGATTACGATCCTGAAATTCAGGCTCAAAAACAAGCAATGGCTCAACAAGCTCAAACACAACAAGTTGCAAATCAATCGGGCGATGTACCCGCTTCATCTAATTCAACAACGATTAATGAGCAATCAACAAAAGGGAAAACTATTACCATTGAAACCGATGTGTTGCGTTTAACCGTGGATACTTTAGGTGGTGATGTTGTTGATTCTGACTTATTAAAATACAACGCAGAATTAAATTCCAATACGCCATTTGCTTTGTTACAAGATAATGAAAAAGTAACTTATGTGGCACAAAGTGGATTAGTCGGTAAAAACGGTATTGATACCAATGCAGGACGTGCACAATATCAAACGACAGCAGATAAATTTGCTTTAGCAGAAGGACAAAATGAAGTTTCTGTGCCATTAACCTTTGAAAAAGATGGCGTGGTTTATACTAAAACGTTTACCTTAAAACGTGGTAGCTATGATATCGCGGTAGATTACCATATCAAAAACAGCACAGCTGCGACATTAGAAGTACAACCTTATGGTCAGATTAAACACTCTTTAGTAGAAAGCGCGGGCAACTTTGCGATGCCAACTTATACAGGTGGTGCTTATTCATCTTCTGAAGTGAACTATAAAAAATATAGTTTTGAAGAAATGACTAAAGCGAACTTATCAGTTGATACTAAAGCAGGTTGGGCGGCAATTTTACAGCACTATTTCGTTTCTGCATGGATTCCAAACCAAGATGCTGAGAATAACCTTTATACTCGCACCGCAAATGGTGTAGGTACTATTGGCTATCGTGGACCGGTGACACAAGTTGCACCAAATAGCGAAGCAACCATTACCAGCCATTTATGGACAGGACCGAAAGATCAAGCAGCAATGGCAAAAGCAGCAAATAACTTTGACTTAACTGTGGATTACGGTTGGGCGTGGTTTATTGCCAAACCATTGTTCTGGTTACTGACCTTTATCCAAAGTATTGTTTCTAACTGGGGTTTAGCAATTATTGGTGTAACGATTGTGGTGAAAACAATCCTTTATCCACTCACCAAAGCTCAATATACCTCAATGGCGAAAATGCGTATGTTACAACCACGTATTCAAGAGATGCGTGAACGTTTCGGAGACGACCGTCAACGTATGAGCCAAGAGATGATGAAGCTTTATAAAGAAGAAAAAGTAAACCCAATGGGCGGTTGCTTACCAATTCTTTTACAAATGCCAATCTTCATCGCATTGTATTGGACCTTTATGGAAGCGGTAGAATTACGTCACGCACCGTTCTTTGGCTGGATTCAAGACTTATCGGCACAAGATCCATACTACATTTTCCCACTCTTAATGGGTGGTTCAATGTACTTGTTGCAAAAAATGTCGCCAACACCAGTGGCTGACCCAATGCAACAAAAAGTGATGAACTTTATGCCAGTGATGTTTACCGTGTTCTTCTTATGGTTCCCGTCAGGCTTAGTGCTTTACTGGTTAACCTCTAACTTGATTACCATCGCACAACAATGGTTAATCTACCGTAACTTAGAGAAAAAAGGTTTACACACTCGTGTAAAAAAATAATCTAGAGTGAATATCTTTTAGGGCGAACCAATGTGTTCGCCCTTTTAATAAGACAAGCGGTCACATTTCTTTCGTTTTTTACCAATTTGATACAAAATAACTTATGTCAAATCTTTGCCCTTGCCAATCAAATCAGCCCTATAGCCACTGTTGCCAACCGTTTCATCTTGGTGAGCAATTGCCAACTACTGCAGAACAGTTGATGCGTTCACGTTATTCTGCTTATACGCAAGTCAATATAGACTATATTGTGAAAACGACAGTACCTAGCCAACAAGCCTTACTTGACCAAGTAGCAATGAAGACATGGGGCGAAACAACAAAATGGGCAGGTTTAGAGATTATTTCGCATAAGCCAGCGATCAGTAAAATTCATAGTATGGTTGAATTTAAGGCTTATTTTGAAACAGAAGAAGGCAAACAAGCCCACCACGAATTATCATTATTCGTTAAAATTGATGGGCGTTGGTATTTTGTCGATCCGACCGTGCCGTTGCCAACAATGAAGCAACCTTGTGTTTGTGGCTCAGGGAAGAAGTTTAAACATTGTTGTGGTGCTTTCTTGTAATCAGCTCAGATCTATCTAATAAAAAACCTCAGATAAACTGAGGTTTTGTAAAAAATTACTTAGATTCTACCGCTTGTTAAGCTTGTTTATCGCCAATTAAAACAGACTCTAAAGCGATTTCAATCATTTCATTGAATGTTAATTGACGCTCTTCTGCTGTTGTTTGCTCATGAGTACGGATATGATCTGACACGGTACAAATAGTTAATGCTTTTGCACCAAATTCAGCTGCTACACCGTAGATACCTGCTGCTTCCATTTCTACGCCTAAAATACCGTATTTTTCCATCACGTCAAACATAGATGGATCTGGCGTATAGAAAAGATCTGCCGAGAATAAGTTACCTACACGAACGTTAATGCCTTTCTCTTTTGCTGCTTGTACTGCAGCTGCGGTCATTTCAAAATCGGCAATCGCAGCAAAATCGTGATCTTTAAAGCGCATACGGTTTACTTTAGAATCAGTACACGCACCTACGCCAATAACGACTTCACGTAATTTCACATCTTGACGTACTGCACCACAAGAACCTACACGGATAATTTTTTTCACACCGTATTCAGTAATAAGTTCTTTTGCATAGATTGAACAGGATGGAATACCCATACCGTGGCCCATAATAGAGATACGGCGACCTTTGTAAGTCCCTGTGTAACCAAACATATTACGTACGTTGGTCACTTGTTCTGCGTTTTCTAAGAAAGTTTCTGCGATATATTTTGCACGAAGTGGGTCACCTGGCATTAAAACTACATCGGCGAATGCACCAGCAGGCGCGTTAATATGTGGAGTCATTTTGTTGTTCCTCTTTGTTTTGGGATTAGTATCCCGTTACATGTTGATTCGCTTGCTCATTATTTAATGTTGCAAGCAGATTTGCTAATAAACTTGATGCACCAAAACGGAAATGGTCTTGGTTAATCCAATCGTGTCCTAAAATCTCTGTTGCTAAAGCAAGATATTGTTCTGCTTCTTCAGTGGTTTTTACACCGCCAGCCGCTTTAAATCCAACACGATCAGCAACGCCAAGATCACGAATAGTTTCAAGCATAATACGTGCAGATTCAAGGGTTGCATTAACAGGCACTTTCCCTGTTGATGTTTTGATGAAATCCGCTCCAGCATTGATTGAAATTTCGCTCGCTTTGCGGATAAGTTCGGTAGTTTTTAATTCCCCAGTTTCAATAATAACTTTTAATGCAATTTTTTGTGCAGAACAGACCGCTTTACACTGTTTGACTAATTCAAAGCCCACTTGTTCATTGCCAGCCATTAATGCACGGTAAGGGAAAACTACATCCACTTCGTCTGCACCATAAGCAACAGCAGCTTTTGTTTCTGCCACAGCAATTTCAATATCATCATTGCCGTGTGGAAAATTGGTGACGGTCGCAATTTTTACTTGTGTAGTGCCTTGTGCCGCCAATGTTTTACGAGCAATGGGTACAAAACGTGGATAAACACAAACCGCAGCAGGAGAGCCAAATGGCGTGTTTCCTTGCTGGCATAATGTTATCACTTTTTCGTCCGTATCATTATCATTTAATGTGGTTAAATCCATTAAAGATAAGGCTTTTTGTGCAACTTGTTTTAAGCTCATGTTAATTTCCTTTTTTTCTTAATTGGAAGAAAAAACGCAATCGTTTAACTTCGCTATAAACGACAACACCACAGTTGCCTGTGGTGTTGAATCTATAAGAATTAGGGGTTAAACAGCTCCACCAATTCCAATGAATAGACCTGCAATTGCAGCACTCATTAAGTTAGCAAGAGAACCTGCAAGTACTGCTTTTAAACCTAAACGCGCAACATCACCACGACGATTTGGTGCCATAGAACCTAAACCACCGATTAAGATTGCAATAGAACTAAAGTTTGCGAAGCCACATAATGCGAAGGTAATGATTGCTTTAGTTTTGTCTGTAAGCGCCATTGGTGCTTCAGGGCCTAAATATTTAGCAAATTCTAAATAGCCAACGAATTCATTGATTGCTAATTTTAAACCAATCATTTGACCCGCTACTTCAGCTTCATTCCATGGCACACCGATTGCCCATGCTAATGGTTTAAATACCCAACCAAGAATTTGACCTAAGTTTAAGCCTTCGTAGCCAATCCAACCACCGATACCACCTAATACACCGTTAATTAATGCAATTAAAGCGATAAAGGCAATTAACATTGCACCGACGTTTAATGCTAAGTACATACCTGAGCTTGCACCTGCTGCCGCTGCATCAAGTACGTTAGCTGGTTTTTCTAATTCAACATCTTCAATGCTATCATTGAATTTTTCTGTTTGTGGAATAAGAATTTTAGCAAATAATAAGCCTGCAGGTGCAGCCATAAATGATGCTGCGATTAGGTAGGTAAGTGGAACGCCCATGCCTGCGTAACCCGCCATTACAGAACCTGCGATAGACGCTAAACCACCACACATTACCGCAAAAAGTTCTGATTCAGTCATTTTGCTAATGTAAGGTTTCACCACTAATGGTGCTTCTGTTTGACCAACGAAGATATTTGCAGCAGCAGACATAGATTCTGCTTGAGATGTGCCAAGGGCTTTCTGTAAACCACCACCAATAATTTTGATAACCCATTGCATTACGCCAATATAGTAAAGCAATGAAATTAATGCAGAGAAGAAAACAATGATAGGGAGTACTTTGAATGCAAAGACGAAACCGCCTCCACCAAAGACTTCAAACATTTTATCACTGACGAGACCGCCAAATAAGAAAGCGACCCCTTCATTACCATAACTAATGACTTTTGCAACGCCATTAGCCATTGCCCCTAATGCATCACGTCCAACAGGAACGTAAAGAATAAGTGCCGCAATCCCTATTTGTAAAGCTAACGCACCTAAAACTGTGCGATAGTTGATGGCTTTTTTGTTATTCGATAACAAGAAAGCGATAGCTAATAGTACAAAAATACCTAATAAGCTATTTAAAGTACCCATAAGAAGCCTCCAGAAAGAAGATGAAATTCGTAAATAAATGTATGAAATTTACTTACTAAAATAAAAGGTGGCACAATATAGCAACTTTTCAACAGAATATCTTTACTTTTTTGTACTAAAAAAAGGCAAAGTAATAAAAAGTAATCGCTATACTGCCAAAAATGTGAGCTATATCTCATTTTAAATTTGACTAACTTTATAAGGCTAAGTAAATAGAGTAGTTTATCTTTACATATTTTACTCAATAAGTAGGGAATTTATATGCATAAGATTATTCTTGATTGCGATCCTGGTCATGATGATGCTATAGCAATGTTGTTAGCTTATGGAAATCCTGACATTGATTTACTTGCTGTAACAACCGTAGTTGGTAATCAAACTTTAGATAAAGTCTCTCGAAATGCGCTTGCTATTGCTGAGATTGCAAATATAAAGGGAGTACCTTTTGCCAAAGGGGCGGTGAGACCACTAGTCAGAGAAGTTGAAGTGGCACCAAGTATTCATGGCGATTCGGGTTTAGATGGTCCAGTACTTCCAGAGCCACGCTTACAACATGAAGAGAAACATGCGGTTCAGCTGATTATTGACTTAATTATGAGTCATCCTGAAAAAACAATCACTTTAGTACCAACGGGTGGATTAACGAATATTGCTTTGGCTGCACGCTTAGAACCAAGAATTATTGAGCGAGTCAAAGAAGTGGTGTTAATGGGCGGTGGTTATCACACGGGTAACTGGAGTGCTGTTGCTGAATTTAATATCAAAATTGACCCTGAAGCCGCTCACATCGTATTTAATGCCGGTTGGAAAGTGACAATGGTTGGGTTAGATCTTACCCACCAAGCCCTTGCAACGCCTGATGTGGTTGAGCGTATTGCTGCTATCGGTTCAAAACCTGCTCAATTCGTCGTTGAACTGCTAGATTTCTTCGGCAAGATGTATAAACAGGCTCAAGGCTTTGATTATCCGCCTGTTCATGATCCTTGTGCTGTGGCTTATGTGATTGATCCAACTTTAATTGAGACACAAAAAGTCCCCGTAAACATTGAGCTAACGGGCACTCATACCTTAGGTATGACCGTTACCGATTTCCGTTACCCGCCGAAAGAGTGTAATACCTATGTTGCCAAAGTGCTTGATCGAGAGCGTTTTTGGGACTTAATTATTGATGCGATAAAGCGACTTTAATATCCTATTTTTTATTCCCTTTCTCTTTGAAAAGCTGATTTTATTTTACGATCAGCTTTTCTTATTTTGTGATTTAGTTCACAAATTTGTGGGAAAAAGATTGATCTTTTTTCATAAAAAACTAATATAATCAAACAAATGTCCATCAATAAAAACATTTGTCCCTTATGTGAGAAAGATCGCTATGAACAACAATGAAAAAATTATTCTAGAACTCATTCGTCAAAATCCCTTTATTTCTCAACAAGATCTTGCAGACTATATAGGGCTTTCGCGTTCAGCCGTTGCTAATATTATTTCTTCTTTAATTAAACGAGAGTACCTACTTGGTAAAGCGTATGTATTAAATGAGAGAAATGCTATTCTTTGTATTGGCGCAGCAAATGTCGATAAAAAAATTAAAACCTACCATGAGCTCAAAAGATATACATCCAATCCTGTTAATTCCATCACAACTATCGGTGGTGTCGCTCGTAATGTTGCTGAAAATTTAGGAAGGTTAGGGCAACGAGTTAACTTTATTTCGACCGTAGGTAATGATCCAGAATGGGAGCGAATTAAGTCATTTTCGTCCGAATTTATGGATATGAACAATGTTATTACGGTAGAGGGACAATCTACGGGTTGTTATACCGCATTGCTTGATAAAGATGGTGAGATGTATTTAGGATTGGCAGATATGTCAATTTATGACAATTTGACTCCTAAAGCATTGAATAGATATGCAACACTTATTAAAAGTGCACGTTGTATTGTAGCAGATCTCAACTGTCCAAAGTCGACGATCGAATATCTGTGTAAAAGTGCAAAAGGACATGGTATTCCCTTGATTTTAATTGCGGTGTCAGAACCTAAAATGGACCGTTTACCGCAAGACTTACAAGGTGTGAGCTGTTTAATTATCAACAAAGGCGAAGTGGCGGCTTATTTTAACCAAGTGTTAGATTCTGATGCCAAAGTAGAAGATGCCGTCACACGTTTAATGGCACAAGGTGTCGAGCAAGTGGTGCTTACATCAGGCTCAAAAGCGATTTTAAATGCTTCAAAAGACGGATTAACTTGGCACTCTGTCCGACAAATTGAGCCGAGCCAGATCGTTGATGTTACAGGGGCAGGCGATGCCTTTAGTGGTGCCTTTATTTATGCGTGGCTCAATGCCTATGAGCAAGACAAAGCTGTCTTGGCAGGATTAACCAACGCTTATCATACAATTCAGTCTGAATTTACTGTTCGACCAAATTTAACCCAATCTCAATTAGAAACCGAAATGGAGCATTATTATGAATAATTACCTGATTTTATCTGATGAAGTACAACGTGGTATGGAAAAGGGGCTACCGATTGTTGCCCTTGAATCCACGATTATTTCTCACGGTATGCCTTACCCGCAAAACGTGGCAATGGCAAGAGAAGTTGAACAGATTATCCGTGATAACGGGGCGGTGCCTGCGACTATTGCCATTATTGACGGCAAAATCCGCATTGGTTTATCCGATGATGAATTAGAACTTTTCGGCAGTAGCAAAGGGATCGCTAAAGTCTCTCGCCGTGATTTACCACAAATTGTTGCAACCAAAAAATTAGGGGCAACGACCGTTGCATCAACAATGATTTGTGCGGCTTTAGCGGGCATTAAATTCTTTGTAACAGGCGGATTAGGCGGCGTACATAAAGGCTGGGAAACCACCCTTGATATTTCTGCAGACCTTGATGAATTAGCGCAAACCAGTGTAGCGGTGATCTGTGCTGGGGCAAAATCGATCCTTGATTTAGATGCAACCCTTGAATACTTAGAAACCAAAGGCGTGCCAGTCGTTGGCTATCAAACCAAAAATCTACCAGCGTTCTTTACCCGTGACAGTGGCTTACCGCTTGCTCTTTCTAGCGAAACCTTAACAGAAATTGCCGATATGATTAAAGTAAAATGGCAACTTGGCTTAGAAGGTGGCGTAGTGGTTGCAAACCCAATCCCACAAGAAGATGAATTAGCCCCAAGCTACATCAACGGCATTATTGACGCTGCCGTGAAAGAAGCAGAAGAAAAAGGCATTATCGGCAAAGATATTACCCCGTTCTTACTCGGTAAAATCGTTGAAATGACCGAGGGTAAGAGCTTAGAAGCAAACATCAAACTCGTGAAAAACAACGCAAAAGTCGGTGCTCGTTTAGCAGTAGAATATTTCAATCGTTAAACTCCATTCATTGAATACAAGCGGTAAGTTTTGTGAAAAAACTTACCGCTTTCTTTTTAATTCCATAAAAAATTTGATCTACTTCTCACTTTTTTATGCTATTGATTGCGTTACTTTATTTATAGGATTATTCTTTGGAGCAAATTTTCTTTTTGCTTAATGCCAATGGAGTTTTTATGTCGAGATTAACCAAACAACAAATTTTAGACCAATTAAAACATGGCTTAATTGCTTCTTGTCAGCCTGTCGATGATGGTCCAATGGATTCACCTGAAATTGTGGCAGCGATGGCAAAAGCATCTGTGATTGGCGGTGCAGCAGGATTACGAATCGAAGGAATTGAAAATTTAAAAGCGGTGAGAGCGGTGGTGGATGTGCCGATTGTGGGTATTGTTAAGCGTGATTTGCCTGATAGCCCAGTGCGTATCACGCCATTCTTGCAAGATATTGATGATTTATACCACGCTGGAGCCGATATTATTGCTTTCGACGGCACAGATCGTGTGCGTCCAACCACCATTGAAGCCTGTGCAAGACGTATTCAAGAGCTAGGGGCAATGTCAATGGCGGACTGCTCAAACTACCAAGAGGGTATGTATTGCCAAGAGTTAGGCGTGGATCTAATTGGTAGCACCATGTCGGGCTATACTGGGGGCGAAGTGCCTGACGAGCCTGATCTGCAATTAGTAAGAGATTTAGTGGCAAGTGGCTGTCGAGTAATGGCGGAAGGGCGTTACAACACCCCTGAACTTGCGGCTGTAGCGATTGAGAACGGAGCTTATGCCGTAACCGTTGGCTCAGCTTTAACCCGTTTAGAGCATATTGTCAGCTGGTTCGTCACCGCAATCGATAATCGCAAAACAGGAGCCTAAAATGACCGCTTGTTTAGCCATTGATGTGGGCGGAACTAAAATTGCTGCCGCCCTTGTAACCTTAACGGGCAAAGAGTCGGAGGTGTGTGAACGTACCCAAATTCATACGCCACAAAATCCGAGTGCGGAAGCTTTAGATTCGGCGTTAGCTCAAATTTTGACACAGTTTCAAGGGAAATTTGATAAGGTTTCAGTGGCGTCAACGGGGATTATTCAAAATGGTATTCTCACCGCCTTGAACCCGAAAAATCTCGGCAATTTGGCGTTTTTCCCCCTTGAACAGAGCATTGCCAAACATACTGACAAGCCGATCACCCTATTAAATGACGCACAAGCGGCTGGTTGTGCCGAATTTTTACGTCAAGAGAACATTGAGAATTTTGCATTCATCACCGTTTCAACAGGCGTCGGTGGCGGTATTATTCTTAACCGAAAACTCTTTACAGGGACAAATGGCGTGGCAGGGCATATCGGGCATAGTTTGGCAGATCCGAATGGTGAAGTCTGTGGCTGTGGACGAGTCGGCTGTGTCGAAGCCGTTGCTGCAGGACGAGCGATTGCACGAGAAGCAGCAAAATGGGAAAACCCTTGCGATCCGCCTGAAGTGTTTGAACGCTTTCGAGCAGGGGAGCCACAAGCGGTCGCTTTAGTCGAAAAATCAGCAAAAGCCATTGCTCACTTAATTGCTGACCTTAAAATCAGCTTAGATATTCAACGTGTTGCCGTTGGCGGCAGCGTTGGTTTGGCTCAAGGCTATTTAGCCAAAGTGGAGCAATTTCTTGCAGAGATGCCTGAGATTTATCGCCCTGAGGTTATTCCTGCTTTCTATGCGCAAGATGCGGGTTTGATCGGAGCTGCGTGGTGGGCGGAGAACGAAAACCAATAATTTTTTGATTTAAATAGGATCTGAGTATGAAAAACTGAGATCCTATTTATTTTGTAGTAAAGTTTGTTACAATTCTTCTCTCTTATGGATTAGGAGGTAAAATGCAAGTTGTAACAAAGCTAATTCCCACCAAACTCATTTCGAGTAAATCAACACAAACAACACGCTCATCTAATCAACATATTGAACGTAATGAGCTATTGAAGAAACTTGCAACTGCCGTACACTATCCGTTAACCGTTGTGATTGCACCAGCTGGTTATGGAAAAACCACATTAGTTTCCCAATGGAAAGAACGTCTATTGGCAAAAAAAGAACAAGTAGCATGGTTTTCTCTTGATGAAAGCGATAACAATGCAGAGCAATTTTGCCACTATTTTTCATCAGCATTAGCAAGAGCAACGGGTATTTCACTTCAAGACGTTGCTTATAAAAATAACTTAATTGACTTTTTTGGACAGCTGTTAGTCCTATTAGACAATGTATCTCGTCATTTTTACCTTATTATTGATGATTACCATCTCATCGAAAATCCTGAAATTCATGAAGCATTACGTTTTTGGTTAAAGCATCAACCTGATAATATGAGCTTGGTTTTATTGTCTCGCTTAACACCACCGTTAAGTATTACCAATTTACGTATTCATGAGAAATTATTAGAAATTGATGTTCATCAGCTGGCATTCACGCCTACAGAAACACGTCAATTTTTTGAACAAAAACTAAATCAAACATTAAACGATGATGTGATCTTCGCCTTGTGTGAACGTGTAGAAGGTTGGGCAACAGCGCTACAACTGGTTACGTTGGCGATCAAACAAAATGCTGATCTATTAGATTTCCCTGAAAAATTACTCGCAAAATTAAACCAACAACATATTGCCGACTACCTTAATGAAGAAGTTTTCCACTATGTTGAGCCTGAAATCAAGCTTTTTATGCAACGTTGCTCAATTTTACGTTCCATGAATGAAAAATTGGTCATTGCACTAACGAATGAAGAAAACAGTGTAAAACGCCTTGATGAATTAGAGAAACATGGTTTGTTTATTAATAGAATGATGTTAGATGACGGTGAAATTTGGTGGAAATTTCATCCTATTTTAGCAGGATACCTTGCACAAAGCTGTCGTTTAGAGCTTCCAAATGAATGGCAGCAACTACATCAAATAGCATCAATGACGTGGCTCAAGTTAGGTTATGGCTCAGAAGCTCTCTATCATGCCCAAATGCTAGATAATCCTGCAACCTTGTATCAAATTTTACAAGATCATGGTTGGAGTTTGTTTCATCAAGGACAGCTAAAATTATTAGAAGATTGTTTAGAGCATTTACCTTCAGAACAAGTATGGCAAGATGAAAATTTAGTCCTGCTTAAAGCATGGTTGGCTCAAAGCCAACATCGCCATCAAGAAGTTACGGGTATTTTGCAAAAATTTCAGCCAAAGTCACCGCTTACAGAGAGCCTGCAAGGCAGATTTGATGCACTTCGAGCTCAAGTTGCTATTAACGCAGGGGATGAGGAGCAAGCCTATCTCTTAGCAAATCAGGCGCTAGCAAATTTATCCGATGAATTTGGTTATGCTCAAATTGTCGCCACATCTGTTATCGGAGAAGCACAACATTGCCGTGGTTATTTGAAAGAATCGCTTTCTTTAATGCAAAAAGTCGAAAAGATGGCAACAAGTCAGCGAGCTTATCATCATTGGCTTTGGTCTAAATTACAGCAGTCAGAAATTCTTTCTGCTCAAGGGTTTTGGCAATCAGCCTATGACTTACTGAAAGAAACAACACTACAAACGGAAGACTTTCACCAAATCCCAATGAATGAGTTTTTATTACGTTTAAAAGGGCAAATCCTTTGGGAATGGCATCATCTTGATCAAGCAGAAGCCATGGCAAATGCAGGTATCGATGTATTAGAAAAGGAAGAAGAACGTATTCAAAGTTTAGCATTGCTCGCTAAAATATCACTGACAAAAGGTGATTTAAATAATGCAGAACGTTTGATTGAACAATGTAGGACCTTACTTTCTCGTAGTTCTCCGCATAAAGATTGGGTAACTGCTTTAAATGAGCTCCAATTAATCTATTGGCAGATGAGTAATAATACCGAACATTTAGAAGGATGGTTAGCTCAAACGAGCTTTCCTAGCCAAGAGCATAATCATTTTACTCAACGTCAATGGCGTAATATTGCGCGTTGTTATTTGCTACAGGAAGATTATGAGCAAGCTTTGCGAATCTTAAACAGTCTACTACGGACAACGGCTATTTTTAATTTAGTGAGTGATAGCCAAAGAGCTTTAATTTTACGAAACCGTGTTTATTATCTTCAAGGTAAACAAGATCTTGCTCAACGAGATCTGATTCAAGCACTTAACTTAAGTCAACAAACGAATTTTATTAGTGCTTTTGTGATTGAAGGTGATCTCATGGCACAGCAGATTCGTCATTTATTACAACTCAATGTGTTAGAAGAGCTATCGACACATAAAGCACAATTTATTTTACGCAGTATTAATCAACATAATCGCCATAAAACCGCTCATTTTGATGAAGAGTTCGTAAAAAATTTATTAGAAAATCCACAAGTGCCAGAGTTGTTAAAAATTAGCCCGCTAACACAACGTGAATGGCAAGTCCTTGGACTTATTTATTCTGGATACAGTAATGAACAGATTTCTCAAGAGCTAGTCGTGGCGATGACAACCATTAAAACGCATATTCGTAACCTTTATCAAAAAATAGGGGTAGCAAATCGTGCAGAAGCCATTGAATATACGAGAAGTTTATTAAGAATGATGGGATATAATTAGGCATAGTAGACAAAATTGTTGCTGAACCGTCAAAAACTATGCCATGTGGACAAAATTGTTGCTAATGTTTATTTTT
>NZ_PTPX01000014.1 GCF_003260095.1 Glaesserella australis
AAAAATAAACATTAGCAACAATTTTGTCCACATGGCATAGTTTTTGACGGTTCAGCAACAATTTTGTCTACTATGCCAAAATAAATCAAATCATACCGCTTGTATATGTGCTTTTTAAAAGATATATAAAAATTAAGGGAGTTGTCTTACACAACTCCCTTTTACTCATTACACATTAAAGCGGAAATGCATCACATCGCCATCTTGAACGATATATTCTTTTCCTTCTAAACGCCATTTACCGGCTTCTTTCGCACCATTTTCACCTTTATATTGGACGAAATCATCGTAAGCAATGACTTCAGCACGGATAAAACCACGTTCAAAATCAGTATGGATCACGGCAGCAGCTTTCGGAGCGGTTGCACCAATAGACACTGTCCAAGCACGCACTTCTTTTACACCAGCAGTGAAATAGGTCTGTAAATTCAATAACTTATAACCTGCACGAATCACACGGTTTAAACCCGGCTCTTCAATGCCTAAATCTTGTAAAAACTCAACTTTTTCATCATCGTCTAGTTCTGCGATTTCTGCTTCAATCGCCGCACAAACTGGAACTACCACCGCATTTTCTTTTGCCGCAATTTCACGTACTTGATCTAAATATGGGTTATTTTCAAAGCCATCTTCATTCACGTTTGCGATATACATTGTTGGTTTTAAGGTTAAGAAGTTGTAACCTTTGATAGCGTGTAGCTCATCTTTGTCTAATTCAACGGAACGAATCATTCCGCCAGCTTCCAATGTCGGTAGAATTTTCTCCATAATGGAAAGCTCGAATTTAGCGTCTTTATCGCCACCTTTAGCACGTTTTTGTAAACGTTGAATCGCACGCTCACAGCTGTCTAAGTCTGCTAAAGCAAGCTCAGTGTTAATCACTTCAATATCATCAAGCGGGTTGATTTTGCCTGCAACGTGCACGATATCATCATTTTCAAAACAACGCACCACGTGACCAATCGCATCGGTTTCACGAATGTTGGCTAAGAATTTATTGCCTAAGCCTTCGCCTTTGCTCGCTCCTGCTACTAAGCCTGCGATGTCCACAAATTCCATCGTGGTTGGCAATACACGTTCTGGTTTTACAATTTCTGCTAACGCATCTAAGCGTGGATCAGGCATTGGTACCACGCCTGTGTTTGGTTCGATAGTACAGAACGGATAGTTTGCCGCTTCGATACCTGCTTTCGTTAATGCATTAAAAAGTGTTGATTTACCTACGTTTGGTAAGCCGACAATACCACATTTAAATCCCATAATTTTTCCTATAAATAAAATGTTATGTAGGGACACACTGCGTGTGTCCACTTATCCATTTCTCCGTATTATTTTGAGAAACATATATTTTTCGGACACACGCAGTGTGTCCCTACTGTAATTGTGAATAGATACTTATGCCTTAAACCCATTCAAGCGATTTGTCGCTTTCACAATGCCTTCTTTAAACAGCAATTCCACACAACGACTGGCTTCATCAACGGCTGCATCAATTAACGGCTGATCGGTTGGCGATGGTTTGCCGAGTACATAGCCTGCGACTAAATCTTTATGTCCGGGGTGTCCAATACCAATACGCACACGGTAGAAATTATTGCTATTGCCAAGTGCTGCGATAATATCTTTTAAGCCGTTATGCCCACCGTGTCCACCGCCTTGCTTGATTTTTGCTACACCAGGAGGTAAATCCAATTCATCGTGAGCGACTAAAATTTCTTCGGGTTTGATACGGTAAAAATTCGCCAAAGATCCGACCGCTTTCCCACTTAAATTCATAAAGGTGGTTGGTACAAGTAAACGCACTTCGCCTTGTGCTGTGTTGATCTTGGCGACTTTACCAAAATACTTCGCTTCCTCTTTTAAGGAAACGTTAAACATTCGAGCAAGTTCATTAATCAACCACTCGCCTGCATTGTGGCGGGTGTCTTCATATTTTGTGCCGGGGTTAGCCAGCCCAACGATCAATTTAATTTGCGACATAGTTTCTGCTTAATAAATAAAAGGCGGTATTGTAGGCAAAAAGGGCTAATTTCACAAGGAATAAGCCCCTTTTTATGAAAATATCCCGTTAAACTGTTGCAGAATAAACCTTAAACTTCGTCGATTTAGCTAACACTTGATGCTGACCAAAGGCTTTATCCAATAAATCAGGATAAGGCAAGAAAGCATTTGCTACAATACGTAGCTCACCGCCTTTATTGAGATGCTGTTTAGCCTGTAAAATCAATTCTTCTACCGCTCGGTAAGCTGTATCAACACCATCATGGAATGGCGGATTTGAGACGATCAAGTCAAAACGTCCATCAATGTGAGAAAAGACATCGCTTGCGACCACTTCGCCTTCAAGCTGATTTTCAGCAAGGGTGCGTTGGCTTGAGGCGATTGCCATAGCGTGAATATCGGACATGGTCAGCTTGATTTTCGGGAATTGTTGTTTTAAAAACGCCCCAATTACCCCTGCGCCACAGCCTAGATCTAACACTTTGCCTTTTAGCCGATCTGCTTTATCAAAGGTTGAAAGCAACAATTTTGAGCCGTTATCTAACTCCGCCGAGCTAAATACTGCAGGTAAAGCGAATATATTTAGCTCGTGCAAGCGGTAAGATTTCCAAAATTTTTTGCAATCAAATTCAGGCACTTGCGCTAATTTAAAATGATATAAACCACAGCGACGAGCAGAATCAATTTTGGCAATCTCGCCAAAGGGTTCAAGCAAGGTTTCGACAGAACGAATACCAACACGGTTTTCACCAATAATCAATACTTCTTGCCCAACAGGCGCAGTAGCCAACCATTGTAGCAGTTGAAATTGACACTCTTGTTTATTCTTTGTCCAATAAAAAACGGCTAAATCCGCAGATTGATGGCATTCCAAGCCAAACTCGACATTGGAATAATGGCGAGCATAATCAAAATAACTACTAAATACTGAGATAGATTTTGCCGATGGCGCAATCAAATCCGCAAAGCGATCTCGCACATCGCCAAATAACAATACATGCTTCTGTTCAAATTTTTCTAAGTGCCTTTCCAACACTTCACTTTCGAGTGATAACATAAATTTCCACGCTTTAATGCAAAATAATTTCTGCATTTTACCGATTTTTGTTACTATTCCCCAACTTTTTATGAGGAAAAATGATGAATCGGCGAGATTTGCTTTTAGCGGAAATGAATATTCCCCAATGGATGCTGACCAAACCGCAGGTGCTACAAGGCGATGCTCAAATTCGCTTAGATAGCGATGTAAAATTGGTGGTGATCTGCGAAGAAAACTATCAGCAGACAGGCTTATTTCAAGATATTCTGCGAGCATTGCAAGTAAATTACCAACAATATCAATGGCTTAGCTTTGAACAAGCAATGCGCCTGCAGTTTGAACATCAACCAATCTTTTGGTTAATTCAAGAAGAAGCACAAGCGGTACGATTTGCAAAAAAATTTACAAATCAGACCGCTTGGCATTGTTCTTCTTGGCAGTCACTCAGCAATTCAAAGCAAAAACGTCAATTTTGGCAACAGATGCAACCATTTTGTCAACATTTTGAGGATAATTCGTGATTTCCCCTATTTTAGAACCCGATTTCGACCGCTTGTTTGAGATTGAGCAGCAAGCCCATTTAGTGCCGTGGGCGAAAGGCACTTTATTAAATAGCCAAGGCGAACGTTATTTAAATTTGAAATTATCCGTTGAAAATCAAATTGTTGCCTTTGCGATTTGTCAGTTTGTATTAGATGAAGCAACGCTGTTTAATATCGCCGTTGATCCTGCTTATCAAGGTAAAGGCTATGGCAAACAGCTATTACAAGCGTTAGTTGAACAGCTAAAACAAAAACAAATCACGACATTATGGCTTGAAGTGCGGGTATCAAATACGAAAGCACTGCAACTTTATTCCGCCCTTGGCTTTAACGAAGTCACCATTCGCAAAAACTATTACCCAACGCAAGACGGTGGGCGAGAAGATGCGGTGGTAATGGCATTATATTTATAGTGAAAACACGAATACCGATTTATATCAACAGAGAATAATATGAACGAATTAACTACTTTTGAAGAACTTGATTTAAGCCCCGAGCTGTTACAGGCCTTGGAAAAGAAAGGCTACAAACGCCCGACAGCGATTCAACAAGAAGTCATTCCTCCTGCGTTAGAAGGGCGAGATGTGTTAGGCTCCGCCCCAACAGGAACAGGTAAGACAGCGGCATTTTTGTTGCCTGCGTTGCAACATTTGCTTGATCATCCACGCCGTAAACCTGGTCCGCCACGTATTTTGGTTCTAACCCCAACCCGTGAGCTTGCGATGCAAGTGGCTGAGCAAGCAGAAGAACTGGCTCAATTTACCAACTTGAAAATTGCTACAATCACAGGCGGTGTGGCGTATCAAAATCACGGGGAAGTGTTTAACACCAACCAAGATCTTGTGGTGGCGACTCCAGGACGTTTACAACAATATATCAACGAAGAGAATTTCGATTGTCGCTCTGTTGAAGTGCTGATTTTTGATGAAGCGGATCGTATGTTGCAAATGGGCTTTGGGCAAGATGCCGAAAAGATTGCGGCAGAAACCCGTTGGCGTAAATATACTTGGCTCTTTTCAGCGACTCTTGAAGGCGAATTGTTAGTGGATTTTGCTCAGCGGATTTTAAATGACCCTGTGCAGATCGATGCAGAACCAAGCCGCCGAGAGCGGAAGAAAATTCAGCAATGGTATTATCACGCCGACAGCCTTGAGCATAAAACTAAATTGTTGGCTCGTTTAATCAGCGAATTTGAGATTGAGCGAAGCATTGTGTTTGTCCGTCGCCGAGAAGCGGTACGTGAGTTGAGCGAAACCTTGCGTAAACGTGGTATTCGCTCAACCTACCTTGAAGGTGAAATGGCACAAACACAACGCAATCAAGCCATTGCTCGTTTAAAAGATGGCGTGGTGAATGTATTAGTCGCAACGGACGTGGCGGCACGGGGGATTGATATTGATGATGTCGATTTTGTGATTAACTTTGACTTGCCATACAGTGCCGATACCTATTTACACCGTATCGGGCGTACTGCTCGGGCTGGTAAAAAAGGCTCGGCAGTGTCGTTAGTGGAAGCTCACGACTACAAATTGCTCGGCAAAATCAAACGCTATACGGAAGAGCCGTTAAAGCCTCGAATTGTCGAAGGCTTAGAACCTCGCACCAAAGCCCCGAAAGATGGAGAAGTGAATACGGTGTCGAAAAAAGAAAAAGCGCGTATTCGTAAGAAGAAGGAAGAGAAAAAAGAGAGCTTGAAGAAGAAGGTCAAGGTTCGCCATAAAGATACGAAAAATATCGGGAAAAGACGTAAGCCTACTTCGGAAAAGGCAGAAAGTTAGAAGTCGTTAAAGTATCTATATCCTTATAACAAAAGACTTTATATCAAAAAATGGCTACTTAGGTAGCCATTTTATATTCGAGTAGCAGCATGAGCTTGAATTAAACTTAAAAAGGCTTCACCAAATCTTTCCAGTTTTCTCTCCCCAACGCCATTAATTGATAGCATTTCATCTTCTGTAGTAGGCATAAATTCTGCCATTTCTTGTAATGTTGCATCATTAAATACCACATAAGGCGGAATATTTTCTTTATCAGCAATCTGTTTACGTAAAAAACGCAAGCGAGCAAAGAGATCTTTATCATAACGCTTACTTGTTTGTTGCTTATGTACATAAGCTGTCGCAGAAAAGCTTAAGCGTGGATTAGCCAGGTTGAGCGGTTTTTCGCCACGTAAGATTGGGCGAGCCTCTTCAGTTAGTTGTAAAGCAGAGTGGTTTACAATGTTTTGGCGAATAAAGCCTAAATGAATTAACTGACGAGTAACACTGATCCAATATTCTTGAGACTTCTCTTTACCAATCCCATAAACAGAAAGTGTATCATGTTGATATTCTCGGATTTTTTGCTGGTTTAAACCACGAAGTACAGCAATGATATGATGTAATCCAAAGCGTTGCCCTGTACGATAAATGACAGACATTACTTTTTGAGCATCAATTAAACCATCATATTTTTTCGGTGGGTCAAGGCAAATATCACAGTTTTGGCACGCCGTTTGTCTTGTTTCGCCAAAATAGTTAAGTAGTACTAAACGGCGACAAGTTTGAGCTTCTGCAAAAGCGCCTATTGCCTGTAATTTATGCTGCTCAATTTGTCTCTGTTCAGTTTCAGGTTTTTCTAATAATACTTTATGTAACCAACCATAATCGGCAGGATCGTAAAATAAAACGGCTTCAGCGGGTAAATCATCTCGTCCTGCACGCCCTGTTTCTTGATAGTAGGATTCAATACTTCTTGGAAGATCAAAATGTACGACAAAGCGGACATTTGATTTGTTGATCCCCATTCCGAAAGCAACAGTGGCGACCACAATTTGAATGTTGTCGCATTGAAACGCATTTTGTACAGTTTCACGTTGTTGGACGGTCATACCCGCATGGTAACCCATTACAGAAAATCGACGAGCAGAGAGTTTTTCCGTCAGTTCTTCTACCTTTTTTCGGCTGTTGCAATAAACAATGCCACTTTTACCCTGTTGGCTACTGATAAATTTAATCAGTTGATCGACAGGTTTAAACTTCTCTTGTACGGTATAACGAATGTTAGGGCGATCAAAACTCCCTAAGTAAGTATGGGGATTATCCAACTTGAGATGATGAATAATATCAAAACGGGTTGTAGGATCTGCCGTAGCAGTTAGTGCTACAAGCGGTATGTTTGGGAAAGTTTTTCGCAAACCACCCAGTAAAGTATATTCTGGGCGAAAATCATGTCCCCATTGAGATACACAATGAGCTTCATCAACTGCAATTAAGCTAATTTTACATAAGGAAATAAACTGAAAGAAATTTGATGTCATCACCTTTTCAGGTGAAAGATAAAGTAATTTAAGCTGTCCAGAGATTGCTTTTTGTTCAACAGATTGTTGCTCTTCAAAGGTTTGCGTAGAGTTAATATAACCTGCTTCAACACCATTCGCTAAAAGTTGATCAACCTGATCTTTCATTAACGAAATTAATGGAGAAATAACGAGTGTAAGACCTTCCAAACAAAGAGCAGGAACTTGATAACAAAGGGATTTACCTCCCCCCGTTGTCATAATTACCAAACAATCTTTGCCCGACAAGATCGCGTCAATAACTTCGGATTGACCTTGTCGGAAAGATTGGTAGCCAAAGATGTTGTGTAATACTTCATTGGCTTTGGTAATGAGAGAGACTGACATTAGTTAAAAGAGACAGTTTCACCGTGACGAGCCACAGCCTCTTCTAAATGTGTCCAGAAAGAACGACCTTCCGCACTGACCCAATCATCATTTCGATAGGCAAAGTGGTAGCCACCAAGTTTACTTGCAAGCCAAAGTTCAAGCATCGCTTCTTGCTTATTAATGACAATTTGTGAATCATCATCAAAGGTGATCGTAAATACGGCACCTTGGGTTTCACAATCCACATCACATCCTTGCTCTTCTAATTGCTCTTCAATACGTTCCCATACTTGTTCAATAGCTTGGTGAAATTCAGCTAAATTCATAATAATCTCTTATTCAAATTAAAAGGTGAAGGCGTTATTTTGGATTCTTCTGAATGTTTTTTCAATCGAAATTTATTTTTGAAAGTGTTTACATCCAAGCGTTACTGCGGATCACTCCTACAGCAATTCCTTCTATTTCAATATAAGATTGGCTAGGATCGACGACAATCGCTTCTAATTCATCATTTTCAGGGTGAAGATAGATTAAATTGCCTTTTTTCTCTAAACGCTTAACGGTTACTTCGTCATCAACTCGAGCAACAACGACTTGTCCATTACGCACCGATTTTGTTTTATGCACAGCAAGTAAATCACCATCTAAGATGCCAATTTTTTCCATTGAGTTTCCATTAACTTTGAGTAAATAGTCTGCTGACGGTGTAAACATCGCTCCATTAACAGGATAATGTCTTTCAATATGTTCAATGGCTTCAATTGGTGTACCAGCAGCGACTTTGCCTATTAATGGTAATCCTTCTGCATCATTTGCTGCTTCATCTTCAACTAAGATACGAATACCACGAGAAGTGCCTGAAAGCATTTCAATATAGCCTTTACGAGCAAGGGCTTTTAAATGCTCTTCAGCAGCATTAGGCGATTTAAACCCAATATCTCGAGCAATTTCAACACGAGTTGGTGGCATACCTGTTGTTTCAATATAATTTTTAACGAAATCTAAGATTTCCTGCTGGCGAGCAGTTAAATGTTGTCTTTTCATAATTTCCCCACTGTCTTTATATACAGAAATTATTGACATTATATACAGTGAAATTTCATTTGCAACAAAATAATTTCAGATTTTTCTAAGAAATTTATGATAAACTGAGCATCGTTTTAATCCGATCATAATTATTAAAAGGATATAAAAATGTCTAGTCTATTAAACCTTTATCGTAAAGTGCTTAATTTGCCACTTTCTCTGCTTGTTAAATCTAGATCCATTCCGACAAATCCCGTGGATGAATTGGGATTGAATTTGGATCAACCTATTGTTTATGTCTTACCTTACACATCTCAATCGGATCTGCTCATTTTACAAAAAAATTGTGCGGTATTAGGTCTGCCAGATCCTTTATTAAATAATGAAATTCAAGGTCAATCTTTACCACGTTTCGTATTTTTGGATGAAGGGCGCCGTTTTTTCAAATCGAAAGGTGCAAAAACAGAAACAGAATCAGTATTCTACCGTTATCTAGATCTGAATCGTCAGGATGAAAATCTCAATATTCAGGTTATGCCTGTTTCAGTTTTATGGGGAAGAGCCCCTGGTAAGGAGAAAGGTTTACCTGTATTACGTTTGCTTGGCCCCTTCCAACGTTTAATTACGATGTTATGGTTTGGTCGAGATAATTTTATTCGTTTCTCACAAGCGGTCTCTTTACGCTATATGATTGCAAATTATGGATCGGATAACAATTTAGCGCAAAAATTAGCGCGTGTAGCGAAAATGCACTTTGCTAAACAACGTTATTCAGCAACAGGTCCACAATTACCTGATCGTCAAGCCATGTTCAATAAATTACTTCAATCTCCAGCTATTTTAGCGGCTATTGAAGACGAAGCGAAAAAGCCAAAGGGATCACCTGAAAAAGCGCGTAAAGAAGCAGAAAAAATTCTAGATGAAATTGCGGCTAATGTTCGTCATGATAGTTTGAGAACGGCTGATCGAGTACTTAGTTGGCTTTGGAATAAGCTCTACCAAGGAATTAATGTTCAGTATGCGGAACGTGTACGTAAATTAGCTTTAGAAGGTCACGAACTGGTTTATGTACCGTGTCATCGTAGCCACATGGACTATTTATTACTTTCCTACATTTTGTATCATCAAGGCTTAGTGCCGCCACATATTGCGGCAGGGATTAATCTTAACTTCTGGCCAGCGGGGCCTATTTTTAGAAGTTGGGGCGCTTTCTTTATCCGTCGTACTTTTAAAGGAAATCGTCTTTACTCTACGATTTTCAGAGAATATTTGGCCGAGCTCTTTTATCGTGGCTATTCGGTAGAATATTTTATTGAAGGCGGACGCTCACGTACAGGTCGTTTACTTGATCCGAAAACAGGTATGATGTCCATGACATTACAGGCTCTCCAACGTGGTTTAACAAGACCAATTAGTATTGTACCTGTGTATATTGGCTATGAGCATGTTTTAGAAGTCGACACTTATGAAAAAGAGCTTCGCGGTGCAGAAAAAGAAAAAGAAAATGCAGGGCTTGTACTTCGTGTCATTAAAAAATTACGTAATTTAGGGCAAGGTTTCGTTAATTTTGGTGAACCGATTCCATTAAATCATTACTTGAATCAACACTTTCCTGAATGGAAAGAACCCGTACAAGAAGATAGCCGACCTAAATGGTTAAATAGCGCTGTGGAATCTGTTTCTAAGCAAGTTATGGTGCATATCAATAATGCAGCGGCAGTAAATGCTAAAAACTTAATTGGTTCGGTATTATTAGCATCACGTCAGCGTTCACTTACCCGTGAGCAACTTATCGAACAAGTTGAAAGTTATATGCAGTTATTTAAGCATGTTCCTTACACAAATGATGTGACTTTGCCAACTGATTCCGCAGAGACAATGTTAGATCATGTAATTAAATTACCACGTTCAGGCGTGATTTCTGAAAAAGATAATTTTGGGGAAATTATTCGTTTAGAGCGTCAATCAGCTGTTCTGATGACTTATTATCGCAATAACATTCAACACTTGTTTGTATTGCCATCACTCGTTGCAAGTATTGTGTTACACCATGAAGCTGTAGCAAAAGATCTGATTATTCAAAGTGTTAATCGTATTTATCCGTTCTTACAAGCGGAGTTATTTATGCACTTTAAAACAGCAGATGTTCGTGGTCATATTGAAGCAATCTTAGCCGAATTTGTGGCTCAAAATCTGATTAAGAATGAAAGTGATATGTTTGTGATTAATCGCCAACGTATTCGTTCTTTACAGTTACATGCTTCGGGCGTACGTGAATTATTACAACGCTACTATATTAGCCTGAGTATTTTGATTGAACAGCCAGAAATGAGCCGTAATACCTTAGAAAAAGAAAGCCGTTCTATTGCACAACGTTTATCTGTTCTACATGGTATTAATGCACCGGAGTTTTTTGATAAAGCGCTTTTCTCAACATTCAGCAATACCTTAAAAGATCAAGGCTATTTCGATGAAGAAGGCAATACTGTAGTTGAAAAAGTAAAATCTACGGAAGAATTAATTCGAGGTTTGATTTCTATTGAAGTTCAGCACACTATCCAAGGAGCTATGGTTAAGTTGGATGAGACTGAAAAAGAAGAGAATACATCAGAATAAGAGTTAATATTTATCCAATTTCCTGCGGATCAATATCTACGCTAAACCAAACGTCATTGCGGAGATATTGATCCTTTTTTTCATCAAAGCGATCTAACAGCTGTTGGATCGTACTTCTTGTAGAATGTTGAAGCAGTAGCTGCCAGCGGTAGTGTCCTGCTTTTTTTGCCATTGGAGCATTAAACGGACCTAGCAGTTGGAAGCCTTGCCATTGGTTTTCGTTGATAATTTGTTGTAAACAAGCGGTTAGATCTTGCAAAAAATTTGCAACTTTGTCGTTGTCTCTGCCTGTGGCTCGGATCAGTACTTGCGATGAAAATGGCGGTAAGCTCATTATTTTTCGCATTGCTAACGCTTGTTTGGCAAAGGCGAGATAGCCGTCATTTAGTAGCGTAGTGAGCAGTGGGTGGTCGGGGTAATGGGTTTGGAGTACCACTTCGCCTTGCTTTTCCGCCCGTCCTGCTCGCCCTGAAACTTGCACATAAAGCTGTGCCAAGCGTTCTTCGGCTCGATAGTCGGTGGAAAACAGGCTACTATCCACATTGACAATCGCCACCAGTGTCACATTCGGGAAGTGATGCCCTTTCGCCAACATCTGTGTGCCGATCAAAATTTGGCTTTTGCCTGCTTGAATATCAGCGAGATGTTGCTCCAACGAACCTTTGCGGACGGTGCTGTCTCGGTCAATGCGAGTAATACGATATTGTGGAAAATGTTGAGCCAACACCTGCTCGAGCTGTTCCGTACCGATCCCTGTGGTAATCAGATTGACCGAACCGCAATGCCCACATTGGCGTGGAATGGCTTTTTGCGATGCACAGTGGTGGCAACGCAGTACCCGCTGTTTTTGGTGATAGGTAAACGGCTTGTCGCAAGACGGGCAGTCGGCGATCCAACCACATTCGTGGCAGAGTAGCACAGGGGCAAAACCACGACGGTTTAGGAACAACATCACTTGGTTGCCCTTTTCCAAATGGCTTTGCATCATCGCCAACAGCTTTTCCGATAAGCCCGAAAAGATTCGCTGTTTTTTTAGGTCGATCAGCGTCTGTGTGGAAAATTGAGCATTGCCAGCCCTTGCACTCAGTTGCAGTTCGGTAAATTTGCCGTTTTGCACATTTTGCAAACTTTCAAAACTTGGGGTAGCCGAGCCGAGAATAATCGGGATATTGTTATTTTTCGCCCGAAGCACCGCCAAATCCCGTGCGTGATAACGCCAGCCGTCTTGCTGTTTGAACGAGCTATCGTGTTCTTCATCAATAATAATTAAGCCAAGCTGATGAAATTGGCTGAATAACGCCGAACGCGTGCCGATCACAATGGCACTTTCGCCATTTTTCGCCCGTAGCCACGCATTGAGCCGTTGGCTGTCGTTGAGATTGGAGTGCAGAGCATCAATTTCCACATTAAAACGGGCTTGGAAACGCAAAATAGTTTGTGGCGTAAGACCGATTTCAGGCACGAGTACCAACACTTGCTTGCCCTGTTTCAGCACTTCTTCAATCACTTGTAGATAGACTTCCGTTTTGCCCGAGCCTGTTACACCATTGAGCAAAAACGCCCCGAAGCCTTGTTGATAATGCAAACGGCTGACCACAAGGGTTTGCTGTTTGTTTAGGGTTAAGCGGTTTTGGCTGTTGCAAATCGGCTTGTCACCCAGCTTTTCTTGCCACGATTGAACGGTAAAGGGCTGATAAAACGGCTCTACATAGCCTTTTTCAAGCAAGGCTTTCCACACCGCAGGGCTACAAGCGGTCGGTTTTTCAAAAAAATTTGCAATTTCAGCCAGTTGGCTCAATAGCTCTTGTTGCTTTTTGGCTTTTTGCACCACGCCGTTAGCAAGGGCTTTTCTGCCGTTTTCGCTCACCACAAAATAGTCAGGAGCGGTACGTTCACTGCTTTCCCCTTGTCGTAATTTAGTCGGCAAAGCGGTTTGTACCACTTCGCCCAAAGGGGCGTGATAGTAACGGCTTGCCCATTGCAACAGTTGCCAAATTTCATCATCGAATAGCGAATGTTCATCTAGCACTTGCTCTATCGGCTTGAGTTTTTCAGGGGGAATATCCGATGTTGTTGGAAAATCCACTACAATACCTAGCTTGCGTTGCCGCCCAAAAGGCACAACCACCCTAGCCCCTTTCGCCACATTATTAAATTGGGGCGGAAGCAGGTAATCAAAATAGCGTGCTAGTGGCACGGGCAGAGCAATGCGGATCAGTTTCATCTTAACGGTTAATTAAAATTTTTGGGTTTTGATTGTTATTTTTTAATAACTGAATTATCAATATTTTTACTAAAACTATCAATGGACAATAATAAAATGGATACCGCCAAACACGCCATTAAAATATAAGATTTCGCTTCTAATACTTCGCCGATAGCAAAAGAGATAAATAACATCACTAAAGGTTCTGCATAGCCTAATAAACCTAACACATTAATGGGTAACGTATTACTTGCTGCAATATATAAGATAAATGCCATTCCATTGACTAAACCTAATAACGCCAAATAAAAATAGAGATATTGGTTTTGACTTAAGATATAAGGTTGATCAACTTGGCTAATATAATAAATGGCAAAAGGGAGTAGTAATAGCAATTCAACAAAAAAAGTAGCGAGACTATTAATATTAAAATAACGGCGTAATGCTATATAAATAGGATAGCCAAAGCCTGCTACAAAGGTTGCCCACGAGATTGTGCCAGTTAAAAGGATATTAATCGTAACACCTAAAGTCGCAAAAATTAATGCCCACCATTTTAATCGGGTAAAATGTTCTTTAAAAATAATTTTACCTAATGCGACAGCGACTATTGGTAATAATAAATAGCCAATAGAGACTTGAATAGCTTGCCCGTTATTTGGTGCCCACAAAAAGAGCCAAAGTTGTACGCCAGTGTTTAAAGCGAGCAACAATAAAATAGCTATTAAGAATGGCTGTTTTTTTATTTTTAGATAGAGATCTTTAAAGGCTTTTTGTTGATGAAATAAAATAATCGCCAGTAAAATAAATGGCATTAATACCACAATACGAAAGCCGAAAATGCTATCGCTATCTAACGGGCGTAATAAAACCGCAAAATAATAGCCTGCCCCAAATAAGATATTCGCCGAGAGTGATAAGAGAATGCCTTTTAACATTTTAGCCACCCCGTTGTTTTCGGATCGCGACAATACCGTCAAAGAGTAATAATAAGATCGAAATAATCAAACAGCCCATTAAAATATAGGACGATTGATCTAATACTTCACCGATAATAAATGCAACCACTAACATTGATGCGGGTTCAATATAGCTTAATAATCCTAATACATTAATAGGTACAATACTGCTTGCCATAATGTAACTAATTAATGCGGTACCACTAACCACCCCTAATAACATTAACCAAGAGTAAAAATTCGGATTTTGTTCAGTAACAAATTCCATATCGGTATTTAGCATAAAATAGCTTGCAATAGGCAACATTAAGATAATTTCACACACAAAGCTTGATAAATGAGACATATCAAACTTTTTACGCAAACTAAAATAAACGGGGTAGCCAATTAATACCATTAAGGTTGCCCACGAAAGAGAACCTGTAGAGATTAAGGTAAATAAAACACCAATAGAGGCAAAAATAATCGACGCTATTTTTAAATAAGATAAGCTTTCTTTAAATAAAAAACGCCCAACGGCAACCATTGCAATTGGCATTAATAAATAACCGATAGAAACGTCAATGGCATAACCATTATTTGGAGCATATAAAAATAACCACATTTGCGAGCCTGTTACGGCGGTGGTAATTAATAAGACGAAAATTAAATGAGGTTGCTGTTTTAAGCGGATTAAATAGGCTTTAAATTCGTCCGTTTTTTTGAAAATAAAGAGAGCTGCAATCACAAAAGGCAAGCTCACCCACATTCTAAAGCCGTAAATTTCTTCACCAGAAAGCGGTTTTAAATGGGTAGATAAATAATAAAGTACACCGAATAACAGTGATGCGGTGATAGAAAATGTGATGCCTTTTATCATTTGGGTTTTGGGTAGAATTTGTTTCCCCTTGAAAATAAAATCATTAATTGTAGGGACACACTGCGTGTGTCCGCAAATATAGAAATGAAGCATTGATATGCGGACACACGCAGTGTGTCCCTACATTTTATTTTCAAAAGGAAAAATTAGTCCTGACGATACGTTTGCAAAAATTTCGCCAAACGTCCAATGGCCTCTTCCAACTGGTGAGTATGTGGTAGTGTTACCACACGGAAGTGGTCTGGTTTAGGCCAGTTAAAGCCAGATCCTTGAACAAGCAGCACTCTCTCCTGTTGTAAAAGATCGTAGATAAATTTCTGATCGTCTTTAATACCGTACATTTCCGTATCAATTTTCGGGAACATATACATAGCCCCCTTCGGTTTGACACAGCTGATACCCGGGATCTGCGTTAATAATTCATACGCTTTGTTGCGTTGTTCAAGCAAACGTCCACCCGGTAAAATAAATTCGTTAATGCTTTGATAACCGCCCAACGCTGTTTGAATGGCGTGTTGCATTGGCGTATTGGCACATAAACGCATTGATGTCAGCATATCCAAGCCTTCAATAAAGCCTTTCGCTTGGTTTTTCGGACCATTTAACACCATCCAACCTTGGCGGAAGCCCGCTACACGATAAGCTTTAGATAACCCATTATAAGTAACAGTGAGTAAGTCAGGGGCGAGCGCTGCCATATGGTGATGAACTGCACCATCGTAAACAATCTTCTCATAAATCTCATCAGAGAACACAATCAAGTTATGTTCACGAGCCACTTGTGCAATATCCAATAAAACTTGGCGACTATAAACCGCACCTGTTGGGTTATTTGGGTTAATCACCAAAATCGCCTTAGTTCTCGGGGTAATTTTTGATTTAATATCTTCAATATCAGGGAACCATTCGTTTTCTTCATCGCATAAATAATGTACCGCTTTACCGCCTGCAAGGGTTGCTGCCGCTGTCCAAAGTGGATAGTCTGGAGCAGGAATTAAAATTTCATCGCCATCATTTAATAGTGCTTGCATTGACATGGTAATGAGTTCAGATACACCATTACCGATATAAACATCGCCCACATCAAGCTCTAATAATCCTTTAAGTTGGTAGTATTGCACAATCGCTTTACGGGCAGAATATAAACCTTTGGAATCACAATAGCCTTGCGCAGTAGGCAAATTACGGATGACATCGACTAAAATTTCCGCAGGGGCATCAAAACCGAAAGGGGCAGGGTTGCCAATGTTGAGTTTTAAAATTTTATGCCCTTCTTCTTCAAGACGAAGAGCTTCTTTGTGAATTGGTCCACGAATATCATAACGAACGTGAGCTAATTTATCGGTTTTGGCAAAGCGTTCCATTGAGTCTTCCTAAATAGTAAATAGTTTGTTAAAAATTGCTCTACTCTACTCTGATTTTTTAGGAAAAAAAAGTAGAAATAGGCTAAAATGCAATTCTTTTTTTACAAGCGGTGAGATTTTTAGGATTTTTGGCAATGTCTCTGTTTAATCCATTACAGCAACAGCTTTTACAACAACTTCAACAAATGCCTTTGCAACAAGGTATCGTGCAGTTGCGAGCAGAGATAGCAGTAGATCTCGCCAATCATCAGCTTTTGGCGTGGCTCAAGGCGAAAAGCCTGTTTCCCCATTACTATTGGCAAAATCGAGACACGGCTCAAACCCTTGTGGCAGTAGGGGCGGTGCGAGCTTTTCATCAATTAGATGATGTAGAACAATTCCGCCAACAGAGCGATTTAATGATTGTCGGCGGCACGGAATTTGACGGACAGTGCCATTTCATTCTTCCCCGTCTGTTATTGGTAAAAGATGAAACCAAACTCACCGCTTGTTTAATAGTAGATTGCGACCATTTGGCTCAAGAGCAGGCGGAATGTATCGCATTGCTGGCTCAATTTGAGCAAGTGAGCGAATTATTACCTATTAAAAATCAATGGGTTAGAACACAATCTGCCTGTGAATTTGAACATTGGCAAGCCAACATTGCTTTAGCCATTGAACAAATTCAACAACAGCAGATGAATAAAGTGGTGCTTGCCAATGCCACTACAAAGACCTTTCAACAGCCGATTTCCCCTTATGATCTGCTTTTTGCGAGCCAACAGAAAAATCTCGGTTGCTACCATTTCTTGTGGTCGGAAGAGCGTGGGGAAGCCTTTATCGGCTCAAGCCCTGAACGGCTCTATTTGCGTCAAGGTCGCCACTTTTTCACCGAAGCCTTAGCTGGTACAGTGGCGGTGACCGCTGATCCTGAACAGACGGAGCAAAATGCCTTGTGGTTGCTCAACGATCAAAAAAATATCTACGAAAATTGGCTGGTGGTGGACGATATTTGTAGCCATCTTGCCGACTGTGCCGCCGATATTCAAGTGGGCGATGCGGAGATCAAGCGGTTGCATAATGTGCAACATTTACGCCGACAAATCCAAACGGTACTTGCCGAACAGGTGAGTGACGGCGATTGTCTCGCCCGTATTCACCCCACCGCCGCCGTTGCAGGATTGCCACGTCCAACGGCGAAGCAATTTATTCAACAGCACGAATGTTTTGAACGGGGTTGGTACGCAGGGGCTTTGGGCTATTTCACCCCCGAACAAGCGGAGTTTTGCGTAATGTTGCGTTCTGCGTTGATCAAGCAAAATCAGATTACGTTTTATGCAGGGGCAGGGATCGTGGAAAAATCCGATCCGCAATCGGAATGGCAAGAGATTGAGCGTAAGGCACAGGCAATGGCTGGGCTAATGAATTAGGGAGTGAAGATGATCAAACGCTATTTGTCGATTTTCTTATTGGGGCTATGTTTCGCTCTGCCCACATTCGCTAGCCTGTTCGGTTCACAACCGAAATTCTTGCCGAGTGAACAAGCCTTTGTGTTCAGCCCACAAAAGCAGGCGGAACGGCTGTTGCTAAACTGGCAGATCGCTGACGGCTATTATCTCTATAAAAAGGAGATCCGCATTACCGCCAATAATGCCAAATTGGGCGAGCCACAATTTCCCACCACAGAACGCTATCAAGATGAATTTTTCGGTGAAGTGGAAATTTACCGCAATCAGTTGCAGATCCCAATTCCGCTAGAACCGCAAGCACAGGGGCAGATAAGTGTGCGTTATCAAGGTTGCACCAAAGGCTTTTGCTATCCCCCTGAAGACGTTACGTTGGATTTACAAGCGGTGGCTTCGGCTACAAATGTTGCAAAAAATACAACGGAAAGCACCGCTTCTTCTACTACTCAGCCAAAAGCAGAACAAAATCAGCTTGCTCAAACCTTAGCGGAAAATCGTTTTTCGATCTTTTGGTTCTTTGTGTTAGGGCTAGGCTTGGCGTTTACCCCTTGCGTGCTGCCGATGTTACCGTTGCTGTCGGCGATAGTCATTGGCTCAAAGCAACGCCCGAACAGCGTTCGAGCCTTGTTGTTGAGCTTGAGTTATGTGCAAGGAATGGCTCTCACCTACACTTTGCTTGGCTTGCTTGTTTCTGCGATTGGTTTGCCGTTTCAAGTGGCATTGCAAAGTCCGCCAGTGTTGATTGGCTTGTCGGCGTTATTTGCAGTGCTGGCTCTCTCGATGTTTGGGCTGTTTAATTTGGAGCTTCCGCACAGTTGGCAACAAAAGCTGAACCAACTTAGCCAACAGCAACAGGGCGGTTCGCTGTTCAGCGTGTTTGTAATGGGAATGATCGCAGGTTTGGTGGCGTCCCCTTGTACATCAGCACCGCTCTCGGGGGCGTTGCTCTATGTGGCACAAAGTGGCGACTTGCTCACAGGGGGCGTGGCTCTCTATCTGTTGGCGTTGGGAATGGGTATTCCGTTGGTGCTAGTCACCCTGTTTGGCAACCGCATTTTACCGAAATCGGGAGATTGGTTGCTCAAAGTGAAAACCGTGTTTGGCTTTGTGATGTTAGCTCTGCCGGTGTTTTTGTTGAGCCGAGTGTTGCCAAGTGCCGAGCCGTTGATGTGGTCGGCGTTGGCGATAGCCTTTTTGATTTGGCTCAATGAGCAGTGCAACGGCTTGCGTGGTTGGAAAAAACTGTTTCGTCTGATTGTGTTGGCATTGTTGGTGTTGGCAAGTAAGCCTTGGCTAGATTTCGCTTGGCAATCATCAGCGGTAACGCAAACGCAGACAAACCATTTCACCCGAATTTCGTCCCTTGCAGAATTGGAGCAACAACTGACCGCTTCTAAAGGCAAAAAAGTGATGTTGGATCTCTATGCTGACTGGTGCGTTGCCTGTAAAGAGTTTGAAAAATATACCTTTACCGATCCGCAGGTAAAAGCGAAGTTTGCCGAAATGGTGGTGTTGCAAGTGGATATGACCCAAAACTCGCCAGATAACGATCAATTAATGAAACATTTTCAAATACTTGGCTTGCCGACCATTCTCTTTTTTGACGAGCAAGGCAAGGAATTGAGCCAATCTCGTGTCACGGGCTTTTTGCCAGCAAGCGATTTTCTACAGTGGTTAAATGGATTGAATCAATGAAACGGATCTTGATTACAGGTTGTTCGTCAGGGATTGGTTATGCCACCGCCCATTATCTCAAACAGAATGGCTGGAGCGTTGTGGCAAGCTGTCGCAAGGCAGAAGATGTGCAACGTTTACAATTTGAAGGCTTTGAATGTGTTGAGCTTGATGTCACAAATTCAGCCCAAATTGCTCAAGTGTTTGATTATCTTCAACAAAGCGGTGGCTTAGATGCGGTATTTTGCAACGCAGGCTACGGGCAACCGGGTACAGTTGAAGATATTCCAAGAGAAGCCTTGCGAGAGATTTTTGAAACTAACGTATTTGGGGCTTGGGAAGTGATGAACCACGCCCTTAAAATTTTCCGCCAACAAAATCGTGGGCGAATTTTAATCAATAGCAGTATTTTAGGCTTTGCGGCAATGCACTTTCGTGGAGCCTACAACAGCACCAAATATGCCCTAGAAGGAATGGCAGACACGCTTCGCCACGAGTTGCACGGCTCAAACATTTACGTCAGCTTGATTGAACCAGGTCCGATTCAGAGCAAATTTCGCCCTAATTCTGTGGTGAAACTTCATCAATATATTGATATGGAAAATTCCTTTCACCACGCCGCCTATCAAAAACAGCTTGAACGCTTGAACACCAAAGGCAACGCCAATCCGTTTACCTTACCTGCTATAGAATGTGCCAAAGCCTGTTTGCAAGCCTTAAACGCCAAACATCCAAAGGCTCGTTATCAAGTGACCTTTCCAACTAAACTTTTTTGGTGGCTAAGACGACTCCTTCCAACAGCATGGTTTGATTATTGCTGTCGGAAGGGTGGGGGATAATTACGCCAATCCAATAAAAAACGCCAATAAAATAGGGACAACTAAATTGATAATAAAGCCGAAGCTAATTGCCAATGGCACAATTTGAATCCCACCTGATTTTTGGATAATGGGTAAGGTTGCATCTAATGCCGTTGCGCCACCGAGTCCGACTGCGGTAGAAGGAAAGTGTCGCATAAAGAATGGGATCGCAAATAGACAGAAAATTTCTCGCGAGAGATCGTTAAAGAATGCAATGCTGCCATACATTGGCCCCCAAGCATCATTGACTAACACGCTAGAAAGAGAATACCAACCAAAGCCAGATGCAAAGGCAAGGGCTTTGATAACAGGTAAATCAAGCACATAGGCGCAAATGATTCCCCCAATCAGACCGCTTGTAATAAAGACAATGGAAGTCAAAATGCCTCTTTTATTTAAGAATACATCACGTAGCGGAATACCGCTGTTTCTTAGTTGAATCCCTATACAGAAAATCATCACTACCAATACATAAGTACTTGAGTGTAATGGAAAATCAATAATCCCTTTTGTCGTTAAGCCCAAAATGACCCCAATAAAAACCGCCGCACAGAGTTGCGCTGATTCTAGTAGCACTTTCCAACGCGATGGCAGTTCTTCTAAATTATGCTCCTGACGTTTAATTGGGTAGAGCTTATCAAAAATCACTAAGCCAATAATGTTGCATAGGTGCAAAATAGCACTGAGCCCAAAGGCGATAGCGCCAATTTGTGGTAGTTTGGTGGTCAGTTCATCTAGTTGCCCAAGGGAAATGCCCATAATCAACAAGATAAGATATAAGCAATAAAGGGTAATACGATTGACCCAGCCGAGTATCTTTTGATTGGTTGTTTTAAATAGATACCCTAAAAATAGTGGGACAAAGGCAATCATGAGTCCGTATAGCATAGTTTCTCCTTCTAAAATAATTTATAGAATGTAATAGATAATTTAATGAAGATAAACTGTTTTTATTTACAGTGCTTTGTTGTATTATTGTGGCTATATAAGCGGTTGGATTTTTCATATTTTTTGCAAATTAGGTGAGCGATGAATTACAACAAAAAAATCATTCATATTGATATGGATTGTTTTTATGCTTCTATTGAAATTCGCAACAATCCTGCTTTACAAGGTAAACCTGTTGCTGTCGGTGGAAAAGCAAATCAGCGTGGTGTACTAACGACCTGTAATTATGAAGCTCGCAAATTTGGGCTGCATAGCGCTATGGCAACATCTCAAGCGTTAAAACGTTGCCCAAATTTAATTTTGCTGCCTGTTAATATGCCGTTGTATAAGGAAGTCTCTGCGCAAATTCACCAAATTTTTCATCGTTATACCGATATTATTGAGCCATTATCTTTGGACGAAGCTTATCTTGATGTGACCGCTTGTGAGCAATACTCAGGCTCTGCAACTTGGATTGCACAGGCAATTCGCCATGACATTTGGCAAGAGTTAAAACTGACTGCATCAGCGGGCATTGCGCCGTTAAAATTTTTAGCCAAAATCGCTTCCGATCAAAATAAACCGAATGGGCAATTTGTGATTCGACCTGAAGATGTTGCTGATTTTGTCAAAACCTTGCCATTAAAGAAAATCCCTGGGGTTGGGAAGGTGACACAAGAAAAATTGGCACAATTAGGGTTTCAAACCTGTGGTGATATTCAACAAGCCGAACAACGTCTTATTTATCAGCAGTTTGGCAAATTTGGGCAACGGTTGTGGGATTTTAGTCATGGTATCGATCCAAGAGACGTTGAGACTGATCGCCCACGTAAATCGTTAGCGGTCGAAAATACGTTGCTTGAAGATATTGGCGAATTGTCTGATGCGGAAGAAATAGTGAGAGATCACTATCAAAAATTGTTATTTCGTTTACAACGGAATTGGGGAGATAAACCATTAAGTGATTTAAAGAAAATCGGCATTAAACTGAAATTTGATGATTTTACCCAAACAACCTTAGAACGCACCACTGACGGTATGGCAGAGCATCATTTTATGCAACTTTTAACGCAAATTTGGGAGAGAAGAAAAGGGCGGAAAGTACGTCTTATTGGGTTAAATGTTCATTTCCCTGAAGAAAAAATTACAAAACAGTTAAATTTATGGGAATAATTTTTGTCTAACGCTTGATTTTTATCAAATAATCATTATTTTAATCGCTCGGCATAGCCGAGTATAACAATTAACTTAATTAACTTTGGAGAATTATCTATATGATGCGTATTGCACTTTTCCTTGCGACAAACTTCGCTGTGATGATTGTACTTGGAATTATTTTAAGCGTAACAGGCATTGCAGGGAACAGCACTGGCGGGATTTTAATTATGTCTGTGCTTTTCGGTTTTGCAGGTTCATTAATTTCCTTATTTCTTTCAAAAACCATGGCGCTCAAATCTGTGGGAGCGGAAATTATTACTGAGCCACGTAATAATGCAGAGCGTTGGTTAGTAGAAACCGTTAAACGTCAATCACAACAAGCGGGCATTCCAATGCCAGATGTGGCAATTTATCACTCCGCAGATGTCAATGCGTTTGCAACAGGTGCAACAAAAAGTAATTCATTAGTTGCAGTGAGTACAGGCTTACTAAATACCATGACGCAAGATGAAGCAGAAGCGGTTGTGGCACACGAAGTAGCACATATTGCAAATGGTGATATGGTTACCATGACGTTATTACAAGGTGTTTTAAATACCTTTGTGATCTTCTTATCCCGTATGATTGCAACGGCTGTTTCAAGTACCCGTAATGATAATGGTGAAGAGAGCCAAAGTTCAGGAATTTATTTCTTAGTTTCGATGGTTCTTGAAGTGTTATTCGGCGTATTAGCAACAATGATTGCGATGTGGTTCTCACGTTACCGTGAATTCCGTGCTGATGCAGGATCCGCGCAGTTAGTGGGCAAAGAAAAAATGATTGCGGCGTTAGAGCGTTTACAACATGTTCATGCACCTGAAGAATTACCAGGTTCATTAAATGCAATGATGATCAACGGTAAAGCCAAAGAGTTCTTTATGAGCCACCCACCGTTAGAAAAACGTATTGCAGCGTTGAAAAGTTTATAATTTAAATTCAATCTTTTAACAATAAACGGACTCGATATTAGAGTCCGTTTTTTCTTCTATTCCCTTATTTTTATCTCAATATTTGAGCGTGATCTAGATCACGAAATCATGCTATTCATCGTAAAGATCATAGACCTTTTTGATTTTAGATCCATAATAACTTTTGTACAGTAAACCACACAATATGGAGGAAAATAGACGATGAAAAAAATGCTATTAATGAGTGGTTCAAAATATAAAAATACAGACTATTTAGTTCATACAATTCCTTGGCTAAAAGATTTTCTTGCTAACTATCAAGGAAAAAAAGTTGCTTTTGTACCTTATGCCGGTGTTCGGCAATCTTTTGATGACTATGAAAAGAAAGCCCAAAGTGCGCTTTCTGAACTCAATGTTGAAATTATTTCTGTACATCGTGGTATAAAACACGCTGATATTATTGCTCAAGCAGATGTCATTGCTGTGGGCGGTGGTAATACATTTTGTTTATTAAAACAAATGTATGAGCATCATTTAATTGAAGCTATTAGAGAAAAAGTGAATGGGGGAACACCTTATTTTGGTTGGAGTGCTGGTGCGAATGTGGCAAGTGCATCTATTATGACAACCAATGATATGCCGATTGTTTATCCGCCTTCTTTTACTGCCTTAAATCTTTTTCCTTATCAAATCAATCCACATTTTATCTCAGGTAAGATACAAGGGCATAATGGCGAAAGCCGAGAAGAGCGTTTATCTGAATTTTTAATTGCTAATCCGACCGCTTGTGTTTACGCCTTACCTGAAGGAACTGCGTTAAAAATTGAAGGTAATAAAGCAACGGTACTAGGCGAAAGTGCTATTTTGACCTTTGAAAAAGGAATGAAACAATCTGAATTTATTGCAGGCTCAACATTTATTTATTAGGAGGTAAGCATGGGTGAGTTAAAATCAATTGTTGCCATTTTAGGTATTATTGCAACTGTTTATTTATTGATTAAGAAGTATGAAACTCGCACTGTTTTAATTGGTGTAGGTTTATTGATGTCTATTTTGACATTAAATCTAATGGGTGCTTTAGATGCATTTGCTAAGAGCATGACTTCTGGCGGATTGATTATGGCAATCTGTTCAAGTATGGGCTTTGCTTATGTGATGAAGTATACGCAATGTGATACGCATTTAGTTCATTTACTGACTAAGCCATTGAGTGGGTTGAAATTTTTCTTAATCCCAATTGCGACGATTATTACCTTTTTTATTAATATTGCCATTCCTTCTGCAGCAGGCTGTGCAGCAGCAGTAGGGGCAACATTAATTCCTGTATTAAAAAGCTCAGGCGTTCGCCCATCAATGGCGGGTGCAGCGATTCTTGCAGGAACGTTTGGATCAATGATGAGCCCAGGATCATCCCATTCAGCCATGATCAGCGAAATGTCAGGTTTAACTATTACCCAAGTGAATCTTTCTCATGCACCTTATACGATTATTGCGGGCGCAATTGGTGCCGTGGTACTTACGTTATTAGCCATTGTATTTAAAGATTATGGGCAAGAACATCGTGATGCTTATATTGCTGAAAATAAAGCATCGGAAAATAGCTTTCAAAAAGTGAATATTTTGTATGCTTTCGCACCGCTTGTTCCGTTAATTATCTTGGTGATTGGAGGGACGTCATTACAACAAACACCTGGACTAGAGTGGACGAAAATGGGTGTGCCACAAGCGATGTTAATTGGTGCTATTTACAGTATTTTAGTGACTCGTAAATCGCCAGTAAAAATTACGGAAGAGTTTTTCAATGGTATGGGGAATTCTTATGCTAACGTGCTTGGCATTATCATTGCAGCAAGTGTTTTTGTTGCAGGGTTAAAATCCACAGGAGCGATTGATTCTGCGATTGAATTTTTGAAACACTCAAATGAATTTGTTCGTTGGGGGGCAACCATTGGACCATTCCTAATGGGCGTAATTACGGGTTCAGGTGATGCGGCTGCAATAGCCTTTAATACAGCGGTAACACCACACGCTGTTGAGCTTGGCTATACTCATGTCAATCTTGGTATGGGGGCAGCTATTGCAGGAGCAATTGGACGAACAGCATCACCAATTGCTGGAGTAACAATTGTCTGTGCGGGATTGGCTATGGTAAATCCTATTGAAATGGTTAAACGGACAGCACCAGGGATGATACTTGCAGTATTATTCCTTGCATTGTTTATGCTTTAACGGAGAAAACCACACATTTGTGTGGTTTTTTCTTTGAAAAACAAGGAGATAAATGATGAGTATTACATTAGAAAGATTGGTAGATTGGCGTAGAGAGTTCCACCGTTTCCCTGAAACAGGTTGGTCTGAATTTTGGACAACAAGCCGTATAGCAGATTATTTAGAGGAAATGGGCTTTGAAATTTTGATGGGCAAGCAAATTATCCATGAAGACTTTGTGAGAGGGCGTCAAAAAACAGTCGTTGAAAAAGGTTTAGCGAATGCCAAAGCCTATGGTGCAAATCCAAAATGGTTAGAAAAAATGGAAGGCTATACAGGTTGTGTGGCGGTATTTGATTCAGGTAAGCCTGGGAATACTGTCGCCTTACGCTTTGACATTGATTGTGTTAATGTGACAGAAACCAAAGATCCTAATCATTTGCCTAATAAATTAGGCTTTTGTTCCCTTAATGATGGTTTTATGCACGCTTGTGGGCATGATGCCCATATCACCATTGGGTTGGGGACAGCCCTTTGGATTGCTCAAAATCGAGATAAACTCACCGGTAAAGTAAAAATTGTTTTCCAACCAGCTGAAGAAGGTGTTCGTGGTGCTGCAGCTATTGCTGCAAGCGGTGTGATTGACGATGCAAATTACTTTGCAAGTTCCCATATCAGTTTTTGTGCTAGCTCAGGTACAGTCATTTCAGACTTACAAAATTTCCTATCTACAACCAAAATTGATATTCGCTACCAAGGCAAGCCAGCTCATGCAGGCGCAGCTCCACATCTAGGCAGAAATGCACTCCTTGCAGCTGCTCATGCAGTTACTCAACTTCATGGTATTTCACGTCATGGTGAAGGGATGACAAGGATTAATGTTGGTGTACTTAATGCGGGGGAGGGGCGAAATGTCATTCCTTCGAAAGCGACAATCCAATTAGAAGTTCGTGGTGAAAATAAAGCGATTAATCAATATATGGTCGATCAAGTGATGCAAATCGCCAAAGGTATTGCGCTGAGTTTTGATGTTGAATATGAAACTGAAATTGTTGGCGAAGCGGTAGATATGGTAAATGATCAGGAGCTTATCCAATTAATTGAAAAAATTGCTATGCAGCAACCGCAAATTCAGCATGTTGAGCCGACTTATGCGTTTAATGCGAGTGAAGATGCGACAATTTTAGGGCGTCGAGTACAAGATAATGGCGGTAAAGCGATCTATTTTATTCTTGGTGCAGATAGAACAGCGGGTCATCATGAAGCTGAATTTGATATAGATGAAAATCAACTGCTCACAGGCGTGAATATTTACACATCATTATTAGAAAATTTATTATAAAACCAAATAAAAAAGCAGGATTCATGGTTGAATCCTGCTTCCTTTTATACGTTTTGTGTTGGTTTTACTTCAATCTCTTTTTCTTCTTCTACATCACCGAGTAACCCTGCGTAGCGAATGGTTCTTGGGCTAGATTCTAGGGCAATTTTTAATGCCATGGTTAAAGGCACAGAGAGTAGCATACCGACAGTACCGAGTAGCCATCCCCAAAAGAGTAAGGATAAGAACACAACGAGTGTGGAGAGTCCTAAGGTTCTTCCCATCATTCTTGGTTCAAGGATATTGCCAATCACCATATTAATGGCGATAACGCCTACGGAAACCCCCATACCAATGGAAAAACCATTTAATAAGAAGGCTTGAACAACAATAGGCACTCCTGCAACAATGGAACCAATATTAGGGATATAGTTGAGTAGGAAACTTAATGTTGCCCATAATACCGCATATTGAACCCCTGTTATTTCAAGCAAAATCCAAATACAGATCCCTGTAAGTAAGCTGACAATCGTTTTTACACCTAAGTAGCTAATCACACCTTGTAAAATACGGTTAATTTGATTTTCTTCAGCTTGAATATCTTTGTTTCCACGTAATGCAACGGCGAGTTTATGTTTAGCGGTTGGCGCTTCAAAAAGCATAAAGACAACAACCAGTAAAAGTACAAAAATATTAGTGACAACACCTGAAAAACTCAGTAGCAAACGGCTAACGAAGTTCATGATAATACTTGGGTCGAACTGCTCTAAAATTTGTTCTTTTGAAATGGAAATCGGCAGATTCCATTTTTGAGCGAGTTGCACAACTGTCGTAATTCTTTCAGAGAGTAAAATTTTGTATTGTGGAATAGATGCCGTAAATTCTCTGACGGTACTATTAATTAAGCCTGCAAGGAAGAAGAAGGCGAGTACAAATAAAATAAAGAGTAAGGTTATTGCAAGCCATAATGGCACTTTGCGATCTGTCATAAATTTAATGACAGGCGAGCAGATAATGGCAATAAAAAGTGAAAGAAGAAAAGGAATCACAATTTCCACAGAAAGTTTGATTCCAGCAAGAATAACGATAATGGCTGCTGTTGCCACTAAAATTCGAGTTAAGGAGGAGCTTTGTTCCATAAAAATCCTTACAAGCGGTCAGATTACTCTCTTGTTTGCAAAAATCGACTGAAATCAGACCGCTTGTTAATTATTTAATTTTTGTATTCGCTATGATATTGTTTTTTCAAGCTTTCTAGGCGTTCAACAACCGTTTTAGCTTCTGTTAGATTACCTTGGCTTGCTAACGTTTTCGCTTGTGCAACGACATCGATCACTTCTTGCATACCTTGTTGATAGCCTTTAAATTTTTCTTGATCACCATCTAAGCTATTTGGCATTGTTTCTTGCGCTTTTTTAGATACTTCAATAAATTTATCTGCATTGTGCGTAAACTCTTCCACTGTTTGAGCATTCATCAGTAAATTAATTTGGCGTTTCATTTGGAACATTTCCATTGAGACACCGCTTGCCACCACATTCGCTGTAAAAACTAATAATACGATAGATAATAAATGTTTAATTTTTAACATTGTTCACTCCAAATAAATAAAAAAACGTGGGAAAATTCCCACGTCCTTATATCAGATTTCAAAAATTAAGCAAGATTAGCCTTGATATTTTTGGAAGACTAAACAAGCGTTTGTCCCACCGAAGCCAAAGCTGTTTGACATTACTGTTGTTAAGGCTTTGTCTTGACGCTCGGTTACGATATTTAAGCCTTGAGCTTGCTCATCTAATGTTTCGATATTAATGCTTGGAGCGATAAAGCCGTTATCTAACATTAATAATGAATAGATTGCTTCATGAGCTCCTGCTGCACCTAATGAGTGACCCGTCATTGATTTTGTTGAAGAGATTGCTGGTGTTTTGTCGCCAAAGACGTTTTTGATTGCACCTAACTCTTTCACATCGCCCACTGGCGTTGATGTACCGTGTACGTTGATGTATTCGATTTCGCCTTTAACCGTTGCCATTGCTTGTTTCATACAACGTTCAGCACCTTCACCGCTTGGCGCAACCATGTCATAACCATCAGATGTCGCTCCATAGCCAACGATTTCCGCATAAATTTTTGCACCACGAGCTAAAGCGTGTTCAAGTTCTTCTACAACAACAACAGCACCACCACCAGCGATAACGAAGCCATCACGGTTTGCATCATAAGCACGGCTTGCTTTGGTTGGGGTTTCGTTGTATTTAGTTGAAACCGCACCCATTGCGTCAAATTCGGTTGCACATTCCCAAGAAAGTTCTTCCGCACCACCTGCAAATACCACATCTTGTTTGCCTAATTGGATTAACTCCATTGCGTGACCGATACAGTGAGCAGAAGTTGCACAAGCAGAACTGATAGAGTAGTTTACGCCACGAATTTTATAAGGGGTTGCTAAACAAGCAGAAACACTTGAAGCCATTGTTTTGGTTACGGCATAAGGACCCACTGCTTTTACTCCACGCGGACTACGAACGGCATCACATGCAACTAGCTGACTATGGGCAGAACCAGTACCTGCTCCGATCACTAAACCTGTGCGATCATTTGAGACTTGTTCTTCAGTTAAACCAGAATCTTCAATCGCTTCTTTCATCGAAAGATAAGCATACGCCGCCGCATCGCCCATAAAACGATAAACCTTACGATCAATGAGTTCTGCAGGATTGAGTTTAATTGTACCAGCTACTTGGCTACGCATACCCACTTCTGCGAACTCAGGCACAAACTCAATCCCTGATTTGCCTTCTTTTAATGAAGCTAACACTTCTTCTTTGTTATTACCGATACTGGAAATAATGCCGATACCTGTGATGACGACTCTTTTCATTCTTTTTTCCTCTATGAATACTAATCACGAAAACTAAGCTATTTTACACTACTTTCGTCATAAGATTGTAAGATAAATATAAACAAGCGGTCAGATCCGAGCTGTTTTATACAAAAATCCCCTAATTCGCATAAAATTAGGGGATTTCTTATGTATATGTGTTAATTATGCCGCAAATGGATCACGTAAAATCATGGTTTCCACACGGTCTGGACCTGTCGAGAGAATATCTACAGGGACACCTAACACTTCTTCAACACGTTTGATGTAGTTGATTGCATTTTGCGGTAAGTCTTCCAGTTTGGTGACACGGAAGGTATTCTCTTTCCAACCAGGTAAAGTTTCGTAAATTGGCTCTACGCCTTCCCAATCGGCTGCTGCAAGCGGTGAGTATTCCACGATTTCGCCGTTTGGTAGTTTGTATGCTACACAAATTTTTAATTCATCAAAGCCGTCAAGTACGTCTAATTTAGTCATACAGAAGCCTGAAATAGAGTTGATTTGGATTGCACGGCGAACAGCTACTGCATCAAACCAACCACAACGGCGTGGGCGACCTGTTACTGCACCAAATTCGTTCCCTTTGCGTGCGATTTCTGCACCGACTTCGTCAAACAATTCGGTAGTGAATGGACCTGAACCAACACGAGTACAGTAGGCTTTGATGATACCTAACACATAATCAAGGTTACGTGGTCCAAAGCCTGAACCTGTCGCTACGCCACCTGCGGTGGTGTTTGAGCTAGTCACGAATGGGTAAGTTCCGTGATCGATATCTAACATTGTGCCTTGAGCACCCTCAAACAAAATGTTGTCGCCATTTGCACGGGCTTTGTGAAGTAGGGTAGTGATGTCAGCAACCATGCTAGTGATGACGTCAGCTACGGCAAACACTTCATCTAATGTTTTTTGATAGTCCACTGGTTCTACTTTGTAGTAGTGAACCAGCTGGAAATTGTAGTATTCAAGGATATTTTTGAGTTTTTCCGCAAAAGTTTCACGGTTGAACAAATCGCTGACACGCAAGCCACGGCGAGCGACTTTATCTTCATAAGCAGGTCCGATACCACGCCCAGTTGTACCAATTTTGTTTTTGCCTAAAGCCGCTTCACGAGCGTGATCCATTGCAACGTGGTAAGGTAGAATTAGTGGGCAAGCCTCTGAAATTTTTAAGCGATCACGCACATTAATGCCACGAGATTCTAATTCGCCCATTTCTTGCATTAACGCTGATGGCGAAAGCACCACACCGTTACCAATTAAACAGGTAACATTTTCACGTAAAATACCTGATGGAATAAGGCGAAGTACGGTTTTTTCACCATTAATAATTAAGGTATGACCTGCATTGTGCCCGCCTTGATAGCGAACCACATATTTTACGCGATCGGTTAATAAATCAACGATTTTTCCTTTACCTTCATCGCCCCATTGAGCGCCAAGGATGGTAACACTTTTACCCATAATAAATTGCCTCTTTAGTTAGGTTTAGTGAATGTAAAAGCGACAAGCGGTTAGATTTTGCTAAAATTTTGCAAATTAGGCTGTTGCTTTCTTTTGTGAACATAAAAAGACCCGATTTCACGGGTCTTTGGATATAGCTATTTTGTCGGTGCTTTCATAAAGCGGAAGAATTCACTGTCCGGTTTAAGTAGCATGATGTTGTTTGAGCCTGCAGCGAAGCTCTCTTCGTAAGCTTTTAAGCTACGTACAAAGCTATAAAATTCAGGCTCTTGTTTAAATGCATCTGCATAGATTTTAGCGGCATCCGCATCACCTTGACCTTTCAGCTCTTCAGCGGTTTTATTCGCATTGGCTAAAATTAAGATGACTTTTCTATCCACATCAGCACGGATAAATTCTGCTTTCTCTTCCCCTTGTGAACGGTGTTCACGAGCCACTGCAGCACGTTCTGCTTGCATACGTTGATAAATAGATGCAGAGACTTCATTTGGTAAGTTGATCTGTTTTACACGCACATCAACGACTTCAATCCCTAAACGTTCCGCTCCATCTTCACCATCATTTAAGGCTTTTTGAGCACCAGCCATTAATTCGCCACGAGATCCTGAAACAATGTCTTTAATGGTGCGAGAACCGATTTCAGAACGTAAACGGTCATTGACTTTACGTTGTAACAACGCAGATGCTTTTTGAGTATCACCGCCTGTTGAAGTATAAAATTGACCAAAATCGCTGATTTTCCATTTTACATAAGAATCCACAAGTAAGTCTTTTTTCTCAACAGTAACAAAGCGATCTTCTTGTCCATCAAGGGTTTGAATACGAGCATCTAAGGTTTTTAGCTGATCAATCACAGGCACTTTAAAGTGTAAGCCCGGTTCATAGATAATCACTTTGTTATCTGCATCACGATGGACTTTGTTAAAACGTAACATAATGCCACGTTGACCTTCTTGCACCACAATCACTGATTGAAAGAGAACAAATGCGATGACGGCTAGAACGGGTAACAATAATTTACGCATTATTAAAATCTCCCTTTACGCACAGGTTCACCTTGTTCTACGGTTGGCTGAACAGGTTGTGGCTGTTGAATCACAGGCTGACTCGGCTGAACCACTGGCGTTTGTACCGTTTCATTTGTCGGTTTAGCCATTAATTTATCAATCGGCAATACGGTTAAGTTATTACTGTTTGAACTATCAACCATCAACTTCGGTGTATTTTTCATCACCTTTTCCATCGTTTGAATATACAAACGATCACGAGTCACTTCAGGCGCTGCTTTATACTCAGGAAGTAATTTCACAAAACGTTCTACTTCACCGCGAGCATTTAACACGACCTGTTCTTTATAAGCGTTTGCTTGCTCTAAAATACGTTGAGCTTGACCACGAGCAATCGGTTCTTGACCTCTTGCATAGGCTTCTGCTTCACGGATTAAACGTTGCTCATCTTCTTGAGCTTTAATCGCATCGTCAAATGCTGCTTTCACCTCTTCAGGCGGACGGGCATATTGGAAGTTTACATCGGTAATGACTAAGCCCATATCGTAGTTTTTGATGATGTCACGCAAGGTGTTCCATGTTCTTTCACGCACAATGGCACGACCTGTGGTTAAAATATCGTCCATGGTCATATGACCAATTACATAGCGCAAAGCACTGTCTGTCGCTTGTTTTAAGCTGTCGTCAGGCTTAGTCACACTAAAGAGATATTTTGCAGGATCTTCAATACGATATTGCACGGTCATTTCGACAAGGACCATATTTTCATCTTGTGTAAGCATAGAACCGTTCGTTCTTAGCTCTAAAACTCGCTCAATATTGACAGGGGTTACATTGTCAATAAAGGTTGGTTTCCAGTTTAAACCCGGCAATACGATCTCGTTTAATTTACCAAAACGAGTGACGACACCACGTTCTGCCTCTTGGACAGTATAAAAACCAGAAGCCGCCCAAACGACCGTACCTAAGCCAAGAATCACGGGTAAAACTTTCCCAGCAGAAACAGATGGACGGTTATTTTGGTTTGAGCCATTCCCTTTATTTCCACCGCCCATTTTTTTCAATAGGCTATTAAATACTTCTTCTAAATCAGGCGGTTGCTGCTGATTTGATTGTTTATTCGGCTCTTGCTGTTGCCCTGAGCCTTGTTGTTCTTGCTCAGGCTTTTTTTGCCCTGGTTTACCCCAAGGATCTTGCTGATTGCCTGATTCGTTCCACGACATAACGTTCTCCAAAGTCAATTTTTCTTCGCAAATGTTAATAAAATGCAAGCGTTTGATTGTACCCATTTACAAAACTTTTGGCTAGGTTGAATATGTAAATTATTTCATATCTTGTTTAACTAATTTATAAATAAAATGAATCAGCAATGTGAGAGAACGATAGGCTTATTTCAAGGGAGAAAAGCTAAACTTGCAAAAGTTTACAAAAATCGCACCGCTTGTGGTGCGCAAACGTTTGCGTAAGTGTTAAAAATCCGTATAATGCACGCCAATTCTACCCTTTCCTTTAACTCACTTATATTTATTTTATATGCAAAACATCATCTATCCTGTTGATTCTAAACCGCCTTTTGGCTTGACTCTTTTACTTGCTACACAGCATTTATTAGCTGCTTTAGGGGGCATTATTGCTGTACCTCTCGTATTAGGTGCCGTGCTTAAATTACCAACGGAAGACACCATTGTCTTAGTGAATGCAGCACTACTCATTTCAGGCGTTGTAACCATTGTTCAATGTCAAGGAGTTGGGCCTATCGGCTTACGTTTACCAAGCGTGATGGGAACGAGCTTTACCTTTGTCGCAGCAGCAATTGCAATTGGCTTTGAACATGGCGTGGCTGGAATTTTAGGTTCTTCCCTTGTTGGCTCTTTAGTGATGATTATTGGTAGTTTCTTTATGCCTTATGTGCGTAAATTATTCCCACCGATCGTAACGGGCGTAGTTGTGATGATGATTGGCTTAAGCCTTGTTCCTGTGGCAGTGGATTGGTTTGCGGGCGGTCAGCGTGGTGATGCGCATTATGCTGACCCTGCTAATCTTGCCATGGCAACCTTTGTATTAATCGTTGTGGTGGGCTTAGTACAATGGGGTAAAGGCATTTTCTCTGCGGCGGCGATTGTCATCGGGATTATGGTTGGTTATGTCGTTGCACTAGCTTTAGGTTGGATCAACTTTGATAGCGTTAAAAATGCGGATATTGTTGCTGTTCCACAACCACTTCATTTCGGTTTATCTTTCCCATTGGCCGGTATTATTGGCATGAGCATTGCCTATCTTGTGACCATTGTGGAATCAAGTGGTAACTTCCTTGCATTAGGTAACGCAACTCAAACGGAAATTACCGGTAAACATTTGCGTGGCGGCGTATTATGCGATGGTTTAGGCTCTGCGTTAGCGGCGATTATGTCAACAACACCGTTCTCATCTTTCTCACAAAATATCGGTGTGATTTCTTTAACAGGCGTGGCGAGTCGTTATGTTGTGACCATTATGGGCGTATTACTTGTGCTTGCGGGTATTTTCCCTGTCTTTGGTGCGTTAATTGTTTCTATTCCAATGCCAGTATTAGGCGGTGCAGGCTTGATGATGTTTGCGATGATTATTGCTGCAGGTATTCAAATGCTTGATAAAGTAGAACGTAGCAAACGCAACGGCTTAATTATTGCGATTTCTATTGGCTGTGGTTTAGCCGTGACAACTCGCCCAGAGCTACTTGATAAATTACCAAGTTTCGTAAAAGAAATCTTTGGCTCTGGTATTACTGTCGGTTCATTATTAGCACTTATTTTGAATTTAGTGCTTCCACAAGATAAAGAAGAGCATAAATCTGAACATTAATTGATGTAATCGGCAAAATCTTGCTTGAAATTTTGTTGATTTATCCCTATCTTGTGCAACATCTTAACGTCTCAGCGAATCTGAGACGTTTCTCTTTTCATTTAATAAGGAAACCATTATGACAACTGTAATTCATACTACTGACGCAACCTTTGAGCAAGACGTATTAAAATCTGATGTGCCTGTCTTATTAGACTTTTGGGCACCTTGGTGTGGTCCATGCCGTGCGATTGGTCCGGTTTTAGATGATTTAGCGGCACAATTAGGTGATAAAGCACGTATCGTAAAAATGAACGTGGATGAAAACCAACAAGTACCAGCAGAGTTTGGTGTACGTAGCATCCCATATTTACTTATTTTCAAAAATGGTGAAGTGGTTGCTCAACAAGTTGGTGCACAAAACTTACCAGCATTTTTAGAAAAACTTGCTTAATCCAGGAACATAAAACAAAAAGTGAATTGAACAGCAATGTCAATTCACTTTTTTGTTTATACAAGCGGTATGATCTGTTAGAAATTTTACCAATAATATCGCTTAAAAGAGTTTACTTAGCCAACCCAATTTAGAGCCTAACACATTAAAATAGTTATAGTCTTTCAAATGTAATAGTTTTAGGGTATCAGGGCTTTTTTGAACAATAATGCGTTCTTCTGAGCTAAAAGGAAGTAAACGCTGACTATCGCAACTCACCACTAAATTTGGTTGATTATATTGCGCAAATCGCATCGAAATATGACTGTCTCCATCTACAACGAGAGGACGTGATGACAGACTATGTGGATTCATTGGTACTAATGCAATCGCATTAAGATTTGGCGTTAGAATTGGACCGCCTGCAGAAAGAGAATAAGCCGTAGAACCTGTTGGTGTTGCAATAATTAATCCATCAGAGCGTTGTGAAAAGGCGAATTTCCCATCAATACTGACTTCAAAATCAATGGTTCGAGCTATTTGGCTAGAGTGCACTACCACTTCATTAAGTGCATTATTGGTTTCAATGATTTTTCCATTTTGTTCAATTTTAACGTCTAATAAAAAACGATCTTCAATAAAAAATTCACCACGTTCTAAGCAACTGTGAAGCTGTTCAAAGGCAGTTTGTGGCGCAATATCTGTCAAAAAACCAAGATTTCCACGATTGATACCAATTAGCGGAACATGGTATTTGGCAAGTTGACGAGCCATGCCCAACATATTGCCATCTCCCCCAATGACAATAACTAAATCGGCCCACTCCCCAATATCAGAAATCGTGACTGCATTAGGAAGATTGAGTTGTTTTGCGATATTACTTTCAACAAGAACGTTATATTGTCTGTCTTTTAGCCAATTATAGACAGCTAAATGGGTTTCTAAAGCAATATCATGGCGAGGTTTGCCAACGATCGCAATGGTTTGAAATTTTCGTTGAATCATATAAATTTTGTATAACAGCTAGGGAGTGCATATGGTAGTACGCAATAGTGATTTTGTCATCTTTCCAAAACGTTATTTAAAGAGAAATTTTTTAAAGAAAAGGTAGCTTTTAAAAGCTACCTTTGTGTTGAGATTAGTAGAGTAGTTCAATGATTAACCATACCCAAGCAATACTTAAGGCAGGTCCGAGTAATCCAATGACGGTACCACCCAAACGAAATTCTGATTGTTGAATCAATCCTGTACTAAATGCAATCGCATTTGGCGGAGTAGATACAGGTAGAAATAAGGCACAAGATGCACTTAAACCGATTACAAGCGGTAAGATGATTGGGTTTGCATCGCTACCAAATACCGTTAAAAGTGATAATGCAACAGGAATTAAAATCGTCGTTGCTGCTGTGTTGCTCATAAAATTAGAGAGCAACACAGTAACAAAGCCAAATATGTGGGGTAGTGATCTATTTTACATAGATAAAGATAAAAAAATTTGGCGCTAAAAAATGCGGAGAGGCTAATAAAATCAAGGCTCTCCGCATTTTTGTTATGGGAAACTATGCAAAAAACAAAATGAGCAAAAATAGTGAAAAAATGAAAAAAATTGCACTATTTTTTGCATAGTAATGATCGGTTTTAAACTAGTTTTAAAAACATTTTAAAAATTTTGGTTTTGGTTTTTTTGCTCAAGCGAATGAATCAAGTCGTGTACTCGCTGTTTATCGTCATCTGTTAAGCCTTGGTTAGCATTAATCGAACATCCCGTAGTTGCCGTGGCGTAGTCTCCGCTTTGCACCACAACGTTTCCGCCGTAATTGATTATCTGCACTTTGTCGCTGTCATCATTGCAAGTGCTGTCTGCATGCTCTTCAAATAGTTTTAAAATACTTTTCTTGTCCATATCAACCTCTAAGCTACCAGTTTGAGTACGCCTACCATTTTTTCTTTTTCACTAACGGGCTTGGTAAGCAGTTCATAAATGCCAAATATCATATTTGCACGCCCTGTTGCATCCATTGTCTTGTTTGTCATTGCTAGAATCTCTTCTAGCGTTTCTATCGCTTCCTTGAATTTTTCTATATCCACAATCATTTCGCCTTCTAGCGGCTTTCTCGTTGCCTTATAAGGTGCTGATGGCTCTGTAATAGCGTTGCTTGCAGATTCCTCGCCTGTGGCAAGCCATAGCAGGCTTACGCCACAAGCTTTGGAAACCCTTACTAAATTTGTTCTTGATGGATCCGCTTCACCGCTTATCCATCTATTTAATGATGTAACAGCTACGCCAACGGTTCTAGCAAACTCGCTGTTGTTATTGTTGAAATTTTCTCTTAATAACTTTTGCATCCTTGTTGCAAAAGCATGGTCATTAATTTTTTCTTTGCTCATATTTAGTCCTTTATTGCGTAAAACTTAATTTGATGTAAGTTTTACGCTAGTGATACATTTTCTTTTACGGTAAAAGAAAGATTTAACTCATTGTTTTTATTGGTTTATTTGTGTAAACAATAAATTTTTATGAAAAATTTAAGTTTTACGTTTGATTTGCTTTAAGTTTTACGCTTTAATACGCTCACTTGATACAGCATTGGAGGTATAGCAAGTGAGCGTATTAGATAGCTTAAAAAAATCCGCCTTCGACTGGGAACGAGCGGACATAGTTTATGTTTTGAAAAAAAATGGTTGGACTTTGCGATCTCTAGCGAAAGCAAACAACGTGAGTTATAGCACATTGCGGTCAGCTTTAGATAAGTCTTACCCCAAAATGGAAGGCGTAATCGCACGAGCTATTGGGGTTGAGCCACAAGTGATTTGGGCAGAACGTTACGCAAAGCGTGATTTTAAACCAGTAGTTAATCAATCATAAGCGATCTGATTAGCGTAAGCAAAGGATAAATTATGAGTGATTTAACTTTAAAAACGCATTATTCGGCGACTGAGTTAGTTAATCTTAAACTTAAAAGTTTGCCAAGTGCAGTAAAAAATGTGATTGAAAAAGCTAAGCGTGAAAGCTGGCAATCACAAAAACGAACAGGCAGAGGCGGTGGATATGAATATGCCCTTAGCTCAATGCCGGAAGAAGTTCAAAAAGAGCTACGCACCAAATTGTTAAAACTGCTACCGACTGAAACGACAAAAGGTGAGTTAAGCATAAAACGACAAGAGCTCAATCTTGAAAAAGTTACAGACAACCAATTAAGTACATCTGATGGCAGAGCCAAAGTGGTTAGATGGTACTTAATGCAGGAACAAGTGCAGGGATTACCAAGAACAATAATGCTAGATAGTGTTATTGAGGCAATCAAAGCAAGAGAAATTCCTGATGAAATTGCTAAAGCCATTATCAATGGTAACGGCAAAAGTGGTGGAAAACTCAAGTTATCAAAACGCACTTTATATAGTTGGGTTCTAGCTTACGAAGCGGGTGAAACCTCTGCCGAAAAGTTGAAGCAGTTAATACCGCTAAAAAAAGAAAAAAGTGCCGTACCAGAGCGTTGCCCTTGGTTACAAGCCTTTTTAAGTTTTTACCAAACTTTCTCTAATGTTGCGATCACACAGGCTTACGCCCAGTTTGTTATGCAGTATGAGGGGGAAGATTTACCGAGCCTTCATCAAGTTCGGTATGCGCTTAAACAATTACCAAGTTATGTAACGCAACAAGGTAGAAAAACAGGTGCAGAAATGCGTGCCTTACAGCCATTTATCAGACGTGATGATCAGATTATGGGCTTGAACGAATGTTGGGTAGGCGATGGACACAGTTTTAAAGCGTACGTGAAGAATTTACAGGGTATGCCTTATGTGCCAGAAGTTACAGCGATTATTGATGTCCGTACACACCGAACCGTGGGCTGGTCAATCGCAGGCAGTGAGTCAGTAATGGCAGTCGGGGACGCATTTCGACACGGTGTAAAGAATGTGGGGTTGCCAAATATTTATTACTCGGATAACGGCGGTGGTCAAGCAAACAAGGTGTTAGACACCGAAGTAACAGGGATTTTTGACCGCTTGGGCGTGCATCACGAAACCGGTGAAGCAGGTAATCCACAAGGTCGTGGGATTATTGAAAGACTGTGGCAAAGCACGTTAATTCCATTAGCCAAAAGTTATGAAAGCTATGGCGGTAAAGATGGAGACGGCGCAACGAAACATCTTAACTATCGCAAGATTCGCAGTGCAATGAAAGCGAAAGCAAAAGATAAATTGCTAACGACGGAACAGAAGCGTTACCTCGGCAAAATCCCTGATTTTGCAGATTTTGTGGCAGATGTAACCGCTTGCTTTGAGGATTACAACAACCGACCACACCGCAGTTTGCCAAAAAATCCTGAAACGGGATTGCGTTTTAGCCCGAATGAGTTTTGGGAGTATTTAGCAAGACAAACGAACTGGCAAGCGAATTTAATTACGGAAGAAGAAAGCAAATTACTATTCCGACCTGAAGTTGAAAGAACCGTGGCGAGAGGGGAAATTAACTTCGATAACAAAATCTACTTCCACCTCGATCTTGCTGATTTTGACGGTAAGAAAGTACGAGTTTGTTATGACATTCACGACCCACAAACGGTACTAGTAAAACAGATGAGTGGCGAGATTATTTGCCAAGCCGTGTTAGACGGAAACAAAGTGGCGTACTTCCCTGAGTCAGTACGAGAAAGTGCAGCTCGTAAATCACTTGAAGCGAAAGTGAGACGTAAACAAGACGCTATCGACATTCTTAAAGCACAAGACAAACAAGTGTACACCATTGAACACGCACCTGATTTCAGTTTTATCACAACAGATAAAGCGAAAAATGCAAAAGCCGTTACTTATGCTTTTACGCAAGCAGAAAAAGACGAGCAAGATAAACAAAGAGCCTTTGGCTAGGAGTATTTTATGAAAGTAAAACGTTGCGAGATTTATATTATTGATAGCTGTTCAGCAATTACGAACGGTTCTCTTGCTTCTCTTTTGCAAGTTTGCGAATCCGCTCAATGTCAGCAAAGTCAGAATCGTGAGCAAAGAGATCAAACAACTCAATCAGTAGAACGCGCTCTGCGACCGTACATTCGCCGAGATTGCTCATCGTTGAATGGCGAGCTCTCTTCAAAGCATCTTGAAACTGCACTTTTGAAATTTGCCCCGTTGATATGGAAAGAAGCGATAGCTCTAGCAGCAGATACGTCATTGCTCGATGTTGAGCTTCCAGTAGATTGACACGCTCTTCAAGGCTAAGTTTAAACATAATTTACTCCTTATTTAAACCGTATTTAATGAATACCGCATTATAACGAGGTTAAAAATGAAAAACCAAGAATTAAAAATTTTTATGGAAAACCGTGGCTTACAACAAAAGCAAACGGCACAAATGTTAGACATCTCTATCGCTACCCTCAGCCTTTATCTAAAAGGCACTTATGCCGGTAACGTGCAACAGATTGACGAAAAAGTAGAAGCCTTAATCGCTCGTCATAAAGAAAAAGTAACGGAAGCAAAATACAGCACGGATTTTGTTAAAACCCTCACGGCTCGCCGTGGAATGGATGTAATCAAATACGCACACGTTGAAGGAGAATTAAACGTGATTTTCGGCGGGGCTGGTTTAGGCAAAACGCAAATGTTGAAACAGTATGCGAAAGAAAACAGCGGTGCGGTGTTGATTGAAGTTGATCCAAGTTGTGTGCCAAAAACATTACTAAAACGTATCGCAAAAGCCATCGGCACAACCGACACAGGCACAAATGACACGTTACTTGAAGCGATTACTGCAAAGCTAAAAGGCTCGGAACGTGTGTTACTCGTCGATGAAGCCGAGTTGTTATCTACTCGCTCCCTCGAATTTATCCGCCGCATCCACGATTTGACAGGTGTAGGCGTAGTGTTGGCAGGTATGCCGAGATTACTTATCAATCTTAAAGGTAAAAACAACGAACTGGCACAGTTATATAGCCGAGTAAGTTTTGCATTAGACCTCGGCAACCAGTTACTAGAAAGCGATTTAGCGTTATTAGCTGAAAGAGCTTTAGGAACAAGTGAATATAACGACACGCTACTAAAAGCGGCAAAAGGCAACGCAAGACGATTAAGTAAGTTGATGCGAGGTGTTGTGAGAACGGCAGAAATTAATGGTGCTGAAATCAATGCTGAGATGATTAAGCAATATGCAGGAATGTTAATCAATTAATTTGGAGATGACAATATGACTTGTTTTAAACATTGGACAAATAGAGTAACTGATGGCACAGGTGATTTATTTTGGCTTGGTCGTTTATTAATCAGTAAAAATGAACGAGATAATACTTTTTCTATTTCGGTTTTTGATAGTGATGGTGAGTTTTTAATGGATGAATCCTTTAAAACACGTGCTGATTGGAAGCGAGTATATCGTTCGGCAAGAAACATTATAAAGGATGAATGTATAGATTGCCGTAGTTTTGTGAACTAAGGAGCTAAAAATGGCAGTAAAGCAAATTTATGCAGCTTATGCCGGCGAAAGATACATTATGGACGGCACGGCAATAGAGGTTGCTTTGGGAATGAAAATCTCAGTAGAAACCGTTAGAAAACTCGCCACACCGAGTTATGCAGAGCGTACCGGAAAAGGTTTAAGCATTGTAAAACTCGGTCGTGAAGAAGTTGGAGATAGAAAATGAGTAAGGAATACAGCGAAGTAGCCGGCAGAGAAATGAACAAGGAAACCAAAGCAGTCTATGAAGCGGCGGTAAAACTTGAATTAGCAATGTTGGAATGTGAAGAGATGGATTTGGAAGTAACCGGTGTGGAATGGGGAGGAGGTTATCAACCACGAATTATTTTAAGAGAAAACTATAAAACAAAACGCTTTGTAAAAAGCGGTGCAGCACAAGTATTCGGTATGAAAACAAGAGCCGGTGTGCGTTACGACTTTTACCAAATGCAAGTGCGAGGCGTGAAGTGTATTTGGGAAGGCGAACGCAATTACCCGAATAAAGTTAAACATAAATACAAACATTAGGAGTTAAAAATGACAGAAATGGATAGACGTGAAAGCGTATTAGTAGGTAGTTATGCAGTCGTCCCACCTCTTCTCTGGGACGAAATTGAAGACGGCAAAGAATATGCCGTTATTGATACTACAGATGCAGGTGACTGGTGCGTAAAAATGCAAACAATCGACAAATCAAACCGCTATTACTTTGTTTTAGCACAGTCTGCACGAGTGTTTGATAACACAGTCGATGCTGGGGAGTTTATTGAAGCGTTGGAATATTTAGGAGGAAAAAATGCGAAAAATGGCAGCAATATTGATTAGTTTGATGTGTTTAGCTGGTTGTGAAAAATCTGGGCAATTAGAAAACGGTCTAAAGTTTTATAACTACAACCAAATTAGAGAGGTTTGTATTGATGGCGTTATCTACCTAATTTATGACAGCGATAGAGAAGGTGGGATTACCCCGAAAATTAACGCTGAACATTACCCTTACACTTGCCCGAAATTAAAACAATAGGAGTTAGAAATGAGCAAAGTAGAAATCGGTGGCGAGCTTTATTGGAAAGACGCAAACGGTAATTTAAAGCCAGATAGCTTAGTAAAAGAAGTCGATAAAGTGCGTGATGAATTAGTGCGCGGTTTTGCACAAAAAGCGATTGAGCAAAGCACGGCATTAGCAAAATTTAAGTGCTCAGTATTTGATGATATTGGTGCGTTTATCAGCCTCTCAGCTGAGAAATACGGTGTAAAAATCGGCGGAGCGAAAGGCAACGTAAGCCTATTTACTTATGACGGCGAGTACAAAATGCAGTTAGCTGTACAAGACCATATCCGCTTTGATGAACGTATCCACGCGGCTAAAGCCTTGATTGATGAATGTTTGCACGACTGGTCGGAAGGTGCAAAACCGGAACTAAAAGCATTAATTGAAAATGCGTTTGAAGTGGATAAAGAAGGCAACTTATCAACCGCTAAGATTTTATCGCTCCGCCGTGTAGAAATTGATGATGAGCGTTGGAATCAAGCAATGACTGCGATTTCAGATAGTGTGCAAGTTGTCGGCAGTAAAGATTATGTGCGTTTTTATAAGCGAAACCAAGACGGCAAATATGTGCCGATTGCATTAGATGTAGCGGCAGCTTAAAGCATATTTAAAGCCTCTTTAAACCAAATTTAAGGGGGCTTGATAATGTGTTTTAAACAGGAGAAACAAAATGACAATCACAGAAAATCAAGACCTTCGTCAGGAGATGGCGAACTGTATTGAGCTTTTGAAGAAGCGATTAAATACGTACGAGAAGGCGATTTTAAAGGCGCTGGTGTGCTTTGGGATAATGGCAGAAAGTTAGCGTTTGAACTCAAATCGAAGATTACAACGCAAGAATCGAAACAGCGATTTGATGAAATTCAGCAGGTGATTAATTAGGGGGATAAAAATGACTATTTCAACAGAGCAATGGAAAGAAATTAAGGAGGCACTAGATGGCATCGTGGGCAGAGTTAAATTCCGATACAAAGAACATCAACTTACCGTAGATGTTGTACAAGTTAAGCGAGCTTTGGAATTGTGTGTGTATGTTGATGGCAAAATTGATGGGGCTTGGTTAAGTGAAACGCACGAACTACGCCCTTATTTAGAAGAGGTTTGGTATCGTAAAGAACGCTCTCTTTTTAGTGCTAAACAAAAAAAAGAATACAGAGGCTTAGTGAGTAAAAAGCAACTAAACCAAAAAGCAGTAGCTTTTGTTCCTACATTTCCGTCCCCAACGGCTCTTATTTGCCAATATAAGAAACTCAAAGGGTTAGAGTTAGTAAAGATAATTTGATGAAACAGTTAAGTTAGGAGTAAGTAATGGAATTTAAATTTTACAAAGGTGATTTAACGCAAGAGCCGTTAAAAACAATTCACAAGAGTTGGCTTGATAGTCGTAAAAAAAGAAATGAGAAGCTAAAGGTCATTTTTGACACAATACCTTTTTATGATGCTTGGTTTGGGTCAGAAACAAGTATTTGGGGAATTGTTTGCAATGATGATAACCATGCTTTAAAAGAAGTTAAAGAAACTAAGGGTTATAAAGTGGAGGTTATTAATGGTAAAACAGTTATTAAACCCGATAAAAGATATAAATCTGGCAAAGAATTAGACAAGAAATTAACGGCTTGTTGGCATATTTTACAAGAAAGCCCCGACTTCTCTAGATATAGCTTAAAAGAATTAGGGTTATACACAATAGTGCATAAGATTGACAGAGCCTATTTTTCTGTTTCGGGAATCTGTAACGAATTTTACCTTACAAAAATCCCAGTTAGAAATGCTGAATGTGATGGAGATGAATTCCCCGAAATCCCACCGTTTCTAACTGAAATCAAAGAAAGTGAATTTTTAGCATTACAGGGGAAATAATATGAATAAATGTCCTAAATGTGGTGGTGTTGTAACCGAACGTAAAAGTCGAAGTAAAGGTGCGAAAGATCGTTACCGTTGCCATGGTGTAAAAGTTCGAAAAGTAGAACATAACGAACATTGTGTGATTGTTTCTGAATGGTTTGATAATCCTTGTGGATTATTTGGTATTAAAGATATAGAGGTAAAAGATGAAACTCTGTAAATGCCCCATTTGCCACAGCGATATTCATTTTGAGGGTTTAATCGAAGATGAATCTGGTCGTGAGTTATTAAATACGGTCATCAATATGGGGAGCGGTTGCGGTGCAGCGGTTGTGCCGTATTTAGGGCTTTTTAAACCTGAGAAATCCAGCTTATCCAACAGCCGAGCATTAAAACTGTTGAAAAGTTTATTAGAGATTTATCAGCCGTCTAATGTACTAGAGCTAGCTTTGTTAGATACGGTTGAGCAAGTACGCCGAAACCGGCGAGAATCCGGCAGAATTGAACCGCTTGCTAATCATAACTATCTGAAAAAAGTATATGAAAGCGTGAAAGTACAATTTGCCGTAGTGCGAAGTGATAAAGATTTCAAACAGCATAAGCACGAAAGCCCCGAACAGCAACAACGCAATGAGGAGGATAAGTTAAGAGGTGCGATTCAGTACGTTGAGAGAATGAACGCCTTAGGGCAATTAGACAACATCAAAAACACCGAAAGCTATCGTTTATGGAAAAAATGGAAAAAGGAACAGTGCAATGCAAGCACAGACTAGAAAACAAATGATTCAGAAAATACATATCGGCAAAGCTGAATTAAAAATGGATCGTGAATGCTACACTCGTTTTTTACTCGAAACTGTTGATAAACACAGTTGCAGCGCAATGACTGACGGCGAATTAATGCAAGTTCTACAAGCAATGAAAGCCAAGGGGTTTAAAGTAAAAAGCAAGCAACACGGCAAAAAGCCTGATGTCGGCAACGCACCGGTCAATCAAATTCGCAAACGTTATATGGATAAAATTGAAGCCTTCTTAACCGAAATGCAAAAGCCGTGGAATTATGCCCACGCTATTTGCAAAAAATCCTTCGGAATCAACCGCTTGCAATGGTGCACAGAGGAACAGCTACGGAAAATTGTGCAGATGTTAGCGGTCAGTGCCAAACGGCACGGACGGAGAGTAAAATAATGATGAAAGCCTACTTGCAAAAGTGGGCTTTGTTTTTGGAATTTTATAGCTTATGATATAAAAATTATCACTACCTGAGGTAAATAACATGAAAAATTATAAAGTAATATATAGACATCGCTTAGATTCAGCTAATGGTTGGACCAAGGAAGAACGCAAAGTAAAAGCAAATTCTAAAGCGGAAGCAGCAGAAAAAGCTATCGAACAGTTGAGAAAGTCATTAGGACAACCAAATCGTATCGTTGAAATCCTTAGTGTGGAGGAAATTTAAAGTGAAAAAGTTACTATTGCTGTCAATTATATCTTGTGTATTATCTATGCCTGCTTTCAGTATGACTGAAAAAGCTCAAAAAGAAGTTGCCGATATGATTGCTACTGGTGATTATCAAAAAATGCGAAATGTTGCTTATGGTATGGAGCAAGGAATGTTTGGGCACGATGAAAATCCTATCACAGCTTGTGCGTTACGTCGTGTGATTATTTTAGCTCACCAAGATAAAGTCGATGATAGTGATTATGCAAATGAAGCTATTGGATGTAAAAAAATCAAGCCGACAGAGAATCAACAGGCTTGGGAAATAGCACTAACAGTTCTAAAAAGTACATTATCTAAAAAATAATGTTAAAGACCGCCTAACAAGCGGTCTTTTTTTATCAAAATTTTGCAAAAAAGTTTTATAAACATTCACAGATTTAAAAATCGTCTGCGAGAATAAGTTTTCTTTTGGAGGTTTTATGAGTGAATTTGAACGTGTAGAAGCCTATCTCCCCGATGTGGTAAAAGAGATGGTTGAGCTGATTGGCATTGCTAAAACAGAACAAGTGATTAAACATTTTGGTGGCGTTGAGTTTTACTTTTCGGTAGGAAAAACGTATTATCCACGCCTAGTCAAAGTAATCGGCGAAGAATCAGCATTAAAGGTTCGCCAGTATTTTAATCGTGAACGGTTATATATTCCTCGTTGCGACACGGCATTACGAGTGTTACGCAATGAACGCTTTAAAGCTGAGTTTGCTACATTGAAAAAAGAGCAGAATTTAAGTAGCAATCTTGCAATGGTTGAACTTTGTCCGAAATATGGATTTTCTGAACGCTATGCGTGGAAAATTTTGCAAATGAACGCAGGTGGGTTGAAGCCAGCTCAAGCGTCTTTATTCTAACGTCACACTGAACTTTATCACTCCATTAAACACATTTTAAAACACCAAAATAACCTCTAGTTTTTAATTTAACTAGAGGTTTTTTTATGTCTAAAACACTTACCTTTCAAGAAATTTTTGACCGCATCATCGGACACGAAGGCGGTTATGTAAACCACCCTAAAGACCCCGGTGGCGAGACCAAATGGGGGATTACTAAACGCACTGCATTAGCGAATGGCTATGATGGTGCAATGAAAGAACTCACCCGAAATGGGGCTTATCTTATCTATAAAAAAGCATTCTGGGAGCGTTACCAGTGCGAACGCTTGCCTTCTGATGTGGCTTATCAATTCTTCGATGCTGTTGTTAATCACGGCTCAGGCAATGCCAGCCGTATGTTACAGCGTGCTGTTGGTGTGGCTGATGATGGTGTAATTGGTGAGATTACGCTTTCGGCAGTGGCAAAACTTAACAGCAACGACGTGTTGATGCGTTTTAATGCTGAACGCCTGAAGTTTTACACAAAACTCTCGACATTCGACACCTTTGGTAAAGGCTGGGTGAATCGAATTGCAGGAAACTTATCGTATGGCGCAGAAGATAACGGGGTGTAACGATGATTAAAGAATTACTTTCAACAGACGGCAAACTATCGACAACAAGCACGGTGCAACTGATGGGCGCACTCACGGTATTTGCGATTTTAATTTATGCGGCAATGACGCACCAACCTTACACAGAAAACCTGCTTAATTCGGTGTTGATGTATATCTTCGGCTCGACTACGGCAAAAGGTGTAGTAACAACAGTACAAAATTTAGTGAGTAAAGCGAATGTTGAGAAAATTAAAGAAGAAGATTAATCAACGCTGGTGTGCGTGGCATTTCAAGCGCAAAGACTCATATCGTGCAGAGCTACGTAACTTATTAAAAACAGCCGTAAAACAGGGAAATATTTGCCCTGTTGGTCGTGCAAAGCGAGGTCGTTATGCTTGATGAAAAACTGTTTCAAATGTTGATTTCTTTTGTGGTTGCTCCGTTGCTTGGCTTTGCTATTAAAGTGGTGTTTGACCGCATTAGCAGAAATGAACAGGCAGTCAAAGAATTAAAAGCAGAAATGGAAAGTAAGTATCAATCCAAAGAGCTTGCGCAAGAAGTGAATCGTGGCATTAAAGAAAAATTAGATGATGTTTTAGATTCGCTTAAAGAGATTAACCAAAAATTAGATAAAAAGGCAGATAAGTAATGAGCCGTAGAAAACAGAAACAAACAAATTCGGAAAAATTAGACCTTATCTTAGGTGGATTAAACGAGCTAAATGACAAGGTAGATAAGCAAAACGAAGAAATTGAGCGTTTGCACCGTGAAATCCAAGCAACGAATCGCTTGGTTAATGAAATCGCACAGAAAAATCGTAAACAAGCCATTATTGCTGGTGGTGTGGGCGGTGGTTTAGTTGCGGTCGGTTTTGAATTGCTACGAATGAAATTCGGAATGTAGGACGGTGCAATGGCTCACGATGTAGGAGTGCAAAATGCGGTTCGCCGTGCGTACGTGTTTGACCGTTTATCACTTGAAATGGCAGCCGAAAAAGCTGGCGTATCATTCGGTACGGCACGGCGTTGGAAAGCACAAGCGGAAAAGAATGGCGATAGCTGGGAGAAAGCTCGTGATGTGCAGGCAATGGCAAGCGGTGGCATTGAGAATATTGCCCAAGGTTTGCTCACTGGCTTTTTAATCAAGTACCGCACGTTAATGACAGAGCTTGAAGAAAACACGGATATGACCACAGCGGCAAAAGTTGAAGCGTTATCAGCACTTGCAGATTCTTTTGCAAAAATGACCGCTTCTAGCAAAAAACTCTTGCCTGAAACAAGTGCAATAGCAACGGCGATGCGGTCGATTGAGTTGATGGCAAATATCGTTAAAACCAAGAAGCCTCATTTACTCCCAGACTTTTTAGAAATGTTGGACGAACTCGAAGTGCAATTTAAAAAGGAGTTTAAGTAATGCCTAAAGAAAAACAGGCTGTCGTGCATAAGCATTACTATTTTCGCTGGATTGTACAGCTTGCCTGCATTATTGGTGCAGTTAAATTAATGCTAACCGGTAAAGATGGTTGGGGTTGGCTATTATTCATTGCTACTGCGGTGTAACTAACGTATGAAAGTCAAAGATTTTGAAAAAGAGTTAGAAGCTCTACGTCATCAGCTGCAACGTAATATCGAAGCCAGCTTTGAGGGTTGGGACGATACACCAAAAGCGATTAGCGAACGCCGTCAGAAAGTTTTAGACCCTGTAAATGGCTTTGAATATTTTGTGCAAGCCTATTTCCCGCATTATGTTCGCTCAGAGCATAAGTCGCAGTTACACCATTACTTATTTGAGAACTTACCGTTTTCGGTAAGTGATCTAAGTAAATCGGTGCGTCAAGCGATTGCAGCACCTCGTGGTGAGGCAAAATCAACGATTTGTACGCAATTATTCCCGCTGTGGTGTATGGTTTGCGACCTGAAACGCTACATCATTATTGCAATGGACACCCGTGAGCAGGCTTACGGAATGTTAGAGGCAATTAAAGTAGAAATTGAATCAAATCCTCGTTTAGCGGTTGATTTTCCTGAGTTGGGTGCAGGTAAGGTATGGCGTGCGGGAGCGATTATTACCAGTAAAAATCAGAAGGTTGAAGCCGTTGGTGCAGGGCAAAAATTGCGTGGTCGCCGACACGGTGCTTACCGCCCTGATTTGGTTGTCCTTGATGATATTGAGAATGACGAAATGGTACAAACACCTGAACAGCGTACTAAATTGCATAACTGGGTGTTAAATGCGGTACTGAAATTAGGTGCGGCTGGCGAGAAGTTCGATGTGATTTATGTTGGTACAATTCTGCATTACGATAGCGTACTTAATCGAATTTTAAGCACAAAAGGCTGGAAGAAAGCGCATTTTAAAGCGATTTTACGCTTTCCCGATAATATGGCGTTGTGGGACGAATGGGAAAACATCTATCTTTCTGAAGATGGCGATGACGACACAATGTCTGACTTGTTCTATCAACAGCATAAAGCCGAGATGGACAAAGGTGCTGTGGTGTCGTGGTTGGCACGTCCTATTCTCTATTTGATGAAAATCCGTGCTAGCGATGGGCATAGTTCTTTTGACTCCGAATATCAAAACGACCCTGTAAGCGGTGACGATGCGATTTTTGCCAACAGCTTGCAATACTGGACAGAGTTGCCTGATGACTTGATTTATTTTGGGGCGTTAGACCCATCTATGGGTAAAGCAGGGGCAAGCAGAGACCCTAGTGCGATTTTGGTTGGGGGGTATCACCGTGCAAGCGGTAAGTTATATGTGGTAGAAGCACAAATTAAAAAGCGTTTACCGGATTTGATTATTGAAGATGTTATTCGCTTACATACGCAATATAACTGTCATCGCTGGTTTGTGGAGACGGTGCAGTTCCAAGAGTTCTTAAAAACGGAATTAGTAAAGCGTTCTGCGGCACGTGGTAAACCAGTGCCGGCAACGGCAACCAAGCCGAACAGCGACAAGATGTTACGGATTGAGAGCTTGCAACCGCATATTGCCAACGGTTTGATTTTATTGCACCGCTCGCAATCCACCCTTGAGAGCCAGCTTAGACATTTTCCAAAAGCCGACCACGATGATGGTCCTGATGCCTTAGAGATGTTGTGGCGCAATGCGGTAAGTTCATCTGCGCCAGTGGAGTGGATTTCAGTTAAAGACGGGTTTGACGGTGGTAGTTTTGATGATGACGATGGTTTTAATTTTGGCTCTGGGAGCCGTTGGAGACATTAAAATGCCCCACTAAAGTGGGGCGTGAGATTACTTGCTTAAAGTGGTTTTGGCGCATTGCAGGCGGTATTGCAAACCGTCCCCGACTAATCGTAACAAATTAGACAGGTGGTAATTGGAGATTTGATCGCTTGTATTATCCACAATCTCTAATAAATGGCTCACGCTATACAAGGCTCCGCTTGCACAATCGAAGCTATCTAGCGTGTCTTGAACTTGAATAGGTGTGATATTCATATTGCCCCCTTATGCATTTAAGCCAAGTGAAAGTTGATTGTGTTGATTTTGCAAAAGGCGGTGTGTATTAGGCGAATTGGTTGCTCTGCGCTCTATTAAGCCTAATTCAAACATTTTCGCTAAACGTGTGCCAAGTGCTTTTTTGCCTAAATTAAGCAACTTACTAATTTCAGGGTTGCTCAAGCCCATTCCACGATAACGCAAGATTTCTTTTGCTTCAGGATAAGCAATAAAGAAGGCTTGATGAGCTCGCTCAATCAGCATTGTCGTTTGGTCTGGGTTATTGAGTAAAAATGGCGGAATTTGTGCCAGTAATTTGGCGTTTTGTTCCGCAAGGGCTTTGGCATTTTTCTCTTGCTCAATGAAATAACGGCGAGCTTGGCGACCGAGTTCGGAGCGTTCGAGCATACAGAGCTCTTTCGCCATATCAAGAGTTAGATGATATTCAATGCTAGGTCTACCAAAGAAACCTGTACTTTTCCCCGAAACTGGGGAAAAGTCTAAACCTTCTTGGAAACCGTAATTTGCAATACGATCTTTAATCCAAGTAGAGAAATCTTTGCCGACTTGTAAGCGAGTATGTAGCTCACGAGCATTAACAAGAAGTGTGGTTTGGTTGGCGATAACGCCGTTGAAGGTAGTGATTGGCATTTTGACATTCCTTTTGATGGAAATCCCTAAATAACATTTAGGGTGGTCGAGAGCTCAAAACTCGTGTCAAATCGAGCGGAATTATTCCCCTTTCGGGTGTTGTATTCTTCGCACTCTCGACCATTGATAAAAATTGTTACTTTTTGACCGCTTGTAAATTGCGGATACAAAAAAATCACACTGACGGGGTGAATTAACCGTTTGACATAAGGCTTTTGAGACCTTGAATAAAAGAGTAACTCTACTTTAAAAGTTAGTCAATAACCTATGCAAAAAAAAGTGTAAATTTTTAAACTTTCCTTGTTTTTGGTGAATAAGGAAGTGTGATAAGGAAAAGAAAATGAGCTGGTTAAATAAAATCACACAAGCAGTGCGAGAAGCATTTGGGCGAACAAATCAAGATGAGCCGTTGCAAACAGATGAAGCGCAAGTTATGGGTATGGGGCGGATTTTAGATGATCATCCTTCTCGTAAATTAACGCCTCGAAAGTTACAAGCAATTTTTGACGAGGCTGAAAATGGCAATATCCAAGAGCAAGCGCAGTTGTTTATGGATATAGAGGAGCAAGATGGGGCGATTAGTTCTACCCTTTCCACTCGTAAACGAGCTACGTTAAAACTAGATTGGTCAATTAAAGCGCCTGAAAATGCAAGCAAAACCGAAGAAGAAATGACACAATCGGTCGAAGCAATGTTTGCGCAAGTGGGTTATTTAGATGATCTTATTGTGGACTTGATGGACGCTTGTTTGCAAGGTTTTTCGGCAAACGAAATCCAGTGGCAAATGCGTGATGGTAAATGGTTTCCGGTGAAATTTATCCACCGCCCTGCCTCGTGGTTTAAGTTGGATAATTACGACAACCCTTTGTTGATTTCGCCTCAAAACCCAATGGGCGAACCGCTTATTCAGCATAAATGGATTGTTCACTCACATAAAAACCGCTCTTCGGCATTGGCTCGTAATGGTTTGGGGCGTACGTTGGCGTGGATTTATATGTTCAACTACTACGCCATTACCGACTTTGCAGAGTTTTTAGAGCTTTACGGCTTCCCTATTCGCATTGGTAAATATGGTGCTGGTGCGACCAAAGAAGAAAAACGCTCGCTTTTACGTGCTTTATCTGATATTGGACATAACGCCGCAGGGATTATGCCCGATACAATGGAAATCGAACTGCACAATGCGGCTTCGCAGTCTATTTCGAGCAATAACCCGTATTTGCAGATGACGGATTGGGCAGAGAAAATGTCTGCCAAAATGATTCTTGGGCAAACGCTCACGAGCGGTGCAGACGGTAAAACCTCCACCAATGCTCTTGGTAAAGTGCATAATGAGGTGCGTGAGGATTTATTAGCTTCAGACGCTAAACAACTTGAACAGACCATTAACCAGCAGTTAATTATGCCATTCTTGCTGATTAACTTTCCGAACATCGACCCAAGCCGTGTGCCTGTGTTCTCGTTTGATTTGCAAGAATATGAGGACATTAAGACCTTTGCCGAAGCGTTGCCGAACCTTGTGAATCACGGTATGCGAATTTCGGTAGCCTGGGCGCACGAGAAAACAGGTATTCCAATGGCGGGCGAAGATGAAGAGATTTTAAAACCGCTTCAAAGTGGTTTTAAAACAGTCGAAAATCCTGAAGATTTTGCAAAAAATCAAGGAAAAAAGACCGCTTTAAGTGAGGGTTGGAATGCTTGCCCCTGTGGCTGTGGTGGCAAACTGCACGCCCTTTCAGCAGAGAACAAAACAGGTATTGCCGAACAAGATGAATTGGATAATGCTCTTTCAATGGCTTTTGGAGATGTAGATTTTAATAAACAACTTGACCCAATTACTCGTGCATTAACGGCTAAGTTGATGGCGTGCAATTCGTATGAAGAAGCGTTTGCCGCACTCTCGGCAAGTTATCCAACATTAAGCAGTGAAGATCACGAGCGTTATTTAGCGAATGCACTCTTTTTGGCAGATTTGTTAGGAGCAAGCAATGCCGAACGCACCTAAATTTGTGATTGGTTTTGAGCCTACGCAGGCGATTGAATACCTGAAACAGCGTCGCCTTCTGGTAGGTAAAATCAAGAAAAAGAAAATCTATGACTCTGCATTAGCTCGTGCGGTTACGATTTCTAAAATGACTAATCTTGATATAACACAAGATATTTATGCCTCCCTTGAGCGAGCACTCAAGGAGGGCAAATCGTTAGCAAATTGGAAAAAAGAGCTAGTCGGCGAACTGGAGCGAAAAGGCTGGATTGCAGGACACGATAAACGTATTAGCAAAGGCATTGACGGCAAACTCATTGCTAACCCTCAAGATGGCGAGTATTTCGGCACACCTCGCCGTTTGAATACCATTTATCGGGTAAACACTCAGCAAGCCTATTCTGCTGCACGTTATCAACGCTATATGGATAATGTGGATAACCGCCCTTATTGGCAATATTCCGCAGTCGGCGACCAGCGCACACGCCCCGCTCATTTGGCATTAAATGGGCGAGTTTATCGCTATGACGATCCGTTTTGGAGCACATTTTATCCGCCGAATGGTTTTAACTGCCGATGTACGGTCATCGCATTAGGCGAGCGTGATTTGACTCGTAAAGGGCTAGAAGTTGGCTCAAGCGAGGGGAAACTGGTCAAAGCCAAACGTCCTAAAGACAAACAGAGCAATCAAGAAACTACGACAGGTTTTGTCTTGCCTGATGGTCGTATTTTGGCAACAGACAAAGGCTTTGATTACAACGTGGGGCGTTTGACCTACAAGCCGAATTTAGACCTGTATGCTGAATCACTTGCTCATCAATTTGCGAAATCGGAGATGAGTGGAGCGGAGTTTAAGTTAGGTTACGAGCGATTTGAAAAAGCCTATTTTGCTGAAAAAGCAAAACTAGGGTTTGAAAAAATGCAGAAAATTGATGATAAGCAAGAATTGATTTTGGTGCAAAATCTCACATCTGTGAATTTTCATTTTGCTGCTGGGCGTTTATCAGATGCAGACACAGCATTATTGAATACTGAAGTCTCGACAGTCTGGTTATCAGACCAAACATTGGTAAAGCAGTTTAATAGTCGTTTGGGGGATCCTAATTTTGATTTTGAAAGTTATCAGAATGTGCCTGATACAATATTTTCGGCTGATAATATCTACAAGACAAATGATGGACGAGTGATTCTTATTAAGAAAATCAATGGACAGATTTTTGAGGTTGTCTTTAAGTATTTGTCAAATACAAAAGAAAATTTTTTGCTGTCAGCACGATGGGCAAATGAGAAAAACTTACGTTCGGAAATAAAAAGGTATGAGATTGTGCGGTAGGACTCCCAGTCCCTACATTCAGAGTCCCCGTTCTATTTCAACCGCTCGCCCCGTGGATGGAAGGTTCACCACTTTCATATCACAATCCTAAGGCTTGAATATATTGTTTTAAAATTAATGTGTCAATAGGTATTGAATGATTGAAATTGAAATCAACAACGCCGAGCAGGTGCGAGATGTCTTGCAGAAAATTGCAAAAGCAACGCAACGCCGAACTGATTTGATGCGTAATATCGCTGGCACTATGGAGTCGGCGGTATTGCAAAACTTTGATGTAGGGGGACGCCCCGCTTGGCTTGGCATAAAACATCGTAAAGGTAAGCTACTTGTGGATACTGAAAATTTGATGAACAGCATCGAAAGTGCTTATGATAACGATAATGCCATTGTAGGGACAAATGTAGAATATGCGGCTATTCATCAATTCGGCGGTCAGGCTGGGCGAGGTCAAAAAGTTAAGATTGAAGCTCGTCCATTTTTGCAACTGACCGATGATGACGAGGTGGATATTTTGGAAGACGCACAAGACTATTTCGCTAGGCTAATCAAATGACTTAAAATAACGCTCTAAAATGCTCTCTAGGGCGTTTTATTTTATGTTGGTATAGATTTTAATTCATATTTTTTAAAATCGTTAAAACGGCTTTTAAAGCGTTTTAAAATGGGTTTGTCCTTTCTTTTATCTTTCCTCTCTTTTTTTATCTTTATTATTTCCACACTGAACCCAATCACCACACTTCATTTTTTCTATTCCACTATTCTGTAATCCTCAATATTAACTAGAGGAATTTTATGACACTCACCCCGATTGCACTGAGCTTTGAACTTACTGAAGGCGTGAACGGTCGTGTTCAACTTACGCCTTATGGACGCTTCTTTGCTTCAGATGGTCGAGAGGATACGGGAGGTTGGTATGTAGATGACTCCAACGGCTATTTTTTGGCTGATGAACTAAATAACCGCAAGGTAGAAGCAATGTTTGACTATGAGCATAAAACGCTCAGAGCCAAAGAATTTGCTGAACCAAACCCTGCGGCAGGTTGGTTTAAGAACACCGAATATATTTCAGGCAAGGGCTTATTTGTCGATGTTCAATGGACAGACAAAGCTCGTGAGCAAATTAAGTCTGGCGAATATCGTTACCTATCTCCGCTATTTGTGGCAGATGCTCAAGGCAAAGTCGTCAAGATTGTGAACGCAGCCTTAACCAATACGCCAGCGTGCCACGAAATTGCCGAAGTCTATGCATTATCAGCAGACTTTATCCAACTACAAAAAGAAGGAAACTCTCCAATGTTAAAACTTTTACAACAGCTTTTTGATGCGCCAAACGCTACGGAAGCTGAAATCACAGAAAAACTCAATGCGTTGTCGGCAGCTAAGACAGAATCACAAGTAGCATTAAGTGCCGTATATGACGAATTAAAAACACAGAAAACGCAAGTAGTGGCATTAAATGCACAGGTTAAGAACCCTGACCCGACAAAGTATGTTGCCTTATCGCAAATGCAAGCGGTGCAAGCTGAGTTAAATAAAGAACGTGCGGAACGTAATGCAGAAAAGGCAGAAGCGTTAATCACAACAGCACTTTCACAAGGCAAGTTATTGCCGGCTCAAAAAGAGTGGGCTGAAAACTTAGCTAAAGCAGACTTAAATGCGTTAAGCGCATATTTAAATGCTACGCCAGCAAATCCAGCTTTAGGTGGTAATCAATCTCAAGAACAGCCTAAAGGCGGTGTGGTAGCTCTCTCGGCGGAAGAAAAAGAAGCCGCTCGTATTATGGGTAAATCTGAAGCGGATTACATCAAAATCAAACAGAAACAAGAAGGTAAATAATAATGGCTATTGTTACAAATGCGTTAGTTCAAGCGTTATTCACAGGTTGGAAAGGCGACTTCCAAAAAGGCTTAGAGGGTGCGCCATCGCAATATACCAAGATTGCGACAGTCGTGAGTTCCGCAACGAAATCGAATACTTACGGTTGGTTAGGCAAGATGCCAAAACTGACAGAGTGGATTGGTAAGCGTGCAGTAAGCAAAATCAAAGAGCACGGCTATTCAATTACTAACAAAAAATGGGCAGATGGTGTTGAAGTTGATCGTGATGATATTGAAGACGATAACGTAGGAATTTATTCGCCACTCTTCGAGGAATTGGGGCGCTCGGCGATTGAACAGAAAGATGAAATTACATTTGGTGCATTAACAAATGGCTTTAGTTCATTATGTTATGACGGTCAAAACTTCTTCGATAAGTCGCACCCTGTGGCAGAAAATGTAGATGGTTCTGGCTCGGTTAAACAGGTAAGTAATATTACCGAAGATGATACGGCAAGCACTGCAACTCCTTGGTTCTTACTTGATACCTCTCGTGCGATTAAGCCGATTATCTTCCAAGAACGTCGTAAACCAAACGTGCGTGCTAAAACAAACTTAAATGAAGGTCGTGCTTACGATGAAGATGTGTTCGAATTTGGTGCAGACTCTCGTAACAATGTGGGTTATTCATTCTGGCAATTAGCACACGCCGGTAAATGTAAATTAACGGCTGAAAATTTATGGAAGGCAATTACCGCAATGCGTAGCGTAACTGGCGACGGCAATAAGAAATTATCAATTCGACCTACCGTGCTAGTAGTGCCTCCTGCATTGGAAAAAGAAGCAACTCGTTTACTTGAGCGTGAGCTTACAGCGGAAAATGGTGTAACGGTTGATAATGAATTTAAAGGCAAGTTAGAGCTTATCGTTGCTGATTATTTATAACATTGATAAGCGGGGTGTAAGCCCCGCTAAGGAATAGAAATGGCAAAAAAAGATAAACCTGAAGAAGATAAGGTTGAGGAGCAGAAAAATGACGCAACTCTTGAAGAAGATCATCATTTGGCTGATTCGCCTGCTGACGTTTCGGAAGTAGATGTAAATGAAACACCTGAAGAAACAGAGCAGGAAGATTTAGCGAAAGATGAAGTTTCTGATATTCCAGACCATATTGCCGTTGAAGATGGTGCTGTCGTCTCTAAAGGTGCAGTTTATAAACTCTCGCCCAAACACCCAACAGGCTCTTACTGGCGCAATGGAATCCATTTTACTGCAGGTGTAGAAGTTACCGTTGATGATAGCGAGTGGGGCGTTGAGCAAGTTGAAGAAATGGTTAATGACCCTTGGCTTGAATGTGTGCAGATTATTCCGATGACAAAAGAGGAATATGCAAAGTTGAAAAAGAAAGGCGGTAAGTAATGAGCTACGCATCAGTTGAGGACTTTGTGTTACGAGTCGGCGAAGGGCAAGCGATTGACTTAACCGACCGTGAACGTGAAGACCGAATTAATGAAGCCGTGCTAAATGTTGCGCTGGAAGATAGCAGTTCGGAAATTGATGCGTATTTATCAAGTCGTTACACGTTACCGTTGGCAAAAGTGCCTGCGAACCTCGTGCGTCTATGTTGCGATATTGCTCGTTATCGCTTGTGTAGTATGACCGATGTAACCATTAGCGATGATGTGCGTGAACGTTATGAGAAAGCGATTGATGAGTTGAAGTTGTTAGCAAAAGGGACTATTTCGCTTGGCATTGAGCAACAGCTAGATGCTGATCCAACAGGCGATATGGTTGTAATGTTTAACAATGGCAATACACGGGTGTTTAGTCGAGATGATTACCAAAATCGAAAAGGCTTTGATAGCTCGCCTTAGCCGAGGGCTCGGCAAACTGGTTTCAAGCGTGGAAAGCTACTCGGGTCAGTTAAATGACCCTAATCTGGCTATCCGTCGTTTGCCGATTGCCTTGACCTCGTATGGTGGGTCGAAAATTGCTAGTGCCAGTGTTGGAATGTCAAACGGCAAGCGTTTTAAGAATGCCGATACCTTTGTGGTGTTAGTCATCGCGCAATCCTATCGCAATGATGCCACAGGCAGACACGGAAGCGAACGTGTGGTGGGCGCAAATCAGTTAATAGAAGCGGTGAAATACCTCTTGATTAACCAAACACTCGGCAACTTGGTTGAGCCGATTAAACCGCTTCGAGTACGAACGCTTTGGAACAATCTTGAAGCGAAGAATGAGAAGCTCTCTGCTTATGCGGTGGAGTTTGAAATCAGTTACAACCAAGCTCCCTCGCTTGAGGATGGACGGTTCCCAGAGGGCTCAGATGACCCGACAAATGTTGAGTACATTTTTAAGCATTACCGTGGCGAGCTTAGTGAGCCTGAGCCTGTATTAAATACGATAGCGGGCGAAATTTACGACCCGACAAATAACGCCAAAGTAGGTTTTGAGGTAAATTTAAATGAAAGTTAAAGCAGTTGCAGGTGTGCGTGTGCCAATGGAGGACGCACCACATAAATATATTACTGATGCAGAAACCGTAGAAGTAGAAAACACGCTTTATTATCGCCGTCGTATTGCGGATGGCGACTTAATCAAGATAGATGAGCAAGCGGTCAAAAAAACGCAAAAATCTGCAAATGAAACCAGTGAGGTCAAATAATGGCAGAAACAAATATTGAATTTAATCAAATTTTAGGCAGTGAACGTATTCCAGGGGTCTATACGGAATATGATGCAACAGGTGCAGTTAATGCTTTGCCTGTCAATGCTCAAGAGGTCTTAATTATTGCACCTGCTACTGCCAAAATGACAGGTAATTATAGCCAACCTATGAAGGTTTATTCAGATGTGGAAGCAGCCAACGCATTTGGTGCTGGCTCTTGGGCACATCTAATGGTACGCCAAGCGTTAAAGAATAATAGCAATATGAACTTGACCGTAGTGGGACTTGCTGATCATTCTGCAGGCGTAGCGGCACAAGGCAGTATTACATTAGCAGGTACGGCTTCCACCGCTGGTGTCATTACTCTCATCATTGCAGGCGTTAAATATGCCATTTCTGCTGCTAAAAATGAGACAGCAACGGCTTTAGCAAGCCGCTTGAATGCTTATATTAATGCACAATCAGATAGTCCTGTTACAGCAAGTGTAAACGGTGCAGGAATTACCTTAAATGCTAAACATAAAGGCGAGCTAGGTAATGAGATTACACTCAACTACATCAATACAGCAACAGGTGTAACGATTACGCTTGAAGCAATGCAAAACGGTCAGCAAAACCCTGATATTACCGATGCTCTTACAAGCGTAGCAGGAACGCATTACAACATTATCATTAGCCCTTTTAGTGATGCAGATAATGCCAATGCACTTAAAGAACATTTAGAAGCTGTTTCATCTCCAACCGCTAAAAAGCCTGCGATTGGTGTGATGGGCTGGCGTGGTACGCTTTCTACAGGTACAACGCTAACGAGCAAACTTAATTCTGAACGCTTGACGGTTGCTTGGTATAAAGGTTCTATTGAATCTAATGCGATTATTGCTGCTGGCTATGGTGCAGTAATTGCTAGTGAGGAAGATCCAGCTCGTCCACTCAATACGTTACAAGTCAAAGGTTTGAGTTTGGTAGATGACGCACAAAAGCCAATGCGTGAGGAGTTTAAGCAAGCATTATTTAACGGCTTAACGCCATTGAATATTGTTAATAGTGAGGTGCAGATTATGCGTGCTATTACCACTTATACAAAAGCGGTAACAGGCGTAGATGACCCAAGCTATTTAGATTTAACGACTATCCGCTCATTAGACTACGGGCGTAAAGCATTAGAACAACGTTTGGCATTACGTTTCCCTCGTTCAAAATTGGTAGGTAAAGGCACACCAAATAAGGTGCGTTCTGAGGTGTTAGATGTGATGTATAAGCTGGAAGATGCCGAAATTTGGGAAAATATTGATGCTAATAAATCAGCACTCATTGTTGTGAAAGATAGCAAAGATGCAAACCGTATTAACCTTAAAATTCCTGCGGATGTTGTTAATGGCTTACACGTGATTGCTGCTCAAATTTCACTTATTTTATAGGAGGCTAAATGTCAGAGTATGTTGGTGCTATTGTGCTTGAGGTTGATAGCTTAGAGATCGAGGTAACCAAATGCGACCCTAAAGTAAATACAGGGCGAAAAGGCGTGAAAACATTTAATAGTTCTGGTCGAATGAAAGGGTTCATTCAGGGTATTGCCGAATACACACTCTCTATTACAGCCGTTAAACCTAAAACAGAAGATGGCACAATTATTGATGTTGATTGGGAAAACCTTACAAACGCCAAGATTACGATTTATCCATTGGGCGATGAAAGTAATCGCACTACATATCAAGGTTGTTTTTCAACTGAAGTAGGCGAAAGCTATACGGTAGATAACGAAGCCGTAATAGATATTCAACTCGGTGCATTAAGAAAGGTGATTGAGTAATGGAATTAACCAAAAGTGGCTTATTGCTTCTCGGCTTGCCATATAACGGCAAGCTCTATTTCGAAGCGAAAGTCCACGCAATGACGATTGGCGATGAATGTGAGGCTCTGGAAGCTATTGAAAATAGTAAGAAAGAAGCGTCATCAATAGATTCTAAAGTCGTGCAAAATATGCTGGTTGATTTGGCATATTTGAGTGCTCAGATTGAGATTGTTGGTATTCCTAAATCAGCGCTAACACCTCGCTTTTTGCTTGAAAACTTATCCACAGATGATTACGCCATTTTGTTCAGCTTAATTGATGATGTCAGAAAAAAGCGTATCGACGCTGGGGAAAGCCCAGAAACAGCGGACGACAAAGCAAGCACGAAACCAGCGTAAATGAAGCCTACACCCATTATCGCCGAGCGGTAATGGTGTTGTCTAAGTTTGGTTTTAGTGCAAAAGATGTATGGGCAATGACAACGGTGGAAATTAGTGCTTGGGTTGAAACTTACCAAGAAAGTCTAGGTATTAAGCCAAAAGAGGACAACACCGTCGTGTCTAAACGGATACCGCTTGCCGAAATCAAGAAGCAATATCAAAAGGGGCTTTAATGCCTCTTTTTTTATATTTTAAATAAAGTTTAAAGGACTTTTAAAAATGGCAGATTTTGATTTAAAGCTACAAATTAAAGCTGAAGATAAAGCCAGTCAGCAAATTGAAGCCGTTGCTAAAAAAGTAAAAAGAGCAAATGACGAGATTAAAAGCTCGACAAAACAAAGCGAATTCGCCCAACAAGAAGCGAAGCAAAGAACAGCGCAGGTGGCACAACAACACGCTACAAAAGCAGAAATGTTGGCAAAGCGTGTAGCGAGTGCACAACGCACGCTCGGTGTACGAGCTGAGCGTGATTTACAAGCCGAGCTTAGACGCACACGTCAAGCCTATGACATTTTGGCTAAAAGTGGTGTTGCTTCTGCTCGTGATCTTGCTAGAGCCAAAGAGCAGGTTATTAAAAAAGAGCGAGAGCTACGAGCGGAAATGGGTAAAACCCCAATGGGGCAACGATTAGCAGGCATTGGACAAAACGCAATGGGGCTGGTTGCAGGCGCAACTGCTGGTGCAATGGTAATGACAAACCCTGTGCGAAAATCTATGGGGTATGACCGAGATTTAGCAATGGTGGCAAATACAGCTTTTTCAGATCGTGATGCGGCTGGACGTATTGAGGGGAAAAAAGAACTCAATAAGGCGGTTCAAAATGCGGTTACCACAGGCGGTGGTACAAAAGAAGATGCACTAGCATCACTTAATGCACTTCTAGCCTCTGGGATGAAAGCAAATACAGCGATGAATCTTTTGCCAACATTACAAAAAGCAAGCACCGCAACAGGGGCAAGTGCGGAAGAATTAGCGGCGATTACCGTATCTGCTTTACAGAATGGTATTGCGGAAGCGGATATTGGCAAAGCGTTAGATATGGCAGTTGCTGCTGGACAAGCTGGACAGTTTGAATTGCGTGATATGGCGAAATGGTTGCCACAACAGATGGCAAAAGCGAATGCAATGGGGCTAACTGGGCTTGAGGGCTTTCAGACTTTATTAGTTGCCAATCAACAAGCACGAGTAACAGCAGGTACAAATGATGAAGCCGGTAATAATCTATCTAATCTCTTAGGCAAAATAACAGCAAAAGAGACCGCAGAACGTTTTTCAAAGATTGAATATAAAGATAAAAACGGGAAATTAAGGGAAATTAACTATCTCAAATCAATGGAAGCATATAAATCTCAAGGGAAAAATTCACTTGAGGCGTTTATGTCTATTATGGATCAGGTTGTAAGTGGTAATGATGGTTACAAGGCATTACAAGAAAAGTTAAAAACCGCAAAGAAAGAAGATCAACAAAAAATCTTAACTGAAATGGCAAAACTCTTTGAGGGTTCGGCAATCGCTGAAATTGTTTCTGATCAACAAGCCCTGATGGCATTGCTTGGTATTCGTAATAACGTGCAGTTGGGAAAAGAGGTAAACAGCCAAGTGCAAAATAGTCAAGGTGCGATTAATACCTCTTATGCCGTGATTGCTGATACTAATGCACATAAAGTCGAAGCGGTTAAATCTGCAGCGGAATTTGCACAAATGGAAAGCCTTAAAGGGTTTAATGATTTACTCGGCGATGCCAGCGTGAAACTGACAGAATATGCCAATAAATATCCTGAATTAACGACAGCAGTTGCAGGTGCAGCAACAGGTGTTGCTGCAATCGGAGCTGCGGCACTTGCAGCAGCAGGCTCAATTACTCTGCTTGGGAAAAATAAAAGTGTTGGCGGTGGTATAAGTGATATTTTGGATACGGCAACAAGCGGGAAAGGTGCGGGGAAATACTTAAAATGGGGTTCTCGCATTGCGGGTGTTGCTGGTGTTGCAACAATGTTGCACGGAGACCAAGCCCCAATGTCAGAAGAACGTAAAGCACAGTTAGCTGATTCTACATATCAAGCAGAACAGCTTTACAAGCATAAAAAAGAAGTGCTTGGTAGCCGTTTTCACTCATTTTTCCGAAGTGATGAAACGCTGTCACAATACCGTAAAGATGTAGCGGCTTATGAAGCCAACCAACAAGCAAGACCCGTTAGTGGTGGCTTATTTGGAGTGGCAAAACAAATTAGCCAACTGAATAGTCAGCAAAATGGGCTCAAAGGGCAAGTTGATTCAGCGACAGAAGTATTAAATAACTATCAAGCTGATTTTAAAGCCTTTGGCGATACCATTTCGGCAGGTTTGCAAGCAGGTTTAGCTTCGCAAACGCATACGCTTGATAACCGTATCACAGTAGAGCTTGATGGTAATGTTATCGCTGAGCAGGTGTCCCAGAAACAATTTAACTTTATGAACCGAGGGGTAGCGTGATGTGGATTGTGCCAATGCAAACAGCCTCTTACAAAGGTGTGAAGTTTGAGACGATCTCGGTCAATGATAGCTTTGACCGAGCGCTCGTAAGCCATAGCTATCCCTATGTAAATGGCGAAGATTTAGAAGATATGGGCTTAAATGCCCACAATGTTCAAATGCAAGCCATTTTTAATGGCGAAGGGTTTTACACAGACCTTAAAAAATTCCTTAACGTATTGCAACAGCAAGGTGCAGGCGTGCTTGTACACCCTATTTTAGGTCGAATGCCAAATATGGTGTGTGCTTCCGCATCAATTCGTTTTGATGCTGAAAACGTGAATTATTGTGCTTTGGACTTGAGTTTTAAAGAGGCTGGTGAACCTACGCCTATCTTTGTGTTCGAGTCTGCCATTTTAAGTAAGATTGATAACCTCATTGCTGAATTGGAAGCGGTTTTCGAAGCAGGAAGTGATTATTGGTCTGCCGTGATGAATGCGGCAAGTGCTGGTGCAAACTGGAAAGCGAGAGTGCTAGGCTTATGGGGTGGGTTGTACGCCACATTTGAAAGTGTGAGAACATTGTTCGGATTGGATAACAAGAAATACCATATTTCGGGCACAGCTTCTAAAACCAAGTTTAATACGCAAGCCAGTGAGGCAATGATGCAATTAAAAGAAATGGTAGAAATTGGGCTTGAGACAACCTCTCAGCGTTCTGCGCTTACCTTTCAGGCTCGCTTACGGAATATGACAGAGGCGGTGGCAAATATGAAAGCAATCCCACAGGCTATTTCCGAAGATGAAACGCTTAACCGTTCCAAAACGGTTAAACTGAAGCATAGTGATGTTGCCGAGTTATCTATGATGCTTGACCTTATTGCCTTTAGTAAATTTACCGAGTTTGCTGTGCTTCTAATTGAAGATGAACAAGATACGTTAATTACTTATGAACTTGAGGCATTAAATTATGCGGTAAGAATTGAGGCACTTGGTCTAATTAATAAAATTCGAGCTTCACAGCGAGCTGATATGGAAGTTGAGCCGAGTGCGAAAACCACAGCAATTTATGAAACGAGCGAAGCATTAATTGAATCGCTACGCCAAACTACGCACGATTTTTCGGCACTTGTTATTGCAGCAATCAACCGTAAACCGCCATTAATGGTGCGGAGTAGTCCGTTGAATGGCACTATTCATCAAATCGCTCACGCATTCTATGGCGATTACACCCGAGCAGATGAACTCTTATTACTGAATCCTACCATTCGTTTGCCGAATTTTATTAAAGAGGGAGACTTGCTAAATGCTTACGCCAAATAGAATTGAAGTAGAAATTGATGGTGCAGTACATCACCATTGGAAAAGTTATGATATAGATAGCGATTTTCTCATTCCTGCTGATGCTTTTAGTTTTGAGTTAGGTGTGGCAAGTGATAATAATGTTCTGCCAAACTTTGCAGGAAAATCGGCAAAAGTATTTATTAATGGTTCGTTGGTAATGACTGGCATTGTTGATACCACAGAGCATAATTTAAAGAAAGGGCAACGTACATATAATATCAATGGGCGTGATTACGCCTCTATCTTGTTAGATTGTTCAGCACCGATTACCAATGTGAAAGGTTTAACATTGATCGATGCAGTGAGAAAGATAGCTACACCTCTTGGTATTAAAAATATTGAGTTAAAAGCGGAAAGTAACCCAAAACTGGATAAAGTTGATATAGATATTGGCGAAACAGCGTGGGAAGCGATTAAGCGGTGTGCAAATTCCGCTGGTTTGCATCCTTGGTTTAGTGCTGATGGCATTCTGATTATCGGTGGCGCAGATTATTCCTCTCCACCCGTGGCAACGCTTTGTTGTATGAAAAATGGCGAGAAAAATAACTTTAGTGAAGCACAAGTTACTTTTGATGTGTCGCAACGATATAGCGAAGTAACCTTTTTAGGACAAACGCACGGCAAATTAGATGATGATAACAAAAACGACCTAAAGTGGGTTTGGAAAGACACGTCAATGCAAGTTTACAAACCCAAGACTGTCGTTTTAGGTGATGTTGAAAATTTAGAGGCTTTAAAAAAACACGCCAAGAAACAGTTATCAGACTGGAAATTAGATGAGTTTAGCTTAAAAATTATTGTGCCTGATCATAAAATGCAAGATGGCACATTATGGCAAACGGGACAACGAGTGCATATCATTATTGAAGAATATGAGATTGATGCCATTTTCTTTTTAATGGGACGGCGATTTATGTTATCTCGAACAGGTGGCACGCAAACCGAGCTTCGCTTCAAGCAAGATGGTGTTTGGACGCCCGATGCTTATCCTGATAAATCCGAGAAAGCTCGTCATCGTCGAGGTAAGAAAGGTAAAGATGATAATTCAACTTCTAAATCGAAAAGACGCAAAGGAAGAAAATCGAAAAGAGCTAAAAAAGCAAGAGCAGAAGAAATTGTGTTGGGGTTAGAAGAGTAATGCGACGACTTTCAAATAGAGTAAAAGGCATTGCACAAGAAGTGGGTAATGCGGTGCGTAATGCTTTCAGAGGTGTGCTTACGGTAGTCTCAACTAAAGATAACATCTCTAAAGCACAAGTAACAGGTTTAGCTGATGAGTTGCTTTCTGATGTGGAACTAATGCAACATTTTGGTTTTACGTCTGCTCCGCCAGCGGGTTCGCAAGTAGTGGTTTTGCCTGTTGGTGGTAAAACCACACACAGTATTATCATCGCCACAGAAAATGGGGCTTTTCGGGTTAAAAACTTAAAAAGTGGCGAAGTGGCAATCTATGATCAGTCAGGTTCAACTATCGTCTTAAAGGCGGGGCGAATGATTGAAGTAGATTGTGATGAGTTTGTGCTAAAATGTAAAAAATATAGCGTAAATGCAACACAAGAAGCAAAATTTAACACCCCAATACTTGAAACCTCGCAGAAGTTAATTGCGCAAGGGCAATTTACGGGCAATGGTGGATTAAGTGTTCAAGGTGGCGATGGTGCAACATTTTCTGGCGATATTACCCAAACCTCTGGTGGTTTTACAACAGATGGCGATGTAACTGCCAATGGGACTTCACTCAGAAGCCACTTACACACCGAACAAGGCGATGGTAAACCAACCTCTTCGCCTATCTAATTTTACAAGCGGTCGAATTTGCAAAAGTTTGTACAAATAAGACCGCTTATCCCTCACTGAACCCTATCACTCTCTTTCATTTCCTCAAACGCTCTAACATAGCAATATGGACAGAGAAATCAGCCCGCTCACGGGAGACTACACATCTAAACGAATCAGTACACTGCAAAATGCCGTGTATATCAGATTGACTACACCTTTAGGCTCTTGGTGGGCAGATGGGCGTGTAGGTTCTCTGCTCCATACTCTTCAACGTGAAAAAGATTTGCCAAATATTGGCAGATTGGCGCAGCAATATGCCGAAGAAGCATTACAACCGCTTATTAATGACGGTAGAGCTTCAGCTATCGAGGTCAGTTATGAACAACCAGCTGGTGGCATATTGCGTCTCTATATTTCAGTTACCGATAACAGGGGCAACACCTTTAAATTTGAACACCCTGTAAAACTTGTTTAAAAGGGCTTTAAATGGCGTTTATTACCCCAACTCTTGAAGAAATTCGAGCGGATATTTTAAGAGATATTCGCTCGCTCGACCCGACGGCAGATATTGAGGTCGATTCCGATTACTACGTGCGAGCTTCTGCACTTGCATCTTGTCTTTCGGGGCTCTACGCCCACCAAAAATGGATTGTGCGACAAGCCTTTCCTGATACCGCCGACTCCGATTATCTCGAAATGCACGCATCTCTTCGAAAGATTTATCGTAAAAATGCAACATACGCAAGTGGCACCTTAAAAGTGTTTGGACAAGTGGGGGCTATAGTAACCGAGAATTTACAGATTAAAAATAGTAATTTTTATTACGCTACAAGATCCAATGCTGTTATTAATGCTGATGGTTTTGCAATAGTAAAGGTAATTGCTCTAGCAACAGGCTCATCGAGTAATGTTAAATCGGAAAAAAAAGCAATATTTATGGCCGCACCAGTAGGTATATCAACAGAATGTCTTTTACTTGCAGATATAACTGGTGGGACAGAAGCAGAAAGTGATGCAGAGTTATTAACTAGATTATTAGAGCGTATTCGTCGCCCTCCTTCAGGGGGTAACAAAAATGACTTTCGTCAATGGGCAGAAAGTATTGATGGTGTGACCTCAGCATTTGTTTACCCCTTAAGACGAGGTGAAGGCACTGTGGATATTGCGATCACCTCTGGCGACACTGTGCCAAGCGATGAAATTGTGCAAGCTGTACAGGCTTATATCGACGCAGTCCGCCCTGTTACAGCGAAGTCGGTTTATGTGCTGAAACCAGTGGAAAAGCAAGTGGATTTTGAAATCAGAGTGCAACTTGATTCAGATACTACGCTGGACGTGGTGAAGGTGGAAATCGAAAACGCTTTGGCAAATTACTTCCTCTCCCTCAAACCCGCTGACACCTTAATTATCTCGCAAATTGAGGCGGTGATTAGTGATTTGGTTGGTGTGGTAGATCGTGAAATTGTACAACCGACCCGAAATCAGACGATTGATGCTTACCGTGAAATGGGCTGGTTTAGGTTAGGCAATGTGAATGTGGAGTTGATGTGATGGTAACGATTAACTCTAAACACGGCAAGGCATTGGGCGGTTTATTACCGCCTGTATCGTATGACCTAAACGGCAGGTGGCTGGCGTTATCCCTCGAAGTTGAAGGGCGGGAATTAGATCGCATTGATGCCCGTGCCAAGACCTTAACCGATGCCGTTGATGTATCAAGCGGCATTTTTATCGACGACTGGGAGCGAGTTTGCGGCTTAACGGCAAATAGCTCTCTGCCGCTTGAAATTCGAATTGAGCGAGTGATTGCGAAGTTAAATCAGCTTGGAGGGTTGTCGATTGGGTACATCACTCAAGTTGCTAAAGATTTGGGCTACTGCATAAAAATTAACGAACCTCAGCCATTTATTGCAGGGATTAGTCGAACTGGGGATATGCTTTGGCACAAAGATATTATGTGGACATTCTTTGTGGATGTTTGCAACCCGACAGATGACTACGAACGTTTTAGAGCTGGTATATCAAAAGCTGGCGATGCATTGATGGGGCGATATAGAGACCCTGTATTAGAAAGTTTATTGGAAGAAGTCAAACCTGCATTTAGTCGTGTGTGGGTCAGATATTTAGGAGATTTTTAGTGAAAAAAGTAATGAATCCAATCAATACTCCCACACAGCGTTTTAAAGATGGTAATCCTGCAACAGGCGAATATGGCACGATTGTGACTGCTGAATTTTTGAATAACGTCCAAGATTCGGTTATCAATACCCAACAAGAATTGCACAGTGTACTTACTGAAGCGGGAATCGAAGCAAATAATGAACAACTTGATCAGGTAGCTAAAGCAATCAAGAAAATTGCGGGCGATGCTACTCGTGATAATTTTAACGAATTAGCCAATCCTGATGGCTACAAACTCGTGGGTCGTTGTAAATCAGTTGCCGAATTACGCACTATCCGCCCGACAGAGCATGGTCAGCGGATTTTGGTCGATAGCTATTATGAAAATGGCACTACGGGTGGTGGTGAGTTTGTAGCTGACTTGAAAGATATGATTACGCCTGATAATGGTGGTTCGTGTATTGTTGTTGATAATAATGCGGGACGATGGAAACGGGTCATTAAAAATGGTTATGTCTCTGTGACTGATTTTGGGGCAATGGGCGATGGTTCCTCTGATGACACAACATCTCTGAATGCGGCTCATAGATCACATAATAACGTCTATTATCCTCAAGGCGTGTACAAAATAACCAACCCATTATTGCTGAAATCAAACACTAATATTAACGGTGCTGGTGTTGGATTAACAATCATAAAACATGGGGTAAGTCATGCATTTAAAAATTCGGCTTATAAAACAGGGGGAGGTGAAAAAAATATTACAATTAAAAATATCTCCTTTGATGCAGAATCAAAATTTGATGGTGGAATCAGCATGGTAGGAGTGTCTGATATATTGATTGATAATTGCGAATTCGGGTATATCAAACCTGAAGGAGTAACAGTAGGTATTGGTATAGGCGGTTTATCGAACAACATCACCGTATCTAATTGTAATTTTGATGTACAGGATTACGGGATTGTTTTTGATTCAACTAGCGAAAACAAAGTTATCGAAAATATCAGAATACGCGGCAATAAAATAAGAACAGTATGGGGTAGCGGTATATCGCTAAGCCGAAACATTAAAAGGGTTGTCGTAGCCAATAATAATATCTCCGTAGTAAGTCCCGACAATACTATCGGAATTGGTATTAAAATTTGGCAAGGCTCTAGTAAAAATGTAGCACCCGAAGATATTATTATTAGTGGCAACACTTTCTTAGGTACGCAAAACAGACAAAATATTCAAGCTGTCTCTGTTGCGAACTGGTCAAGTAATATACAAGTGTCAAATAACACCTTTAGAGAAGTGACTTATGCACTATTTAATAATTTTTCTGGAGGGGCATATAACATAGCATTTTCAAACAATTTAATTGTGGACAGCGATAATGGATTTTATAACGACAATTCGTCTGATGTTCAGCCAGTCATTGTAAGTAATATTTTTAAAAATATTACAAACTACGCCATCCGAACGTCATTATATAAAGGGATTATCTCCCTTAATAAAATTAATGATGTTGGTGCTAAGGCAGTGTACTTAAATTTACCTGCCGAAGAGGCAATTATTAGTAATAATAACTTTAATTCAATCGGTGAAGAAGTCATCTATTTTTCTGGGGGCGGAAATACAAATGAGCTATGTTCAATTACTGGGAACATCATGTCTTATGCATCTCAAAATGCGGATAATAATTTCCCAGTTATTAAGCTCAATAATCAAAGCCATATTATTTCTGGCAATTTAATTCGTAATGATGGAGAAGTTCGACCCTCATATATTATTGGAGGCGATACGAGCCAGGGCAATCGAGTTATCACTAATAATTTCATGTACGGAGCAAGACAAGGATACTTACAGTATTCTGCTGAATCAGATGTGTATGCTAATAATATTGAGCGAGGGGGTATTGGATAACTGATTTTACTTATGCATTAAGACAATAAATTAAAAAAGTAAACTAGAATCAGTTGGCTGGAATTGTAAGTTGGCTGTGATTTTAAATAAAAAGGAGATGTTGCGATAATGGAAAAAGAGCAAAATACTGGCAAGCAAGCAAGCAAGCAAAAGTGTAGCCTACATTAAACAGGCTCCGCTACCATTTATTGGGCAGAAGCGGATGTTTTTAAAGCATTTTGAGCAAGTGCTAAACAATATCCCAAATGATGGTGAGGGTTGGACGATTGTTGATGTGTTTGGTGGTAGTGGATTGCTTTCGCATACCGCCAAACGGCTCAAACCCAAAGCCCGTGTGATTTACAACGATTACGATAATTACAGCGAGCGTTTACAGCACATTGATGATATTAACCGGCTACGCCGTATTATCGCCGATTTAGTGGCTGCCACTCCTAAATACAAGCGGTTAGATAATGCCAAAAAATTGCAAATTATTGAAGCGATTGAAGCATTTCAAGGTTATAAAGACCTGCATATTTTATGCAGCTGGTTGGCGTTTAGCGGTCAACAAGTTAGCACTTTTGATGAGCTGTACAAACAAAATTTCTGGCATTGCGTCCGCCAAAGCGATTACCCAACCGCAGATGGCTATTTAGACGGTGTGGAGATTGTACGAGAGTCATTTCATCAACTTGTGCCATGCTTTACCGGGCAACCTAACACGCTGTTAGTGCTTGACCCACCGTATCTCTGCACACATCAAGAGAGCTACAAGCAAGAGCGTTATTTTGATTTGGTGGATTTCCTGCGGCTAATTCACCTAACAAAACCACCTTATGTGTGTTCTTTAGTTCGACCAAAAGCGAGTTTATCCGCTTTATTGATGCAATGGTCGAAGACAAATGGGACAACTGGCAGGCTTTTTATGATACGCAACGTGTCGTAGTACAAACCTCAGCAAGTTATAACGGCAAGTATGAGGATAATATGGTTTATAAATTCTAAATTCAAACGCCCTTTAATGATGATTTAAAGGGCGTTTGTTTTCAGTTTATTTTGCATAACTTTTGTGCTTACGGCTATGCAAAATGATTTGCAAAACTATGCAAAATAAATCGACAGCTTACAAATAGGATCATTAAAGATACAAAGCCTACATTTAAATGACTGATTTTTTCAACATAGTGTGAAGCAATATTTTGTTCTTCAATTGCTAAGCCTAATGCTAAACCGCCAGCCACGAGCATTAATGTATCCCAAGGTAGTTTACGAATATCATCACCATCTAGCACCCCAAGCATGGTTAATCCCACAATAGGAATACCTGCAGCAGCGGCAACAGGCATACCGATCCATTTAGATGTGAGCCAACAGAAGAGTGTAATACTTAAGATAGCAAGGACGATCCATTTTTGTGTTTTTTCTTCCTCTGAGTTGCTTTCAGGGATATTGGTTATAAAATCTAATTGAAGTTCAGCCTGTTCTTTGATGCGATAGCGTATAACAAGCACACGCCAAAAAGTATAAAGTAATACAAAAGCGATAGGTGTACCGATGAGCATCCATTCTAAGAAACTCACAGAATAGCCAGCATTTTCTAATGCGCCGACAGCAATGGCATTAGGGGGTGATCCGATGATTGTTCCCATACCACCAATAGATGCAGCTGCAGGAATACCTAATAATAGCGCTCGAGATAAATTCGCTTTCTTGTCTAAATTAACGAAAATAGGGCTAATTGTGGCAATCATCATTGCGGTGGTTGCTGTATTACTCATAAACATTGACATTAATGCCGTAATAAACATTAATCCCCATAATACATTTCTTGGATCTTTTCCAAATTTGGGGAGAAGATGTTTGAGTAATAAGCTATCTAGATTGGTTTTTTTCATCGCTTCAGCTAAAAAGAAACCGCCTAGAAATAGCCAAATGACGCTATCAGACCATGTCTGCAGATATTTCATGGCATTTTTTGCATCTTCTTGTCCCATAATTAAAACGAGAAAACCAATAATAAGAATACCTACAGAAAATGGTGGAATTGCCTCGGTTACCCACAGACAAATGGCAAAGAAAAGTAAAAAGAGTACTTGATTTTGGGTTTGTGTAAATGTTGAGTCTGAAAGCATATTTGCCATAATAAAGGCAAATAGAATTGAAAAAACAAAGAATAAAACTTTACGTTTTCTTGCTAGGGCAAGGGGATATTGGGTGAGCTTCTTCAATGAAGCATAACGGGAATCTGCCATGTTAGCCTCCAAGAAATAACTAATACAGCTTTATTTTACAAAAGAGATTAAAAATAAAATGTGCTCCCATTCAAATTGCTAAAAAAATAGCAACCAATCGGTTGCTATTTTGATTTATTTCAATTTTAACTTCTTGCCAACGACAATTTTATTTTCCTTAATATTGTTTAATTGACTTAATTTTTCAGGGGTAGTTTTATACATTCTCGCAATAGAGTAAAGTGTTTCATCTTGTTGTACCACATGGAAAGAGGCATTTGGATTAACAATTTTTTCACCTTTTTCTGTTTTGGTTGATTTTATCTCTTTAGCTTCTTTTGAACTCTCTTTTTTATTCGTCGTAGTACTTTTCGTTTTTTCTACTGCTGATTGTACTTTCTCTTTTGAAGATGTTTTGTCTTTGGTTGATTTATTGTCATCTGTTTTGGATTTCTTTTCAGTCTCTTTAGAGACTGATTTTTCTGATGTTTTTGTTACTTTCTCATCAGATTTTCTCTCAGTTTTTATCTCTTTATAAACGGCTTTATTGCCTTGATTTGGCAATTTACGACGATAATCTACCAAACCTTGGTAAATAGCTTGAGCAACTTGGCGGCGATAGGCTTTTGTTGCTAATTTTTGCTCTTCCGTTGCATTAGATAAAAAACCGGTTTCAACTAAAATAGAAGGAATATCAGGAGAGCGTAATACGCTCAGACTTGCATGCTGAGGTGAATTTTTAGCAAGTTGAGTGATGTTTCTCATTTTTCCTAATACCGTTTTCCCTAATTCGTAACCTGAACGTTGTGAATGTGAAAATTGGAGATCGAGTACAGTTTGGTTGAGATAACGTTCCTGATTATTTGATAATACTGAACCTGCGCCTCCGAGTAATTCAGATTGTTTTTCGTGATCTTCTAGCCATTTTCCTAACTCATCATTAGCTCTACGGTTCGATAAAACCCAAACAGATGCACCACGCAAATTATCAGAACTTGGCGATGAATCGGCATGGATAGAGACAAGATAGTTTGCTTTGTTTTTACGTGCAATTTCAGTCCGTTCAGGCAGTTGAATAAAATAATCCCCTTTACGTGTCATGACTGCTTTAAAATTAGGATCTGCATCTAATAAAGCTTTTAATTCTTTTGCAATCGCAAGGGTGACTTCTTTTTCCTTAATCCCTAAATTTTTACCAATAGCGCCTGGGTCTTTACCACCATGGCCAGCATCAATAGCGATAGTTAGTTTTGCTTGTACAGAAAAGCTTGTAAATAAGGTAACAAGGAAAAAATAGCGTAATAACTTTTGCATAACGTATCCCAAGCGGTCTAATTTTTTGAATAATTTACTAAAATTTGTTTTGCAGTTTCGGTTTGTGGTAATAAATGGAGATTTCTTCCATTATCAGCATAGTCAATTTGAATAATGAAATCTGCATCTGGGATCATACCTTCACCACGCGTTGCCCATTCAAGTAGACAAAGCGTTTGTGGACGGAAATAGTCTCGAATCCCCATAAATTCTAATTCTTCTGGATCACTTAAACGGTATAAGTCGAAATGATACAAAGAAAAAGGGGATAAGTTGTATTCTTCAACTAATGTATAAGTTGGGCTTTTCACATTTCCAGTATGCCCAAAGGCTTTGACAATACTACGAGTTAGCGTCGTTTTACCTGCACCAAGTTCTCCATTTAAATAAATCACAAACGATGCAGATGGCTCTTTCGCTAAATGATCTTTTAGCGTTAAAGCAAAAGTATGACCAAAGTTGAGCATTTCTTCTTCGGTCGCAAAATAAAATGAAAGCATAAATAGTTAATCTAAATTAATAAAGTGAGTACGATAAAATTTTAGTTCTTCAATAGATTCTTTTATATCATCTAGAGCTAAATGGGTATTTTTTTTATTAAATTGTTTGAGCATCTCAGGTTTCCAACGGCTTGCCAACTCTTTTAAGGTACTCACATCTAAATGACGATAATGGAAGTAATCGGCTAAATCAGGCATATACTTATAAAGAAAACGTTTATCCTGAGCAATACTATTTCCACAAATCGGTGAAGCGCCTTTGGGCACCCATTTTTTTAAGAAATCAATGGTTTGTAATTCAGCGGCTCGTTCGGTTAATTTACTTTGTTTAACTCGCTCAACAAGCCCATTCTCTGTATGAGTTTTGACACACCAATCACTCATTTTATTTAATAGCTCATCACTTTGGTGCACAGCCAATACTGGCCCTTCGGCAAGGATATTGAGATCTTTGTCGGTAACAATAGTGGCAATTTCAATGATACGTTCTTTTTCAGGATCAAGCCCCGTCATTTCGAGATCGATCCAAATTAAATTTTGTTTATCTTGTTGGCTCATCTGTTCTTTCCTTCATTTACAAAATATTGGCTTAATCTAACCGCTTGAGAGCATCTATAACGGGCTGAGGTACAAATTGCTCGACATTACCATTGTGTCGGTAAATTTCTCTGACCATTGTCGATGAAAGGTAACGCCACTCCACCGCTGGCGGTAGGAAAATGGTTTCTAAATGACCAGAGAGTTTTTGATTAAGCTGAGCAAGCTGAATTTCATACTCTATATCATCCGCCCCACGAATACCTCGTATAAGGCTGGTGGCATTGTGCTGTTTAGCAAAATCAACGAGCAATCCACTAAATCCAATCACTTCAACATTATTGAACATTTTGCAACTTTCTTTCACTAAGTTTACGCGTTGTTCGAGTGTAAAAAGTGGTTGTTTGGATGGATTGTAAGCTACGGCAACGATAGTTTTATCAAAAAGTTTGCTCGCACGCTGAATAATATCTAAATGTCCATTTGTAATGGGATCAAAAGTCCCTGCATAAATTACTGTTTGTTGCATATCATTTTTCTAAATAGGGAGAAAGCAATTCAAGATGACGAGAGAGCGCACCTTGGTTTTCTTTAAGTACTTCAAATCCTGCTTGGCTAATAGATTTTCCAAGTTCAGGATGTTCAAAAAAATAGTTAACCGCTTCAACAATCGCGGATACATCGCTTTTAATTTCAATTACCCCTTTGACTTCTCGTAATTTTGCAAAAATCTCAGGAAAGTTAAAAGTATGTACACCTGAAATGACTGGAAGTTCAAACGCGATTGGTTCTAATGGGTTATGCCCACCATGTTTGACTAAACTTCCACCAACAAAAGCAACTTGGGCAAGCCCATAAAGTAGCATCATTTCTCCCATGGTATCACCCAGTAAAACAGATGTTGTACGTTGGAGTGGTACTCCTGAAGAACGTGTCACATAGCTAACTTGCATTTTTTGTAATAAATTTTCGACATCATCAAATCGTTCAGGATGCCTTGGGACTAAAATAAGCACTAAATCAGGGTATGTTTTAACAAGTTGTTGATGTGCTTCAAGCAACATTTTCTCTTCACCTTCATGCGTACTTCCCGCTATCCATACTGGACGAGTAGTCAACTGAAGTTGTTGCTCCGCTTCTTTTACCTTTGCTCTCTGCAAGTCTGTAATTTCTAAGTCAAACTTCAGATTTCCAGTATTAACTAAGTGATTGGCATTAAAACCTAAATAAATATAGCGATCTGCACTGACTTTATCTTGCGCTAAAATCAGATCAATTTCGCTAAACATCGTTTGAAGGTAAGATTTTATCCAACCATAACGCTTTGCAGAACGCGGAGAAAGACGAGCATTAGCAATCACAAAGGGGATATTTCTTTGATGAATTTGCCTAATTAAATTTGGCCAAAGCTCAGTTTCAATGACAATGACCAGTTTAGGTTCCACGAAATCTAGGAATCGTTTAATTGCATCAGGTAAGTCATAAGGCAAGTAAAGATGGTGAACTGAATCTCCAAATGCCGCATCTACACGCGCAGAGCCTGTGGGGGTAACGGTTGTTACTGTAATCGCTAAGCTTGGATATTTTTCTTGAATAGCTTTAATCAGTGGCGTTGCTGCAATAACTTCTCCAACAGAAGCAGCGTGAACGACAATGCCTTGTTTTTGAGGCTTTATTTCGCCACTATAAAAGCCATAGCGTTCATTCAATCGTTTACGGTAATCTGGTGACTTCCCACCTTTTTTCCACATAAAAAAAAGTACTAAAGGCTGAATAAGATAGCCAAGAAAGGTGTAAATTAAACGCAACATAATATTCTCATATCTATTCAAACTCCAATTCTACGGCACTTTCACCTAGAAAGGATTTTAATTGTATTAGCATAGCTTCTTTTGGTGTAACCCGCCATTCAATACCACTTCGTAGTAAGACTCGTCCTTCAGGGCTTTCATAGTAAAAGTGAAGCGGTAGTGTTCCCTCTTTGTATGGCTCGATAATAGCGGTCAGATCTTTAACAAATTTTGCAGAAAGCTGTTCTTGTTTAATCGCCAACGCCAAACTTCTTGCATAACGGCTACGGGCTTCGTCAAGGGTAATCATCTCACGCACCGCCATTTTTAAGCCGCCACTGAAATCATCGTGTTGCACCGAACCTGTAGCGATAATAATCTGATCTTTTTGTAGCAGATCGCCATAGTTTTCAAGGGCTTCTGAAAAGAGCGTTAAATCCATTTTGCCCGAACGGTCTTCAATAGTGGCAATACCGAGACGATTACCTTTTTTGGTGGTCGCAATTCTGGCTCCCATAATCAAGCCTGCCACTGTGGTGGTTTGCCCACGATAAGTCGGCTGAACTTCATTTAATTTATTTGGAGCATAATGGGAAAGCTCTTTTAAAAAGCGTCCGACAGGATGTCCGCTCAAATATAAGCCTAAAGTTGCTTTTTCATTGTCCAAAATGGTTTGTTCCGTCCATTTCGGCGTGTTGGCATAGGCATTTTGCACTTCTTCGGGAGTTTCGGTTAACACACCGAACATATCGCTTTGCCCTAAGGCTTCCATTTTGCTATGTTGATCGGACGCTTTCAGGGCATCTTCTAAATTCTTCATTAACGCCGCACGGTGTGGACCGAGCTTGTCAAACGCCCCAGCCATAATTAAGCCTTCAAAGGTGCGGCGGTTTACTTTTCGCAAATCGACACGAGCGGTCAGATCGAACAGATCTTTGAAAATCCCGTCTTTGTTACGAGCGTCTAACATCGCATCTATCGGGCCTTCGCCCACGCCTTTGATTGCCCCTAAGCCATAGACAATTTCGCCTTTTTCATTGACGCTAAAACGGTGTTTTCCGCTGTTAATATCAGGCGGCACCACGGTTAAGCCCATATTGATACATTCATCATAAAAGCCAACGATTTTATCGGTGTTGTCCATCTCGGAAGTCATTACCGCCGCCATAAACTCCGCAGGATAGTGGGTTTTGAGCCATAAGGTTTGGTAAGAGACCAACGCATAAGCCGCCGAGTGCGATTTGTTAAAGCCATAGCCTGCGAATTTTTCCACCAAGTCGAAAATTTTCATCGCCAACTCGCCGTCAATACCTTGCTTTTTCGCTCCCTCTTCAAAAGTCGCCCGTTGAGCCGCCATTTCTTCAGGCTTTTTCTTACCCATTGCACGACGCAATAAGTCCGCTCCGCCCAACGTATAGCCTGCCAACACCTGTGCAATCTGCATTACCTGCTCTTGATAGACGATAATGCCGTAAGTCGGCTCTAAAATCGGTTGTAGAGACGGGTGCTGATATTGGGCATCAGGATACGCAATCTGCTCTTTGCCGTGTTTACGGTCGATAAAGTTCTGCACCATTCCCGATTCAAGCGGACCAGGACGGAACAGGGCTACCAACGCAATAATATCTTCAAAGTTACTCGGCTGAAGTCGTGAAATCAGATCTTTCATTCCACGGGACTCTAGCTGGAACACCGCTGTGGTTTTCGCCGCTTTCAGCAATTTGAATGCTTTTTCATCATCAAGGGGAATGCTCTCAATCCGTACAGGCTCTTTGCCCTCTCGCTCAAGGCGTTGATTGATCATTTCCAACGCCCATTTAATAATGGTGAGCGTCCGCAAGCCTAAGAAGTCAAACTTCACTAAGCCTGCATATTCCACATCATTTTTATCGAAATGGGTAACAGGGTGCAAGCCCTCACTGTCGCAATATAACGGTGAAAAATCGGTGATCGCCGTTGGGGCAATCACCACGCCCCCAGCGTGTTTTCCTGCATTTCGGGTAACGCCCTCGAGCTTACGAGCCATATCCACCAACGCTTTGACTTCTTCATCAGTATCGTAAAGTTCAGGCAATTTCGGCTCAACATCAAAGGCTTTCGCCAGCGTCATACCTGGATCAGGCGGAATGAGTTTGGAAATTCGATCCACAAAGCTGTAAGGGTGTCCTAACACACGCCCAACATCTCGGATTACCGCTTTCGCCGCCATTGTACCAAAGGTGATAATCTGCGAAACGGCTTGGCGACCATAGGTTTCAGAGACGTGTTCAATCACCCGATCTCGACCGTCCATACAGAAATCCACGTCAAAGTCAGGCATTGAGACACGTTCAGGGTTTAAAAAACGCTCAAAAAGAAGATCAAACTCAAGGGGATCTAAATCGGTAATTTTCAAGGCATACGCCACCAACGATCCTGCCCCCGAGCCACGTCCTGGACCAACAGGAATATCGTTATCTTTCGACCACTGGATAAACTCCATTACAATCAAGAAGTAACCTGGAAAGCCCATTTGGTTGATCACATCAAGTTCAACTTGCAATCTTTCATCATAAACTGACCGCTTGCTTGCTCGAACATCAGGATCAGGGAACAGAAACGCCAACCGTTCTTCCAAACCTTCACGGGCTTTTTTCACTAAAAAGTCTTCGGTTGAAAGCTCACCTGTCGGGAAATTCGGTAAAAAATACTCACCCAAGCGAATCGTCACATTACAGCGTTGAGCAATTAGCAAGGTATTGTCAAGGGCTTGGGGTAAGTCGGCAAACAGGCGACACATCTCTTCTTCGGAACGGAAGTATTGCTGTTCCGAATACTTTTGCGGACGTTTCGGATCGTCTAGGGTAAAGCTGTCGTGAATGGCGACACGGATTTCGTGGGCTTCAAAATCGTCCTGTTTTAAAAACATCACATCATTGACAGCCACCAGCGGAATGGCAAATTTTTGTGAGAAAGTGACCGCTTGTTGAATATAACGTTCTTCGTCAGCACGCCCTGTTCGACAAAGGGAAAGGTAATAATGGTTCGGGAAATGTTGCTGATAAAACGCGAGTAACTGTTCCGCTTCAAGCAAATTTTCTTTGAGTAACGCCTTGCCGACATCACCATTGCGACCGCCTGAAAGCAAAATAATGCCATCATTATGTTCCGCCAACCACGCTTTTTCCACAATCGGAAATTCGACATAGCCTTGTTGATAAGCCTTTGAAAGTAAAAGGGTAATGTTGTGATAGCCAGTATTGTTTTTTGCCAATAAAGTGAGTTCAAACAGCTCATCGCTGTCAGGCTCGGTACGCACCACCACGTCCGCTCCGACAATCGGCTTCACCCCAGCCCCTAACGCTTCACCATAAAACCGCACCAAACCGCAAAAGTTCGTAAAATCGGTCAATGCCATTGCCACCATATTGTTGGCAACGCAAGTTTTGACCAACGGCTTCACTTTGGCTAAGCCGTTAATCATCGAGAAATCACTGTGAACTTTTAGGTGAACAAAACGGGGTTGGGACATAGGATCCTTTTATTTCAAAATTAGTAGGGACACACTGCGTGTGTCCATTTTATGCGTAAAAACAATGTTTAACGGACACACGCAGTGTGTCCCTACAATCGTTCAAGATATATCTAATCTCGCTTCTTATTCAACAACCACCAAACCACAATCAGACAGAGTAGACTTGGAGTCAATGCCCCTATCGGCACAGGTAGCCAAGAAACGACAAGGCTTAAATTACCAAAGACAATGTTCGCTACATAGAAAACGAAGCCAGCTAAAATCCCAATCACGATTTTCGCTCCCATTGTACTGCTACGCAATGGACCGAAAATAAAGGAAATCGCCAGTAACATCATCACCGCCATTGAAATCGGTTGGAAGACTTTTCGCCAAAATGTGATCTCAAAACGTTTTGGATCTTGCCCTGTTTCTTTTAAGAATCCTACATAATCAGCCAGTCCACTGATCGACAATGATTCAGGTTTTAATGAAACAATACCTAATTTACTTGGCGTAATGCTTGTTTGCCAAGGTTGATCTGCTTCTTTGGTTTGCACAATATTATTTTCATGAATCTCAGATTTTTCTACTTTCTGTAATACCCATCCTTGTTCTGAATAGGTGGCTTTTTCAGCTTGCTTAATCGATTTTAATTCACGATTTTCAAATTGATAAATCAATAAGTTATTTAAATTGCGTTCATCTTGAATTTGGCGGATATAGATGAAATCTTTGCCATCTTTCGCCCAAAAACCACCTTGTGTCGCCAGCATTGAACCGCCACTTTGAGCAATAGAACGCATATTACGGGCATATTGCTCCGTTTGCGGCACGCCCCATTCGCCCATGATCATGGTTATAATCATCAGCGGAATAGCGGTTTTCATCACAGCTAAACCGATACGGAAACGAGAAAAGCCAGCTGATTGCATAACCACCAATTCGCTACGGCTTGCCAAGCCACCTAAGCCCATCAATGAGCCTAATAATGCGGCGATTGGGAAAAAGGTTTCAATATCTCGTGGAATCGTTAATAACGTGTAATATGCAGCGTGTAAGCCGTCATAATTTCCTTGTCCTACTGCTCTAAATTCTTCTACGAATTTAATAATTGCTCCAAGCCCAACTAACATAAAAAGTGTGAGCATAATGGCTGCTAGAATGGTTTTTCCGATATAACGCTCTAATACATTCATTAGCTTGCCACCTTTTTAGTTGAAAAACGATAACGTAGTGCTGAGAGCCATTTGCTGTCCCAACTATTTAATATGATGCCCAGAATTAAAAATGCCACAGAGACGGCGGGCATTAAGAGTGAAACATCTACTTTTCCTGAGCTGCCTGCTGATTTCAGTGAACTTTGTAATAGGAAATAGATTAAATAGAGCAATAAAGCAGGCAATAATTTCGCAAAACGCCCTTGACGTGGATTAACGCTACTCATCGGCACAGCAAGCAATGCCATTAACGGTACAGCAAAAATCAATGCCAAACGCCATTGTAATTCTGATTTTGCTTCAGGTGAGTTTTCGGCAATTAACTTTTTAAAATCTGCACGTTGTACTAATTTTTCATCGCTTTCTACATCTTGATACCCAAGATAAGCCGTGTAGCTATCAAAGTGAGAGATTCGGAAATCCGCACTTCGTGATGTTCCTTCATAGCGAGTGCTATTGGCTAAATTTAATAGTTGATCACCATTTGGTAGCCCTTGTAATTCGCCTGTTTCAGCAACGACTACTGATGGTTTATTTTTCTTTTGCTGATCAGGTTGGAATACATAAATATCATTAATTCTGTTATCTTGGATATTATCAATGAACAGGACATATCCCCCCGCTGACATAAATTGTCCAGCAGATAATGCGGCAAATCGTGGATTTGCTTTGGCTTCTGCTAACATTTCACTTTGTTTGTTAATTGCCCATGGTGTTAACCAAAAGACGTTATAGGTAGCAAGCGCTGTAGTAAAAAGTGATAAAAAAAGTGCTGATTTAACCAATAGTCCTTGTCCTACGCCACAAGCACGCATCACAGTAATTTCACTTTCCGCATAAAAACGCCCTAAAGTGAGCAAAAGAGCAATAAAAAGCGATAATGGCAACATCAGCTGTGCCATTGTCGGCATACCCAATCCGAGTAGGCTTAATACAAGATCTGTCGGTACTTTTCCGCTCACTGCCGAGCTTAATACTCGGACTAATTGTTGGCAGAAGAAGATCACTAACAGTATGAAAAGTATAGCAATTTGGCTCTTAAAAATTTCTTTCGTTAAATATCGACTTAAAATCACGACAAAGTTCTCATTTTAGCAATTTAATGCTTGCAATTTTTAAGCAAGTAGGTAGCTTTACGACCAGTATTTTGATTGCAAGTTCAAGCGGTTGGATTTTGGTAAAATTTTGCGAAAAACTCACCGCTTGTAAAATGTGTAATCATACCCTTTTATACAGAAAAAATCACGGGAGTAATGTATGGAATTTAGCGTTAAAAACGGTTCAGTCGAAAAACAACGCACAGGCTGTTTAGTTGTTGGGGTTTATGAACCACGCCGTTTATCCCCTGCGGCAGAGCAATTAGACAAACTAAGTGATGGTTATTTAAGCAGTCTTTTGCGTAAAGGCGATCTAGAAGGACGTGTCGGGCAGACGTTGCTGTTACACAATGTGCCAAATGTTCCTGCGGATCGAGTGCTGTTGGTCGGCTGTGGCAAAGAGCGTGAATTGACCGAACGTCAATACAAGCAAACTATTCAAAAAATGGTGCAAGTGATTAACGACACAGGCTCCACCGAAGCAACGTGCTTTTTAACGGAATTGCACGTCAAAGCCCGTTCGGTGTACTGGAACATTCGTTTTGCCATTGAAGCCATTCAAGAAAACGGCTATCACTACAATGAATTTAAAAGCGTCAAACCTGAAATCCGCCGTGAGTTACGCAAAATCACCTTTAACGTGGCAAATCGCAAAGATCTCACTGTGGCAGAACAAGCGGTCGAACACGGCAAAGCGATTGCAACAGGCGTGATCTTCGCCAAAAATGTGGCAAACTGTCCGCCAAATGTATGCAATCCGCAATATCTTGCCAAATTAGCCAAAGAATTAGCCGATAACTACGACAACATCACCACCACCGTGTTAGATGAAAAAGAGATGGCTGCACTTAATATGAACGCTTACCTTGCTGTCTCTCGTGGCTCGGCAAATCAAGCCTATCTGTCGGTGATCGAATATAAAGCTCACCCTAATCCAAATGCCAAGCCGATTGTGTTTGTCGGCAAAGGTTTAACCTTTGACACAGGCGGTATTTCGATCAAGCCTTCGGACGCAATGGACGAGATGAAATACGATATGGGCGGAGCGGCGTCCGTTTACGGCACAATGAAAGCAATCGCAGAAATGAAACTGCCGTTAAATGTGATCGGCGTATTGGCAGGCTGTGAAAATATGCCAGACGGCAACGCTTACCGACCGGGCGATATTTTAACCACAATGTCAGGCTTAACCGTTGAAGTGTTGAATACGGACGCTGAAGGGCGTTTGGTGCTATGCGATACTTTGACTTACGTGGAACGTTTCGATCCTGAACTCGTGATCGATGTCGCCACACTCACGGGGGCTTGTATGATTGCCTTAGGCAACCACAACAGCGGATTGATTTCGCCAAATAATGCTCTTGCCAACGACCTTTTAAACGCCGCCGAACAAGCGGACGATAAAGCGTGGCGTTTACCGATGGGCGAAGAGTATCAAGAGCAGTTAAAATCCAATTTTGCCGACCTAGCCAACATTGGTGGACGTTTAGGTGGAGCCATTACCGCTGGTGTGTTCCTGTCCAACTTCACCAAAAAATACCACTGGGCCCACCTTGATATTGCTGGCACCGCATGGAAATCAGGGGCTGCCAAAGGTGCCACAGGCAGACCTGTGCCGTTGTTGAGTCAGTTTTTGATTAATAAAGTGGGGAGTTAATATCCCAGCACGCAGAGTGTACTGGGTTAAGCATAATTGAGCAGCTCTGCTGCTCTTGATTACAGTGCCAGAGGCACTGCATATGCTTAACCTAGTACGGCTATGCCGTGCTAGGCAAAAAATTTATTTTCCGTAAATCCCCTTACTCCAAAGGCGTTATTCCGTTAGAATAACACCTTTTTACGCTTTCCTACGGGAAAGCCCTGACTTGTTATCAGAAAGAGAACCAACATGTTACAAAACAAACCAGAACTTTTATCTCCAGCTGGCTCACTGAAAAATATGCGTTACGCCTTTGCTTACGGGGCAGATGCGGTTTACGCAGGGCAGCCACGTTACAGCTTGCGTGTTCGCAACAATGAATTTAATCACGCTAACCTGAAAATCGGCATTGACGAAGCTCACGCTCTTGGCAAGAAATTTTATGTGGTGGTAAACATTGCACCGCACAACTCCAAGCTCAAAACCTTTATCAAAGATTTGCAAGTTGTAGTTGATATGAAACCTGACGCACTGATTATGTCTGATCCAGGCTTGATTATGTTGGTGCGTGAGCATTTTCCTGAAATGGATATTCACCTTTCGGTGCAAGCCAATGCGGTAAACTGGGCAACGGTTAAGTTCTGGAAACAGATGGGCTTGATCCGTGTGATTTTGTCTCGTGAGCTTTCCATTGAAGAGATTGCGGAAATCCGTGAGCAAGTGCCAGATATGGAAATCGAAATTTTCGTTCACGGTGCGTTATGTATGGCGTATTCGGGGCGTTGTTTGCTGTCGGGCTATATTAACAAGCGTGACCCAAATCAAGGCACTTGCACCAACGCTTGCCGTTGGGAATATCAAGTGGAAGAAGGCAAGGTTGATGATGTGGGCAATATCGTTTCAAAAATCGATCCTGAACAGCAGATTGAGATTAAAAATGTCGCACCAACCTTGGGCGAGGGCGATACCACCAGTAAAGTGTTCCTGCTTGCCGAGTCGCAAAAACCTGATGAACAAATGACCGCTTTTGAAGACGAACACGGCACTTACATTATGAACTCAAAAGATTTGCGTGCGGTGCAACACGTTGAGAAACTGGCTCAAATCGGCGTGCATTCGTTAAAAATTGAGGGACGGACAAAATCGTTCTATTACTGTGCAAGAACCGCTCAAGTTTACCGCAAAGCGATTGATGATGCTGCCGCAGGCAAGCCGTTTGACGAAAGTTTAATGGATACACTCGAGTCGCTCGCCCACCGTGGCTATACAGAGGGCTTCTTACGCCGTCATACCCACGATGAATATCAAAATTACGATTACGGCTATTCGATCTCCGAACGCCAGCAGTTTGTCGGCGAATTTACCGGCAGACGCAACGATTTAGGCATGGCGGAAGTGGCGGTCAAAAACAAATTCTTACTCGGCGATGAAGTCGAAATGATGACCCCAAAAGGCAATATCGTATTTAAAATCAAGCGTATGCTTAACCGCAAAAATGAAGAAGTCGAAGCGGGTTTAGGTGACGGGCATTTTGTCTTTTTAGATGTCCCTGCTGATGTGGAATTAGATTATGCGTTATTAATGCGTAATTTAGTCGATGCAGATACGCGTAATCCGCATAAGTAATTTGTAAAAAATTAGACTAAACCTACCGCTTGTAAAGCATTTGATTAGGGCAGACGATGTGTCTGCCCTTATTTTATCGCTTAAACAGCACCAATTCTCTCATTTGGAAACTGACTGAAACTTTTGCTTGAAGCGCTAGATCTGCCGTTTGGTAAGCGGTGACATTTGTGCCATTTATTGCAATTTGATAGCGGTAGAACTGCCCTAAGAACAGTTTTTCGGTGATGATGCCTTGCCCGTTCTCATCGGCTTTGAGCGTAATTTGTTCAGGGCGGAGTAGCCAGTGGTAGTCGCCGAGTGGGTACTCAATTTCAGGGAATTGGTAAGTGCCGATTGGGCTTGCTAAAAAGTGATTTTCTAATACTTTGCACGGCAAATAGTTTGTGCCGCCTAAAAAATCTGCGACAAAGGCATTGACAGGGGCGTGGTAGAGTTCGGTTGGGGTGCCGAATTGGACGATTTTGCCCTGATCCATTACCGCAATTTTATCGGCAAAAGCAAAGGCTTCTTCTTTGCTGTGGGTCACGAAAATCGCAGGGACTTTTTGGGTTTTCAAAATCTGTTTAATCTCTTGGATCATCGCATAGCGAGTTTGGCTGTCGATGTTTGAGAACGGTTCATCAAGCAGTAGCAATTCAGGTTCGCAAGCTAAAGCACGAGCAATGGCGACACGTTGTTGTTGTCCGCCCGAGAGTTCGTGGGGGAAGCGTCCTTCAAAGCCGTTGAGTTTGACCACCGATAACATCTGTTCGGTGCAACATTGTTGGTCGGATTTGCACATTTTGCACAAGCCAAATTGAATGTTTTGAGCCACCGTCAAATGTGGAAACAGGGCGTAATCTTGGAAAATCAGCCCGATTTGGCGTTGTTCTATCGGTTTTTTCTGCAAATCTTCCCCTGCTAGAAAAATTTGCCCTTCGCTAATTGGCAACAAGCCAGCAATCGCTTTGAGCAAGGTGGTTTTGCCACAACCGCTTGCCCCTAATAAGCAGACGATTTCATTTTCATTGACCGCAAGGTTGAGCGATTTCAACACCGCAGTTTGATCGAATTGACAGCTAAGATTTTGAATATCAAGTAATTTCATATTAACGTTCTTTTTGCGATTGAGAGATTAACGAACGGGTCAGCCAAATCACAGGGATCAGCCCCACCAACACCAATACAATGGCAGGCAAGGCGGCACGTTCTAATTGTTCGTCCGAAGTAAAGGTGAAAACGTGGGTGGCGAGGGTGTCGAAGTTGAACGGTCGCAACAACAGTGACGCATTCAGCTCTTTCATACTTTCAATAAAGACCATTAAACCTGCGGTAATAATTCCTTTAATAATCAAAGGGATATGTACACGTCTAAACATCGCAAAGCCTGTTTTGCCCATTGTTTGACTTGCCATATCAAGTGACGGTGAAATTTTGCCGAGCGATGTTTCAAGGCTGCCGATAGCCATGGCAGAAAAACGGATCACATAAGCCAACACGAGAGCAAATAGCGATCCCGAGAAGATCAAGCCAGCAGGCGGCAGCTCAAGGGATTTGAGCAGAGCGTGCAGTTGGTGATCGGCAAAGGTCAAAGGCGAGAGCAAGCCGATAGCCAATACCGTACCGGGAATGGCGTAGCCGAGCGATGAAAACTGCAACGACAAGCGGGTCGATTTCGCCCAAAATCTGCGATTAACCGACAGGCGATGTGCAAAGTGCAACAACAGGGCAAGGGCAACGGTCACGACAGAGGCAATGATCGACACTTTCAAGCTGTTTAAGGCAAACTGAACAAAGTCCAAATTCCACGACTGTTCAAAATAGTGGAACGCCCAAAAAATCAAGCGTCCAACAGGAATGAAAAACGCCAACGCCAACAAGCCCCAACACCAAAGCTGTGCCAACCACAATTTCCAGCCCGTAAGCTGTTTAAAAGACGTTTTCTTTTCATAGCCACGCTGATAGCTTTTCTGCTTGCGGCGGCTGTATTGTTCAAGGCTGATAAACAAAAAGATCATCAGCAACATAAAAATCGAAATACGGCTTGCCGTGCCGAGATCTTGAAAGCCAAGCCACGAGTCGTAAATGGCGGTGGTTAAAGTTGGTACGGCAAAGTAAGAAACCGTGCCGAAGTCGCCTAAGGTTTCCATTGCCACTAACGCCATACCGACTGCAATCGCAGGGCGGATAAGGGGAAAGGTGATTTTGCGGAAAATATCGGACGGAGAAGAGCCTAACATTCTGGCACTGTGGGTGAGATTTTCAGATTGTTCTAATAACGCCACACGAGCCAACAGGAAAATATAAGGGTAAAGCACTAACGCCAACACAAAGCAAGCACCGTACAGGGTGCGGATTTTCGGAAACCAGTAATCTTGCGGACTTTGCCAGCCGAAAATACCCCGAAGCATCTCTTGAAATGCCCCTGAATAGTCGAGTAAATCGGTGTAAAGATAAGCGATAAGGTAAGCAGGCATCGCCAACGGCAAGCAGAGCAACCACTGTAGAGTTTTCTGTCCAACAAATTGATAATTCGCCACAATCCAAGCGGACGGTAACGCAAAGAAAAGTGCAAGGGCAACAGTGCCAAGCACGAGTAAGGTTGAATTGAGCAGGTAAGTCCCGAGCATCGTATCCCACAGATGTTGCAGGTTTTCCATTTCACCGTCAAAGGCGTGATAGCCTATTGCAAGCAATGGCAACAGAATTAAGAGCGTTGCTGCAAGGGAAGAGAGTTGCCAAGTCAAGTGTCGGTTTGCCATAAAGTGCTAAAATCTCAATCCATTTAAAATAAAAATTCCCCTTTTAAATAAGGGGAGTATCTTTTGAATTTGTAGGGACACACTGAGTGTGTCCACTTTATAACGTTCGTATATAACGGACACACGCAGTGTGTCCCTACATTAGTTATATCAAACTAATTATTTCGCACCAAAATCATCAAATTTGACTTCATCAACTAATTTCAATGCTTTTTCGTAGTTTTTCGCAATATCTTCAAGTTTAATTGCGTCAGCAGAGTAATCGCCCCAGCCTTTTACTAACGCTGAACGTTCAACGCCTAGTTTAACTGGATATTCGTGGTTAAGTTCGGCATATAAACTTTGTGCTTTATCACCACTTAAAAATTCAATTAGCTTGATGGCATTGGCTTTATTTGGTGAGTGTTTAGCAAGCGCAACCGCACTGATATTCACGTGTGTACCAAATTGTCCATTCGGGAAGTTGATAACTGCTGACTCTGCCCACGCTTTTTGTTTTTCATCTTCAAGCATTTTACCATAGTAGTAGCTGTTACCTAAAGCGTAATCACAAATGCCTTCTTTGATTGCTTTCACTTGGTCACGGTCGCCACCTTGTGGTTTTTGTGCAAGATTTGCTTTTAAGCCTTCTAAGAACGATTTGGTTCTTTCCACGCCATAATGTTCAATCATTGCCGCAAAGAGTGATACGTTGTAAGAGTTTTTGCCTGAACGTACGCAGACTTTGCCTTTATATTCTGGTTTCGCTAAATCTAAATAGTCAAAACCAGCAGGTAATTTGCCCACACGATCTTTTGATGAATAAATCACACGTGCACGTGAAGTTAAACCGAACCATTCACCATTAGAATCACGGAATTGTGCAGGAATGTTTTTCTCTAAAGTTTTTGAATTTACTTTTTGAGCAAGCCCTGCTTTTACAATTTCCATTACACGACTAATATCAACGGTTAATAAAACATCCGCAGGACTTAATTCGCCTTCTTTTTTAACACGTTCAACTAAGCCTTTATCTGCAAAGATCACATTAACTTTAATGCCTGTTTGTTTTTCAAAGTCTTTTAACATCGGCTCGATTAAGTACGGCTGACGATAAGAGTAAACATTAACTTCATTTGAAGCTAAAGCAGAAGTAGAAATGATGCTAGATAATACAACTGTAAGAAGAGAAAGTGATTTTTTCATAAAAGATCCTCGAAAATAAAGGAAAATAACCTACAATCAATGTAGCTGTTTACAAAACTTGAACAGTTTAGATTTTTTACAAATTTGTGTCAATAAGAACTATTTTTATTTACATAAGGAGTTGTTATTGCTTTTTCTTCTTGATAAGAATTGACAAATAAACTACACACCCCGACAAAAATAAAGACATCTGCAAGGTTGAAAATCGGATAATGCCACGTTTTCCAAAAAAGATGTAAATAATCCACCACATAGCCACGAAAAGCACGGTCAATCCCATTTGCTAAACCGCCCCCGATAATTAATGCGTAGCCAACATTTTCCCATTGAGATTTGGCTTTATTTTGATAGAGCAAATATGTCAAAAAGCCCGAAATAAATAACGCTAATCCTAAGAAAAAATAGGTCTGCCAGCCCGATTGATCGGCTAAAAAGCTAAAGGCTGCCCCATAATTTCTTGCATAGGTTAAATTAAAAAATGGCAAGAGATTAATGCTTTCTGATAGCTCAAAACGTTCAACCACAAGCTGTTTAACACCTAAATCAATCAATATCGCAATCAGGCTTAACCATAGCCATTTTAATGCTGTTTTCATCTGAATTTTCCTTGAAAAAAGAGAGAAAACGGTCACTTTCTCTCATCTTTTTACCTTTACTTTTTCACTTTTGCTAACTGTTCCTGAACCAAAAGATAAAGTTGATCAGGATGAAATTCTTCGAGTTTCTTGCCATTCACGAAAAATTCAGGGGTTTTGAGAATTTTCAGCTTCTCAATATCTTTCGCATCACTTTCCAATGCTGCCGTCACACTCTCAGAATACATTTGTTGCTTCGCTAATTCAGGATCTAAACCTGCTTTTACCGCGGCGTCCCAAGCGGCTTGAGCATTTTCATCATCGTGCCATTCAGGTTGTGAATTTAGCACCGCTTCAAGCACCGCAGGATATTTATCTTGCAAACGTGCCGCTTCCAGAATACGCGCTGCCTTTTCCAAGCCTTTGTGGAACAAGGCATAACGCATTACCAGCCGAACATCTTTAGGGTTTTCAGCTAAAATCGCTTTGACATAAGGATAGATTGCTCGACAGGCTTCGCAGGACGGGTCAAAAAATTCCACAATCGTCACAGGGGCGTTTACTTCGCCAATTCTAGGGCTATAAGAGCGGATAAATTCCGCATTACTTTGCGTAGGCGTGCCATTAAATTCCGTGTAAGCATAGCCACCAAATGCTACCGCAACCGCCACAAGCGCGATAAGTACACTTTTTTTCATTGAGTTTCCTTTTTATTGATTAATAAGAGATTGCAGTGTAAAGTCTGTAGTTGCTACAAGGTCAAGGGATTTATAAAATGAAAATCAACGAATTAAGCAAAGCAAGCGGTGTGAATTTAGAGACAATTCGCTATTATGAAAAAGTCGGGATTTTGCCCGAGCCACAACGTTCCGCAAATGGCTATCGGGTGTATGGCTCGGCAGCACTTGAGTTGCTTCGGTTTATCCGCAACTGCCGAGCCTTAGGTTTTTCGTTGGACGAGATTAAATATCTCAACCAACTCAAATCGCTACCGCAAAAATCTTGCACCGCTGATCAGATGATTGTGCAACATTTGGCGAAAGTCGATGAGAAGATCGCTCAACTAATTGAAATTAAAGATTTTCTAAATCAATTAGTGAACGTAGAAGAACACGATGTCGAAAATTGTAAAGCGATTTCGGGATTGAAAGCGAAAATAGCGATTGAGCATCAGGGCGAATAGTCGCCCTGTTTATCAAGACTTCAGGCTTTTTATCGCATTTTGTGTCACCTGCCAGCCGCTGCGTAAGATCACCAAACTGAGCAATAAACTCGCCATAGGATCGACCCATTGCCAATTTAGCCAATACGCTGTCAAGCCTGAAATAATCGCAACCACAGAGCCAAGCAAATCTGCCATAACGTGCAAATATGCCGAACGCACATTGAGATTGTCGTGATCGGCTTTAAGCATTAAACGAGCCACAATCAGATTGACGGCTAAGCCGAGTGTCGCCACCCATATCATCGGCAACGCCTGCATTGATTGCGGTGTGTGCAATCGCTCAACCGATTCCCAAATGATATAGCCTGCAATCACCAATAACGAACTGCCGTTCAGCACTGCCAACCACTGCGACAGTTTCGGCTTTTTATCCGCAATCCATAACGCAAGAACCGCAAGCCCTAGCGATAAACTGTCGTTTGCCATATGCCCTGCATCTGCCATTAATGCCAAGCTGTTAAAAAGATAACCGCCGACAAACTCCACTAGCATAAATAAGCTGATCAATGCAAAACTGAACAACAAAATACGGCGATCTTGCGGAATATGGCTGTGATGATGCTCAGAATGAGAGCAAGATGTTGAATGTGAATGGGTATGTGAATGAGTGTGCATAAATCCTAATCTCCAATAATAAGGTGAGATTAGGATAAAGTCTGTAGTTGCTATAAGGTCAAGCAGATTTTATCAATAATGGTAAACATCAAAATCGGTAAAGGCTTTATCGCCTTTATAATCCAACTCAATCACTCGCTCCACCCTTGCCGAACGGGGGCCGTGTTGTAGCCATTCTCGCAATTTTGCGATCTGCTCGTCTGTGCCTGTGGCGATCACTTCGACACTGCCGTCATTGCAATTTCGTACCGAACCCACCACGCCGATTTTATTTGCCGTTTGCCAAGTGAAAAAACGAAAGCCAACACCTTGCACCAAGCCGTAGATAAAGAATTGTTTGGATTGCATAGTTCCCCCTTGCAAATTTTTGAGAAAATCCGACCGCTTGTTGTTTATATTAGCGAAATTCGGTTGTTCATTACAGCAAAAAAGCCGATAATAGCCGGCATTTTTTGAATTTCTAATGATAAATTTCGTGGGTTAAATGGTCGATTATCTTTTGTTAATTATCGGAACGGCGTTAATCAATAACTTCGTGTTGGTGAAGTTTTTGGGGCTTTGTCCGTTTATGGGTGTGTCTAAAAAAGTGGAAACCGCTATTGGTATGGGTATGGCAACGACTTTCGTTTTGACGGTGGCATCGCTTGCCGCTTATTTGGTGGAAAGCTATCTGCTTGTGCCGTTGCAGGCTCAATTTTTACGCACACTCGTGTTTATTTTGGTGATTGCGGTGATTGTGCAATTAACCGAAATGATCGTCCACAAAACTAGCCCGACTTTATACCGCTTGCTCGGCATTTATTTGCCGTTAATTACGACCAACTGTGCGGTGCTGGGCGTGGCGTTGTTGAACGTGAATTTATCGAATAACCTTGTACAGTCAGTGCTTTACGGCTTTGGGGCGGCGGCAGGGTTCTCTCTTGTTTTAGTGCTTTTTTCAGCTTTGCGTGAACGCCTTGTCGCCGCCGATGTGCCGAGAGCCTTTCAAGGTGCGTCTATTGCGTTGATTACCGCAGGCTTGATGTCGTTGGCCTTTATGGGCTTTACTGGGTTGGTGAAAATCTAATGTTCGATCACGCCATTGTTATTTATATATTGATTGCGATAGCACTTGTTGCCTTAATTTTTGGGGCGGTGTTGGGCTATTCGTCAATTAAGCTCAAGGTGGAAGCCGATCCGATTGTTGAGCAGATTGATGCGTTATTGCCACAAAGCCAGTGCGGTCAATGTGGCTATCCCGGCTGTAAACCTTATGCGGAAGCGGTGGCAAACGGCGATGAAATTACCAAATGTATTCCCGGTGGGCAGGCAATGGTGGTGAAAATTGCCGAATTGCTCGGTGTTGATGTGCCTGAAACATCGGGCGAACAGCCTGTGCCGAAAGTGGCGTATATTCACGAAGAATTGTGTATCGGCTGTACCAAATGTATCGCCGCTTGTCCTGTTGATGCGATTATCGGCACGAACAAAGCGATGCACACGGTGATTGCGGATTTTTGTACAGGGTGCGAACTTTGCGTTGCTCCTTGTCCGACAGACTGTATTGAGATGATAAAAATTAAACAAACTACGCAAAATTGGAACTGGAAATTTGATGCAAATTTGGTGATCCCGATTGTGAACACAACGGACGCTGAAAAGAAAATCGTAGTCGGGGGCGGTAATGCAAATTGATGTGTTAAGCCGTATCCGTGAAGGCAAATTGTGGGATTTTCCCGGCGGTATTCACCCCCCTGAAATGAAAAAGCAGTCGAACCAAAAGCCGATCCGCTCGCTCCATTTGCCGAAATTTTTCTATGTACCTGTGTTGCAACATTCGGGTGTCGCAGGGGACGTGATTGTGCAACAGGGCGATTTGGTGCTGAAAGGGCAGGCTCTGACCAAAGGCGACAACTATCGCCAGCTTCCTGTACATAGCCCAACGTCTGGCAAAGTGGTGGCAATTCAGCCACACGTTTCATCACACCCGTCTGGCTTGCCTGAATTGACCATTGTGATTGAAACGGACGGCGAAGATAAGTGGATCGAACGCCAGCCGATAGACGATTTTTTAAGCCTAACAAGCGATCAGATTATCCAAAAAGTTTACCAAGCTGGGATCGCAGGGTTGGGCGGTGCAGTGTTCCCGACATCGCATAAGCTCCATTTTGCTGATAAACGCTGTAAGTTATTGATTATTAACGGGGCAGAGTGCGAGCCTTATATCACTTGCGATGATCGTTTGATGCAAGATTATGCAGATGAAATGATCGAAGGTGTGCGAATTTTACGCTATGTACTTCGCCCTGAAGAAGTGGTGATCGCCATTGAAGATAACAAGCCAAAGGCGATCCAAGCAGTCGAAAAAGCCTTAAAAGGTGCAAATGATATTGGCGTGCGAGTGATCCCGACCAAATATCCGTCAGGGGCAAGCGATCAGTTGGTGCAAGTGCTAACGGGCTTGGAAATTCCGCAGGGCAAACGAACGATTGAGATGGGCATTGTAATGCACAATGTCGGCACAGCTTTTGCGGTGAAACGGGCGGTTATGGACGATGAGCCGTTGATTGAACGGGTGGTAACGCTGACAGGCGATAAAATTCGCAACAAAGGCAACGTGTGGGCAAGGCTCGGCACGCCGATTTTGCATTTGTTGGAACAGGTCGATTATCAAGCGGACGAACGTTTTCCGGTCTTTTTGGGCGGTCCGATGATGGGCTTTATTTTGCCGTCACTACAATCGCCGATCACCAAAACCGCAAACTGCATTATCGCGCCTGACCATTTTGAATATGCACCGCCACAGCCTGAACGCAGTTGTATCCGCTGTTCAAGCTGTTCCGATGCTTGTCCTGTGGGCTTATTGCCACAACAACTTTACTGGTTTGCTCGTGCCGAAGATCACGATAAATCAAAGACTTATCACTTAGACGCTTGCATTGAGTGTGGCGTTTGTGCCTACGTTTGCCCAAGCTACATTCCGTTGGTGCAATACTTCCGCCAAGAAAAAGCCAAGATCCAAGAAGTCGATCAAAAAGCTAAACAAGCAGAAGAAGCCAAACTCCGCTTTGAAGCAAGGGAAGCTCGCTTAAACAAAGAGAAAGAAGCCCGCACCGCCCGCATTCAACAAGCGGCAGAAAAACGCCGTGAAGAAGTGGCGAACAGTCAAGGGGAAGATCCTGTAAAAGCGGCTCTCGAACGCCTAAAAGCAAAAAAAGCCGACACCGTAGAGCCAGCTCAAACCGTTCAAGCCAAAGCCCAAATCAAAGCAAACGGCGAGCCTGATAACAGCGAGTTAATGGCACAACGCAGAGCAAGACGCTTGGCAAAACAGGCGGAAGAAGCACAACAAGCGGTCGCTTCTGAAGAAAATGTTGCAAAAGCAGAAACGGTTGAAGATCCGAGAAAAGCAGCGGTTGCGGCAGCGTTGGCTAGAGCTAAGGCGAAAAAAGAAGCTCAACAAGCGGTCGTTTCTGAAGAAAATGTTGCAAAAACAGAAACAGTTGAAGATCCAAGAAAAGCGGCTGTTGCTGCAGCGTTAGCCAGAGCGAAAGCGAAAAAAGAAGCACAACAAGCTGTCGTTTCTGAAGAAAATGTTGCAAAAGCTGAAACCGTTGAAGATCCGAGAAAAGCCGCTGTTGCTGCCGCATTAGCACGAGCGAAAGCGAAAAAAGAAGCACAGCAAGCGGTCGTTTCTGAAGAAAATATTGCAAAAGCTGAAACTGTCGAAGATCCGAGAAAGGCGGCGGTTGCAGCAGCGATTGCAAGAGCAAAGGCAAAAAAGGAAGCTCAACAAAAACAGTAGAGTAATGCTTGCGGTATAAGCGAAATGGAGAAGCAAATGAACGATTTAACCAATCAAGATTTATTTCATCGCATTGCGGTGTTGCTTAATACCGCACGCCACCGAGCTGTACAAGCGGTAAACACAACCATTGTTCATACTTATTTTGAGATTGGACGAATGATTGTGGAAGATGAGCAACAGGGAGAAAACCGAGCTGAATATGGAAAACAGCAGCTTAAATTTTTATCGCAAAATTTAACTAAGCAATTTGGAAAAGGTTTTTCCGAAAGAAATTTGAAGAATATGCGACAATTTTATTTAAGTTATTCTCAACAAAGATTATTACTTAATGATGTAAGCGGTGGTTCACACTTTCGGCAGACAGTGTCTGCCGAATTGAGCAATAAAAATACAAATCGCCAGACACTGTCTAGCGAATTTACGCTAAGTTGGTCGCACTACCAAAAACTAATGCGAATAGACGATCCTTACGAACGCCGTTTTTACGAAATTGAAGCGACTAAAAATAATTGGAGTTTGAGAGAGCTTGAGCGTCAATATGATACCGCTTTGTTTGCTCGTTTGGCGTTGAGTAAGGATAAAGATGAAATCAGAGCTTTAGCGTTAAAAGGGCAAATTATTGAAAAACCTGAAGATTTAATTAAAGATCCTTATATTTTGGAATTTCTCGGTTTGCCTGAACATCACAGCTATTCCGAAAATGAACTTGAGCAAAAGTTGATTGATAAGTTGGAACATTTCTTGTTAGAACTCGGGGCAGGCTTTACTTTTGTTGGCAGACAAGAGCGAATTACCTTTGATGAACAGCATTTTTACATTGATTTGGTCTTTTATAACCGCTTGTTGCGTTGCTTTGTGCTGATTGATCTGAAAATCGGCAAGCTCAAGCATCAAGATATTGGGCAAATGCAGATGTATGTCAATTATTATGATCGCAAAATTAAGCTAAGTGATGAAAATAAAACTATCGGCATTATTCTTTGCCAAGATAAAAGTCAGTCGGTGGTTGAGTTTACCTTGCCTGACGATAATCAGCAGATTTTTGCAAGCAAATATATGACGGTGTTGCCAAGTAAAGAGACGTTAATCCAGTTAATTGATGAAGAACGTTAAGGAACCCAAATGAACGAACTTATCCCCCCATTTCCGTGGTCGTTTCTGTTTATTCAAGACCTGATTGGTACCATTGTTTTTGCGATTTCGGGGGCGATTGCCGCTCGTCAGCATAAAATGGATATTTTTGGAATGTTCGTGTTGGCATTTGTGACGGGCGTGGGCGGCGGAACTTTGCGTGATGTGATGATTGGCAGTACCCCTGTGTTTTGGATGAAACAGCCGATTTATGTGTTGATGATCAGCATTGCGGTGATTTTGGTGGCGATTTTGAAAGATCAAATTGACCGTGATTATTGGAAAAAAGGCTTGCTGATTTTTGATGCGATTGGTTTGGGCGTGTTTACGGTAATTGGGGTGCAAAAAGGTTTGGATTTTGGGTTGCATCCGTTGATTTGTGTGGCGCTCGGCGGTGTGACGGGCTGTTTCGGGGGCTTAATTCGGGATATTTTACGCAACGAAGTGCCGATTATTTTACAAAAAGAAGTGTATGTGACGGCGAGTTTGGTCGGCGGAATTATTTTTATTCTGTTCCGTGATGCGGGCTTTGAGAGCAACTGGATTGATGTGGCAACGGTGACGACAGTCATTGCAATCCGAATGCTGACGATAAAATTCAACGTGAATTTGCCGAAGATTTAGACGATTTAAAATTAAGACGATAAAGGAAACATTTGATGTTTAAAATGATCAGTTCCCCCCATACCCATTCCAACAATCTCACGGCGAATTTTATGCTGTGGGTGATTGGGGCGATGTTGCCTGCGTTGGTGGTGCAGTGGTACTTTTTTGGTTATGGGGTGCTAATTCAAGCGGTGCTGGCGATTGGGCTGGCGGTGCTGATTGAAATTGCGGTGGCAAAATTACGCCGTAAACCGACCGCTTTCTATCTCGCCGATTTGTCGGGTATTTTGACTGCCTTGATTTTGGCGATGGCAATTCCGCCTTACGCACCTTACTGGGTGATTGTGATTGGCGTGTTGGTGTCGCTGTTGTTGGCGAAGCACGTTTACGGTGGTTTGGGGCAAAATTTGTTCAACCCTGCGATGATTGGCTATGCGTTGTTGTTGGTATCGTTCCCTGTGCAGATGACAGCGTGGCTGCCACCCCTTGCGTTGCTGAATGAACCACCAACCCTATCGGATAGTTTTTCGTTGATTTTTACTGATGTCACCACAGACGGCTTTAGCGTTCATCAGCTTATTCAAAGTGTGGACGGAGTGTCGTCAGCAACGGTGTTGGACGGCTCAAAACAGGCGATGAATACCATTAAAGATCCAAATTCGTTATTGGCTAAATTCGATAAGCTGTTTGCCGATGTGCTTGTAGGCGGTTGGGGGCAGGTCAATGTTGCCTTCTTAATCGGCGGTTTGTTGTTGATTTATAAGCGAATTATTCACTGGCAAATCCCTGTGGCGATGTTGGCAACCTTTGCTCTGTTTAGCTTTGGTACGGATTTAGCGTCTGACACGGCTCGTTGGTCGGTGCAGATGCAACTGTTTAGCGGTGCGATGATGTTCGGGGCGTTTTTTATTGCGACCGATCCCGTCACAGCTTCAATCACGCCAAAAGGCAAATTGATTTTCGGTGCGTTGGTTGGCTTGTTAGTCTATTTAATTCGCTATTACGGCAACTACCCAGACGGCGTGGCGTTTGCAGTGTTATTAGCAAATATCTGCGTGCCGTTGATTGACCATTATACTCAGCCCCGTTTATACGGTACAAAATTAGGACGATAAAATGAAAACATCTGTAATAACAACACGTTATGCTCTAATTTTAGGGGCGATAGCCTTGCTCTGTACCGCCGTTTCAACGGGAATTTATTTGCTCACCAAAAGCAGAATTGATGCCGTAACTGCCGAGCAACAGCGTCAATTACTGCTTGAAGTGGTGCCACAGGTGCATTTTGATAATGATTTATTGGCGACTTGCAAAGTGGTCAAACTGCCTGAAGTCCCGTTTTTAAATAAAATCTATATTGCAAAAAAAGGGCAAGATCTGACCGCTTACGCTATTCAAGGAACCGCTCCAGACGGTTATTCGGGCAACATTGTGCTGTTAATGGGCATTCAGCCTGACGGAACCGTGTTAGGCGTGCGAACCCTTGCCCATAAAGAAACGCCGGGCTTAGGCGATAAAATCGAAACCCGTATTGATGATTGGATTTACAGTTTCACCAACCGCAAATTCAGCTTAGACAACGAGAGCGAATGGGCAGTGAAAAAAGACGGCGGTACATTCGATCAATTTACCGGAGCAACCATTACGCCAAGAGCAGTAGTCAATAACGTTCGCCAAAGTGCGAAGTGGGTGATTACTGAGTTAGCGAAAAATCCAACAATAGTTGAACAATTTGGGGCTTGCCGCTAATGCAAAGTGAACGTCAAAAAATGGTTAGCTGTCAGCTGTATAATCCAGCCGATCCTGAATTGAAACAAGACAGAATAACCGCACAGGATTTGTGTTTTGAGCTTGCTCAACTTCGCCCGTCTCAACTTCCGCAAAGAGTGGCGTTGTTGCAGAAATTATTTCAGTGTGAGCAGGCGGATTTTCATATTGAAATGCCATTTCGCTGTGATTATGGCTATAACATTTCGTTAGGCAAAAATTTTTATAGTAACTATAACTGCACGATGTTGGATTGTGCCAAAATTACCATTGGCGATAATGTGATGTTTGCCCCAAATGTGTCGCTATTTACCGCAATGCACCCAATTGATGCGGAAAAACGCAATAGCGGTATTGAATTTGCAATGCCGATTACCATTGGCAATAATGTTTGGGTTGGCGGTAATGCCGTGATAATGCCTAATGTGACGATTGGAAATAATGTGGTTATCGGGGCTGGAAGTGTGGTGACGAAAGATATTCCCGATAATTGTGTTGCGGTGGGCAACCCTTGCCGTGTATTACGAGCGATTAACGAGCAAGATAAGATTTTTTATTTTAAAGAGAAACGGTTTGAATAAAATTATGGCAACAGAAAACCAAATCCCGATTACCCAAATCAACGACATAGACGAAACGCCAAAAGCTGTTGAGCCGTCTGTGTGGAAGAATTTATTTATGCAGGGCGTGTGGAAGAACAACTCTACCCTTGTGCAATTACTTGGCTTATGTCCGTTGTTGGCGGTCTCCAGTAATGTGACTAACGCTCTCGGTTTGGGTTTGGCGACCTTGTTGGTTTTAACCATTACCAACACGATCATCTCGCTGTTTCGTAAAGTGATCCCCCACGATATTCGTATTCCGATTTATGTGATGATTATTGCCACAGCGGTAACGACCATTCAGCTGTTGATGAACGCTTTTGCTTACCCTGTTTATCAATCGTTGGGGATTTTCGTACCGTTGATTGTAACCAACTGTATCGTGATTGGTCGGGCGGAAGCCTTTGCATCAAAAAATAGCGTAGCCCATTCAGCATTTGATGGCTTTGCAATGGGGCTAGGTATGGCATTGAGCCTTGTGCTATTAGGTGCAATTCGTGAAATTATCGGTAGTGGTACGCTGTTTGACGGCTTGGATTTGTTACTTGGTGATTGGGCAAAATCCGCGAGAATGGATCTGTTACACTTAGAAAGCGGTCTCTTGTTAGCGATTTTACCACCAGGTGCATTTATTGGCTTAGGGGTAATTTTGGCGGTGAAAAACATTATCGACCGTAAGAAATAAGATAAGCAACAGGATAAATAATGTCAGAACGTGAAACATATCGAGTAGGTTATCAGCACCAGTTCCAAACCGCCTTTTTGCACCCGAAGTATTGGGGCATTTGGTTGGGGATTTTCGGGCTGGTCGTGTTGGCTTATGTACCATTTCGCTGGCGAGATAGGCTTGCGACTTGGGTTGGAAAAATCGTGGCGAAAAAGCTCAAAGGCAAAAAGCAGTATCATCGAGCAGATACGAATTTACGCTACTGTTTCCCTGATTGGTCGGCAGACAAGCGGGCAGATGTGATCGAGAAAATGTTTATCACCGTGTCTCAAACAATGTTAGGCATTGGCGAGATTGCCTTGCGTTCTGTGGAGCATATCCAAAAACGGAGCGAATTTTCAGGCTTGGATATTGTGAAAGAAGCTAGAGCAAGCGGTAAAAACGTGATTTTGCTTGTGCCACATACTTGGGCGATAGACGCTTCGGGCATTATTATGCACACGCACGGAATGCCGATGGTGTCGATGTACAATCCGCATCATAACCCCCTTGTCGATTGGCTTTGGAACCGTACCCGTGAACGTTTTGGCGGTAAAATGCACACTCGTCAAAATGGGATTAAACCGTTTTTAAATGATGTGAGAAAGGGCAATCTTGGTTATTTTCTGCCTGATGAAGATTTTGGTGAAGAACTTAGCGTTTATGTGCCGTTTTTTGCCACTGAAAAAGCCACTTTGCCAGGACTGGCTAAAATGGCTCGTGTGGCAAATGCAGTGGTGATCCCGATGTTCCCAATTTACAACGCTGAAAAAGGCGTGTATCAAATTGAAATTCTACCCGCCCTTGAATTTGCAGGCGATGAACAACAATCCGCTCGTCAAATGAATGAAGTGATTGAGTATTTTGTCCCGAAAAATCCCGAGCAGTATGTGTGGATTTTGCGGATTTTGAAAACCCGTAGAGACGGGCAGGATATTTACAAGCGGTGAGATTGGCTTGTTTTTTCTCAAGGATAAAGGACGCCATGCTGGCGTCCGCCCAATCTTATCTTTACGCAAAAGCGATATTCAGTGGACGCCAGCGTGGCGTCCCTACCAATCACACTGAAAACGGATTTTATATAAATACGGACACACGCAGTGTGTCCCTACTTTTCAGCTATTAACTTAATATCACATAATGAAAACCAGCATCTACGACAACCCGATTTTCTTTGAACGCTATTTGAAACTGCGTGAAAACCCGATTAGCCTAAATGAAGTGGTGGAAAAGCCTACGATGTTTTCGCTATTGCCTGATCTCAATGGCAAAAAGGTACTGGATCTCGGCTGTGGCGCTGGCGGGCATTTATTGCATTATTTGGCGTTAGGGGCAAAGCAAGTGGTTGGGCTAGATCTCTCGCAAGCGATGATTGAGCAAGCCCGAGTAGATTTTGCAAAAAAAGACGTAAATCCGACCGCTTACCGCTTTTACTGTTTGCCAATGGAAGCTCTATCGACCATTGAAGAAGCCGATTTTGATGTGATTACCAGTTCCTTTGCATTTCACTATGTCAAAGATTTGCCTGAACTTCTGCAACAGATTTCTGCTAAGTTGGTGTTAAATGGGCTATTAATCTTTTCGCAAGAACACCCGATTGTTACCTGTTTTAAAGAAGGGGATCGTTGGGAAAAAGATGCTCGAAAACAGCAAGTGGCTTATCGTTTAAATTATTATCGTGATGAGGGGGAACGAAATCGCAACTGGTTTCAGCAATCCTTTAAAACCTACCATAGAACCACAGCCACGATTTTGAATAGCCTTATTCAAGGTGGTTTTAACCTTGAACAGGTGGAAGAGCCGATGCTTGCCGAGCAAACAGAATGGCATAACGAGTTTAAAGATCTTCGTCACCGCCCGCCGTTACTGTTCATAAAATCAGTGAAAAAATAAGGCTTTTTCTATCCACACAGCCTGTGGATAACTTTGTGGATTATTTTTTTTAAACAGGACAAAACCTTGATAATTCATAGGGTTTTCGGTTTCTCTTTACGATTGGTTATAAAATAACATTTCTTTTAAAATCAATATGTTATATTTTTTCTAGAGCTTAAGTACAAAAAAATTAAGATTTTTTAGCTTTTTTTGACTTGACAACATTAGCCTGTGCAAAACTTATCAAATTTGTATTTATTTCTTTACCAAAAATAATTATTTAAATCGCTAGACTTTCTGCTATGAAGGATTACAATTTATCCTAATTGATTTTGACATATTAATTATTTTCGGAGCAAATAATGGAAACGATCGTTATCATAGGTGGTGGTGCAGGTGGCTTAGAGCTTGCTACGTATCTTGGAAACAAATTGGGTAAAAAGAAAAAGGCGAATATTATTTTAGTCGATAAAAATATTAGCCATTTATGGAAGCCATTATTACATGAAGTAGCAACAGGATCTTTGGATGATGGTACGGATGCGTTAAGTTATCGTGCTCACGCTAAAAATCATCATTTTGAATTTCGTCAAGGTACATTAACCCAAGTCAAACCAGCAGAAAAAACGATCGTATTAGCACCTATCTATGATGAAGAAGGTGAGTTACTAGTCGCAGAGCGTAATATTGTCTATGATAAATTAGTTTTAGCGATTGGTAGCCGTTCAAATGATTTTGGCACGCCGGGTGTTGCGGAGCATTGCATTTTCTTAGACAGCTCAGAGCAGGCAAAATTATTCCATAAACGAATGATGGAACTCTTTTTGAAGTTCTCTAACAACAATGAGAAAGAAGTGCATATTGCAGTTGTTGGTGGCGGAGCAACAGGAATTGAGTTATCTGCAGAGCTTTATAATGCAGTAAAACATTTAAATTCTTATGGATATGGGAAATTAAATAATACGAGCTTAAAAGTGACTTTAATTGAAGCGGGTAACCGCTTATTGCCTGCGCTGTCAGAGCGAATTTCTACATCAGCGATTAAAGAGTTGCGGGAATTGGGCGTGGACGTTCGTACAAATACTGCTGTAGTAGAAGCAACAGCAAATGGTTTAATTACCAAAGAAGGTGAAACCATTAATGCCGATTTAATGGTCTGGGCAGCAGGCGTAAAAGCCCCTGATATCACCAAATCATTCGGCTTTGAAACCAATCGTATCAATCAAATCGCCATTAAAGATACACTACAAACCTTAACGGACGACAATGTGTATGTGATCGGCGACTGTGCATTCTTATTGCAAGCAGATGGCAAACCTGTTCCACCAAGAGCACAATCGGCTCATCAAATGGCGACAGTATGCGGAAAGAATATTGTTGCACAGTTAGAACATAAACCGCTCAAACCATTCGTATTTAACGATAAAGGCTCATTGGTTTCGTTCTCACGCTTTGGAACAATCGGTAGCTTAATGGGTAACTTAACCAAAGGCTCGATGTTTATCGAAGGTAAAATTGCTCGTATGGCGTATCTTTCTCTATACCGTATGCACCAAATGGCATTACACGGCTGTGTGAAAACAGGGTTGATTTTGTTGGTAGGGCGAATTAACCGCTTCTTAAGACCAACGATGAAGTTACATTAAAATACTAGGGCGAACATAGTTCGCCCTTTTGTTTATTTGGTTTGAATAGCAGGAAGATCAACCATTGGCCAACGAGGTTTCACACTCACCGACAAATCCGTTCTTTCGCCATTTTTCAAGCGTAAAAATCCTGCATAGGCAATCATTGCACCGTTGTCGGTACAAAATTGTGGGCGAGGGTAGAACACTTCACCGCCGATTTGTTGCATCAGTTGAGCTAAATCGTGGCGAAGTTGTTTATTTGCACTTACGCCACCTGCGATCACCAAACGCTTGTAGCCTGTCTGCTGCAAAGCTCGACGACATTTGATGATTAAGGTTTCGATCACAGCTTGCTGAAAAGCGTGAGCAATATCGCAACGGGTTTGTTGGTCAAGCTCGCCTTGTTCATTCAAGTTAGCGTTAATGGTGTTGGCAGCAAAGGTTTTTAAGCCTGAAAAGCTAAAATCCAATCCTGGGCGATCCGTCATTGGACGAGGGAAAACAAAGCGGTTTGGAATACCGTTTTCAGCTAGTTTTGCAAGGGCAGCACCGCCGGGGTAATCCAATCCAAGTAATTTCGCCGTTTTATCAAAGGCTTCACCTGCTGCATCATCAATCGACTCGCCAAGTAATTCATATTCGCCGACATTTTCAACCTTGACCAACTGAGTATGCCCGCCTGAGACAAGCAACGCAACAAAAGGAAATTCAGGGGCATTTTCTTCCAACATCGGCGCAAGCAGATGCCCTTCCATATGATGAACGCCTAAGGCTGGCACATTCCACGCATAAGCCAGTGAGCGAGCAATGGTTGAACCCACTAATAACGCCCCAACCAAGCCAGGCCCTGCTGTATAAGCCACGCCGTCAATATCGCAAGCGGTAAGATTGGCTTCTTTTAATGCCGCTTGAATAAGAGGCAAGGTTTTGCGGATATGATCCCGAGAGGCAAGCTCTGGCACTACACCGCCGTAGTCTGCGTGCATCTCAATTTGGCTATAAAGTTGATTGGCAACAAGCCCTTTGGTTTCATCATAGATAGCTACGCCCGTTTCATCGCATGATGTTTCAATTCCGAGAATTTTCATTACTTATATCAATTTTTAGTGAGTTGAAATTCTTTTTATTATAATAGAAGAATTTATATTTGGGTGAAAATGCAATGAAATGATTTTGACTATTGCATAATCAAGTAGATTTTTGTAAAATTCTGCCCGTTTTGCTCTCTTTATATAGAGCCTATAAAAAGAAATCATATCTTCTGCAAGCGGTATGATCATTACTTAAACTTACTAGAGGAATAATACTATTAAACCTGTAAAACGTGTTCAGACAAATCGCGCACATCGTCTTAACGAAGAAATTCGCGTAAAAGAGGTCCGTTTAACGGATCAAAATGGCGACCAACTTGGTATCGTGTCTATTCAAGAAGCATTAGCTAAAGCGGAAGAAGCTGAATTAGATTTAGTGGAAATTAGCCCAAATGCTGAACCGCCAGTTTGTCGTATTATGAATTACGGTAAGTTCATCTACGAAAAAGAGAAAGCCGCTAAAGAGCAGAAGAAAAAACAGAAAGTTGTACAGGTGAAGGAAATTAAATTCCGTCCTGGTACAGACGAAGGCGACTATCAGGTAAAACTACGCAGCCTGATTCGCTTTTTGGAAGACGGCGACAAAGCCAAAATCACTGTTCGCTTCCGTGGACGTGAAATGGCTCACCAAGAAATTGGTATGGATGTGCTAGAGCGTGTTAAAAACGATTTAGCCGAGATTGCAGTGGTAGAATCTGCCCCTGGTAAACTCGAAGGTCGCCAAGTTGTAATGGTACTTGCTCCGAAAAAGAAATAGTCCATTACCTTTAGAGGTAATTAGTGCTTCCAAGTAATACTGGTAACAGTATTCGCCTAATTGCTGGTTATTAACATAAACAATGCGGAGTTATTTTAACAATGCCTAAAATCAAAACAGTACGTGGTGCTGCGAAGCGTTTCAAAAAAACAGCTTCTGGCGGTTTCAAACGTAAACAATCTCACTTACGTCACATTTTGACTAAGAAAACAACTAAGCGTAAACGTCACTTACGTCATAAATCGATGGTTGCTAAGTCAGACCAAGTTTTAGTAGTAGCGTGCTTACCATACGCATAAGCGTAAATTAAGTACAACGTACGATTAGTTAATTTTTAGTTTAATAAATGTCAAAGCGTTAATTTACGCTTAAATAGTAGGAGATTTAATAATGGCTCGTGTAAAACGTGGTGTTATTGCAAGAGCACGCCATAAGAAAGTTCTTAAGGCTGCTAAAGGTTATTATGGTGCACGTTCACGCGTGTATCGCGTTGCTTTCCAAGCAGTAGTTAAAGCTGCACAATATGCTTACCGTGACCGCCGTCAACGTAAACGTCAATTCCGTCAATTATGGATTGCACGTATCAACGCGGCAGCTCGTCAAAACGGTTTATCATACAGCAAATTCATCAACGGCTTGAAAAAATCGTCTGTTGAAATCGATCGTAAGATCCTTGCTGATATCGCAGTATTTGACAAAGTGGCTTTCGCAGCATTAGTTGCTAAAGCAAAATCTGCACTTTAATTTTAAAGTTTAGATAAATTAGGACGCTTTTGGGCGTCCTTTTTTATTTTAGAAGCAAAGTGAATTGTTTTATATTTTGTCTGTCTAATACTCGCTTTTAATTAGGGAGAGCATTTTATGAAAAAATTGATTTTATGTATGATGCCATTGGTCATCACAGCTTGTTCAACACCTACTCAGCAAAGTACAGTGCCTATGGATATGAAAGCGGTGCAAGAATATCAACAGCGTGTTGCGACAGGAAAAACAGTCACAGCTAACTCATCAGAATCAGAAGAATGGGAGCTTAATCAGAGTGATAGAGAGCCTAAAGTGAAAGTTTATCGCTCTTATCCTTATCCGAGAGTTTATCCAACAATAGGTTATCATCATGGATGGGGGCGTGGTCATCACAGTGGAATTGGTGTTGGCTTAGGTGGTTTCTATTATTAGAAGAAAAATGGTGGGGCTTATAACCCCACCATATTTTATTTAGTTGGCGCTTTTTCTAAAATGGTTGTCAGTAATTCCCAATAAATCTGAACAGCAGGAATATGCACTTTTTCATCAGGTGAGTGTGCATTGAGAATGGTTGGACCGATTGAAACGACATCAATATTTGGATAAACCTTTTTAATTAATCCACATTCAAGCCCAGCATGAATGACCTTAATTTGCGATTCATACCCAAGAATGTCATCATAAATAGCTTTCGTTAGCGGTGTAATGACCGAGTTTGGATCTGGCTCCCAGCCAGGATAGCCCGTTGAGAATGAAACGGTCGCTCCCACTAATTCTGCAAGTGAAGTCAAACGAGAACGAACATCTGCTTTTCCATTTTCAATTAATGAGCGAACTAAAATTTTAGATCTGACTACATCATCTTCTGTGGTTAAAATCCCAATACTTAAAGAGGTCTCAACAACATTTTCAACCACATCACTATTACGAATCACACCATTTGGTAATACATTTAGGAATTGGATGACTTTTGCGGTACTTTCTTGAGAGAATACTTGCGATGGTCTTTCGGCACGTTCTACAATAAATTGAAGATTTGGCTCCGCATACTGCAACTCTTTTTTCAGAGCTTGCTCAAATTGTCTTAAACAAGCGGTAAGATTTTCAGTATTTTTTGCATCAAACGCTAATGTAACAATGGATTCTCGTGGAATCGCATTACGCACTGAGCCACCACGAATCGTTGCAATTTGAAACGAGAAGGTTGATTTTAAGGTTGCTAAGGTTCTTGCCATTAATTTAATCGCATTGGCTCGAGTTGTATGGATATCACAGCCTGAATGCCCGCCGTTTAAACCTTTTAAACTAATTTGCAATGCACCGTCAAAGGCATTGTTTTCATAATGAATAGGTAATTCGATACCTGCATCTTCACCGCCCGCACAGCCAATATAAATTTCGCCATTTTCTTCGGTGTCCGTATTGATGAGAATATCTGCTTTCATCCAATTTGGTTGTAAGCCAAGTACACCTTCCATACCTGCTTCTTCCGTCATGGTAAGTAAAGCTTCAATTTCAGGGTGAGTCAAATCATCGGAATCTAACACTGCCAAGCAAGATGCTAAACCGATTCCATTATCCGCCCCAAGTGTTGTACCTTTGGCTTTGACCCATTCGCCGTCAATATAAGGCTGAATAGGATCTTTTGTAAAATCGTGTTTTGTGCCTTCGTTGGCTTGTGGAACCATATCTAAGTGAGCTTGCAATGCAATAGTTTTACGATTTTCCATTCCTTTTGTTGCAGGCTTACGGATCAGAATATTTCCTACGGCATCACGTTCTACAAAGAATTGTTTCTCCTGCGCCCAGTTTACGATAAATTGAGCGATGTTCTCTTCGTGGTAGGATGGATGCGGGATGGCACAAATTTGGTCGAACCACTTCCAGAGTAAATTCGGTTTAAGTGTTTGAATTTCTGACATATTTATCTCCTTTTTGTGATCAAGCGGTGAGTTTCCTGTAAAATTTTGCAAAAATCATTCGATCAAATGACATTATTGTAAAATTCTTTTGGAAATGATAGCACGAAACGTCTTTTCAGGTTATCCTTACGCAATTTTTTTATTCGGTGGCAGAGCTACCACTTTTTTTAGGTGAACTTATGAGTGAGAAATACACAAACGAAAAATATGTTGTGACGTGGGATATGTTCCATATGCACGCGCGCAAATTAGCTGAACGCCTTTTACCTGCTTCACAATGGAAAGGCATTATTGCGGTAAGCCGTGGTGGTTTATTCCCTGCCGCTGTATTAGCCCGTGAATTAAGTATTCGTCACGTTGAAACGGTTTGTATCGCAAGTTACGACCACGACAGTCAAGGTGAATTAAGCGTATTGCATGCTGCTCAAGTCGCAAACGGCGGCGAAGGCTTTATCGTAGTGGACGATTTAGTCGATACTGGCAATACCGCCCGTGCAATCCGTGACATGTACCCAAACGCGAAATTTGTCACTGTCTTTGCAAAACCGATGGGCGCAAGTTTGGTAGATGACTATGTCGTTGATATTCCACAAGAAACATGGATTGAACAACCTTGGGATTTAGGTATTACCTTTGTTCCGCCACTTTCGAAAAAATAAAATATCGTGTTAGGGACGCTTTGCGTCCTTAATTTTTTGTTTAACCAAAAATGGATTGTAGGGACGCCACGCTTGGCGTCCTAATCGCATATTTGCGAATATCGATATTGGGACACGAAGCGTCGTGTCCCTACAAACACGTCGAATTGATATAGTCCAAAATTATTACAAAAACATTTCAACTATGACCTTAGGCAATTTATACATTATCTCTGCCCCAAGTGGTGCAGGAAAATCTTCTTTAATCAATGCATTACTGGCAGATTTGTCTCGTTCGCAAGTGCAACTTTCTATTTCCCACACCACTCGCAATCCACGCCCAGCGGAAGAAGACGGGGTACATTACTATTTCACCCAACATGATGAGTTTAAACGTTTAATCGAACAAGGGCATTTTTTAGAGTGGGCGGAAGTGTTCGGCAACTACTACGGTACGTCTCTACCAATGATCGAACGTAGTCTTGAGCAAGGCATTGATGTCTTTCTTGATATTGATTGGCAAGGGGCGAGACAAATTCGTGCCAAAGTACCAAATGTGAAAAGTGTGTTTATTTTACCTCCATCAAAAGCGGAGCTAGAGAAGCGTTTGATTGGACGAGGTCAAGACAGTGCTGAAACTATTGCGAAACGAATGAGCGAAGCGGTTTCCGAAATGAGCCATTACGACGAATTTGATTATGTGATTGTGAATGATGATTTCCAAGTCGCCTTAGCCGAGCTGAAAAGCATTTTAGCCGCAGAACGTTTAAAACAATCGGCTCAAGCGGTGCGTCATCAAGCGTTGATTGCACAGTTACTACAATCCTAGGCTTTCACCCTAGGTTAAGCATAGAACTATCCCTTCAGGATAGATTTTGAGTATAGCTTCGCATTCCAAAGGAATGCTTTTGTGCTTAACCGTGGGTATTCCTACGGTTTTTGCTCAACAAATTACACTCTCAAGCGGTCTCTTTTCTGTAAATTTTTGCAAAAAAATGAATGATCGTTCAGTTTAAAACTAGTCGAGATGGTACATTTTCTTTAAAATGTAACGATTATTTTTTCACAAGGATAACAGTATGAAACTTTCAAAATTAGCATTAACGCTAATGACAGCTATTGCATTAAGTGCATGTTCAACAACCAAAATGAGTCAAGATGGTACACTTGAACGAGCACAGGCTCAATATCAGCAATATCAAGATATTACAAAGCAATACCATATTAATGAACAATGGTGGTTGGGCTATAACGATAGCCAGTTAAATCGCTTAATTGAAATGGCGTTAGCAAATAATATTGATTTAGCGAAAGCGGCGATTGCCGTTAATAAAGCACTTTACAATGCAAATTTAGTCGGTGCAAATTTAGTGCCAACCTTTAGTGGATCTGGCTCAGCATCTGCATCTAAAGGGGTTGGCTCTACGAGTAATTTAAATTCAACGGGTGTTTCAACCATAGCAAGCCAAATTGGATTTAGTTTAAGTTATACGATTGATCTTTGGGGGCGCTTGAAAGACAGCGCAAGTGCTGCAGAATGGGAACATAAAGCTACCCAAGAGGATTTGCAGTCAACTCGTTTATCATTAATTAATTCTGTTGTGAGTAGTTATTACAACCTTGCTTATTATCAGGATGCAATTCGTGTCACGCAACAAAGTATCAACAATTACGAACAAATCAGTAAGATTTTAAACAATAAGCTTGCAGTAGGTGCAATTGATAGACTTAGTGCAGATCAAGCTGTCCAAGCAGTATTGTCTGCCAAAAATACATTGATTAGTTTACAATCAGCGCAAACAATTGCACAAAAAACATTACGAGACTTACTTAATTTAAAACCAAATGAACCGCTTGTAGTAAAATATCCAAGTATTTTGAAAGTGAAATTGCAAGGCGTAGATATGAATGTACCTGTTTCTACGATTGCAAATCGACCTGATGTTATTGCAAGCTTACAGCGTTTACAAAGCTCATTTAAAACATTAACGGCAACTGAAAATAGTTGGTTCCCTACAGTTACTCTTGGAGGAAGTTTATCAAGCAAAGCATCAAAATTGCATAATACCGTCGATAATCCTATTGCTGGCGGAACTATTTCATTTGATTTACCTTTCTTAGATTGGAATCGTGTGGAAAATAACATTAAGATTTCAGAAGAAGGTTATAAGCTAGCTCGTTTAAATTATGAACAAACATTAACAAAAGCATTGAATGAAATTGATACCTACTATTCAACTTATCAGTTATCGAGAAGTAGCTACTCAAATTTACAAAAGAAATATGAATACGATAAAAATATCAGCGGATATTATAAAAACCGTTATGATCAAGGCGTATCTGAGCTGCGTGAGTGGTTAAGTGCAATTAATACCGAACGTAGTTCTGAACTCTCTTTATTAGAAACGAAATACACCATTCTCAAAAATGAAAATGCGGTGTATCAAGCGATGGCAGGTAAATACAGAAAATAATCTGCATTCTTCACAAGCGGTGAGATCTTAGGAATATTTTGCAAAATATGCTAGGATCTCGCCGTTTTTCTTTTTTTAACCTATTTATTATTATGAAATTTATTATCAAACTTTTTCCTGAAATTATGATTAAAAGCGACTCGGTGCGTAAACGCTTTATCAAAATTTTGACATCGAACATTCGTAATGTGTTATTGCGTGAAACCGAAAATGTGGCGGTCATTCGCAACTGGGATTTTATCGAAGTACGAGCGAAAGTGGCGGAAGAAGCTCCGTTGGTGTTGGACTTACTGAAACGCACGCCGGGCATTCACCATATTCTTGAAGTGGAAGAAATGCCGTTTAGCACGATGCACGATATTTTTGAGCATACCCTTGCCAAAGTGAAAGATGAGCTAGAAGGCAAAACTTTCTGCGTGCGTGTTCGCCGTAAAGGAAAACACGATTTCCGTTCCCTTGATGTTGAGCGTTATGTGGGCGGCGGTTTAAATCAACATATTGCTTCCGCAAGTGTCAAACTGACGAACCCTGATGTCACAGTGCGTATTGATATTGACCACGACAAAATGTTGCTGATCAAAGCTCGTCACGAGGGGCTGGGCGGTTATCCTATCGGGACGCAGGAAGATGTACTGTCGCTGATTTCAGGGGGCTTTGACTCGGGCGTATCAAGCTATATGTTGATCCGCCGTGGCTCGCGTGTGCATTACTGTTTCTTCAATTTAGGCGGAGCCGCTCACGAAATCGGCGTAAAACAGATGGCATACCATATTTGGAGCCGTTACAGTTCGTCCCATAAAGTGCGTTTTGTGGCGATCAACTTTGAAAATGTGGTCGGCGAGATTTTGGAAAAAGTCGATAACGGGCAAATGGGCGTGGTGTTGAAGCGAATGATGGTACGAGCTGCCAGCAAAATCGCTGAACGTTTTGATATTCAAGCAATTGTCACGGGCGAAGCCTTAGGACAAGTGTCAAGCCAAACGCTCACTAACTTACGTTTGATTGATAAGGCTTCCGATACCCTTGTGTTGCGACCGCTGATTACCCACGACAAAGAGCAGATTATCACAATGGCAAAAGAGATCGGCACAGACGATATCGCCAAATCAATGCCTGAATTTTGTGGGGTGATCTCGAAAAATCCAACGGTGAAAGCGATTGAGAGCAAGATCCTTGAAGAAGAAGGCAATTTCAATTTTGATGTGTTAGATCAAGCGGTTCAAAACGCTCACTATTTGGATATTCGTGAAATCGCACAACAAACGGAAAAAGAAGTTGTTTCAGTCGAAACCACGTCTGAACTCGGCGAAAATGATGTGATTTTAGATATTCGTAGCCCTGAAGAAGTGGACGAAAAACCGTTTAGCCTTGATGGTGTGGAAGTGAAAGAACTGCCGTTCTATAAACTCTCGAACCATTTCGGTAGCTTAGATCAATCCAAAACCTATCTGCTCTATTGCCAACGTGGCGTAATGAGTAAACTGCAAGCCCTTTATTTGAAAGAGAATGGGTTTAGCAATGTGAAGGTATTCCGTTTCTAATGGAAAGTAAAAATGGGGAATAGACGATTCCCCATTTTGCAAAAAATAAGTTAAATCAGACCGCTTGTTAGAGATTTTTCTCTTTCCAATATCCAATCCACTCTTTTAAACCTTGCATATTTAACGCCAATGCGCCCGCTTGTGGCACAAAGTGCATCATATTTAGGCCATAATAATCAGGAGTAATACCACCACCTACATTTGCAGGTAAGACTTCAAACCCTTGTTTTTCAAAGAGAAATTTAGCACGTTGCATATGCCATTCATTTGTGACCAAAATGATCTTATTGATATTTTCTTTAGCTAACATCGCTTTGGTAAATTGGGCGTTTTGAATGGTAGTAAGCGCTTTATCTTCCTGCCATTTTGTTGGCGTATTAAAAAATTCAGCAAGTTCATTTGCCATAATTTTCGCTTCAGAATTGCCATTTGGGCTACTGCCACTGATTAAAATCGGCAAGCCGGTTTGTTTATGTAAATAAGCTGTGTAGCGTAAACGCTCTAAGCCTACTTGTGGTACAGCAAGTTTGCCATAAAGCTCTTTGCTATCGCGTAAGCCAGCCCCTAATAGTACGATCGCTTGCGCCTGTTTATAATCATCTAATGTGAGTTGATTTTCTTCAATTAAGCTGTCTTGTAATTTTTGTGCCGTATAGGGAATGCTGAAAATATAGAGTATTGCAATACCTAGTAATGCACTAAAATAGCCTAATTTTTTCCAACGAAGTGCAATAAAAAGTAAGCCAAAAATAACTAAAAGAATGACATTAAAAGGCGGTAAGATCATCGCTGTGATCAGTTTGGTTAATTCATACATAATTGTCACCGTAATAAAAATAGTCGTGCTATTATAAAGAGCATTGGGAAAAAATCTTACTCTTTTAAGAACTATTTCCCTTAATTTTGGCTCTAATGCCCATTATTTTCTCTATGAGATTTGGAAAGCAAAAAGATGAATATGATCCTGACCAACTTAAAGCAGCAACTTAGTCAAATTAATGATTTAATTTTAGATAAAAATGATGTGTTGTATTTTGATTATCCCCTTCATTTGAATGTAGGCGATTTATTAATTTATGCAGGCACAGAAGCATTTTTTAAAGATTATAATTTGACTATTCGTTTAAGACGTTGTTTGCAAAGTTTTGATCTTCAAGAAGTCAAAAAATTCGTGAAGCCTAATTCTACGTTAATTTGTCATGGTGGCGGTAATTTTGGCGATCTCTATCCTTCTATTCAAAAGATGCGGGAAGATCTCGTTCAAGCTTTTCCAAATAATCGTATTATTGTGATGCCACAAACAGCGCATTTTTCAAATGAAGATGCGATGAAAAAGTCAGCGAAACTTTTTTCTGCACATAAAGATTGCCACTTATTTGCACGTGATAGCGCTACATTCGCTTTAATGCAAACGCATTTTTCTGACAAGGTAAAACTATCGCCTGATATGGCGCACCAGCTTTATGGTTCACTGCCGACTAAACAACCTAAAACGGATAACATTTCAGAAAGTAATACACTCTATTTTTTACGCAAAGATATTGAAAAAAGCCAACTAGAGCAAAGGATTCGTGAACATTTATCTACAAATGCTCATATTAAAGATTGGGAAGATTTACTGACTGAAAAAGATCATCAAATGGAAAAACTCTGTGGGCGTTTAGCTCGCTTGGCAAATAGCTTAAATCTTGGTTTTTTAAAGAATAAAGTCAATGATATATGGTACCAGCATAGTTTATCGGTGATTAAGCGTATGCAAGAGATTTTTATGGATTACGATTTAGTAGTAACGAGTCGTTTACACGGGCATATTTTTTCTTGTTTACTTGAATTACCTAACGAAGTTTGTGATAACTCCTATGGTAAAAATTTAGGTTATTACAGCCAATGGACGAAAGGTATTGAATTTACTCAACCTTATCAATTACCGGAGAAATAATAAAAAAGAGTAGTGTCAATCAAGGTAAAAGTCAGCTTTATTTTGCATTTGCACTAAGTGCGCTATTGTTTAGGGTTTTGATTAAAATTAAAATATCAGTTATTTATTATTTGGTATGACAAGCGGTCAGATTTATGAAAAAAATTGCAATTATTCCAGCTCGAGCAGGCTCAAAAGGCATTAAAGATAAAAACTTACAACTCGTTGGCGGTGTTTCACTTGTAGGGCGAGCCGTACTAGCAGCAAAAGAGTCAGGTGTGTTTGACTTAATTGTAGTAACGTCAGACGGTGATCGTATTTTAGCAGAAGGTGAAAAATATGGCGCAATGGCGGTTCATCGCCCTGTAGAACTTGCACAAAGCAATACGAGAACGATTGATGCGGTTGTACATTGTTTAGAAACACTTAATATTCGTGAAGGTGTGGTTGCACTTTTCCAACCAACTAGCCCGTTGCGTAATGCTTTAGATATTCGTAATTCTATGGAAATCTTTTTAGGCGGAAAAAGTAAATCGGTTGTTTCTGCTTGTGAATGTGAGCATCATCCTTATAAGTCGTTTACCTTAAATGGTGATGATATTCTTCCAATCAATGAAATCAAAGATTTTGAAGCGCCACGCCAACAGCTACCGAAAGCCTATCGTGCAAATGGAGCGATTTATATCAATGATATTGCCAGCTTGCTTGAAGAAAAATATTTCTTTATTCCGCCTGTGCGTTTCTATTTGATGCCAACGTATCGTTCGGTAGATATTGATACCACCTTAGATTTACAATTAGCCGATAGTTTGATTGAGAAAGAGATGTCATGAGAGCTATCAAAGACAGTGCGATTTATGTCATCGGTGAATTAACATCAAGGGCAATGCCGTTTTTACTCTTGCCCTATTTATCCCGCAAATTAGGTCCAGAAGGATTTGGTGAATTAGCTTATTATCAAACCTTTCTGGTTTTGTTTTTTCTCATTGTGGGATTAAGTCAAGAAGGGGCGGTGACTCGCTATTTCTATGTATATGGCAAACGCTCTTTAAATTTGGTCGTTAATACAGGCTATGCCTATACACTCTTTATGGGCGGGCTTATTTTAATTGGCTGTTGGATTGCACAATCTGAAATATTATTTTATTTAGCATTATCTGCTATTTTTCAATCTTTCTTTACGGTGCAATTAAGTATAAGGCAGTGTCAAAAACAAGCAATTCCTTATGCCATTATTCAATTTATTTCAAGTTTAAGTGCAGTTGTATTTACCATTTTATTACTTGAAATATATCAAACAGATTTAGTTGAAAAACGGGTTGTTGCGATTTTATTAGGCTATATTACGGTATTTTTAGTCTCTTATGCATTATATAGTAAAAATATTCGTCGTAAGAAATTTAAATTTGCCCAATATAAATTAGCTTTGCTTTATTTATTAGCCTTTGGTGTTCCGCTTATTTTTCATAATGCAAGCCTATTTTTAAAAGGACAATTAGATCGTATCTTTATTTTTCACCAATTTAGTGAATCAGAATTAGGTATTTACGCCATGGGAGCGCAAATTGCTTCTATTTTTATGATTGTATTACAATCACTGAATAAAGCGATGACTCCTTATTATTTTGATGGATTAAAGCAACAACGTATTACAATTAAACAGGTACATAAGTGGGCGTTTTATGCGCTTTGCTTTGTGCCTTTGCCTGCTTTAGTGATGTGGTTAATTCCAGAATCTGTTGTGGTATGGACGTTAGGTGAACGATTTATTGGTACAAAATATTATATTGTCTTATTTCTTATTTCTACTAGTTTGATTATTCCTTATTTTATTTTGGTGAATTATCTCTTTTTTCATGGTAAAAATAAGGCAATTGCTTTTTGTTCGGTTCTTTCAACCATTATTTATGTTTTAAGTTTAATTGGATTAACCTATACTCAAATTCAATATATTCCTTATGCGTCTATTATTGGGGCTTTAGCAATTATTCCAATTTTATATTTCATTACAGCAAAGGTAAGTAAACGTTTATGAACTTAATTATTTGTTATACCCCTTTACAAGTCCTTCTTGCAGAAAAAATCATTGCATTACACCCATCAGAAAAGTTTTATGGTGTTATGCTTTGTTCGGTTAAAAATGCGAAATTTGATTATTATGCAGAGCGTTTATCTCAAAAATGTGAACAATTCTTTGTGATGAAACAAAGTACAGACCGTTTTAATTTATTAAAAGAGATTGCTTATTTACGTATTAAATTTTTTGCAAAGTCTTTTGATAAAGTGTTTGTAGCGAGTATCAATGATATTCAAATTCAATTTATTTTAAGTTCAACGAGATTTAAAGCGTTTTATACTTTTGATGATGGTACTGCAAACATTGCTAATCATAGTGTTTATTATACCGATGAACCTAAGACAATGATTCGTCGTTTAATAAACACTTTATTTTGCAATAAATATAGTGTTGCGAAATTAAAATCGATTTCCCAAAAACATTATACGATTTATAAAGGATTACCAAATATTATTGAAAATACAGAATATATTGATATCTTTTCCTCAGAAAGCACTCAAGATGTTGAAGGCGAAACTGTTAAGATTCTCTTAGGACAGCCTGTTTATTTAGATTTTCAGAAGAATATTGATTTGGCAGAAAAAGTGATCAAGCGGTTTGATATCGACTATTATTTACCACACCCACGTGAACAATATAAATTAAATAATGTTGAATATATTCAAACACCCCTGATTTTAGAAGACTATTTAGCTCAAGAGTTTAAAAATAAAAAATGTCGCATTTATACTTATTTTAGTAGTGCGGTATTAAATATCAAAGACAAAAGTAAAAATATAGATGTTGTCGCTTTAAGAATTCATGTCGATAACCCTGATTTTATTCAGGTGTATGAGTTATTTGAAAAGTTAGGCGTTAATATTATAGATATTAGAGAATAAAATGAAAAAATATTTAATTTCTTTAGATAAAGATAGTCATAGACGAGAACTATTTTTTGCTCAGCCAGATACCGCTGATTTTTCCGTATTTTCAGCATTTAATACCATGAACGAAGATGAGCAAAGTTTGGCAACACGTTTTAACTTAACACAATTTAGTGAACATTACGGCAGAAAAGTAACAAAAGGTGAAGTGGGTTGTACATTAAGTCATCTTGGCGTCTATCAGCAAATTTGTGACGATAAGAGCATCGCAGATGAAGAGTATTGCTTAGTCTGTGAAGATGATGCATTATTTAATCAAGATTTTCAGGCAAATTTAATTAAAATCTTAAATGAAAAACCAACAGCAGATTTAATTTTGGTTGGGCAATCAAAAATTGCAACCTTTGATGATATTGAGTTAGAAATAAATTATCCCACGACATTTGCAAATTTTTTGAAGAAAGTGACCGCTTGTCCTTTTGTCTTGGCATATCCTTACAAGAATTATTTTGCAGGCACGGTAGCCTATTTAATTAAAAAATCAATTGCACAGAAAATATTAAATCAGGTTAATCAAAACGGTTTGCCTTATTGGTTGGCAGATGATTTTATTCTATTTGGAGATAAATTTGGTTTAGATATTCAAGTTGTACGTCCTTTAATGGTTATTGAAAATCCAAATTTAAATAGTAATTTAGAATCTATTCGTGGCTCAATCGCTCATGGTTTTTTTACAAAACTTGCCAAATATCCGCTTAAAAAATTATTAGCGGTTAAACGTAATTTAGGAAAATAAATGTCTGCGTTAATTAACCTATTTTATATTTACGATCCATGGTTATTCCATTTTTTTAGAATGGCCTTTTTCTGTGGAATCATCTCTGCACTCTTTTTAGCTTATAAAATTTATAAGAAAGAGTTAGCTTTTGGGATTAGTTTACCGATAGATAGCTTTATTGCCATTATTGCCTTAATTGGTCTAAGTGCTATTCCAATGTTAGTTCACGGCACTTACGAATTTTATGCCGTTGGCATGTATATCAAGGCACTCATATTATTTAGTTTTGGTGTGATTATTTATAATCTACTTTACAGAAATAATAATGGACAGGCTTTGGTTGTTCGAGATCTCAAAATTGGCATTCTTATTCAAGCAGCGATAGGCTTTATTGCTTTAACTGGATTACCTTTTATGGTTGATGCCGTATTAAAAACGCACGCTTTTTTACCTCGTTTTTATGGTTCAGAGCAAGAATATCGTTTATACAATATTACATCAATGGCTTTTTTCCAATTAAGTCTATTTTATGCTTTTTTATTACATTTCTTACTTGCCTATAATGCGAAACATAATAATATAAGTTCAATTTTTATTTTCCTTTTATTATGTATTGGTTTAATTTCAGGTAGAACCTTTTTATTTATTTCTGCAATTAGTTTTCTCGTCTATTTTAAATGGCGTTATATTCCTGCATTGGCGATCTTTGGTGTAATTTGTTTGTTTTTAGCGCTTAATTTTGCAGAGCATAAATATGTTGAACATGCGTTAGAGCCATTAATTAACTTAATTTATGGCAAAGGAACAGTAAGTTCTTCCACAGATACATTAATGCAAAAACATTTGTATATCCCAGAATTAAAACAAATTCTTGTAGGAGATGGTCGCTATTTTTATCCACAAGGTGGATATTATGGAAAAACAGATTCTGGATTTTTGCGTCAAACTTTATATGGTGGCTTTATTTATTTGTCTGTTTGTTTCTTATTTATGTTCTATTTTGTCCGCAAAGTTGCAATAAATTGGTTTAATGGTAGTTGGAAATTCATTTTATCTACACTGCTTATTTTATCTATTTTAAACATAAAAGCAGATACTTATGCTTTCCCTGGAATTATGTTGGTATTGTTAATGTTTTTATCCCTATTTGGTTCAGAAGGTAAAAATAAAGTATTATTTGAAAATATAAGGAAAGAAAATGTTTAGTATTATTGTACCTTCTTATAATCGTAAGAGCGAAATTCCTTCTCTATTAGAAAGTTTAGAACATCAAACAAAATATAATTTTGAAGTGATTATTGTAGATGATCACTCTGTAGAGCCTGTAGAAATTAAGCATCTTTATCCTTTTCCTGTCAATATTATTCGTAACGAACAGAATTTAGGTGCAGCGGAAAGTCGTAATGTCGGAGCAAGAATAGCTAAAAATGAGTGGTTACTTTTTTTAGATGATGATGATCGTTTTGTGCATCAAAAATGTGAAATATTAGAAAAAGCGATTTTAGAAAATAGCCAAGTTAATTTTATTTATCATCCAGCAGAATGTGTGATGGTCAATGAAGGTTTCAGTTATATGACGCACCCTTATTCAAATGAAAAGGATGTTACTTTAGATAATATTCTGTTAGGTAATAAAGTCGGTGGAATGCCGATGATTGCAATTAAAAAAGCTCTCTTTTTTAAAGTAAAGGGTTTATCAACAGAATTAAAATCGTTAGAAGATTATGATTTTATCTTGAAAGTGATTTCAGATGAAACCTTTAATCCTAAATATATTTCAGAAGCCTTAACAACTTGTACATTTCATACAAAACGTTCAAGTGTTTCAACAAATACACAAAATACTGAAATCGCCATTGAAAAAATTAAACAACAATATGTGAAGACTGAGATTCAGCAGAATAATTTTGCATTTAATACATTATATATGCTCTCTTATCCACATATTATGAATTTATCTCGTAAAGCAGCTTGTTATTATTGGAAGATGTTTTTACAAAGCAAAAATATTAAACATTTGGTGATTACAATTATTACGTTAATTTCACCAAAACTCGCAATCAATATGAAAAGGTTTATCTAATGAAGTTCTCTGTATTAATGTCCTTATATTTTAAGGAAAAGCCTGAATATTTAATAGAATGTTTTGAAAGTTTAAAAAATCAAACAGTACAAGCTGACGAAATTGTCGTCGTATTTGATGGGGCGATTACTCCTGAATTAGAGCAAGTTGTGCAAAATTTTGCTGAAATCTTATCGCTTAATATTGTGCGACTTAAACAAAATCAAGGCTTAGGCAAAGCATTAAATCACGGTTTGACTCACTGTCGCAATGAATGGGTATTTCGTATGGATACTGATGATATTTGTGTGCCTGAACGTTTTGAAAAACAGGTGGCATTTATTGAACAAAATCCTGATACCATTATTTTTGGTGGGCAAATTGCTGAATTTGGACAGCATATCAACGACATCGTGAGCTATCGCCGAGTGCCAACAGAAACAAATGACATTGTCGCTTTTACCCAAAAACGTTGCCCATTCAACCATATGACTGTTGCTTATCAGAAAAGCGCTGTGCTTGAATCTGGTGGCTACCAAGATTTGCAGGAAGATTACTATTTATGGATTAAATTGGTTGCCTTAGGTAAAAAAGTCGCCAATTTGCCTGATATTTTAGTTTACGCTCGTGTTGGCAACGGCATGGTCGGTCGTCGTCGTGGCATTGCTCAAGCCAAAGCCGAATGGCGTTTATTTAAATTAAAATATAAAGTAGGAATTCAAGGCTATATTCCAGGATTTATTGTTTTTCTAATGAGATCAATTCCTCGTTTATTACCGACGTCATTGTTAAGTCATTTCTATAAATTACTCAGAAAATAAATCTTAAATTTACATTATTATGTGATAAAGATCTCAGATTATATTTTGCATATTTTATAAAATAAAAAGTATATTTTTCAGTAAAATAGTAAATATAATATGAGATCTTTTCCCTATTCCGCCGAAAACTTACCCGAATTTCAATGGCTGCCTTTGCACAACTACCTAAATCAAGTTGGTGAGATGGTGGCGTATTTTGCTCGCTTTTGGGATACCGAACTTTTTATGCTAATACTGAAATGCGAGCGATTGAAAAGGTATCCTGATCTAAGTGAGCTACAACAGCAATTTAACCGTTTTATTTTCTCTTTTCGCAAGCGCACTGCTAATTTGTCACAAGACAATGATGATCAAAAAACGCAATATTGAATTAACTGTTCTCTATAAGGTGAATTTATGAAAAATAAGTTGGTATTAGAAAGCTCTACCTTTATTTCTCATGCTCGAGAAGATGCTGATAAAAATTGGCATATCCATATTTTACAAGATCATTTAAAGAAAGTGTCTGAATTAGCGGTAAGATTTGCGGGCAAACGTGGTTCTTTGTTCGTAGAATATGCTGGGCTGCTACATGATTTAGGCAAATTTCAGCTCGCATTTCAGGAGTATATTCGTAAAGTTTCAGGATTAGAGAAAGAAAATGCCCATTTAGAAGATATTGAAAATAATAAGCCTAAGAAAATTCCGCATTCTACGGCGGGGGCAAAATATGCGGTAAATCATCTTGATCCTTTGTTAGGACATTTATTAGCGTATTTAATAGCGGGACATCATGCGGGGCTTGCAGATTGGCATGATAAGGGCAGCTTAAAAGCGAGATTACAAAAAGCTGACGATGAATTGTCAGCTGCATTGCTTGGTGTAACGCAGTCTGAGTTATCCAACGATTTTTGGCAGCTTGATGAAGATAGATTGATTAGTGAATTTCAGCGTTTGTTTCAAAATAATGGAAATCTTGCCGCTGAGTTACATATTTGGATACGTTTTTTATTTTCTTGCTTGGTTGATGCTGATTTTTTGGATACCGAAGCATTTATGGCGGGATTTGCTACTGCTGATAAAGCAAAACAGGCTGGCATACGCCCGAGTTTCCCTGATCTACATGAATTGTATCAGTGCTATGAGCTTTATATGGCGGAGCTAGCGAAAAAGACAGATTTAGGGAGATTAGTCAATCAAGAACGTCAAGTGATATTACAACAATGTTTTAGTGCAGCTGAGTTAGATAAATCGCTATTTAGCTTAACCGTGCCAACTGGCGGCGGTAAAACCTTAGCGAGTTTAGGGTTTGCCTTGAAGCATGCTCTGAAATTTCATAAAAAACGTATTATTTACGCCATTCCGTTTACTAGTATTATTGAACAAAACGCAGCCGTTTTTCGTAAGGTATTGGGGGATAACGTGGTGCTTGAACATCACAGTAATTTAGAAGTGAGTGAAAGTAACGAAACGACCAAAAATCGCTTAGCAACCGAAAACTGGGACGCTCCTTTGATTGTAACAACCAATGTACAATTGTTTGAAAGCCTGTTTGCCGCTCGCACTAGCCGTTGCCGTAAGATTCATAATATTGCCGATAGTGTAGTAATTTTAGACGAGTCCCAGCAACTCCCCCGTGAATTTCAAAAGCCGATTACGGACATGATGCGTGTCTTGGCACAAGATTATGGCACGACTTTTGTGCTTTGCACCGCGACTCAACCTGAATTGGGTAAGGAAATTGATGCCTTCGGACGCGTAGATATGGAAGGTTTAAATGATGTTTATGAAATTATTCAAGATAAAACTACGTTAGCAAAACGTTTGCAACGAGTACAAATCAACTTTCCTGAAGCGAATTCACCCAAACAAACATGGCAACAAATTGCTGCTGAAATCACAACACAACCGTGTGTGCTGGCAGTAGTGAATACACGGCGTCATGCACGTCAATTATTTGCTGAGTTACCTGATGATGGTATTAAGCTACATCTTTCTGCCAATATGTGTGCAGCGCATCGTGCTGAAGTCATCGCTTTAATAAGGCGTTATCTACATGAATATCATAATGGACACTTAAATCAACCGCTATGGGTGGTGAGTACCCAGTTAATTGAGGCGGGGGTAGATGTAGATTTTCCGGTGGTATATCGTGCGATGGCGGGCTTGGATAGCATTATTCAGACGGCAGGCCGTTGTAATAGAGAGGGGAAATTACCTGACCTTGGTAAGGTGGTCGTGTTCCGGGCAGAACAAGGCGCGCCTAGCGGCAGTTTAAAACAAGGGCAGGATATTACTGAAGAAATGCTGGTAAAAGGATTATTAAGCGAACCACTATTGCCTGAAACGTTTAGTGACTATTTTCGCCGATTTAGAGCTAAAGGCGCAGTGGATAAATACAATATCAGCGCAGATTTAACTGCTGAATGTTCGCAACAAAACCCGTTGGCTTTTAAGTTTCGCACGGCTGCCGAGAAATTTCGTTTGATTGATAATAAAGGTGTGGCATTAATTGTTCCTTTTATACCCTTGGTTTGGCAGGAAGAAGGGAAAGAGAACAAGATAGTCGATACCACAAAGTTGGACGATTTTTTAAAGCAGCATTTAGATAATATCTCATTTGATAAATGGCAGGAAAAATTAAACAGCTTGCGTTATCCAAGTGCAGAACAAAACGAATTCTTACGAACCGATAAGCCTTCTTTGCCAGAACCTTTTGAAACTTGGTTTACTTATTTGGAAAGTGATCCACTAAAACATAAATGGGTATATCGCAAATTACAACGTTATACGATTAGTGTATATGAACATGAACTAAAAAAATTGCCTGAAAAAGCGGTATTCTCAAGAGCAGGGTTATTGGTGCTGGATGTAGGTTATTACCGCGATATGTTGGGGGCAGATTTTGATGATGAAATCAGTCTTATGCCACAAGAATCCGTATTGTAAATAAAATGCCCCAAAAGGGGCATTTGGGCTGGTCAATATAGCACCATGGTTTCAACACACAGTCAGAGATGACTGATTTTACTATTATTAGTAAGTCTTATATTTTAACAAAAATTTGTCGAAATAAAAATTTCGTCAATCATTGACAATACTGTTGGAGTTTTTTAATATAGCTCCATGGAAATCATTAAGGAGGGTATATGAGTTTTATCATAGAAATTAGCGGCGATCTGGCTTGTTTCACCCGCCCAGAATTGAAGGTGGAGCGAGTTAGCTATCCTGTAATTACACCTTCAGTCGCGCGTAATATCTTGATGGCTATTCTGTGGAAACCGGCTATTCGTTGGCGTGTTTTAAAGATAGAAATTTTGAAACCAATTCAATGGGTTAGTATTCGCCGCAATGAGGTCGGTATAAAAATGAGTAACCGTAGTCAAGGTATGTACATTGAAGATAACCGCCAACAACGGGCTTCTATGTTATTGCGTGATGTTGCCTACCGTATCCATGCTGACTTTGATATGACAAACGAAGCGGGTGAAGGAGATAATCGCACTAAATTTGTCGAAATGTTTAAACGCCGTGCCAGTAAAGGGCAATATTTTCATCAGCCGTATTTAGGTTGTCGTGAATTTCCTTGCCATTTTAGATTGCTTGAAAAAGCGGAAGACGGTTTGCCACGCGAAGACATTACTCAAAATTTCGGCTTTATGCTCTATGACATGGATTACAGCAAATCTGCCCCGCACGATTCCAATAATGCCGAGCCGATGTTTTATGAGTGTAAAGCAGTTAATGGCGTAATTATAGTGCCGCCAGTCGATAGCGAGGAGGTGAAGCGATGATTTTACAAGCATTGACGCATTATTATCAACGTAAATCAAATGCTGGGGGAGATGTTGCTCCTGAAGGGTTTGAATTTAAAGAACTTCCTTTTGTGATTGTGATTGATGAGCAGGGGCGGTTTATTGCCCTTGAAGATACACGAGAGCAAGTCGCTAAAAAGAAAATTGGACGTAAATTTTTGGTGCCTAAAGGTTTGGGGCGTAGTGGTGCTAAGTCCTATGAAGTGAGCAATATTTTGTGGGATCACTATGGCTATGTGCTGGGTGTCGCAAAAGAAGTAGAGAGCATTGCTAAAAAAACACCTGAGCAAATTGCTGATGAACAAACCAAAAATCAGATTTTGGCAGACAATCAACATCAAAGTTTTATTAAAAAAGTAGATGAATTGCTTCAAGCGCTTCCAAGCGATAAAGGCATTGTGGCTGTTAAAGCATTTTTGGCAAACACAGATGAGATTGTTAAGGTTACCCAGTCTGAAAATTGGTCTGAGTGCTTTAAAACCAAAGGGTGTAACTTAAGTTTTCGTTTGGTAAGCGAAGTGCGCGATTTAATCTGCCAGTCCAAAGCATTACAAACCTATCTGTCGGATAAAAAAGGCGATAAGTCGGAAAATAGCCAAGTAGGTATTTGTTTAGTAACAGGTAAAAAGACAAATATTGCTCGCTTGCACAATCCCGTCAAAGGTGTCAATGCTAAACCTGCGCCATTTGCTTCGGTAAATTTGGCTGCATTTGAGTCTTATGATAAACAGCAAGGTTTTATTTTCCCTGTGGGCGAGCAGGCAATGTTTGAGTACACCACGGCCTTGAATATGCTCTTAGATAGCGACAATCGCTTTCGTATTGGTGATGTGACAGCCGTGTGCTGGGCTGAAAAACCTACGCCGCTTGAGAGTAAGATGTCACTGATGATGAACGGGGGTGGTAAAGACAACCCAGATGCACATATTGAAGAAGTGAAATTGCTTTATAAAAGCCTATATAACGGCAAATATCAAGAGCCTAACGCCAAAGATAAATTTTATCTGCTTGGCTTGTCGCCTAATTCCGCTCGGATTGTGGTGCGATTTTGGCATGAAACCACGGTTGCAGAATTGTCGGAAAATATTGCCAAATGGTATGACGATTTACAAATAATTCGTGGTGAAAAATCGCTTTATCCTGAATTTATGCCATTACCACGTTTGTTGGGGAATCTAGTGCTTGACGGCAAATTGGATAATTTACCATCGGATTTGATTGCAACCGTGACACAAAGTGCCTTAAGCAACCAGCCCCTGCCAGTTAGCCTTCTGCAACTTGCTTTACGTCGTAATAAAGCTGAGCAAAAAATTACCTATGGACGTGCTTGTTTAATTAAAGCCTATTTAAATCGTGCTGTCCGTACAGGTAGATTAAAAACTACAAAGGAGATTACCATGAGTTTAGATAGAGAAAGAAGTGACATTGGTTATGTTCTAGGGCGTTTATTTGCTGTTTTAGAAAAAGCGCAAAGCGAAGCCAATCCATCACTAAACGCCACCATTGGCGACCGCTATTTCGGTTCGGCAAGTAGCACACCGATTGCCGTGTTTGGCACTTTAATGCGTTTATCGCCCCATCATTTGAGTAAGCTAGAACATGAAGGTCGCGCTGTACATCTAAAATGGGAAATTGGACAAATTTTAGAGAAATGCCAAAAATTCCCCAGCCATCTTAATTTGGAGCAACAAGGTTTATTTGCCATCGGCTATTACCATGAAACCCAATTTTTGTTTACCAAGGAAGCTTTAAAAACCCTTTTTAACCAAGCGAAATCTGCTTAAGGAGCAATAAAATGACTATTGAAAAACGTTATGACTTTGTCTTTTTGTTTGATGTACAAGATGGTAACCCTAACGGTGACCCCGACGCAGGAAACTTGCCACGCATTGATCCCGAAACGGGCATGGGCTTGGTAACTGATGTTTGCTTAAAACGCAAAGTACGTAATTTTGTACAAATGACCCAAAGCCCTGAAACACACGATATTTTTATTCGTGAAAAAGGTATTTTAAATAACCTAATTGATGACTCCCACGAACAAGATAGTGTTAAAAATAAAGAAAAAGGTGAGAAAACTGAAGCGGCTCGCCAATATATGTGCGCTCGTTATTATGATGTTCGTACCTTTGGTGCAGTTATGACCACCGGCAAAAATGCAGGTCAAGTGCGTGGTCCAGTTCAACTTACTTTTTCACGCTCTATCGATCCGATTATTACATTAGAGCATTCTATTACTCGTATGGCAGTAACTAATGAAAAAGATGCTAGTGAAACGGGGGATAATCGTACCATGGGGCGCAAATTCACCGTTCCTTATGGTTTGTATCGTTGCCACGGCTTCATTTCCGCTCACTTTGCCAAACAAACCGGTTTTTCCGATGAAGATTTGGAGTTGTTCTGGCAAGCTTTGATCAATATGTTCGATCACGATCATTCCGCAGCCCGCGGGCAAATGAATGCACGTGGTTTGTATGTATTTGAACATAGTAATAGCTTGGGTGACGCTCCTGCTGATAGCCTGTTTAGACGTATTTTTGTTTCTAAAAAAGAAGGCGTAGATTCTGCCCGCAGTTTTGATGACTATAGTGTAGCGGTGGACGATAAAGATTTGGGAGCAACAAAACTATATCGTAAATTAGGTTAATCAAGTGCTTATTTGCAAAATTTTCAGCAAATCAAACCGCTTGTAAGAGAGTGTCATCCATGCGTATGATTTCGCTCTCCGCCTTACAGCACTATGCCTTTTGCCCACGCCAATGCGCGTTAATTCATAACGAACAGGTGTGGGCAGAAAACTATTTGACTGCTCAAGGTAGGGCGTTGCACGAGCGAGTGGACAGTGGCGAGCCTGAAACTCGCAAGGGCGTTCGCTTTGAGCGTAGTGTTCACGTTGCTGCCGAGCAACTTGGGCTAAGTGGGGTGCTGGATATGGTGGAGCATGACCTAAAAACAGGCGAGTTAAAACCTGTGGAATATAAGCGTGGCAAGCCTAAGCCTGAACCCTTTGATGAAATCCAACTGTGTGCTCAAGCCTTGTGCTTAGAAGAGATGACAGGGCAGACCATCAACGAAGGAGCATTATGGTATATGCAAACCCGCCACCGCCTGCCTGTGGTGTTTTCAGCTGAGTTGCGAAAACGTACGCTAGATGTTATCAAAAGCGTACGAGCGTTACTTGACAGCGGACAAACTCCACCCCCTGAGTATGCCAAACGCTGTAAGGCGTGTTCCTTGATTGAGCTTTGCCAACCGAAGTTGTTGGGGAAGGATAGGTCAGTGGGGTATGTGGCGGGGTTGTTTGGGGGGTAAAATATTAAAACTCTTTTTTGCTTTGAGAAATTTATAAGGAAAACCATATGAAGATTAGAACAATTGAAATTAGAAACTGGCGTTCTATTAAAGAACTCAAAATTTCAGCGCAGGATTTAATGATTATTATCGGTCAAAATAATCAGGTAAATCTAATTTACTTTCTTCTATTTTATTCTTTTTTGGTGAAATTAAGCATCAAGATTTAGATTTTTCACAAGGAGCGCAAGAGCTTTTTGTGGAAATAGAATTTGCTGAACTGGATGAACAAGACAAAAAAACATTTGAAAAATATTTAACCCAACAAGAAACACTTAGAGTTAGAAAAACTGCTTATTTAAACGGTAGTTTTGAATACAAAGGTTGGGTGCAAAATTGTTCAGAAGACTATTTAAAAGAAGAGAATGCAGGGAGTTATACAAATAGAGAAACGGCTAATAGCTTACCTTTCTATCGGCATTTACCAACAACAGGAAGATTAACTAAACAAAATATTATTGATGCGCAACAAAAATATATTCAAGAAAATTTCTCTAACCTTTCGTTTAGTTATGAGTTAGAAGCAACTAATTTTATGGGGGCAAAATCTGTTGCCAAAGGAATTTTTGGAGATGTTTATTTCTTACCGGCAATAAAGAATGCTGCTGATGATTTTACATCAAAAGATACTAGTATTTTTGGGAAACTATTGGGAGAGGTTGTAGAAGCCATGTCGCAACATAATTCTGACTGGCAGGGAACGAAACAACAATTAACAAATTTATTTTCTAAATTCAGTAAATATATTGATGGTGTAGAAAATACCAATCGGCCGGAGCAACTATCTAACTTGGAAGATGAGTTATCAAAAGAATTATCATCTTGGAATGCGCATTTTGATATTGAATTGAACGCTCCTGATATTGATACAGTTTTGAAATCAAACGCTTCTGTATGGATTAACGATGGAACGAGAACGGATATTGCACGAAAAGGTCATGGTTTGCAACGTGCTGTAACGATTGCACTTATTCAGTTAATTGCAAAACGCCAATCGCAAGCTACAAATAATACTGAAACTACTAATCGGGTAGCATCTAAATCTCGTTATTTTATTTTTGAAGAGCCTGAATTGTATTTACATCCACAGGCTCAAAGATCATTATTTGATAGCTTTATAAATTTATCTGAAACTAGCAGTCAAGTTATTTTATGTACACATTCTAGTAATCTTATCAATATAGATAAATATAAATCTATTTATATTGTTAAAAAGGAAAATGAACAAGCTGGTAGCAAGGTAACTCAATGTGAAGAAGATTTATTTGATGGAAACCAAAAAAATGAATGGAATTTGTCCTATTGGATTAATCCTGATAGAGGAGAGTTGTTTTTTGCTGAAAAAGTAATTTTAGTAGAAGGGCAAACTGACAAAGTTATTATTTCTGCATTGGCAGATAAATTAGGTGTTTTTAAATATAGTTATACTATTATTGATTGTGGTTCAAAACAGAATATCCCTTTGTATATTAGATTGTTAAACAAATTTGGCATTCCATATGTTGCCGTATATGATAAAGATCATCAAGAACATAAACAATCAAAACCACAAGCAATCGAAGCTGCTGATTCTGCTACAAAAGCAATTGTAGATGAAGTTATTGAAGGATTGGGTATAGCAGTTGAACTAGTCAATGATATAGAAGAAGAGCTTGGTTATACGAGCGATACATCAGGGAAACCATTTAAAGCATTACAACATATTAAATCGGATGATTTCAAATTTTCAGAAAGCTTTTCTGAAAAGATTAGAAAAATTTATGAATAGTAGGTGTAGGATGTGTGTATTAGGTGCACATATATTGACGGGTTATATACTTTAAATCATTAAAATACACAATAGAGTCTCCCAAATGCGTAAACTTCAAAACACACTCTATATCACCACCCAAGGCAGTTATTTACATAAAGAGCGTGAAACCTTGGTGGTGGAGCAAGACCGTAAGAAGGTAGCACAATTGCCTGTGCATTCTATTGGGCATATTTTTTGTTTTGGTAATGTGTTGGTGTCGCCGTTTTTGATGGGCTTTTGTGGTGAAAATAATGTCAATTTGGCATTTTTTACTGAAAATGGGCGGTTTTTGGGGCGGCTGCAAGGGCGACAAAGTGGCAATGTGCTACTAAGACGCGCTCAATATCGATTATCCGAACAAAATCCTGTGCCGATTGCTCGCCATATCATCGCTGCCAAAATCCAAGCATCAAAACGAGTACTCCAGCGACGACTGCGCAATCACGGTGAGCAAGCAGAAGTTGAACAAGCAATTAATGCCTTAAATATCAGCTTAAATCAGCTTAAGCGGGCAGATAATTTGGACGTGATTCGTGGGATTGAAGGCGAAGCTGCGGCGCATTATTTTAGTGTATTTGGGTATTTGCTCAGCGAAGGTTGTGGCTTTACGTTTTCAGGGCGAAATCGTCGCCCGCCACGAGATGAAATCAATGCTTTGTTATCACTGTTATACAGCATTCTTGGCAAGGATATCAGCGGGGCTTTGCAAGGTGTAGGGCTTGATCCGCAAGTGGGCTTTTTGCACGCTGACCGCCCGGGGCGCGACAGTTTGGCGCAGGATATTTTGGAAGAATTTCGTGCGTGGTGGGTGGATAGAATGGTGCTGTCGCTGATTAACCGTGGGCAAATCAAACTGCAAGATTTTACCACTGAAGCCAGTGGTGCAGTCAATCTCAAACCTGAAACCCGCAAGCTACTTTTCCAAACACTTCAAGCCAAAAAACAAGAGAAAATTATCCACCCATTTTTACAAGAAGAAGTGGAAATCGGTTTACTGCCATATATCCAAGCGATGTTGTTAGCCCGCCATTTACGTGGTGACTTGGCGGAGTATCCCCCATTTTTGATGAAATAAACGGACAAGCGGTCAGTTTTCGGCAAAAATTTGCAAATTTTAAGAAAAAAGCACCCGGCTGTAAGATGTTTAAGGAGAGAATATGTTGATGTTAGTTACCTATGATATTTCTTTTGATGACCCCGAAGGGCAAGCTAGACTGCGTCGTATCGCTAAACATTGTCTTGATTATGGCGTGCGAGCGCAGTATTCGGTGTTTGAATGTGATGTTACCCCAGACCAGTGGGTCAAGCTCAAACAAAAATTATTAGAAACTTACAATCCTGAAAGCGATAGCTTGCGATTCTACCATTTGGGCAGCAAGTGGCGAAATAAGGTCGAACACCACGGCGCAAAACCTGCGGTGGATGTGTTTAAAGATGTGCTTATTATCTAACGCTAACCTGTGGTTCTCATCAAAATACAGTAAGGTTAGCGAAAAGCTAACCCATTGAGTTCTTTAACAATTGAAATAACTTATTGAATTTCTTAGAATAGAAATGTTTTCATGGCGATAGCTTAGCGATTTTGCTTATCTATCTCCTTGAAAATACTGCCATTTTCATAATGGCAGTCGCTCCCCACGCGGGAGCGTGAGTTGAAACACATCACCGCCGGATACCCAGATCCCATTTTGCGGGTCGCTCCCCACGCGGGAGCGTGAGTTGAAACCCATTTTTTACCACCGGTCAAAAAGGGGGGTGACTTGTCGCTCCCCACGCGGGAGCGTGAGTTGAAACTTCAAAAGACAAGCAACCTGCGGTGTAAGTGTTAGTCGCTCCCCACGCGGGAGCGTGAGTTGAAACGCCTGCCACGTCAAAACGCCTGCGGTTATGGCTATGTCGCTCCCCACGCGGGAGCGTGAGTTGAAACTTATGTTTTTAAATTAAAATAGGAGAAAAAAAAATGGTCGCTCCCCACGCGGGAGCGTGAGTTGAAACACCGCAGATAAAGCGTTGAAGTGGGTGGTGGGTAGTCGCTCCCCACGCGGGAGCGTGAGTTGAAACTGGATTGCTACGCCTTACGATATGGGCGATCCACCGTCGCTCCCCACGCGGGAGCGTGAGTTGAAACACAGTGGGGTAATTTGTCGTAAACCTGATGGTGAAGGTCGCTCCCCACGCGGGAGCGTGAGTTGAAACCACGCCACCCAATTCTTTGAGCAGCAAATTGGTCGTCGCTCCCCACGCGGGAGCGTGAGTTGAAACGGGTAGGTCGCTTTCTTCAAAAGACAAGCAACCTGTCGCTCCCCACGCGGGAGCGTGAGTTGAAACTGCTAACGCCCTGCGGTTGTTAGACTAAAAAAGCCAGTCGCTCCCCACGCGGGAGCGTGAGTTGAAACATAATGGTGTCCGTTCTTCTATTTTGACCGCTGAAAGTCGCTCCCCACGCGGGAGCGTGAGTTGAAACAAATAAAACTAGTATTAAACCTGAAGAAAAGAAATCGTCGCTCCCCACGCGGGAGCGTGAGTTGAAACTATAAGTGAGTTACTACCATGAAGGGCTTTTAGTAGTCGCTCCCCACGCGGGAGCGTGAGTTGAAACTATCGACTTTTCATTTCTAGAGTTAAATTCTCTGTCGCTCCCCACGCGGGAGCGTGAGTTGAAACATCTTCTGAAGCATATTTCGGATCAGCTAATAATGGTCGCTCCCCACGCGGGAGCGTGAGTTGAAACAATTATGACTAGACAAAGATTGAAAATCATCCAATGTCGCTCCCCACGCGGGAGCGTGAGTTGAAACTGTTGTCGTTCAGCCTCCATCGCATCATAAACCGTGTCGCTCCCCACGCGGGAGCGTGAGTTGAAACTGCAACTTATACATAGCTCTAGCCACGTTTTCAGAGTCGCTCCCCACGCGGGAGCGTGAGTTGAAACAGTATCGTCAGGAACACCAGGAGCACAGACCTCCGCGTCGCTCCCCACGCGGGAGCGTGAGTTGAAACAAGGTGATGAGCAATGCTATTTTGCTCAGACAGCTCGTCGCTCCCCACGCGGGAGCGTGAGTTGAAACTCCACCTCGGTTTCTGCATTTAGCATTTTATCCCACGTCGCTCCCCACGCGGGAGCGTGAGTTGAAACTTTATAATGCAATCACTTTCTAGGAAGAACTTTGTGTCGCTCCCCACGCGGGAGCGTGAGTTGAAACAATGCGAATAGCGTCACGAGCCTTTGTTTTTGGCGGGTCGCTCCCCACGCGGGAGCGTGAGTTGAAACTAGGGAACACTAGGAAGAACTTTGTAACAATAACTGTCGCTCCCCACGCGGGAGCGTGAGTTGAAACTATTCCGAAGTCAAAGCTTTATTTGCTACTGATGAGTCGCTCCCCACGCGGGAGCGTGAGTTGAAACTATCTAGCCAATAGGCTATAAGGATCAATATATGTCGCTCCCCACGCGGGAGCGTGAGTTGAAACCCGCTCGCTCGCCACGCCACGAAACCACGCAATCACGTCGCTCCCCACGCGGGAGCGTGAGTTGAAACTAGGCGGTTTATCGTTGCTTGCATTGTTGCAGTAGTCGCTCCCCACGCGGGAGCGTGAGTTGAAACCCTACAATGTACTCACTTTCTAGGGAATACTAGGAGTCGCTCCCCACGCGGGAGCGTGAGTTGAAACTGTTTTTCGTACCAAGTGCGACAAAATCCACAAAAGTCGCTCCCCACGCGGGAGCGTGAGTTGAAACTTATAATGTGATCACTTTCTAGGGAACACTAGGAGTCGCTCCCCACGCGGGAGCGTGAGTTGAAACACTGGGTAAAGCCGGTGCAAGCCGTGACCCATCGTCGCTCCCCACGCGGGAGCGTGAGTTGAAACATTTTTATCAATGTTCGACGGTGTGAGGAATACAAGTCGCTCCCCACGCGGGAGCGTGAGTTGAAACTGAAAAAGGAAAGTATCCTTACACTTGGGCTATGTGTCGCTCCCCACGCGGGAGCGTGAGTTGAAACAAGGAAATTATACTCGTTAATTCGGCGACTAATCCGTCGCTCCCCACGCGGGAGCGTGAGTTGAAACCAACAATCTCAATCACTCGCTCCACGTCATCGACGTCGCTCCCCACGCGGGAGCGTGAGTTGAAACAGATCTAAGATTATCTAGATCTTGCATTACATTAGGTCGCTCCCCACGCGGGAGCGTGAGTTGAAACTAGGGAACACTAGAAAGCAATCATTATCTAGTAACGTCGCTCCCCACGCGGGAGCGTGAGTTGAAACAAAAGAAATAGTATCTGTTGTCTATGGTGATCAGGCGTCGCTCCCCACGCGGGAGCGTGAGTTGAAACACCAATAATGTCCCACGTTCAAAGGCACTAACCTGTCGCTCCCCACGCGGGAGCGTGAGTTGAAACGTCTCTTTGAGTTAGTTTAATATCTCGTGGTGGCGTCGCTCCCCACGCGGGAGCGTGAGTTGAAACCACATTATTAACCACGATGGCATAAAAGTTGTATGTCGCTCCCCACGCGGGAGCGTGAGTTGAAACCGTCATAAAACCCTGCAAGTTGTGTACCATCAACAGGTCGCTCCCCACGCGGGAGCGTGAGTTGAAACAATAAACACAGGTATTACGCTTACGAAGAATAACAGTCGCTCCCCACGCGGGAGCGTGAGTTGAAACACTCAAACGGAAGTGCTTTTAACTGAAATGAATGGTCGCTCCCCACGCGGGAGCGTGAGTTGAAACTTTAATGAAGCTGATGACGCATTAACAAAAGCGTGGGTCGCTCCCCACGCGGGAGCGTGAGTTGAAACTGTACGCTGTGTGACAGGGTTATATACCTGAGCGTCGCTCCCCACGCGGGAGCGTGAGTTGAAACCACGCTAAACGTAAGCTCATCATCAGGATCCATCGTCGCTCCCCACGCGGGAGCGTGAGTTGAAACTAGGGAACACTAGAAAGGATAATCTAACAGTAACGTCGCTCCCCACGCGGGAGCGTGAGTTGAAACGCTACAAAGTGATTGCGTGGATTTTGTGATTTAGTGAGTCGCTCCCCACGCGGGAGCGTGAGTTGAAACACTTTTTCGCCGTATATTTCAACGGCGATCTCTTTGTCGCTCCCCACGCGGGAGCGTGAGTTGAAACTTTATAATACAATCAAGTTTTAGGGAATACTAAAGTCGCTCCCCACGCGGGAGCGTGAGTTGAAACCAATCTTTGCTATTTAGCTCTTTCATTGAAAAAGTGTCGCTCCCCACGCGGGAGCGTGAGTTGAAACCCATCGTGGGCGAGAATCAATAGATGATGAGCGAGAGTCGCTCCCCACGCGGGAGCGTGAGTTGAAACAGGATTGCGAAGTTTTGCAGAATTAACACCGCTGTCGCTCCCCACGCGGGAGCGTGAGTTGAAACCATGGGTCCGATATAACCAATAAATAACAGTTTTGTCGCTCCCCACGCGGGAGCGTGAGTTGAAACATCACGAGCTAAATTCAGCTCACCAGCAAGGCTCGTCGCTCCCCACGCGGGAGCGTGAGTTGAAACCTTTGTTGGCTAGAAAAAGAAGATGGCAAGATGGAGTCGCTCCCCACGCGGGAGCGTGAGTTGAAACTATTTATTATTTAGTCTCTCTTGAGCAATGTCGAGTCGCTCCCCACGCGGGAGCGTGAGTTGAAACCTTTGCGTGTTTGTGGTGAATACCAAAGGCGAGTGTCGCTCCCCACGCGGGAGCGTGAGTTGAAACATTTGAACCCATTTAGCGAAATACTTTGGCGTTGTCGCTCCCCACGCGGGAGCGTGAGTTGAAACGTATGGTTCGTGCCACCTAATAATCTTATGATTAGGTCGCTCCCCACGCGGGAGCGTGAGTTGAAACTACCGATGACTTACTTAAACTAAAAGCCCAAGTCGTCGCTCCCCACGCGGGAGCGTGAGTTGAAACTACGCCCATACGGTTAGCACTCTCGTCTAGCAATGGTCGCTCCCCACGCGGGAGCGTGAGTTGAAACTCGAATGGGCGAAAGAAGCTGACGAAGCAGATGTTGTCGCTCCCCACGCGGGAGCGTGAGTTGAAACCAACCGAGCGTAGCACGCAAAAGCCGTTATAACCCGTCGCTCCCCACGCGGGAGCGTGAGTTGAAACCCTAAATTCGCTAAACTAGGCGATACGGCTTTTGTCGCTCCCCACGCGGGAGCGTGAGTTGAAACGTTTATGACGGCTTAAAAACAATGCGTAAACGTAGTCGCTCCCCACGCGGGAGCGTGAGTTGAAACTTCATAGTTTTAACCTTATAAATTTTCTTGTACGTCGCTCCCCACGCGGGAGCGTGAGTTGAAACAAGGCATTGCTAAACGTATGGAAAAAGCGAAAGAGTCGCTCCCCACGCGGGAGCGTGAGTTGAAACAGGTTTGATGTTATCAAATGCACAATTATCTATTAGTCGCTCCCCACGCGGGAGCGTGAGTTGAAACTTTCTCACGACCTAAAGCAATCACATCTTGCGTTGGTCGCTCCCCACGCGGGAGCGTGAGTTGAAACGTTGCAGATCGCCCATCACTAGCAAGAATGTACAGGTCGCTCCCCACGCGGGAGCGTGAGTTGAAACTTATTATTAGGTAAAACCAATAATATATTTAGTGCGTCGCTCCCCACGCGGGAGCGTGAGTTGAAACGATTGAATAGACACCGCCCAACGCTTTTACAAGTTGTCGCTCCCCACGCGGGAGCGTGAGTTGAAACCGATAAGGCGTTGTTTGTTTAAAAGCTCGTATGCGTCGCTCCCCACGCGGGAGCGTGAGTTGAAACATCATCAGGTTTAGCCCCTTTAGTTGGAATAGTTAGTCGCTCCCCACGCGGGAGCGTGAGTTGAAACTACACTTCTAAAGCGTTGGAATGAATATAGAGGAGTCGCTCCCCACGCGGGAGCGTGAGTTGAAACTCTTAAACGCTCTCTATCAAAAAGGCGTTTCTTGGTCGCTCCCCACGCGGGAGCGTGAGTTGAAACATATAAGCACGAACGGCTTTATCCATTTCGATGGCGTCGCTCCCCACGCGGGAGCGTGAGTTGAAACATCTTTTAGAGAGTGGTAAAAATGGCATTAAGTGGTCGCTCCCCACGCGGGAGCGTGAGTTGAAACCCTGCTCTCAAAAAGCAATCCACAACGGTTATCTCAGTCGCTCCCCACGCGGGAGCGTGAGTTGAAACAATAAAAGGAAACCCTATGTACAACAAAATAATCAGTCGCTCCCCACGCGGGAGCGTGAGTTGAAACCGCCTTTACCACTTGGATAAAGCGAATTCGCAAGGTCGCTCCCCACGCGGGAGCGTGAGTTGAAACATCAATGTCTGCACCTGTTTCTGCGCTTAAACCTGTTGCTCCCCACGCGGGAGCGTGAGTTGAAACCGCTCAGCCACGGCGTCCGTGTCAATCCATTTGTCGTCGCTCCCCACGCGGGAGCGTGAGTTGAAACACTAAAAAACACTAAAAACAAAACCATAAAAAATAGTCGCTCCCCACGCGGGAGCGTGAGTTGAAACCAGCGCAAACTTGCGAAGGAAATCCCCTACGGCGGTCGCTCCCCACGCGGGAGCGTGAGTTGAAACAAAACTGGGTATTTGAAGAAGTCCTACCGCAAATCGTCGCTCCCCACGCGGGAGCGTGAGTTGAAACGATTTGCGTAATCTTTTCAGTTTTGGATGCATCATGTCGCTCCCCACGCGGGAGCGTGAGTTGAAACTTGGTAAAGTTGGTACATTTGCTCGCTATTGTGAGTCGCTCCCTTCACGGGAGCGTGAGTTGAAACTCATTTATGTTTTATCCTAAGTATTTTGATAAATGTCGCTCCCTTCACGGGAGCGTGAGTTGAAACGGTATATCAGGTACAGGCAAATCACGTTTTGTGGTCGCTCCCTTCACGGGAGCGTGAGTTGAAACCATAAACACAAAATAATTCATCAACAAAACGCCCCGTCGCTCCCTTCACGGGAGCGTGAGTTGAAACATTGTAGGGCATAACGGGATTGGGGTGATTTTGGGGTCGCTCCCTTCACGGGAGCGTGAGTTGAAACAAGCCATAAACGCTTCGCTTCGCGGTAGCTGTGCTCGTCGCTCCCTTCACGGGAGCGTGAGTTGAAACCAACTGCTGACGAATTTCAAGGGGTGTGACGTTGGTCGCTCCCCACTCGGGAGCGTGAGTTGAAACGTTTGAGTTCAGATATTTCTTTGTCTGTTATTTTGTCGCTCCCCACGCGGGAGCGCGAGTTGAAACTGATTAAGTCAATAAAGACCATAGATTAGTTCCCGGTCGCTCCCTTCACGGGAGCGTGAGTTGAAACACCAATACGCATCACAAAATCATCAACACTGGCGGTCGCTCCCTTCACGGGAGCGTGAGTTGAAACACTATTTGCAACAGGGGTTGGATCTTGCTCATTATGTCGCTCCCTTCACGGGAGCGCGAGTTGAAACCAACAGCTTTACTATTGGCTCGCTTTCAAGGGCTGTCGCTCTCCACACGGGTGCGTGAGTTGAAACGCTCAAAATAACTATTTCTGCCCAAAGCTAATGCGTTGCTTCCTACGAGAGAGCGTAAATTGAAACTAATTTAAGCTAGCTTTTATAGATAATCCAAACTTCTATTCAGAGAGATAAATTGAAATATACTAAAGTTTCTTATTTATTTTTAGTAGACTTGTTAATTTACTTTTTTTCTGTAAATCGGATAAGATTCTATTAAGGCAAATTAATTTCAGGAATAAATATAAATGGATCAGCTTTATCTCGCATCGAACAGTCCACGTCGTTGGGAATTGTTGCAACAAATTGGTTTACAACCGATTAAAATAGAGAGTGAAATTGATGAGACGCCTTTGATAAATGAAGACGCAAAGTCGTACTGTTTACGCATTGCTTTGGAAAAAAATAAGGCAGCACAAGGGGTGAGATCTCACAAAAATCTTGCAAATTTACCTATTTTAACGGCAGATACGACGGTTTCTGTCGATCATCAAATTCTAGGAAAACCACTAGATCAAGCTGATGCATATCGAATGTTAAAATTGCTTTCAGGAAGAACTCATCAAGTATTTACTGCAGTATGTGTGAGTGTCAATGGTCAGACGTTTTCGGATATTCAAACAAGTCATGTTGAATTTAAAATGCTAACTGATGAAGAAATTTGGTCATATATTAAGACAAATGAGCCGATGGATAAGGCTGGGGCTTATGGAATTCAAGGTTTAGGTGGCATTTTTATTAGGCATTTATCAGGAAGCTTTACGGGCGTAATGGGCTTGCCTATTGCTGAAACTGCAATATTACTACAAAAATGTGGTATAAAAGTTATTTAAATAGTGTACCAAATCGCTCAAATGCTTGCCAACTATCATCACTAAACTCTTGTTTGACTTGCTTTTCTAGCTCCGCTAGTGATTGGATAAGTTTGTAGAGTTTATTGTAAGTTAAGCGAGAGACAGCTGTTTGATACAAGTTACGACGGTTTTGCCACACTTTCAAGCGGTCAAATTCTGCACGTAAATTACCATTATATAACGATTGATGGCTGTTTAGCACAGGTTGCGGGCAACGTGTCATTTCCAGTAAGAGTAGTAACTCTTTTTGTACGATACGCAGTAGCACCACAGGTTGTACTTCTTCATTTTGTAAATGATGTAGTACTCTTGATGCTCGGGTGAACTTGCCTTCAAGCAATGCATCGATCCATTGAAATGGAGTAAACTGTGCCGATTGTTCAATCACTTCTTTGGCTCGATTTAAGCCGATTTTCTGTTCGGGATAACGCAGTTGTAGCATTTGCAACGCTTGCTTTAATGCCAGTAAATTTCCCTCGTAGCTGTAGCAGAATAATTGAATAGCTTCGGGATCAAGTTGTAGCTCCATTGCTTTGGCTCGATGTTGTAACCAAATCGGCAGTTTGCTGATGTCGGGAGTTTGGCAGTTGATCAGTAGAGCGTTATTCAACTGGATAAACCAGCCTTGCTTTTCCATTGTTTTGGTCAGTTTGGGCTGATGTAAAATGAAGATCAGATCTGAATGTGAAAACGCTAGCAGTTCGGCTAACTGCTTTTGTTGAGCAACAGTGAGATTTTCAGGCAGATTGAGTACCAGAATTTGACGGTTGAAAAATAAGCCGTTGGACTGTACGAGATCGAACAGCATATCCCATTGGGTATCGTTGGCAATCGTAAATTCCTGCTTTTCATCAAAATCGTGCAAACGACCCGCTTGTACGATCTGATCTTTAGCTTCGCCGATCAAGAGCAGATCTTGCCCTGTCAGTAAATAAAAGGGCTGTAAGCCTTTACTGAGAGCCGTTGATAATCCCTCTGAGAAAATGCGTTGTATCATCTTATTTGTCTTGAGCCAGTGCTTTTTGTAAGCCTGCTACTTTGATAAGTAGTTGGCGAGATGCTTGGTCATACATTTGGCGCATAATAGATTCTTTCTCTTCTGATTTTGCTAATGCAGCACGAGAGTCATCGAAGAAGGTACGGTGTACGCTTGTTTCAATTGGATATGAACCTTTGTTTGGAACCGTTACTGTTGCTTTTACCGTTAAACTTAAGATTTTTTCAGCTTCACGGGCTTGTTTAAAAACAGACGCAACACGTGAGCTACTTTCCGTTGAATTTAAGCGTAAATTGGCAACTTGTGCTGATTTTGGCACAATATTGATATTAGTCAGTAGCATCTCATTTCTTAGTGCTCGAGACATATCACTGTACTGATCTGCGCTTTCAAAGCTTAGTGTGCGTAATTCTTCAGGGAACAATTCACTATTTTTAAAATGCCAACCACAAGCGGTTAGAAACAGCACAAAAACAAGAGAGAGTTTTTTTAACATAAGACACCTTCGCTATTTTTATATTGTAGGGTGGGTTTTGACCCACCACATAGCAATGTAAATGTTGAACGGTGGGTTAAAACCCACCTTACATTATGCCTTAACGGCAAAACTCAACATCTTAAACGGCACGTAGATCTCTTTGACAATCTCTACCCCTTCAAGATATTTTGCGACATTTTCATCGGCTTTCGCAATGGCTTTGACTTCATCTTCCGTTGCAGTCGCAGATACAGTGATTTTACCACGTACTTTGCCGTTTACTTGCACCACAACCAGTTTTTCATCTTCTACCATCGCACTTTCATCTGCAACAACCCAAGGGGCGAAATCAATAGCGCCTTCATTACCAAGAGCTTGCCACAATTCAAAGCAGATGTGTGGCGTGATTGGGTAAAGCATACGAATCACCGCATTTAACGCTTCTGCCATTACCGCCTTATCTTGATCGTTTGCAAGCGGTGCTTTAGTGAGTTTATTCATCAACTCCATAATCGCTGCAATCGCGGTGTTAAAGGTTTGACGGCGACCAATGTCATCGCTCACTTTGGCAATGGTTTTGTGGACATCACGGCGTAAATCTTTTTGCTCTTTGCTTAATACAGTCGGATCTAACGCCACAGTCGCAGGGGCTTGGGCATATTCGTATGCCAAGTTCCATAAACGGCCTAAGAAACGCTTCGCCCCTTCCACGCCCGATTCTTGCCATTCCAACGTCATTTCCGCAGGGGACGCAAACATCATAAACAGACGCACCGTGTCCGCACCGTATTTTTCCACCATTTCTTGCGGGTCGATACCGTTGTTTTTCGATTTCGACATTTTGGTCATACCGCTGTGAACCAGCTCACGCCCCTCTTTGTCCACCGCTTTGATGATACGTCCTTTTTCATCACGCTCAACGGTCACTTCCGTTGGTGAAACCCAAATACGTTCGTTGGTTGGGCTAGTGTAGTAGTAAGCGTCCGCTAGCACCATACCTTGACAGAGCAATTTTTCGGTTGGTTCATCGCTGGTCACAAAGCCAGCATCACGCAACAATTTATGGAAGAAACGGAAGTAGAGCAAATGCATCGTGGCGTGTTCAATACCGCCGATATATTGATCCACAGGCAACCAGTAATTCGCTTCGTCTTTGTCCAACATACCTTGCTGATATTGCGGAGACGCATAGCGTGCGTAGTACCAAGACGACTCCATAAAGGTGTCGAAAGTATCTGTTTCTTTCAAGGCTGGCTGACCGTTGTAAGTGGTTTTCGCCCATTCAGGATCGGCTTTGATCGGGCTTTTCACGCCGTCCATTACCACATCTTCAGGCAACACCACAGGTAAATCTTGTAGCGGAACCGTCACGGTTTCGCCATTTTCAAGGGTGAGCATTGGAATTGGCGCTCCCCAGTAACGTTGGCGAGAAACGCCCCAGTCACGCAAGCGGTAATTCACTTGACGCTTACCGATCCCCATTCCCTCTAATTTATCTGCGATGCCATTAAATGCACCGTCAAAATCTAAACCGTTAAATTCCGCAGAATTAATCAGTTTGCCGTGTTCGGTGAAGGCTGCTTTTGAGAAATCCCACTCGCTATGATCAAGCGGTGCGATTACCTGCTTAATTGGCAAATTGTATTTTTGTGCGAATTCAAAATCGCGCTCATCGTGAGCAGGCACTGCCATTACCGCCCCTGTGCCGTAGTGCATCAACACGAAGTTCGCAACCCAAACTGGCACTTCTTCGCCTGTCAATGGGTGAATAGCGAACAAGCCTGTCGCCATGCCTTTTTTCTCCATTGTGGCAATATCTGCTTCGGCAACTTTGGTGTTTTTCGCTTCTTGAATAAATGCCGCCAACGCTGGATTGTTCTCTGCCGCAAGGGTAGCTAACGGATGAGCCGCCGCCACAGCCACATAGCTTACGCCAAAAAAGGTATCAGGGCGAGTGGTGTAAACTGATAAAGTCTGATCCACATCTTTGATTTTAAAGGTAATTTCTACCCCTTCAGAACGACCGATCCAGTTGCGTTGCATGGTTTTTACTTGATCTGGCCATTGTGGTAAGTTATCTAAGCTGTTTAATAATTGCTCCGCATAATCGGTGATTTTGATAAACCACTGCGGAATTTCTTTTTGCTCCACAGGGGTATCACAACGCCAGCAACAACCTTCGTGAACCTGCTCATTCGCCAACACCGTTTCATCATTCGGACACCAGTTCACCGTAGAAGTCTTTTTATACACTAAACCTTTTTTGTACAACTCAGTAAAGAACCACTGCTCCCATTTGTAGTATTCAGGCTTACAGGTTGCAATTTCACGATCCCAGTCAAAACCAAAACCTAATAACTTGAGCTGACCTTTCATATATTCAATATTTTCATAGGTCCATTTGGCTGGGGCAGTTTTATTTTTTACTGCCGCACCTTCCGCCGGCAAGCCGAATGCATCCCAACCCATTGGTTGCAACACATTTTTGCCGTTCATACGTTGATAGCGAGAAACCACATCGCCGATGGTGTAGTTACGCACGTGTCCCATATGTAGACGACCTGACGGATACGGGAACATCGATAAACAGTAATATTTCGGCTTGCTTTCGTCTTTAATGGCTTTGAATACTTTATTTTCAGCCCAATACTGCTGTACTTTAGGCTCAATCGCACTCGGATTGTATTGTTGTTGCATGATTTTTAACCTTCAAAATTTGTCGAAAAAATTGTGGTATAGGATAGCGTAAAAATGGGATTTTTTGAAATGAAAGCGGTGGAATATATGCTATTTTTCACAAAATTGTGCCTTAAGCTGAATATTTACTTTTTTTATGCTAAAATTCGTCCGCTTTTCCGTCCGCCCATTTGTGAGGGCGAGTGAAGCAACTTGCAAAAAAATTTGAAAAACTGACCGCTTGCAAGCGGTCTTTTGTTTTGAAAAATTTACCAATTTATTTAAATCAACAAGTCACCTTTCGTATGGGTGACCACTGTATAAGGATTAACAATGCCAATTATTACTTTACCTGATGGCTCACAACGCCAATTCGATAACCCCGTTTCCGTAATGGAAGTTGCTCAATCTATCGGTGCTGGGCTTGCCAAAGCGACCATTGCAGGCCGTGTAAACGGTGAACGCCGTGATGCGTCTGACATTATCAGCGAAGATGCAACCCTTGAAATCATCACCGCAAAAGATGAAGACGGTTTAGAGATTATCCGTCACTCAACGGCTCACTTGCTCGGTCACGCAATCAAACAGCTTTTCCCCAATGTGAAAATGGCAATCGGCCCGACCATTGACAACGGTTTCTATTACGACATTGATTTAGACCGCTCTTTAACCCAAGAAGATATTGATGCGTTAGAAAAACGTATGTTAGAGCTGGCGAAAACCAATTATGACGTGGTGAAAAAACGTGTGAGTTGGCAGGAAGCAAGAGATACTTTTGAAAGCCGTGGCGAAACCTACAAAATGGCGATTTTGGACGAGAACATCAGTAAAGATGACCGCCCAGCCCTTTATCATCACGAAGAATATATTGATATGTGCCGTGGTCCACACGTGCCGAATATGCGTTTTTGCCATCATTTCAAACTACAAAAAGTGGCAGGGGCTTACTGGCGTGGCGACAGCAAAAACAAAATGTTGCAACGTATCTACGGTACAGCGTGGGCAGATAAAAAACAACTTGCCGACTATTTACACCGTTTAGAAGAAGCAGCAAAACGTGACCACCGTAAAATCGGTAAAGCGTTGGATTTATACCATATGCAAGAAGAAGCACCGGGTATGGTGTTCTGGCACAATGACGGCTGGACGATCTTCCGTGAGCTTGAAACTTTCGTGCGTACCAAATTAAAACAGTACGATTACCAAGAAGTGAAAGGTCCATTTATGATGGATCGTGTGTTGTGGGAAAAAACAGGTCACTGGCAAAACTACGGCGATATGATGTTCACTACTCAATCAGAAAACCGTGAATATGCGATTAAGCCGATGAACTGCCCAGGACACGTTCAAATCTTCAATCAAGGCTTGAAATCTTACCGTGATTTACCAATTCGTATGGCGGAATTTGGTTCTTGCCACCGTAACGAGCCATCAGGTTCTTTACACGGCTTAATGCGTGTGCGTGGCTTTACCCAAGATGATGCCCATATTTTCTGTACTGAAGATCAAATTCAGCAGGAAGTAACAGGCTGTATCAAAATGGTTTACGATATTTACAGCACATTTGGCTTTACCGATATTTATGTGAAACTTTCAACTCGCCCCGAAAAACGTATCGGTTCAGATGAAATTTGGGATCGCGCGGAAGCAGACTTAGCGGAAGCATTAAAAGCCAATGGCTTAGCTTACGAAATCCAAGAAGGCGAAGGCGCATTCTACGGGCCGAAACTCGAGTTTGCGTTGCGTGATAGTTTAGATCGTGAATGGCAATGTGGTACGGTACAAGTGGACTTCTCATTACCGGGTCGCTTAGATGCGTCTTATGTGGCGGAAGATAATTCACGCCGCACGCCTGTAATGATCCACCGTGCGATTTTAGGCTCAATCGAGCGTTTCATTGGGATCATCACCGAAGAATACGCAGGTTTCTTCCCAGCGTGGTTAGCCCCAACGCAAGCGGTCGTGATGAACATCACCGACAGCCAAGCAGACTATGTGCAACAAGTGGTAAAACAACTTTCAGATGCAGGTATCCGTGTTAAAGCAGACCTACGCAACGAAAAAGTCGGTTTCAAAGTGCGTGAACATACCTTACGCCGTGTGCCGTATATGCTCGTTTGTGGCGACAAAGAGATCACCGAAGGCAAAGTGTCCGTGCGTACCCGTAAAGGTGCGGATTTAGGCACATACAAAGTCGAAGAGTTTGTGGAAATCTTAAAAGCACAGATTCGTGGACGTGAGTTGAAATTGCTTGGGGAAGAGTAGTTCTCTATAGTAAATTGCAAAAAATCAGTAAAAAAGCACCGCTTGTTGCGGTGCTTTTTTTATGAAATCAATGCATTGAGTACAGTAGGCTTTACGGGATTATTTATACGATCATAATGTGAGTTTCTCTCGATACTCATCAATTTTTCTGGGGTTAAATTCATCATTTGATATATGGGTGTCAATATATTTAGATTATTGTCATCCGTTTTTTCAATGAGTTCTATTAACATTTTAAAGTACTTAATAAGATATATTTTAGATTTCTCTATATCTTGGACAGAAATTTCTGTTCTATACAAATAGGATAAGGTCATATATATAAAAGCAGTATATTCATTTATTGGTTCATCTACTATTATTTTATCATAAATGTTAATTGCTTCTTTCACATTTTTATTTACACCTATGCCATTAGCGTACGCAAAAGCTAGATTCAGTTTACCTTCTAAATTACCTAACTTACTTGATTTCTCAGTATATTCAAAGAATTTATCCAAATTCTTAGGTACACCTTTTCCTTCGTAATAACAATAAGCTAGCTTATTTAAAGCGAGATCAAAATCTAAATCGGCTGATTTTTGATAGTATTTAAAGGATTTATTTTCATCACAAGGGATCTCTCCAGTTTCATATTCATAAATAATACCAAGTTGATATAGTGCTATTTCATCTCCTTCAGAAGCAGCTTGTTCATAAAGTTTGAGTGCTGTTTTTACATTTCTAATGCTATTTTTTCCAAAATAGTAGTAATAATGTGCAAGTGTAGTTATTGCTTCTTTTTTATTTCTTTCAGCATAATATTCGACTTCTTTTAAAGCTTTCTCTTCAAACCAATTCCAGAGCTTCTCAGATGAATTAGCAATCGCATCTTTATTAAATTTACGGTAATTTTCAATATTGTACTCAGCAATATTTCCAATATAGGTAATTTCTTTTTGGATATCAAGGTTTAATATTTCGCAGATTTTTCTTACAGATATTTTTTTCTTATCTACAGATAGATCTTTGTGAATAGTAATCTCACCTTGTTCTTTCCTCTGCATTGATTTTTTTAGATTACTTGCAAAATTCTTGATATGACTCTTTTCTTCATCTTCCGTATAGGATTCTTCTTCAGCTATATAAGCAAGATAGATTTTCTTTGCTAAATCTGACAATGATATGTAATGTTCATTACTGTATTTTTGAATAGCTTCAAAATATTTTGCATTACTGCTTGTTTTTTCAACATTGTCCCCGTTTTTTTCCTCAGTTGTCACTTTCATATTGTTACCCTTGTGTTTGTAGATAGACCATATCTACATATGGATTGTATGCTAAAAATCAAGAGTAGGAGAAAGTTATGTGTACTAAGTACAGCTCAAACAAAGATATAAATCAACTAATCAAAGGGTTAGTTAAAGTGGGATGGTGGTTTCATCGGAGATCAAAGCATAGTGAGCTTTGGTCTCCTGATAGAAAGCAACGTATTTTTATTTCAGTTAGTCCTAGCGATAAGCGAGCTTATATGAAATTGAAAAGTAATCTAAGAAGAATAGGATTTATAGTTGAGCGTTAATTTGGAGAGTAGTGATGAAAGAATTAGTTGTTAATTGGCATATTACAGAAGTTTGTAATTTTAAATGTCAGTATTGCTTTGCTAAATGGGATAAATCTTGTAAAAGAGAATTGTTTCGCGATCGTGAGAAAATCTATGATTTATTAGATCAAGTATCACTTTTACTTACTCAATTCAGTGGTTTTTATAAAATTAGGCTAAATCTAGTTGGGGGAGAAATATTTTTATATCCTGAAGATGTTAAAATTATTTCTATAGAAGCTAGAAAAAGAGGTGTGAGTTTATCCTGTATTACCAATGGAAGTTTGATGAATGAGTATATTAATAAATTTATTGCAAAAAATTTTGATATGTTGGGGGTTAGTGTCGATTCTATTAATGATATTACTAATATAGAAATTGGTAGAGAGACAAAAGGAAAAGCTATTGATCTTGCTAAGATTGTGGACGGTATTTCTGATATTAGAAAGATAAATCCAAATATTTCAATAAAAATTAATACGGTAGTGAATAAACTAAATTATCGTGAATATATGGGGGATTTTATTTCTTCAGTTTTACCTGACAAATGGAAAGTATTCAAAATGTTACCTATTATTAATTCTTATTTGGATATTGATGATATACAATTTAATCATTTTTTAATTTCACATCAAAAGTTTGGAGATATAATTAGTTCAGAAAATAATGATGAGATGACACAATCATACTTGATGATAGATCCGTTAGGTAGATTTTTCCAAAATCAACCTAATGAACTAGGTTATATTTATAGTCAGCCAATACTGAAAGTTGGGATAATTAATGCATTGAAGGAAATTCACTTCGATGCAGAAAAATTTTGCAAGCGATACAAGACTTAATTTCTTAAGTGTTGAATATTTGTTAAATATCAACAGCCAAGCAGACCTACGTAACGAAAAAGTCGGCTTCAAAGTGCGTGAACACACCTTACGCCGTGTGCCATATATGCTTGTTTGTGGCGACAAAGAAATCACTGAAGGTAAAGTCTCAGTGCGTACCCGTAAAGGTGCAGATTTAGGCACATACAAAGTCGAAGAGTTTGTGGAAATCTTAAAAGCCCAAATTCGTGGACGTGAGGTGAAATTGCTTGGGGAAGAGTAGTTCTCTATTGTAAATTGCAAAAAATCAGTAGAAAAGCACCGCTTGTTGCGGTGCTTTTTTTCGATATTATGTAGTAGTTGCACAAAACTCAGAAAAGCTTGTAGGGGCGGGGTTTATCCCCGCCCGAAATAACATCCAATAGTTAGCGGGCGGGGATAAACCCCGTCTCTACGATGTCTTTGTGCAACTGCTACATAATACCGGTTTGTAGATATTATTACATCTTAAAACTATCTTTGGCTTATGGTGAAAAATTGCTATATCTTAAGCATATAAGGTAGAGATCGGACCAGTAAAGTGTACTATACAAATAATCGTAAATTTAAGTAAAATTATCATTTTATGAAACAAAATTTAATTGGGTTTATTGAGCATCTTTCCTTAATTTATCTATGAGTAATTAGATCTTCTTAAATATAATCATGTGGCATGATAACTGTTTATGCCGTCTCTTCCTTATCTTTTTGATATAACAAATGGTCATATTTTTTTTACGAACAATTTTGTTAGAATGCGGTCATATATAATAAATAGTTCTTAAAGCATGCTGGAACAAAGCTATGAGTTATAAAAATGTTAAGAATTTGACAAATGATTTTACAATTTTAGGACATGTTGCTTGGTTATGGGCGAATTCTCCTTTGCATAAAGATTGGCCTATTTCTCTATTTGCTAAAAATATTCTACCCGCTATTCAACATAATCAATATGTATTGTTGATGCGAGATGAATTCCCAGTGGCATTTTGTTGTTGGGCAAATTTAACATTAGCTAATGAAGTGAAGTATGTATGTGATGTGACTTCATTAACACTTGAAGACTGGAATTCGGGAGAGCGCAAATGGTTTATTGATTGGATTGCCCCATTTGGGGATAACAATATGCTTTATCAGCATATGCGTAAAAAATTTCCTTATGATGTATTCCGTGCTATTCGTGTATATCCTGGCTCCACTGAAGCAAAAATTATTCATGTTCAAGGAGGAAAAGTCGATAAATCAATAGCAAAAAAATTAAAACAACAATATCAAGAAGAACTTACTTATGTTCTTAATAATTTAACAACAGAAAAATTAAAAGGAGACAAAATATGAGTACATGGTCAAGCATGCTCTCAGATCTTAAAAAACAGGCAGAAATAGCCAAACAGCAAGCAAAAAAAGGCTATAACGTAACTAAAAATGGCCTGCAATATGGGGTGAGTCAAGCTAAATTACAAGCACTAGCAGCTGGTAAAGCGACTCAAAAACTCGGGAATAGACTCGTGTTAGCGATTCCGAAAGATTATGATGGAAATCTCGGTAACGGTTTATTTGATTTAGTGAAAGCTGCCGAAGAATTAGGCATTCAAGTGCAATATGTCGACCGAAATGATCTAGAAATTGCTCACAAAAGCTTAGGTGTAGCAGATCAATTTTTAGGGCTAACAGAACGTGGTCTCACTTTATTTCTCCCTCAATTAGATAAATTTTTAAAGGATCACTCAAAGATTTCTAATGTTGTTGGTAGTTCAACGGGAGAAACTATAGATAAGTTGGCTAAGGGCCAAGCGGTTATTTCAGGTATTCAGTCTGTATTAGGCACTGTATTAGCGGGGATTAATCTCAATGAAGCTATTATTAGTGGTGGTTCTGAACTTGAATTAGCTAAAGCAGGCGTTGCTTTAACATCCGAACTTGTCAGCAATATAGCTAAAGGTACAGCAACTGTTGAAGCCTTTACTGAACAAATTCAGAATTTTGGGAAACTGGTAGAAAATGCTAAAGGCTTAGGCGGTGTTGGTCGTCAATTGCAACAGATTTCAGGTTCTGCATTAACTAAAACAGGATTAGGCTTGGATATTATTTCAAGTTTACTTTCAGGAGTTACGGCAAGTTTTGCGCTTGCTGATAAAAATGCATCAACAGGCACTAGAGTTGCCGCAGGTTTTGAACTTTCTAATCAAGTAATTGGCGGTATTACAAAAGCAGTATCAAGCTATATTCTGGCTCAGAGATTAGCAGCAGGCTTATCAACTACTGGTCCTGCGGCTGCGCTAATTGCATCTAGTATTTCTTTAGCTATAAGCCCGCTCGCATTCTTACGTGTGGCAGATAATTTCAACCGCTCTAAAGAAATTAGTGAATTTGCAGAACGCTTCAAAAAACTAGGCTATGAGGGAGATAAACTACTTTCAGAGTTTTATCATGAAGCAGGTACTATTGATGCATCTATTACTACAATTAGTACAGCGCTTTCTGCTATCGCAGCAGGCACTGCTGCTGCAAGTGCAGGTGCATTGGTTGGAGCGCCAATTACTTTATTAGTTACAGGTATTACAGGACTCATTTCTGGTATTTTAGAGTTCTCTAAACAGCCGATGTTAGATCATGTTGCATCAAAACTAGGTAGTAAGATTGATGAATGGGAGAAAAAATACGGTAAAAATTACTTCGAAAATGGATATGATGCTCGTCATAAAGCCTTTTTAGAAGATTCATTCTCTTTATTATCAAGTTTCAATAAACAATATGAAACAGAAAGAGCTGTATTAATTACTCAACAACGTTGGGATGAATATATTGGTGAACTAGCAGGTATTACAAGTAAAGGGGATAAAATCTCCAGTGGTAAGGCATATGTTGATTATTTTGCAGAAGGTAAATTATTAGAGAAAAAACCTGATGACTTTGAGAAAGTTGTATTCGACCCAACTCAAGGGAAAATTGATATTTCAAATAGTCAAACATCAACGCTATTAAAATTTGTTACACCATTATTAACACCTGGTACAGAATCACGAGAACGGACTCAAACAGGTAAATATGAATATGTGACGAAATTAGTGGTAAATGGTGTAAATCAGTGGTCTGTTAATGGCGTAAAAAATAAAGGTGCTGTCTATGATTATACTAATTTAATCCAGCATGCACATATCAGCTCATCTGTTGCTCGTGGTGAAGAGTACCGTGAAGTTCGTCTTACATCCCATCTTGGTCATGGTAATGACAAAGTGTTCTTGGCTGCAGGTTCTTCAGAGATTCATGCTGGTCAAGGTCATGATGTAGTTTATTATGACAAAACAGATACGGGGCTTTTGGTCGTTGATGGAACTAAATCAACTGAACAAGGACGCTATTCGGTAACTCGAGAATTAAGTGGTGCTACAAAAATTCTTCGAGAAGTTGTGAAAAAACAAAAATCTTCTGTAGGTAAACGTGAAGAGACTTTGGAATATCGTGATTATGAATTGACTCAGTCAGGTAATAGTAATCTAAAAGCACAAGATGAGCTTCATTCTGTTGAAGAAGTTATTGGAAGTAACCACAGAGACGAGTTCAAAGGTAGCAAGTTTAGGGATATTTTCCACGGTGCCGAAGATGACGATTTATTACACGGTAATGATGGCGATGATATCTTACACGGAGACAAAGGTAACGATGAATTACGTGGAGATAGCGGCGATGACCAGCTTTATGGTGGAGAAGGTGATGACAAACTCCTTGGAGGTAATGGTAATAATTATCTCAGTGGGGGAGATGGTAACGACGAACTTCAGGTTTTCGGTTATGGTTCCAATGTTCTTCGTGGCGGTAAAGGCGACGATAAACTTTATGGTGGTGCAGGAGCTGATTTACTTGAAGGTGGAGAAGGTAATGATTACTTAGAAGGTGGAGAAGGTAGCGATTTCTATATTTATCGCTCAGCTTCAGGTCAACATACTATTTATGATCAGGGTAAGGCTAGCGATTCAGATAAATTATATTTATCAGATATTTCTTTTGATAGTCTATCAATTAAAAGGGTCAATAATAACCTTGAGTTTAGAAACCATAGTAATGGTTCTAACTTACTCACGGTCAAAGACTGGTTTATAGCAGGCAACAATCATAATCATAAGATTGAGAAAATTATTGATAAAAATGGTAGACAATTGACTGCAGAGAGTTTAGAAGCATCTCTTAATAATAAAGATAGTTTACTCCATAATGCTATTAAGGATCAAAATGAAAGCAACTTAGCTTCAATCAAAAATGAACTAAGTAAGATCATTTCGAGTGCAGGTAATTTTGGCCTAGCAAAACGTACTGAAAAGGAAATTGTTTCAGTGGCTAATGAATTTGACGAATTCAGTAGAATCAATACGACTCCTTCTGCATCATTGAATAATGATGTAAGTAAAATCGTATCTTCTGCGAGCACTTTTACAAGTTCACATGTTGCTGGTACAGGCTTAGGACTGATGTCATCAACTAATGTAAACTCAGTTATATTAAGTAGTTTAGCTAGAGCAGCTTAACCATTTTTAATAATCAATAGCAATCCTAGAAAAATCTTAGGATTGCTATTTTATTTTTATGGAGTCATAAATGTCCTTCAACGAAACAAAAGATTATGGATTACATGCCTTAGTAATTCTTGCACAGTATCATAATGTTGCTGTAAGTCCTGAAGAAATAAAACATAAATTTGATCTAGATGGTAAAGGCTTAAATTTGACATCATGGTTATTAGCAGCAAAGTCACTAGATTTGAAAGCTAAAAGGGTAGAAAAAAGTATTGATAGATTGCCATTTATTCACCTTCCAGCATTGATTTGGCGAGATGATGGTCAGCATGTGATTCTTACAAAAATTGATACCCAAACGAATCGTTATCTTATCTTTGACCTAGAAGAACGGAATCCAAAAGTGTTAAGTGATGTAGAGTTCCAACAGCTTTTTCAAGGCAGTGTGGTTCTTATCACTTCTCGTGCTTCTATTATGGGGCAATTAGCAAAGTTTGATTTTACTTGGTTTATCCCAGCAGTAATTAAATATCGTAAAATTTTTGTTGAGACAATAATTGTATCTATTTTTCTACAACTTTTTGCGTTAATTACTCCGCTGTTTTTCCAAGTTGTTATGGATAAAGTCCTCGTGCATCGAGGTTTCTCAACGCTTAATGTTATTACAATAGCATTAGCCATTGTGGTGATCTTTGAAATTGTTTTAAGTGGTTTACGAACTTATGTATTTTCTCATAGTACTAGCCGAATTGATGTAGAACTTGGAGCAAAATTATTCCGTCATTTGTTAGCATTACCAATTTCGTATTTTGAAAATAGACGAGTAGGAGATACTGTTGCACGTGTACGAGAATTAGATCAAATACGTAATTTCTTAACAGGCCAAGCTCTTACTTCTGTATTGGATCTCTTATTTTCTTTCATTTTCTTTGCTGTAATGTGGTATTACAGCCCAAAACTGACTATTGTCATTTTGTTATCGTTACCTTGCTATATCGCATGGTCACTATTTATTAGTCCAATACTTCGTCGCCGTTTAGATGAAAAATTTGCTAGAAATGCGGATAACCAATCCTTTTTAGTAGAATCTGTCACTGCAATTGATACGATTAAAGCCCTAGCAGTAACACCACAGATGACCAATATTTGGGATAAACAATTAGCGAGCTATGTATCGGCAGATTTCCGAGTAACGGTATTGGCAACGATTGGGCAACAAGGTGTACAACTTATTCAAAAAGCGGTAATGATCATTAACTTATGGCTGGGAGCTCATTTAGTTATATCAGGTGATCTTAGCATTGGGCAATTAATTGCTTTTAATATGCTTTCAGGGCAAGTAATCGCACCAGTCGTCCGTTTAGCACAGTTATGGCAAGATTTTCAACAAGTAGGAATTTCAATTACGAGATTGGGAGATGTATTAAATTCTCCTACAGAAAATTTTCGTGGCAAACTGTCACTACCAGAAATTAACGGTGATATTGCTTTTAAAAATATTCGTTTTCGTTATAAACCTGATGCACCTGTAATCTTAGATGATGTAAATTTATCAATTAAACAGGGAGAAGTAGTGGGTATAGTTGGGCGATCTGGCTCAGGTAAAAGTACTCTCACCAAATTACTACAACGTTTTTATACTCCAGAAAACGGGCAAGTGTTAATTGATGGACATGATCTTGCCCTTGCAGATCCTAATTGGTTACGTCGACAGGTTGGGGTAGTTTTACAAGATAATGTGTTACTGAATCGTAGTATTCGTGACAATATCGCACTTACTGATCCAAGTATGCCTATGGAAAGAGTTATTTATGCCGCAAAATTAGCTGGAGCACATGATTTTATCTCTGAATTACGTGAAGGTTACAATACTATTGTAGGAGAACAAGGCACAGGACTATCTGGAGGACAGCGTCAACGTATTGCTATTGCGAGAGCTTTAGTAAATAACCCTAGAATATTGATTTTTGATGAAGCTACAAGCGCATTAGATTATGAATCTGAGCATATCATTATGCGTAATATGCAGAAAATTTGCCATGGTCGTACAGTAATCATTATTGCACACCGCCTTTCTACAGTAAAAAATGCCGATCGCATTATTGTGATGGAAAAAGGGCATATTGTGGAACAAGGTGCTCATAATGAATTACTCAAAAATCAAGATGGGCTTTATTACTATCTCAACCAACTACAATCAAATTAAGGTGAAATAGCATGAAATTATGGATTATAGGACTCTGGGAATTTTTTCAACGCTATCGTAATATTTGGCGAGAAGTATGGAAAATTCGTAAACAACTTGATACTCCAGCTAGACAAAAAGATGAAAATGAATTTTTACCTGCACATCTAGAATTAATTGAAACGCCAATATCAAAGAGACCACGTCTAATTGCGTATTTGATTATGTTGTTTCTACTTTTAGCTATTATTATTTCTATTGTTAGCAAAGTAGAAATTGTCGCCAGTGCTACGGGTAAATTGGTATTTAGAGGGCATAGTAAAGAAATAAAGCCTATCGAAAATGCATTGGTTAAAGACATACTTGTTAAAGAAGGTGAATTTGTTGAAAAAGGGCAATTACTTCTAAATCTTACTGCACTCGGTGCTGATGCAGATCAACAAAAAACGAAAGTATCATTAGGACTAGAAAAGTTAGATGGTTATCGATATAGAGCCTTGTTATACAGTATTGAGCACGATAGATTACCTTTATTAGATTTTAATCAGGCTGATTTTGATGCAGTACAAGATGAAGATAAAGCTAATACGCGACATTTAATTACTGAACAATTTGAAACATGGCAAAAACAAAAATACCAAAAAGAATTAGCGTATCAACGTAAGCAAGCTGAACGGCAGACGGTGTTGGCTAATATCCGAAAATATGAAGCTGCTAGTCGTATTGAGAAGGAAAAACTAGGTGATTTAAAAAAACTATATAATGTAAAATCTGTTTCTAAGCATGAATTATTGGCTCAAGAAAATAGATATGTTGAGGTTGTTAATGAACTGTCCGTCTATCAGTCTCATCTTAAAGAAATTGACAGCGATGTGTTACAGGCTCAAGAGTCCTTACAATTAGTTACTCAATTGTTTAAAAGCGATATTTTGGAAAAATTGCAACAAAATATACAACGTGAAAAACAACTCACTTTAGAACTTGAAAAAAATGAGCAACGTCAATTTGCATCTATTATTCGTGCACCTGTATCAGGGACAGTTCAACAGCTAAAAACTCATACAAAGGGTGGTGTGGTGACTACAGCTGAAACGTTAATGGTTATTGCACCTAAAGACGATGTATTAGAAGTGAGTGTATTAATTCAAAATAAAGATATAGGTTTTGTTGAAGTTGGACAAGAAGCAGTGATTAAAGTGGAAACATTCCCTTATACAAGATATGGGTATCTCTATGGAAAAGTAAAGAATATTACTTTGGATGCTATAGAGCACCCACAGCTTGGTTTGGTATTTAATTCTATTATTGAAATCAATAAAGAGACATTAACCAATGGTAATAAGGAAGTACAATTAAGTTCAGGAATGAATGTTGTTGCAGAGATAAAAACAGGGGAACGTAGTGTTATTAGTTTCCTACTGAGTCCACTAGAAGAGTCCTTTACTGAAAGTTTAAGGGAGCGTTAAATAATCATTCCTTCCTTTTCTACTCAATATTATTAGTAAATGTATAAATAAAAAGAGTTGCTAGGAATTATAGAAATAATTTTTAGCAACTCTTTTGTTTAGATACATAGTTTTAGATTAGTAATCTGTTAAAGATTTCTGATCTGCACCTTCTTTTTCAACTACAGGTTGAATCATATGTTCACGTTTTAGCCCTAATGCAAGAGCAACACCAACAGCAACATAAATAGAAGAGTAAGTACCAAATGCAATACCAATGAGTAATGCAAGAGAGAAACTATGCAACGTTGGACCACCAAGCCAGTAAAGTGCTAATACAACAAATAATGTTGTAACAGATGTCATCAATGTTCTTGATAGTGTTTGGCTTAATGAAATATCAATAATTTCTTGTGATGTTGCACGGCGAATTTTAGGGAAGTTTTCCCGCACTCGGTCAAATACAACGATACTGTCATTGAGAGAATAACCTACTACAGACAAAATTGCTGCAACGAAGGTTAAGTCAATCTCAATTTGTAGGTAAGAGAATATCCCAATAGTTACCATCACATCATGAAATAATGCCAATACCCCACCAGCAGCGAGACGCCATTCAAAACGAATACCGACATAAAGTAAGAGCATTGCTAAGGTGGCGAGTGTTCCGTAGATCGCACCTTGAGTAAGTTCTTCACCAACATTAGGTCCTACAAACTCAATACTTTGGATTTTAGCTTCAGGATCGAGTTTTTGGTGGATAATATCCATGACTTTATTTCCTAAAGTCATATCGCCTGCAGATGCAGGTAAACGGATCATAATGTCTTTTTGTCCACCAAAGGTTTGTACCAATGCACTAGAGTATCCGCTTTCATCTAATACTGAACGTACTTTAGCAAGATCTGCTGGCTGAGAGAAATTAGTTTCTATAACAGTTCCGCCAGTAAAGTCTAATCCCCAGTTGAATCCTTTTGTTACTACCGAAAAAATACATAATGCCGTAACAATAATTGAGAAAGTAAAGGCAATCATTCGGTATTTCATAAAAGGAACCAAACGATACGGGAGCTTGATTTCCACTTCTTTTTCTGTTGTTTGAACAGTCATTTGATTCCCCTTAAATCCAAAGTTTTTTCACTCGTTTACCGCCGTAAACAAGGTTCACTAACATACGTGTCCCTGTAATTGCTGTAAACATAGAGATCATTACCCCCAAAGCAAGGGTAACAGCAAAGCCTTTTACAGGACCTGTTCCTACGGCATAAAGGATTAATGAAACTAAAACAGTTGTTAAGTTTGAGTCGAAGATACTCGTAAATGCACCATTATATCCTTCGTGAATAGCTTGTTGGATTGGTCTTCCATTACGGATTTCTTCTTTGATACGTTCATAAATTAATACGTTAGCATCAATCGACATCCCTACCGCAAGAACAATCCCTGCAATACCAGGCATAGTTAATGTTGCACCAATTAAAGACATTAAACCAATCGTGAGTACCAAGTTTGCTAATAGTGCAGCGGTTGCAAATAAACCAAATACTTTATAGAACACGACACAGAATAAAATAGTTAATCCTAATCCTAATAATCCAGCATCCATCCCTTGTGCAACATTATCTGCACCTAGAGATGCACCGATTGTTCGTTCTTCAACAATCACGATAGGTGCAATTAATGCTCCTGAACGAAGTAATACAGCTAGATTTTGCGCTTCTGCGGCACTATTAATGCCAGTGATTTGGAAACTACTACCTAAACGAGAGTTAATGGTTGCGACATTGATCACTTCTTCATGTTTCTCTAAGATCACTTTACCATTTGCATCTCGACGTCCAGAGTCTTTAAATTCACTGAAGAGCGTTGCCATTGGTTTACCAACAGCTGATTTAGTCGCATTTGACATTAAATCACCACCAGCCGCATCAAGAGTAATACTTACATTTGGTAAGCCTCTTTCGTCTTTGCCTGATGTTGCATTAATAATATGTTCACCACCTAAAATGACTTTACGATAAAGTACGGTTGGAGAACCTTCTCGACTATATTTCACTTCAGAATCGGCAGGAACGATACCACGCGCAGCAGATTCTACATTCGCATTTACATTTACGAGACGGAATTCTAAAGTCGCAGTTGCACCAAGAATTTCTTTTGCTCTTGCTGTATCTTGTACACCAGGTAATTCGACAACAATACGATCAGCACCTTGGCGTTGAATAGTAGGCTCAGACACACCTAGTTCTTCAACACGCTTACGTAAGATAGATAAGTTTTGTTCAATGGCTAAATCGCGAGAAGTAGCTAAACCTTGAGCGGATTGAGCAAAAAGAACAACAGTTGGAGAAACAAATGTAGCTTCTAGATTTGGATTTGTTCTACGAATATAACGAACGGCTTTATCTGCTGTGTCAGCATCAATAAATTCAACTTCATTTGCAAAATTTTCTGCTTTTCTAACCGCTTTGTATTGCCATTTTTCCTTACGGAAATCGTTACGTAAGGTATCTTGAAGCTGATCTTGTTGTTTAGCCAATGCAGTATTCATATCGACTTCCATTAGGAAGCGAACACCACCACGCAAGTCTAAACCACGTTTCATCGGTTCACCACCGATGGATGTTAGCCATTCAGGTGTCGCAGGCGCAAGATTTAATGCAACAGAATAGTTATTACCTAAAACTTCTGCAATTTTCTCTTTCGCTGGTAACTGTTCTTCATCTTTATTCAAACGAACAAGAATAGAGCCATTTTCGAGAACGGCAGATTTTGGGGTAATGTTTAAAGAGCCAAGTGCAGAATGCACTTGTGTTAGCGTCTCTTGTGACGCTTGTTGCCCACGCGTACCTGAAATTTGTACTGATGGGTCTTCACCATATAAATTTGGAAGGGCATATAAAGCACCAATGGCGACCACAAGGATCACCATTAGGTTCTTCCAAAGAGGGAAACGGTTTAACACGATAAGTCCCCTTTCTCACGGAAAGAATTAAAGAGATTTGAGTGAACCTTTTGGTAACACTGCAACCACGAAATCACGTTTGATCGTCACTTCAGTTGTATCATTTAACGCAATAACGATATTATCGTTATCTGCAGTCACTTTGCTAATTTTACCAATTAAGCCACCGCTTGTTAGCACTTCATCACCTTTTGATAAGCCAGCTAAAAGTTCACGTTGTTGCTTTTGACGTTTTGCTTGTGGGCGATAAATCATAAAATAGAAGATAAGACCGAAAACAACCAAAATAAAGATCATTTCCATTCCGCCGCCTTGTTGCATATAAACTCCTTAAAATCAATATGTTAGAAAATAGAATAGAGTTTTCTCAAATTGTGAGAAAAACGCCCGATAAAATAGCATAAAATCAATAATTAAACGAGTAGAAATTCAGGAAATAGACTCATCAGCTCTGTTTAAATGCTTTTTTATGATAGGGTAGCCAAATATTGTTTCTACTTAGATAAAATTCAATGGTAAAAGAGGAAAAAATGAGAAAAACAGTATTACAAGCGGGTGTTTTAGGTCTATTTTTTGCAAATATTGCATTTGCACATAATGTACAACTCAATCAAACGTTACCTTCAGTTGCCGTTATGCAAGATGGTGAGTTAATCGCAAACGGTAAAAACGTGAGTTATCGTCAATGGCAATCTTCATCTTTAGCAGGTAAAGTTAGAGTAGTTCACCATTTGGCAGGTAGAAGTAGCGTAAAAGAGAAAAATCAGCCGTTGATGGACGCAATTAAAAGTGCAGGCTTTGATCGTTCAAAATATCAAACAACGACCATTATCAATGCCGATGATGCGATTGTTGCCACAGGTGCATTTGTAAAAAGCAGTGCGGAAGATGGGAAATTAGAGAATCCGCATTCTCAAGTTGTCCTTGACCAGAAAAGCACAGTGAAAAATGCATGGAAACTCAAAGAGAAAGAAAGTTTTATTACGGTATTAGATAAAAGCGGTAAAGTACAATTTGTCTCAGAAGGCAAGTTATCACCTGCTCAAAATCAGCAATTGATTGATTTAGTTAAAAAATTAATTTCACAGTAAAAGAGATTTTATCTCTTTAAACTACAATGGCTGGCTCGACAGTTTTAGTCGAACCAGCCATTTTTGAATACAACAAGCGGTCACTTTGTTATAAAACGTTGCAATTTTATTGATTTTCAAACCAACTTTCTAAAATCAGACAAGCGGAAATTGAATCCACTTTATCCTTTTTTAATGCTTTAAAACCACCACGAGCAAAGATCTCGGCTCGGGCTTCTACCGTGGTTAAACGTTCATCTTGTAGTTCAACAGGTAAGTTAAAGCGACCATTTAAACGATTCGCAAATTTCTTGGCTCGTTGGGTGAGCGGTTGTTCTGTACCGTCCATATTTAATGGCAAACCGACCACCAAAAGATCTGGTTGCCATTCGGCGATAACTTTACCGATTAAATCCCAATTAGGAATGCCATCTTGTGCTTTAAATGCGGGTAAACCTTGCGCTGTCCCTGTGATACTTTGTCCTACCGCACAGCCAATGCTGTTTGTGCCAAAGTCAAAAGCTAAAATCGTTTGGCTCATTAAGCTCTCCCTGCTTTTCCTAAAATGCCTTCAATACCTAATAGGGCATTGGCTTCATTCCAACGATCTAAATAGCCTGTTTCAAACAAAATTTTGTTTGATGAAGGAGAGGTTACCCAATAGTTTCGTGCAATTTCATCTTCTAGTTGATCTGCTTTCCAAGTACAGCAACCTAAACAGACAATAAAATGTTCAGGCGCATCTTCTCTTCCAAAGGTATCAAGAATATCGCCTGAAGTCGTTAAGGTTAATCCATCGGCAGTTGGATAGCTATGTAGGAAAAATTGTTCTGTTGGCGTATGTAAAATAAAGCCACGCTCTTGCCCAACAGGACCTCCACTTAATACTAATTGATCTTTCGTATAATTGCGTTCATTTGCCATCAAGAAATCCATTTTTGCCAACAGTTCCATGACAGATAAATCCGTTGGCGAATTAATCATAATGCCCATCGCCCCTTGTTCGTTATGTTCACAAATATAGATAACAGAGCGATCAAAGTATTCATCATTCATTTCTGGTGTGGCAATCAGAAATTGTCCTTGTAAATTCATCATTTAACTTAAATCTCCATAAAGCAGTTGTAATGCTGTAATGGTAGCAAGGGAAGCAGTTTCAGTACGTAAAATGCGTTTACCTAATAAAACTTCGGTGAAGTTTTCTGTCTCTGTCATCGCAATTTCTTCTGGAGAAAGCCCACCTTCTGAGCCAATCAGCAATCTAACTCCTTCTTTGGGTACGTTCGGCAATGATTTCAAGGTATATTTTGCACGAGGGTGTAAATTCAGCTTCAACATACCATCTTGTTCTTTACACCAATCGGTTAATTTCATGATTGGGCGAATTTCAGGAATAATGTTACGCCCGCATTGCTCACATGCCGCAATCGCAATTTTTTGCCATTGCTGAATTTTTTTATCTTGACGTTCGCCATCTAGTTTTACACCACAACGTTCAGACCATAATGGCGTGATAGTCGTGACCCCTAACTCAACGGATTTCTGAATGGTAAATTCCATCCGATCTCCACGAGAGATCACTTGTCCTAAATGAATCGGTAAAGTTGATTCTCGATCGTCTAATTGACTTTGCGTGATGGCAACACTGATCTGTTTTTTACCTACACTTTCAATCACGGCATTAAAAATATGGTTAGAACCATCAAATAAAATCAGTTCTGCGCCTTCGCCCATACGCAGTACTCGACCAACGTGGTTAAAGGCATCTTCACTCAAAATACAGTGGCTTTGATTCGCTAAAGGTTCAGGGTGATATATTCTTGGAATTCGCATGGTTTTTTTCATTAGAGAGAAAACAAGCGGTCGGATTTTGTAAATTTTTTACAAAATCTCACCGCTTGTAAATCGGATTATTTGAATTGATGAATGGCGTTGCCAACTTCATTATCGTTATAGATGGCATAAATGGCATCATTATATGCTTGACTTAGCACTTTATGGATTTCGTTATTATCTGCACCAAACGCCCCTTCGTATCCACGAGAGGTATTAAAATTCTTAGCGAAGTTTCCACGTGCACCTTGTACAACGACTTCAACATTGACATTCGCATTAACTTTATAACGTAAATTACCTTGTTCAACATCGGCGAAGAATTTGCGAACATTCACAATCACATTTGCGTTACCTGCGCCATTGACAATAGTAAAACCTTTGCTATTTAAATTTTGTTGCATTGCTTGTTGGAAAAGCTGTGTTACACTCGGTACAGCATTAAGGCGATTGACATTTCCTGCTGTTGTGTAGCTGGCGACTTCCGCGGAAGTACGTAAATCTTGTGTACTAACATTGACTAAAGCTGTTTGGTTATGAGTATTAAACATTGCGGTAGGCGCCGGTGTCGTGAAGGTTAAGGTATTCGACTGACTTTGACATCCAGCTAATAAAGCTGCGCTTAGCGTTGTGACAGCTAAAATAACTTTTTTGTTGAGTTTCATGATAGATTCCTTTAGTTATATGGATAAAATCGAATAAAGTATAGTATCATCTGCAAAATTTGCCAAATCTAAGAGAGAATAAAATGTCTGTTGAACATACAATTGTAACAAAATTACAATCCCAATTTTTTCCCGATGTACTCCATATTGAAAATGAAAGTCATCGTCATAGTTCTGGCCGTGGGGCTGAATCCCATTTTAAAGTGACGATGGTATCATCTTTGTTTAAGGATAAACGTGCAGTTGCTCGTCACCAAGCGGTTTATACTTGTTTAGCAGATGAATTACAGAATGGCGTTCATGCACTGGCTTTACATCTTTATACGCCAGAAGAGTGGATGGAGCGTAATGAACAGATTCCTGCATCCACAAACTGCTTAGGCCATGGTCATTAACATAATTTATTTTTCTTTATGAAGAAAATGCTTGATTAGACTGTAAAAAATCAGTATAGTTCAATCATCTTTCAGATGTGCATTTTAATGCACATTTTTTATTGATTCGGTGAGATGTCCGAGTGGTTGAAGGAGCACGCCTGGAAAGCGTGTATATGGGAGACTGTATCGGGGGTTCGAATCCCCCTCTCACCGCCATTCAATATGAGAGAGATTCCTTACTGTTTTCATAGATATTTCCTTGGTTAAGTTAAAGTATTTATACTTTTTTTCTTATTTTTTAAGTTATCCCCAAACATTGTTTGGGGATTTTTTTAGGTTATAAGTTTCGGGTTACAATCATTTAGGTGATACTTTTTGTAACTTATAATTGTGCTTACTATTGATTGTATTGCCTGAAGCATCACAAAACTCAACAAAAGTATCAGCAATTTTCAATGCAAGATTATCAGAGTTGGTTAAACGGACAACATTAGGTTTGTTATTATCCCAAGCATAAGTACCTTTTTCGGTAAAAGGGTGTTGCTCTTTATTTTTAAAGTAAACCGTATTGTATTGGTAAGTTTTATCACTATTTAACACAAGTTCGGCCTCAATTTTTTCACAGTCTGCACAAGGTAATGTGCCTTGATAAGTACCTGATACGCTTTTTTGTGGGAGTAATGAGCAAGCACTTAACATTGCAATAAAGGTTGCTAATGCGATTTTTTTCATTCTAATATCCTCTTTAGTTTAAACAGATTTAAAGCTTGGGTTTACTTGAAATTGCAAGACCGTAACTTGTGGAAAATCTGTTTGAATAAGTTTAAGCAAATAGGATTGTTGTAACAATAATCCTTGGCGAATTGTCGCACTTTGAACTTCAAAAGTGAGCAAATTATCGGATAAATTTCGAATCCGGTAAAGTCTACGATACTGCTCTGGCAGTAATTGTTGAATTTTTTGATTTAACTCATTTAGTTCATTAGCTTGTTGGACAATCTTAATCAAATTAGAGTTCTGCAAAATATCATGAATATGTTTTATTGATGAATTTTTCATCTCTTGTACCTATTTAACTTGTTTTTGACGAGATTATCCTTATATTCTGCCTATTCTACAAAAATTGTCGTATAATCAACATTATTTTTTCGCTCGATTTTTCAATGAATTTTTTACGTCGCTTTCATAAACCTGCTTTGTTGTCGCAATTCTTTTTGGGAATTGTGGCAATTTTTGCGTTGCCAGCAGTTCAGCCATCGGCAAATGAAAGTGAGCCACTTCCAACAAATCAGCTTGTTCTGCGTTTAAGTGATTTTTCTGCTGTTCAAAAAGTGGAACTTGAAGCTGCACATTTATTACATTTAGAACAACAGCCTCTTATCACTCCAATTAAACAAGCGGTCGTTTTTTGCGAATTTTTTGCAAAATCTTACCGCTTGGATAGTGTCGCTAGTCCGCCAATTCGGGCGGGGCCTGTGGTTTAATTCTTCTTATTTTACGAAACATCGGGTGGATTTGCTCCGCCGTGTCAATTTATCTTTAGTAAGTGGTGGGTCAAGACCCACCCTACAACCATTTTTATTTACTGGAAAAATTTTATGTTTACAAAATTAATGACTGCGATTTTTGGCAGTAGCAATGATCGCACTTTACGCCGTTTGAACAAACGTGTGGCACAAATTAATCGTTTAGAAGCAGAATTTGAGAAATTAACTGACGAACAATTACAAGCGAAAACCGCTGAATTTAAACAACGCCTTGCAGACGGTGCAACCTTAGACAGCTTGTTGCACGAAGCCTTTGCGACCGTGCGTGAAGCGAGTAAGCGTGTGTTGGGTATGCGTCATTTTGATGTGCAACTTATCGGCGGTATGGTACTGACCGAACGAAACATTGCGGAGATGCGTACGGGTGAAGGTAAAACGTTAACCGCAACCTTACCTTGCTACTTAAATGCGTTGACTGGCAAGGGCGTTCACGTGGTTACCGTCAATGATTATTTGGCTCGCCGAGATGCAGAAACCAACCGCCCGTTGTTTGAGTTTTTAGGAATGACGGTGGCGGTGAATATTCCAGGCTTGCCGTCTGATGTGAAACGCCAAGCCTATTTAGCTGACATTACCTATGCAACTAACAGCGAATTGGGCTTTGACTATCTGCGTGATAATTTGGCTCATAGCAAAGAAGAGCGTTTCCAACGTCCGTTGCACTATGCTTTAGTGGACGAAGTGGACTCGATTTTGATTGATGAAGCTCGTACGCCGTTAATTATTTCAGGGCCTGCGGAAGATGCGACCCAAATCTATCAAGCGATTGATAAAGTGATCCCCCATTTGATCGCTCAAGATAAAGAAGATACCGAAGAATATACGGGCGAAGGCGACTTCACTTTAGATTTGAAAAGTAAACAGGCACATTTGACCGAGCGTGGTCAGGTAAAAGTGGAAAATCTTTTGACGGAAATGGGCTTGATGCACGAAGGGGAAAGTCTCTATCACCCAGCTCGTATCAGCTTGTTGCACCACGTTTATGCGGCGTTACGCGCCCACAAATTGTTTGAAGTGAATGTGGATTATATCGTCAAAGACGGTGAAATTGTGATCATTGACGAACATACAGGGCGTACAATGGCAGGTCGCCGTTGGTCTGATGGCTTACACCAAGCGATTGAAGCGAAAGAAAAAGTGAACATTCAAGGCGAAAACCAAACCGTTGCGTCTATCACTTACCAAAACTATTTCCGTCTCTATGAAAAATTAGCCGGTATGACAGGGACAGCCGACACGGAAGCCTTTGAATTTCAACAGATTTATGGCTTAGACACAGTGGTTATTCCAACTAACCGCCCGATGATCCGTGATGATAAAACCGACTTAATGTTCAAGAGCGAACCTGAAAAATTCCAAGCGGTGATTAAGGATATTCAAGATTGTATCGCTCGCAATCAGCCTGTGTTAGTCGGGACTATTTCGATTGAAAAATCGGAAGCCTTATCTGATGCCTTAAAACAAGCGGGTATTCCGCATAAAGTGTTAAATGCGAAATTCCACGCACAAGAAGCGGAAATTGTGGCGGACGCAGGTTATCCAGGGGCGGTTACCATTGCGACCAATATGGCTGGTCGTGGTACGGATATTGTGCTTGGCGGTAACTGGAAAGCAGAAATTGCCAAGTTAGAAAATCCGACCCAAGAACAGATTGACGAAATCAAAGCGAAATGGCAGGAACGTCACGACATCGTGATGCAAGCGGGCGGTTTGCACATTATCGGTACAGAACGCCACGAGTCTCGCCGTATTGACAACCAGTTGCGTGGACGTTCAGGTCGTCAGGGCGACCCGGGTTCATCACGTTTCTATCTCTCTCTTGATGATGCCCTAATGCGTATTTATCTCAACGAAGGCAAGCTTAATATGATGCGTAAAGCCTTTACTGAAGAAGGCGAAGCAATGGAGTCGAAGTTACTCACCAAAGTGATTGCGTCTGCTCAAGCAAAAGTCGAAGCGCACAACTTTGACGGACGTAAGCAGCTTCTCCAATATGATGATGTGGCGAATGAACAGCGTAAAGCGATTTACGAACAGCGCAACTACTTGCTTGAAACAGATGATATTTCAGCGATGATCAACACCGTGCGTGAAGATGTGTTTAATGCGGTAATTGACCAATACATTCCACCGCAATCTATTGAAGAGATGTGGGACGTACCAGCCTTAGAAAACCGCTTAAGACAAGAGTTTGGCATGGATCTTCCGATTGTAAAATGGTTAGATGAAGAGAGCGATCTACACGAAGATACCTTGCGTGAACGTATCATCAACATTGCCAAAGAGCAATATGAAGCAAAAGAAGCCATGGTTGGCGCAGAAGTGATGCGTAGCTTTGAAAAAGGCGTGATGTTGCAGAACTTAGACGAGCTTTGGAAAGAGCATTTGTCTGCGATGGACTACTTACGCAAAGGGATCCATTTGCGTGGTTATGCACAAAAAGATCCGAAACAAGAGTACAAAAAAGAGTCGTTTGCGATGTTTACTGATATGCTTGATCACTTAAAATCAAACGTGATCAGCGTATTAAGCCGTATTCAAGTGCGTAGCCCTGAAGAAGTGGAACAAGCAGAGCAGGAAAGACAAGCTCACGCTGAGCAAGAGTCTTCTCACTATCACGCCGAAGGTGAAGAACAAGATTTTAGCGATTTACACATCGGACGCAATGAGCCTTGCCCTTGTGGTTCAGGTAAAAAATACAAGCATTGCCACGGTAGTAAAGCGAAGTATGCGTAATTGACAAGCGGTCGGATTTGTAAAAGTGTTTGCAAATCCGACCGCTTTCATTTTAACGAAAGGAATGAATTGATATGTCTAAACCGTTAATTCAAGTGTCTGCCGGTATTATTCGTAATGAATTTGGACAGATTTATTTAACCCAACGTCTTGAAGGGCAAGATTTTGCCCAAGCCTTAGAGTTTCCTGGTGGGAAAGTGGCGCAGGGCGAAATGCCAGAAGATGCATTACGTCGGGAGTTGGAAGAAGAGATTGGTATTCACGTCTTAAGTGCATTTCCTTATGACCATTTTCATTTTGAATATCCAACTAAAGTAATTGAGTTTTTCTTCTATTTGGTGGAAGAATGGGTTGGTGAGCCTTTCGGACGAGAAGGGCAAGAAGGTTTTTGGATTGCTCAACAAGAGTTGGATGAAGGTCAATTTCCACCAGCAAATGCTGACCTTATTCGTAAGTTAAAAGCAGAAGTGCTCTCTATCTCTAAGTAGTATTTACTTTTTCTCTCTTAGTCTCAATATAGGTCGGGCATTGTTCCCGACCTTGAAAACATTTAGTCTCTTTCCGCCAAATCTAACATCTCTTGTGCATTGGCTAGGACAGTATCTGTAATTTTCTCTCCACCGAGTAATCTTGCTAAAGCTTTTACACGTTCTTTTGGAGTAAGCAAGCTCATTTTGGTCTCAGTTTGGTTATTTTCGACCTGTTTTTGTACATTAAAATGATGATGTCCGTGGCTTGCCACTTGCGGTAAGTGCGTGACACATAACACTTGGCATTTTTTGCCCAACTGACGCAATAATCGACCGACCACTGTTGCTGTTGGTCCACTAATTCCTACATCGACTTCATCAAAAATAATGGTCGGTGTCGAAAGTTTATTGGCGGTAAGTACTTGTACCGCAAGAGAAATACGGGATAGCTCACCGCCAGAAGCAATTTTGGCTAACGGTTGAGCATTTTGCCCTAAGTTACTGCGTAAGTTAAATTCAACAAAATCTGCCCCATTAGCAGATAATTTGTCGAGATTATGCTGAATATCAATGAAAAATTCGCCATTTTCCATCGCAAGTTGTTTGATCTGCTTCGTTACTTGAGCAGCGAGTTTCTGCCCTGCTTCAACACGTTTTTGATAAATTTTTTCAGCTAAATCAAGACATTGCTGATGGGCTTGTTGTTCATCTGCAATTAATTGCTCTTCGTTATCAGCGAAATCTAGTAAGGTTTGAAGCTCTTGTTGTAATTCAATATGTTTCTGCCATAGTTTTTCTGGTACAACGTGGTGTTTACGAGCCAGTTGTATTGTTTTGCTTATACGTTGATCTAATTCCTGTAACAATTCGGGGTCTTGCTCAATTTTATTTGCTAAGTGATTAATTTCTGAGCTTGCTTCCTGCACTTGAATCAACGCTTCATTCAGCATATCTAGCGCAGATTGATACTGGCTATCGACTTCAACCAGCTCTTCTAAATCTCGGATAGCACGATAAAGCATTGAGTCCACATTGGCATTATCATCACTCAATAAATTAAGAACAGACTGCGAAAGCTCTGTCAGTTGTTCTGAATTGGCTAGACGAGCATGATCTTCTTCTAGTTGCTCAAATTCGTTCTCTTTAATGGCAAATTCATCTAATTCTTCAACTTGATACTGCAATAATTGTTTACGAGCTTCATTTTCTTGGCATTGTTGATGAAAATTTTTGACCTGTTTATGCAATTTTTTCCAGGTTTGATATTGTGCGGACATTTCCACCAAAAGCGTATGCAAGTTGGCATAATTATCCACTACTTCAAGTTGATATTCGCTTTTGAGCAATAATTGTGGAGCATGTTGACCATTGAGATGAATAAGATATTGCCCTAACTCTCGCAGTTGAGATACAGGTAAAGGATGATTATTTACAAAGGCTTTGGAACGTCCTTCTTGGTTGATCATTCGACGTAAAATACATTCGTGTGGGTTATCTTCATCGAGTAACTCATGCTCTTTTAGCCATAAGTAAGCAGGGCTATTTGGCTGCATAGAGAAAGTCGCCGAAATATCGGCTTTATCCGCACCATTGCGGATCATACTGCTTTCAGAGCGATAGCCTAAACATAGGCCAAGAGCATCAATCCCGATAGATTTCCCCGCACCTGTTTCCCCTGTAATCACAGACATTCCTTCATTTAGTTCAAGGGTTAAATGGCGAACGATAGCAAAATTGTTGATAGTTAATTGAGTTAGCATAAGAAAATACCCATACGAATACTGTATGGGTATATAGTAAAACTGTTTTTATAAACAGTAAATAGGTTTTGCAAAATTTTTTTTCAGATCTCACCGCTTGTTATGGAAACAAGCGGTCATTTATGTGCTATTTTTGCAAGTCAACTCTCTCCATGACATCCACCTTGACCTTTCTTACCACAACATTTATCGCAGCCACTACATAAGTTGCGTTTACGGTTTAAGACGAATTTCCATACAATGTAGCCGACACAAGCGACAACAATAACACCCACAATAATATTCTGAATCATCATACAATCCTCAAAGCAATGTGATATACCACAAGGGCGAAAATATAAGCCAACGCAAAGAGATAAGCTGTGATAAGTGCCGTCTGTTTGGTGGACTTCGTTTCACGTTTGATTACAGCAAGTGTTGCCATACACATTGGTGCATAGATATACCAAGTGATAAAGGCAAGCGCTACCGGTAAGCCCCAATCATTATTTACAACAGGGATAAGTGCATCAACAATCTGATCTTCAGAGCCACTCATTGCGTAAACCGTACCTAAGGCGGCGACCACAACTTCTCGTGCTGCAATGCCGGGTATCATGGCAATACACATTTGCCAAGTGAAACCGAGCGGGGCAAAGATAGGTTCGATGAAATGCCCTAACATACCGGCAAAGGTATAATCAATGTCAGGGGCTGCCGCACTTTCAGGGGGCGCAGGGAATGTGACTAAGAACCATAAAATAACGCTTAATGCAAAAATAACAGTCCCTGCACGTTTTAAAAATGCACTCACTCTATCCCATAAGCTTAAACAAATATGGCGGAAGTTTGGCATACGGTAGGTTGGCAGTTCCATAAGCAATGGGAAGTGTTGAAGCCCGCCTTTGCGTAAGGCGAAACGTTTTGTGACATAAGCCGCTAATCCTGCTGATAAAATACCGATAAAATAGAGTCCAAAGAGTGTTAAGCCTTGTAAGTTGAAAATCCCCCAAACAGTTTGTTCAGGAATGATTGCCGCAATGATGAGTGCATAGACAGGCAAACGAGCAGAGCAAGTGAGCATTGGGGCTATCGCTATGGTGACAAGTCGTTCTCGTGGATCTTGAATGGTTCTGGCGGACATTACCGCAGGGACAGTACAAGCAAAACTTGAGAGTAGTGGGATAAATGCTCTCCCTGAAAGCCCACTTTTAGCAAGGAAATTATCCAGTAAGAATGCGGCTCTAGGTAGATAACCTGAATCTTCTAACACTAAAATAAAGGCAAATAGAATAGTGATTTGTGGTAAAAAGACTAATACGCCACCGACGCCAGCAATAATGCCATTAACGATCAGATCCGCTAAAATCCCTTCAGGCAATGTGCTTTCCACCCATTCTCCAAGAGTGCCAAACAGATCTTCAATCAGCCCCATTGCAGGTTCTGCCCACGAATAGACCGCTTGAAACACTAACAGTAAAATAACTAAGAGCAGAGCAATCCCCCATACAGGGTGCATCACTATTTTATCCAAATGTTCGTGCCATTTTGGTAACTCTATGTCACGTTTAACAACATCAGCAAGAATCTGCTCAACTTGTTGGTAAAGCTGTTGGCTATCAAGTTGCTCTAATTGTTGCTCTGCATCAGCAGTATCTAGGGGAGTGGATTGTTGATATGGTAAAGCCTTAATCGCTTCACGCAGTGATGAAATACTCTCTTTTTTTATCGCAACGGTTTCTAATACGGGGACTTCAAGTAATTGGCTCAGTTTGTCTGTGTCAATTTGTAATCCCCTTGAACGTGCAATATCGCTTAAATTAAGAGCAACGAGTATCGGCAATCCTAAGGTTTTGATTTCCAACACCATTCGCAGAGTCATACGCAAATTGGTTGCATCAGCAACGGCAATAATCGCATTAGGTCGCTGCCCGATTTTCCCTAAAACTACATCTCGGGCAACGGCTTCATCTGGGCTTGTGGTTCTTAGGCTGTAGGTTCCCGGTAAATCAACAATGCGGATATTGGCATCATCAATAAAGCGTCCTTCTAATTTATCGACAGTCACACCTGCATAGTTGGCGACTTTGGCGTTTGCCCCCGTGAGACTATTAAATAAAGCAGTTTTGCCACAATTTGGTGCGCCAAGTAATGATATAGAGTAACTCATATCATCTCTCCAAAATCTGACACACAATTTTATTCGCTTCAGGTTCACGCAAAGCAAACTGCGCTCGATTGCCTAAACGCACAACATAAGGCCCTTTACCTAATGGACCTTTTGCAATCATAGTCAATAGCATCCCTTTAGAAAAACCAAGATCAGCTAATCGACGGCTGACAATACTATCTATCTCTCCAAAAACATGACTAGAGACGATGTCATGGATTGTGGCAGATACATTTTTTTCAAGGGAAGAGAGTGTAACCATAGACATACGATATTCCTTTATTATTTGCTAAATTAAAGTAGCGAAAGTATAGTAAATGCGAATAAATCGTAAAGTCATTAAATTTTGTAAGTTTGATGAAAAGCAAATAATTATACTTTTTCTATTACACTCTCCGCACACGCAAACGCCGACGACCACGCCCACTGGAAGTTATAACCACCGAGCCAGCCTGTAACGTCCAATACTTCGCCGATAAAATACAAGCCCGACACATTTTTCGCTTCCATTGTTTTTGATGAAAGATAATCGGTATCTACGCCGCCCATTGTCACTTCTGCGGTGCGATAGCCTTCGGTGCCGTTGGGTAAGAAGTGCCAGTGGTGGATCAACTGATCTAATGCAGTAAGATCAGATTTACTTAATTGGGCAATCACCTGATCGTTAATCATCTGTTGTTCGATCCACAGTTCGACCAATTTTTTCGGTAAATGGCGAGATAACACGGTTTTTAACTGCAATTTCGGCGAAGATTGACGCAGTTCGCTTAAAATATCCGGAATAGAAGCGGACGGCAGTAAATCAATTTCGACCGTTTCACCTAAATCCCAGTAGTTTGAAATCTGTAAAATCGCAGGACCCGATAAGCCACGATGGGTAAAAAGCATTTGATTGCTAAAGGTTTTATGGCGATTACTGACAGATACAGGCAACGAAATGCCCGACAAACTGGCAAAGGCTTTATCGCTCTCTTTCCAAGTAAATGGCACAAGGCTTGCCCGAACAGGCACGACAGGAATACCAAACTGTTCGGCTATTTTATAGCCAAAAGGACTTGCTCCCAGCCCAGCCATTGATAAACCGCCTGTAGCGATAATCAGATTTTCGGTTTGGTAGCTTTCGCAAGCGGTCTGAATATGGAAAAAATTTGCAAATTTTTCAATGTTTCCGACCGCTTGTCGTAGCTGAATTTCAACCTTGCCTTTATCACATTCCGCTTGCAACAGATCGACAATCTGCTGCGAGCTTTCATCGCAAAACAGTTGTCCTAACTCTTTCTCGTGATAAGCAATGCCGTAACTTGCCACGAGCGAAATAAAATCCCAGTTGGTGTAGCGAGCGAGTGCCGACTTCACAAAGTGGCGATTTTGGCAAAGATAGTGGTTTGGCGTCACGTCCAAATTGGTGAAATTGCAAAAACCGCCGCCCGACATCAAAATTTTCCGCCCGATTTTTTTGCCGTTATCCAGTACCAACACCGATTTACCGCCTTGCCCGATCTGTGCCGCACAGAATAGTCCAGCCGCCCCCGCCCCGATAATAATTGCATCGTATTGTTTCATATCGCCCTTTTTATGTGAAATTGCTAAAATAGCCTATCTTTCGCTATTTTATCCTGATTATGTGGAAAAATCCCCTGATATTGAATTTTCTCTATGTGTTTGCGATTGGTTTGAACATCGTTTTGCTTCGCTATTTTAGTCTCCACTTTGACGCTCTCAACAATAACGGCGTGCGATTTACCGTTGGTGGCTTGGTGTTGCTAGGGTTGGTGTGGCTGAAATATCGGTATGATTTGCGCAAGCTGATAGCACAGCCAAAACTTGCGCTGATTGGCGTGGTTATGGGCATCATGATGTGTGCCAATATGTATTTCTGGCTGAAAGGCGTGGCTTTGACAAATGCCGTTACAGCTTCGGTTTCAGGCGTTCTTGCAATGCCCTTTGGGATTTTAGTAGCAGCGATTTTCTTTCAAGATGAACGGCAAAAACTCAAAAACAAAACCTTTTGGATCGGCAGTTTTCTCACGATCTCCGGTGCGTTGGGGTTTGTGTGGTATGGAAAAACGATTGAGGTCGGTGATTATTTTCTAGTCGGTTCTTTTTTCCTTTTACTCTCGATTTTGATCCGCAATGTGCAAAATTTGTTGGTGAAATTCATTAATCATCAAATTAATGTCGCTACCCTTAGCTTTCTGACATCGCTCACAGCAGGGCTATTAAGCCTGCTGTTAAGCCAACAAAGTGGCAAGCTGTCTGAATTAAGCCTTATTTCTACCTTTCTACTGATAAGCCTGATCCTTGTCGGTATTTATGCTATTGGAGCTGGAATGGTGCTGACTTTTCACATCATTCAACAACAAGGCATTGTTACCTATCAAGTGCTTGAGCTACTTATGCCGATTTCTACGGCATTTATCGCTTATTTGTTACTTGGAGAAAAAATTGCGTTGGCACAACTGCTGTTCGCCGTTGTAGTGATGATTGGGGCGAGTATGGCGTTGGGGTTGATGCCAATAGAGCAAAAGCGATATAGAACAAATAAATGACAAGCGGTGGGATTTTCAGAGAAATTTGCAAATGGTAAAAACTATAACTTTCTCTGAAAAGATGCTTGCCAAACATTAAATAGTTAAGACAACACAGTGCAATTCTCTAATGTTTTAAAAAAGGTCGCTCAATAAACCAATATGTCAGAATACTACTGATCACTGTTACAAAATAGACCATGGGGAGATAGTAAATAAATGTGTCTAAATTAGCGTGATTGAAATCGTAGAGATTAAACAGACTGAACGCTAAATAGAGATAAATCCCATGACTAAGATAAATGCTATAGCTTATCTCACCAAGCTTTCTTAGTCCCATAGTATTTAATAAGCCACCAAAACTGTATCCGTTTGAAATTAAGGCAAATCCAACTGCGATGAGACACATTTGCTCAGCAGAATAACCTTGTGTAAAGAAAAAAATATAGCTAAATAACACTACCATTGGTAGATGCAGATAATGCTGATACTGCTTTACAAATTGTTGGATAGCTGTTTTGCAAACGACACTTGGCAATGCTAATACAAATAGCCAATATAATGAGTAATTTGTATTTTTGATAACAAGAAAAGCAACAAGAGATGCAAGTGAAATTATCAACAATGGTACTTTTTTCTGTTGCCACAATAGATAAATTAATGGCAGGCAGAAATAAAATCCCCATTCATAAATTAATGTCCATTGGGCATGAGAGCTAATAAATCCAGAGTTAAAGCCATTTAAATCTATTGGATTGAATTTTAACCAATGGAACAAAAACTGGAAAAATTGACCGCTTGTATAATATTCTGAAGGAAGTATATATAACGTAATTATACAAACCACTAAAATCATCAAAAGATACATTGGCAGAATTCTTTTCAATCGGGATTTCAATAACTTAAGCCAACTTATAGGTTGGTTATTAGTGGTTGTATCGGTAGTATTAGCATTAATTTTGGATAGGAAAAGATAGGCGGTAGTCATAAAAAATAGTGATACAGATACTGAACCTAAGTTATTGAGATAATGAATTTTAGGTGCGACCCAGCCCTGTCCTGTTTTCCATGTGAATGTAATGTAGAAATGATGCACGAGAACGGATAATGCTAAAATTCCACGTAAACCATCTAAAGGCGAGTGGCGGTTCGCAGATTGCTGGGAAAGCAATGGTAAGGGTTTCAAAAGAAAATGCGATACTGCTAAGCATAGTACAAAAATACCGAGTAATGGTAGAGTTTGATGAAACTCAGGGGTAAACATAGTCTGATAGCTCCTTAAATGAAGGAACCCATTTTAAAATAAAATGTGTAAAGATAACTAGGATATTTATGCAACTGCTACATAAAACCACAAAATATCCTAATCCCAACCATTTGCTTCCCTTTATCCCACATCTACCCGTTTGCCAATATCTTTTAATTTGGATAATTCTTCGGTCAGTCTCGGCATATCATCAAGGCTCATTGCAAAAGTCCAAAGATAGGTGATAACCGCATAAATATGCCCGGCCGTTACCCCTTGTTTGAGCGTCAGTACCGCCAGCGTTACGCAAAACAACACGCCCAATGCCGCCCCGATACACAAATAACTGACCGCTTCACGATTGGAAATCAAAATCCGCAATTTTTCTACCAAACGATAATGCTTAATCAGTTCGGCATTTTTGGCACGTTCCACGCAATCCACTTCCTTTTCCAAGCGGTTATTGAGCTTAAAATACAAGCCGTCATTGACTTGGGTAAATTTCGGCAACATCGCCCCAAACATCAGCAAAATCGCCAATGCCACCACGCCCGACCAAAATTCAATCAGCAATAACATCACCACCGCCCCCACAATAGAAAAAGCGGAAGTGATTAAGGTGGGCAAATGCTGCTCAAAAAAATTCACAAATTCACGCGACAATGCCACGCGTGCCGTGGTGGTGGACGTATCAAAGCCTTGATTTCGTTGGTTTAAAATCACAGGTACGGCAAGTTCACTATAAATTCGCGTAAACGCCCGCGTATCCACCGCCCGCCGTGCCGAACCCACCGCCCACATCACAAACACCATCAAACCATACGCCAAAGCCGAAACCACATCGCCTTGCAATACCGCATTAACCGCAAAACTGCCGACCAACGGATACAACAAAAACAGCAAATTTTCCGCCATTACCAACGCAAACGTGGCAGACAGCCGTTTTTTATGCGTGATGGCGATATTTTTTAAAGTGCGAACCATGTTAGGTTCAAGCGTTACATCAGGATTTATCGTGTTCATATTCATCAATTTTTTGGTTAAATGTGGCACTAAATTCACGCATCAGCGTAAATAATTGCACGATTTTTTCATCGCCAAATTCGGCAAAGGCAAGTTCGCTCACCGAGCGTGTGGCGTGAAAAATCGGCTCGGCTTGGGTTTTGCCTGATTCGGTTAAGTGCATGATTTTTTCGCGTTTATCGTTGGCACTTTCGGCAAATTCAATCCAGCCTTTCTCTTTGTATTCTTTGCAAATATTGAAAACGGTTTGTTTGGGCAAATACCAATCTTCGCAAATTTGCTTTTGCGTACAGCCGTTTTTTACCGTTTGTGCCAACGCATACAGCACGGCAAAGTGATTGTAATTTAAGCCTAATTTGCTTATCCAATGGTTTAGGGCATTGTCCATTTCGCTAATGCAATTGCCCAATTCGTCAAAGTGGTTCATTAAGTAGTCCTAAAATTTACTAATTTTAGGCATTATACAAAGATTTTTAGAAAAGGAAAGAAATTAGTATTAAAACTTACTATTATGTAATGACATAAAATAATATTGATGAAAGCTGACAAATTACCATTTAAATTGAAAATGCTATCTAATAAATTTTATTTAGATGGAATTTTTACTTAGGTTAAAATTTTCAAACTTCTCAAAAATCCCCCCCTTTCGCTATTTCCCCATTTCCCTGTTAAAATAGCCGGCAAATTGATGTTATTTTACAGGAAAGACAATGACAGAACTCAATCACCAAATCAGCCAAATTATTGCCACCGAGCTAGCGGTGCGATCTGAACAAATTTTTGCGGCGATGACCTTGCTTGACGAGGGCAATACCATTCCGTTTATCGCGCGTTATCGTAAGGAAGTTACGGGCGGTTTGGACGATACCCAACTTCGCCATTTTGAGACCCGTTTGCTCTATTTGCGTGAGCTGAACGACCGCCGTCAAACCATTCTGAAATCCATTGAAGAACAAGGAAAGCTCACCGATGAATTGCGTGAGAAGATCGAGCAAACCCAAAGTAAAACAGAGTTGGAAGATCTCTATTTGCCTTATAAACCGAAACGCCGTACCCGTGGGCAAATTGCGATTGAAGCAGGGCTTGAGCCGTTGGCGGAGAGCCTTTGGAATGATCCAAGCCAAGTGCCTGAAGTGTTGGCAGAAAGCTATGTTGATGCGGATAAAGGCGTTGCCGATGTGAAATCAGCACTTGACGGGGCGAGATATATTTTAATGGAACGTTTTTCGGAAGATGCCGAACTGCTTGCAAAATTGCGTCAATATCTCACCGCTAATGCCACCCTTGAAGCGAAAGTGATCGAGGGCAAAGAGCAAGAGGGCGAGAAATTCCGTGACTATTTTGCTCACAGTGAGCCGTTGAAAAATGTGCCGTCTCACCGAGCTTTAGCGATGTTCCGTGGGCGTAACGAGGGCGTGTTGTCGCTGAATTTAAATGCCGATCCTGATGCGGAAGAAGGCAGTCGCTCAAGCTATTGCGAGGAGATTATTCGTGAGCATTTGGGCGTGCAACTTCGCCAACAGCCTGCGGATCACTGGCGTTCGCAAGTGATTGCGTGGACGTGGAAAATCAAAGCCTTGCTACACCTTGAAACCGAATTAATGGCGGCGTTGCGTGAGAAAGCGGAAGAAGAGGCGATTGACGTGTTTGCCCGTAACCTGTCAGCATTATTAATGGCTGCACCTGCTGGGGCGAGAAACACAATGGGCTTAGACCCTGGTTTGCGTACAGGGGTGAAAGTGGCAGTTGTGGATAACACGGGCAAATTGTTGGACACGGCAACGATTTATCCACATACAGGACAAATGGACGCTGCAATGGTGACCATTTATAAACTTATCAAACAGCATAATGTGGATTTGATTGCGATTGGTAACGGTACGGCTTCTCGTGAAACGGAACGTTTTGCTAAAGAAGTGATTAAAGAGATCAAAGAGAACAAACCGCAAACGGTGGTAGTGAGTGAAGCTGGGGCTTCGGTCTATTCTGCGTCAGAGCTTGCAGCGGCTGAGTTCCCTGAGCTTGATGTTTCATTGCGTGGGGCTGTGTCGATCGCTCGCCGTTTACAAGATCCGTTGGCAGAATTGGTAAAAATTGAACCAAAAGCCATTGGTGTAGGGCAATATCAGCACGATGTTAATCAGTCGCAACTAGCTCGCAAACTTGATGCGGTGGTGGAAGATTGTGTAAATGCGGTGGGCGTGGATCTGAATACCGCTTCCGCACCGCTTCTGGCTCGTGTGGCTGGAATGAGCAAAACGTTGGCTCAAAATATCGTGGCATACCGTGATGAAAACGGGCGTTTTAACTCTCGTGCTGACCTGAAAAAAGTCGCTCGCTTAGGTCCGAAAGCCTTTGAACAGTGTGCGGGCTTTATGCGAATTTTAGGCGGAAAGAACCCGCTTGATGCGTCTAGCGTTCACCCTGAAGCCTATCCTGTGGTCGAAAAAATCTTGCAAGCGACCGCTTCAACCTTAGGCGACTTAATGGGCAATGCCACCAAAATTCACAGCTTAAATGCGAAAGATTTTGTGGACGAACAGTTTGGCTTGCCGACCGTCAATGATATTTTTAAAGAACTGGAAAAACCAGGACGAGATCCACGGGGCGAGTTCAAAACGGCAACCTTTATGGACGGCGTAGAAGAGATCAGCGACTTAAAAGTCGGTATGATTTTAGAGGGAACCGTCACCAACGTGACGAATTTTGGGGCGTTTGTCGATATTGGCGTACACCAAGACGGCTTAGTGCATATTTCAATGCTATCCAACAGCTTTGTGGAAGATCCGCACCAAGTGGTCAAAACAGGCGATGTGGTTAAAGTCAAAGTGTTGGAAGTCGATGCAGCCCGTAAACGTATCGCCCTGACAATGCGTTTAGACGATAAGCCTACGGATAAACGTGACACAAGCGGTGAGAAACGCAAAGAATTTAGCAAATCCGACCGCTCGCAAAAGCCTGAACGCCAAAGTTTTGGCAATAATGCCTTTGCTGATGCGTTGAAGGGGTGGAAGAAATAAAAAATAGCTGTACAAAACATCCAACTCGTAGGGGCAGGATTTATCCCCGCCCTTAAGCATATCCACATTTCTTTGGGCGGGGATAAACCCCGCCCCTACACTGCTACGACGTAAGTTATCTATGTCATTGCCCTTTATTTTTGATAAAAAAACTAAAAAGCAAACGTTTGCTTTGCTATAATGTCCGCAGTTTTTCAACAAAAGGACACAAAAATGACAACCATCGGCACTCCCTTAACTCCAAAAGCAACCAAAGTGATGATGTTAGGTTCTGGTGAACTTGGCAAAGAAGTCGTGATTGAGCTTCAACGCTTAGGCGTAGAAGTGATTGCGGTCGATCGCTATGAAAATGCTCCTGCTCAACAAGTCGCACACCGTGCTTACACCATTTCTATGTTAGACGGTAGCGCATTACGAGACTTGGTCGAAAAAGAACGCCCTGATTTTATTGTGCCTGAAGTGGAAGCGATTGCAACGGACACCTTAGTCGAATTAGAGCAAGAAGGCTATCACGTGATTCCTACGGCAAAAGCGACCAAATTGACGATGAACCGTGAAGGGATTCGCCGTTTAGCTGCAGAAGAGCTAGGCTTGAAAACATCGCCTTATCGTTTTGTGGATAACCTTGAGCAATTTAAACAGGCAGTGGCAGAGATCGGTATTCCTTGTGTGGTAAAGCCGATTATGTCGTCATCAGGTCACGGACAAAGTGTAGTGAAATCTGAAGCCGATATTCAACCTGCGTGGGAATATGCACAACAAGGTGGGCGAGCGGGTGGTGGACGTGTAATCGTTGAAGGTTTTATCCAATTTGATTATGAAATTTCGCTTTTAACGGTGCGTCATATTCACGGCACTTCATTTTTAGCACCGATTGGACATATCCAAATTGATGGTGATTATCGTGAATCGTGGCAGCCACAAGCGATGTCGGAAACAGCATTGAAAAAAGCCCAAGCAGTTGCAGAGAAAATCACGACTGCGCTTGGCGGACGTGGAATTTTCGGCGTAGAGCTGTTTATTTGTGGTGATGAAGTGATTTTTAACGAAGTATCGCCACGCCCGCACGATACGGGAATGGTGACGCTGATTTCACAAGAACTATCCGAATTTGCCCTACACTCTAGAGCGATTTTAGGCTTGCCGATCCCTGAAATCAGTTTAATCAGCCCATCTGCGTCTAAAGCGGTGGTAGTTGAAGGCAAATCAACGCAAGTGACTTTCGGTAATTTAGCAAATGTACTTGCCGAACCCCATACCAATCTACGTTTATTCGGCAAAGGCGAAGTGAACGGACATCGTCGTCTAGGCGTGATTTTAGCTCGAGATGAAAGTGTGGAAAAAGCCCTTGAAAAAGCTCGACGGGCTTATGAGAAATTAGAAGTTAGTTTGTAAAAAACACGTTGAAAGTGACCGCTTGTCATTGAGATAAACGGTCACTTTTGTGTTTCAGCGTTATCAACTGTTTTTATAACCGCTCTTGATTGCTTATCCATTGTCACTTCAATTTTGTGATCCACCACTACATTCATATTAATTGTAATACCTTCAGGCGGTGTTTCAAGTTGTACTTTAGGGGTACAAGCGGTCAGATTTAGGCAAAAAATTGCAAAAAATAGTGGTGTTTTCATTGTTTATCCAACTGTTGATAAATCGAGTGTTCAATATTTTGTTCAAACTGTGAGCCATAATTAATCAGTTTCCACAGGTCGAACATATTTTCTTTATGGGTGTAGTTTAAATTTACTTTGGCTTGTTGATGTTCCGTGAGCCTTGTGTGAATGTTGGCAGAAAGTTGCATATCGCCTTTACTGTCTAAATTCACACTGGCATTGAAATCATCAATTTCACTTTTATTGACCATATAAGCCAAAATCTGTTCCGTGTATCCCCCTTGTTTTATCGCCTTGAGCAATTCAGGGGTAAATTTTAGGTAAGATCGCTCCGCTTGAGTCAAAGTGCCGTTGCAAATATAGCAAGGTTTGCCCGAAAGCCAAAATGGGAAAGTGCCATTGACTTTGCCTGTTAAATCAAGCTGATGATATTGGGCTAATTCTAAAATTCGCTCAAAGCGAATATCAAACAGTTTTAAATAGGCAATCTGCGTTTGTGGCAAGGCAAAGCGTTCGACGTTCAATTTGCCATCAAGTAAGTTCAAGCTTAATTCCCGTAAAAACAATGGCTTACGTTTGCTATAAGGCAAATGCCCTTGAATTTTTACGTTCACATTTGTGATTGGAATACCAACATTGACTTCATCGATGTTCACATCAAGGGCTTTTTTCACCCCAATATCCACTTCGCCTTGTTTGTACTGATAAGGCAGTGAAAAATCAATGCCCTTAATTTCACCGTTTGGCAACGATATTGCCCCATTGCGAATAGCGAAGTGTCCGCCTGCGATTAAGCCACGTTCATTGTTAGCACTAAAAGCCGTTTCGCCTTTGATTGTGCCATTGGTGATAATCCATTGATTTCTAAAAGGAAAGAGACTTTGGAAAACATTTGCGGGCTGTTCCGACCAATAAAGTTTACCGATTAAGTCGCTGGCATTTTTAGTCAGTTTTCGGCGAGCAAAGAGTTTAATTGGTCCTAATTTATTGGCGGTCACATCGCCCCGAAAGTTGAGATTTTCCACTTCGCCGTAGAAATTCAAATTCGCCGTCGGTTTCTCTAACATTCCACCGTAGGAAAAATTCATTTGTGGAGAGAAAAGTGTTACGCCCCCCGTTAAATGAAATTTATCGTAATCAAAGTTAATCGGCTCGTTTAATACCAATTCCATTTTGGGAATCGTCACGCCATTTTTCTTAATTTGAGTCAGATCGCCTTTAAATTCAGAAAGTTGAACTAAATCCTTGTGCCACACGCCACGCCCTGAGATTGCAAGCGGTCGGTTTAGGGCTTTTATTTGCGAATTTCCCCAAAAACGCCAATTCCATTGATCTTTTACCGCATTGTTCTCAGTTGGATCTTGAAAAAATTCCAACGCCCCTGCTTTGAAATTACGGGCGAATCCGTCTAGTCGCATTTCAATCTGTTTAAAATCGGGGCTTTCTCCACGAAAAATCGCCTGTAAACGCCCGTGAATACCCTGTTTATCTACACGTACGCCAGCCAGTGGGAAACGTAAATCGTTGATGGTTAAAAAACGTTCCGTTCCTGTTAAACGTAACAACGCACCTTGTAAAAAACGAAGGGTAAGATCATTAAATTTGCCACGCAGATCAAGGGGAACCGCACTATATAAAATGTAGTTTCCTTGCTTGATATTACCCGTGATTTGTAGCAGAAAGGTCAGCTGATCTGCCAGAATTTCCCCTTGCGGACTGCTGATCACCACATTGCCTTTGCCCTTATCATTTTGGGTTAATAGGCTAATGCGTAAAGCGGTTTTTATCGGGTAAAGCTCATTTAAGGTAAAACCGTTTGGCGTGATCGTTGTGGTCAGATAAGCCTTGAGTGGAAAGCTGTCTGTCAGTTGCCAGTCGATTTTACCCTGCTCAATAATAAGGCTGTTAAAATCAAAGCGAAACGGCAAGGTAAACTGATTTTCAGGCGTGGTCGCTGAGCTCAGCTTCCATTCGCCCTGTAATTGCTCATCTTGCTTTTTCCAAGTAAGCGTTGAATTGCCTTGTTGCAAACTTGGCTCTGCAATCAAGGTTTCAGGCAGTTGCCATTGATACTGCAACGAGAGATCGTCAGGTAAGCTAAACAGTTGATCTTTTAGTTGAGCGGTAAGATCGGCAAGGTGTTTTTCTTGCTCATTGGGTTGGTAATGGAGTTGAGCCGTCAGTTGTTGATTTGTAAAATTTGCGTCTAATCTGACCGCTTGTTGCTTCAAGTAAGCGGTCAGTTTTTGCTGAAACAAGGCAAGTTTAATTTCACTTGGCGATTGCAGTAGCGTTTTCAAACGTGCGTGCATTGTCTCAGGCAAGTTTTTCCACGCCAGTGATTTAATCTCCGCTTCCCCTTCAGGCAATAGGGCAAGGATATTTTTTATTGTATCGGACGGATCGCTTTGGCTTTTCTCTGTGTTTGGAAACAGCGCAAAACAGGCATAATCTACCGTTGCTTGATTAAGGCGGATTGAACGAGTTTCCACCCATTGAACTGCTAAGTGATCAGCCGAAATCAGCGGACAATCTTGATAATAAAGGGTAAATTGCGGAAGAACCGCTCGCGCTAAACTTGGCTCAATGCCGTTTGGTGTCTCAATTTTCCAACCTTGTGGCAACACCATATTGATCGCAGAAGTCAGTTGGCTGCCAGAAAGCAATGATGCACCGCTTGCGATTAAAATCGCAAGCACTGCACCAATCACCATAAGACTTCTATATAGCATTTAGAGTATATTCGTAAACGGATAAAGCATTGCAAGGAAGGTCGCTACCGTCCAAGCGGTCGGATTTTTGATGTTTTTTCCCTGTTTGCCTAATAGCAACCAAGCCAACATCAGCAAAATCACAAATTGCACCGCAAAGAAGATAAAATAAGGATAAATAACCATTTCAGGCATAATCGCAAGTTGTTGATATAACACGAAAATTACCCAAATATAATTGATGATTAACACCCCAAGTGCGATTAATACCAACAGTTTCAAAAAGCCTTCTAAACGGCTTTTTGCCAACATCAAATACCAACCGCTTAATAAAACCCCGAGCAGAATTTGAGCGAAGTTGTTGGCTCTGAGCCAGTTAAACAGCGATGGCAGTTCATACCAATAAATCAGCAGATATTGAAATAATCCAATCGCTGTGATACCTAAACCGCAGTAGATCACCGTGCGATAAACGTCGTCATCTTTTGGCAATTTCCAATAAATAAAAGGAAGGATAACCGACGCAAAACCTACGATTAAGGCAGGGGAATGTTTTGGCGTAAAGGCAAGGGAGTAGAGTAGATTACCTATGGCAAACACCGCCAAAAACGGCAAAATAGCAGTTAATCGCCCTTTTTGTCCTGGACAGATTTGCCCTTTCCACAACACTACAAAGCTAATCAAACAAACCACAAAAAAGGCAAACAGATAAGGCGACATAAAAATCGCATTCTGTGGAGCAAAGTAGTGATTGAGCGACATTTCAATCAATAACATCGTCACCAACGGCAAAATAGCGTGGGTGGCGATTTCTAATTTAGATGGAGTATCGTGATTGTGAGACATAGTTTTAATTCAAAAATGATTTTAAAGTGAGATTATGCCATAATATCAACATTATTTTCTATTTCAGGGAGATTTTATCATGCGAATTTTACATACGATGTTGCGTGTTGGAAACTTAGAGCGTTCAATCAAATTTTATACTGAAGTGCTTGGTATGCGTTTGCTCCGCACAAGCGAAAACGAGCAGTACAAATATACCCTTGCTTTTTTAGGCTATGCTGATGAAAGCGAAAGTGCGGTACTTGAACTCACTTACAACTGGGGCGTAGAAAGCTATGAATTAGGCACGGCTTACGGACATATTGCGATTGGCGTTGATGATATTTATGCGACCGTTGAAGCCGTTCGCCAAGCGGGTGGTAAAGTAACCCGTGAAGCAGGGCCTGTGTTGGGTGGAAAAACCGTGATCGCCTTTGTAGAAGATCCTGACGGCTACAAAATTGAGTTTATCGCAAATAAAGATGCACAAAAGGCGCTGGGTTAATGGCTGAGACGGAACAAGCGACAGATTATAATTTGCTCAAAAACCGTTTTCGTGGCTATTTGCCTGTGGTGATTGATGTGGAAACGGGTGGGCTAAATGCTAAAACAGATGCCTTGCTTGAAATTGCCGCTATTACGCTCAAAATGGACGATAACGGCTATTTGCAACTTGATGAAAAATTTCACCGCCATATTCAGCCTTTTGAAAATGCCAATATCAATCCCGAAGCCTTGAAGGTCAATGGGATTGATGTGGATTGTGCTGAGCGTGGTGCTGTGCCTGAAGATGTGGCAATTACCGAGATGTTTAAAATGGTGCGTAAAGCGGTGAAAGCGAGCGGTTGCCAACGTGCCGTAATTGTGGCACACAATGCGACTTTCGATCAGGCGTTTTTACACGCCGTGGTGAAACGGATTAACGCCAAACGTGATCCTTTTCACCCTTTTGCGATGTTTGATACCGCTACCCTTGCTGGCTTTATGTATGGGCAAACGGTGCTTGTCAAGGCTTGCCAAATGGCACAAATTCCCTTTGATGGTAAGCAAGCTCATTCTGCATTATACGATACAGAACGTACCGCTGAACTGTTTTGTACAATGGTAAATAAGCTAAAAGAGTTGGGGGGATTTCCGCCCACCGCTACACTATAATTTGATTATCGGCAATTAGGCGAAAATGAATTCGCCTAATTGCAAAACTTTTATTGAATCTTACCGCTTGTATTTAAATAATTTCCCCTAAAATTGTAATTTTTTCTTTCATTCCCCCCCCATTCGCTATATCATTGCAAGCTATTTCAAAAGCGTATTTGTTACGTTTTGGTCATGCTGATTTTTTAGTCAGTTTTTTGCATTTTCTCAACAATGCCCTAGGGGGAAAACAAAAATAAATGGAAAAGTTAGAGCAACAAAAACCAATTATTGAGCTTCGTTCTATAACGAAACGTTATGGTGAAAAAACAATTATTGATGGCTTAGATCTTACAATTAATGATGGTGAGTTTTTAACTATTCTTGGTCCGTCAGGTTGTGGTAAGACGACAGTATTGCGCTTAATCGCAGGTTTTGAAGATTTAACCGATGGTTCAATTATTCTTGATGGACAAGATGTATCGAATATTGATGCTGAGCAACGTCCAGTCAATACGGTTTTCCAAAGTTATGCCCTTTTCCCTCATATGACGATTTTTGATAACGTCGCCTTTGGTTTACGTATGCAAAAAGTGCCAGAAGAGCAAATTAAACCTCGAGTAATGGATGCATTACGTATGGTGCGTTTGGAAGAGATGGCTCCACGTAAACCGTCACAACTTTCAGGTGGTCAGCAACAGCGTATTGCTATTGCTCGTGCGGTGGTTAATCAGCCTAAAGTGTTATTGTTAGACGAATCTCTCTCTGCACTTGACTATAAATTACGTAAAGAGATGCAGCACGAATTAAAACAGTTGCAACGTCAATTAGGCATTACCTTTATTTTCGTGACTCACGATCAAGAAGAAGCATTAACTATGTCTGATCGTATTATTGTGATGAACAAAGGTAAGATCCAACAAGATGGTTCTCCACGTGAAATTTATGAAGAACCAAGCAATTTATTTGTAGCACGTTTCATTGGTGAAATTAACGTCTTTGATGCAACGGTGATTGAACGTGTGACAGAAAAAACCGTTAAGGCCAATGTAGAAGGTCGTATTTGCGAAATTTATACTGATTTACCTGTTCACCCAAATCAAAAATTAAAAGTATTACTACGTCCAGAAGATATTGTCATTGAAGAATTGGATGAAAATGAAAGTGCAAAAGCGGTGATTGGTCACATTAGCGATCGTACTTATAAAGGAATGACATTAGAATCCAACGTTGTTTTAGATCATAACCAAATGAAAGTATTGGTGAGTGAATTCTTTAACGAAGACGATCCGCATATGGATCACTCTGTAGGGCAAAAAGTGGCATTAACATGGCACGAAGGCTGGGAGGTTGTACTCGACGATGAAGACTGCTAGTAATAAATTCCAAAAAGTTACTGTTGCGGTTATCTTCGGTTGGTTAATTTTCTTTGTATTAATCCCGAATTTACTGGTGTTATTTACCAGTTTTATGACCAAAGACAGTAGCAACTTAATTGAGTTTACGTTCTCTTTAGAGAGCTATGGGCGCTTAATTGATCCACTTTACTCACAAGTATTGTGGAACTCGCTCTATATGGCAGGTATTGCAACCATTATTTGTTTGGTTGTGGGTTATCCTTTCGCCTTTATGATTGCAAAGTTACCCGCAAAATATCGTCCATTTTTACTCTTTTTAGTGGTGTTGCCGTTCTGGACAAACTCATTAATTCGTATCTATGGAATGAAAATTTTCCTTGGGGTAAAAGGGATCTTAAATGAGACGTTATTATCTTTAGGTCTTATTAGCGAGCCAATTCGTATTTTAAATACAGAAATCGCTGTAGTAATTGGTTTAGTTTATATTTTGCTACCATTTATGATTTTACCGCTTTATTCTTCTATTGAGAAAATTGATGGTCGTTTATTAGAAGCAGCAAAAGATTTAGGTGCGAATGCATTTCAACGCTTTGTTAAGATTATTATTCCATTGACGATGCCAGGTATTGTGGCAGGTTGCTTACTTGTATTGTTGCCAGCAATGGGTATGTTCTATGTGGCAGATTTATTAGGTGGTGCGAAAGTATTACTTGTAGGTAATATCATTAAGAGCGAATTCTTGGTGACGCGTAACTGGCCATTTGGCTCTGCAATCAGTATTGCATTAACTGTCCTAATGGCGTTAATGATTTATGTTTACTATCGAGCAAACAAACTGATGAATAAGAAAATGGAGTTAGAGTAATGAGTCGCGTATTGAAAAGCTTTTTTATGTTTGTCGTGTACGCATTCTTGTACATTCCAATCATCATTTTAGTGGTAAACTCTTTTAACGCAGATCGCTATGGTTTAACGTGGAAAGGGTTTAGCTGGAACTGGTATGAGCGTTTATTTAGTAATGACACGCTCATTCAAGCAGCAACAAACTCTATTACCGTTGCCTTTTTTGCAGCAACTTTTGCAACGCTCATTGGTGCATTAACATCTATCGCTTTATATCGTTATCGTTTCCGTGGAAAACAGTTCGTAGGCGGAATGTTATTTGTGGTCATGATGTCACCAGATATTGTTATGGCGGTATCTTTACTCGCATTATTCATGCTTGTTGGTGTGGCTCTAGGTTTCTGGTCATTATTATTAGCGCATATTACGTTCTGTTTACCTTATGTTGTAGTCACAGTCTCTTCACGCTTAAACGATTTTGACTCAAAAATGCTAGAAGCAGCGAAAGATTTAGGTGCGAGTGAATTTACGATTTTACGTAAAATCTTGTTCCCACTATTGTTACCAGCAATTATTTCAGGTTGGTTGTTAAGCTTCACTATTTCACTTGATGACGTTGTTGTTTCATCATTTGTGACCAGTGCAAGCTATGAAGTATTACCACTGAAAATTTTCTCGTTGGTGAAAACAGGGGTAACGCCAGAAGTGAATGCGTTGGCAACTATTATGATTGTTTTATCGTTAGCTCTAGTGATTTTAAGTCAGTTAGTGCTGCGCAAAAAAGATTAATCTTTTCATTCTAAAGCGGACGATATGTCCGCTTTCTTTTTGCAAAAAATTCACACAATCTCACCGCTTGCTCTGTTATTTTATCCAGTTTTCCGCTATGCTTACATCTTTCTTATTCATGGATAAATCAAATGATCGGACGACTTCACGGCAAAATTATCGAAAAATCACCGCCTGAAATGGTGCTTGATGTACAAGGCGTTGGCTATGAATTATTGTTACCAATGACAAGTTTTTATAGCCTTCCTGCTGTAAATGAAGAAGTAACTATTTTTACACACTTGGTTGTACGAGAAGATGCGCATCTGCTTTTCGGTTTTGCGCAGAAACAAGATAGAACCTTATTCCGTGAATTAATCAAAACCAATGGTGTTGGACCGAAACTTGCCCTTGCAATTTTATCGGCAATGTCTGTTTCCCAATTTGCCACCGCCGTTGAGCAAGAAGAATTGGCGAAGTTAACCAAAATTCCAGGGATTGGGCGTAAAACTGCAGAGCGTTTATTGGTTGAACTGAAGGGTAAATTTAAAGGTATGGCTCAAAGTGATTTCTTTGTAGAACAATCTTCAGAGACTCATATTGTTGCATCTGAAAGTAACGATCCTGCAACGGAAGCAGCGGAAGCATTGGTCGCTTTAGGCTATAAACCTGCTGATGCCGAGAAGATGATTAAGAAACTCAATAAATCAGGCATGACAAGCGAACAGCTTATTCGAGAAGCGTTAAAAAATGCGTTATAAATTTCGGGCATAAATTGAAATATGATAGAAGCAGATAGAATTATTAGCGCATCCGCTAAAAATGAAGACGAAACCATAGACAGAGCGATTCGCCCGAAGCTACTTGCCGATTATGTCGGGCAGCCTTCTGTGCGAGAGCAGATGGAAATTTTTATCAAGGCAGCCAAATTGCGTAATGATGCCTTGGATCACTTATTGATTTTTGGTCCACCGGGGTTAGGCAAAACGACCTTAGCTAATATTATTGCCAATGAAATGGGGGTAAATATTCGCACAACGTCAGGTCCTGTCTTGGAAAAAGCCGGTGATTTAGCGGCAATGCTGACCAATCTTGAGCCTTATGATGTGCTGTTTATTGATGAAATCCATCGTCTTTCGCCTGCCATTGAAGAAGTGCTTTATCCTGCTATGGAAGATTATCAGCTTGATATTATGATTGGCGAAGGTCCTGCGGCACGTTCGATTAAACTTGATCTTCCGCCATTTACTCTCGTTGGCGCAACAACCCGTGCGGGTTCTTTGACTTCGCCTTTACGTGACCGCTTTGGGATTGTGCAACGCCTTGAGTTTTATTCCGTAGAAGATTTGACTTCTATTGTCAGCCGTAGTGCGAACTGCCTGAATTTAAATCTTTCTCCTGATGGTGCATTTGAAATCGCTCGTCGCTCACGTGGTACGCCACGTATTGCCAACCGTTTATTGCGCCGTGTGCGAGATTTTGCTGATGTGCGTAACAACGGCGTGATTTCCTCTGACATTGCTAAACAAGCTTTGACGATGTTAGATGTGGATTCAGAAGGCTTTGATTTTATGGACAGAAAGCTACTTTCTGCGGTCATTGAACGCTTTGACGGCGGACCTGTCGGGCTAGATAATCTTGCTGCCGCTATCGGTGAAGAGCGAGATACGATTGAAGATGTGCTTGAGCCTTATTTAATTCAGCAAGGCTTTTTACAACGCACGCCACGAGGGCGAATTGCGACCTCTCGAACTTATAGCCATTTTGGTTTATCAAAATAGATTGAGCATAGACAAGCGGGATGATTTTTGCAAAAAATTCCAAAAATCATTCCGCTTGTTTTTTATCCAAAATAGAAAGATTTCTTGATATAACTCACATATCTAAAAATTACTTTGTTTGATCTTTAACAAAAACTTTACAAATATGATTTTTTGCGATACTAATTAATTCTCACAACATTCTACGGAGACATTTCTATGCAAACAATCTTTACCCGTTCTTTACTGGCAAGTGCCATTGCACTTGGCCTTTCTGTTTCTGCTTTTGCAGCAAAAGTACCGGAAGGTACGGTGCTTGCAGATAAGCAAGAGATTATTATTAATAACAGTTCTGAGCCATCAAGTTTTGACCCGCATAAAACAGAAGGCGTACCAGAAGCTCAGGTTTCTTATCAATTACTTGAAGGGTTAGTTACGAAAGATTCCGATGGTAATGTCATTCCAGGTATGGCTGAAACGTGGAAAAATTCAGATGATTTCAAAACGTGGACATTTAATTTGCGCAAAGATGCGAAATGGTCAAATGGCGATCCAGTGACTGCGCACGATTTTGAATTTTCCCTTAAGCGTTTAGGCGATCCAAAAACCGCTTCTCCTTATGCAAGCTACTTAAACTATCTCCAAGTTGAAAATGCACAAGACATCATTGATGCGAAAAAAGCACCAAGCGAATTAGGTGTGAAAGCGTTAGATGATTACACGTTAGAAATCAAATTAAGTAATCCAGTGCCTTATTTGGTGGATATGATGACGCACCAAACCATGTTACCAGTGCCAAAAGCAGTAGTTGAAAAACTTGGTGATGCTTGGGTGAAAAAAGAAAATTATGTGGGTAATGGCGCATATAAATTAGCCGATCACGTTATCAACGAAAAAATCGTATTTGAACGTAATCCACTTTACTGGAATGACAAAGAAACTGTGATCAATAAAGCCACTTTCTTAATGATTCCAAACTCAAGCACAGACGTTCAACGTTACCGTGCAGGTGATTTACACATCACAAGCTATGCGTTACCGCCTGAGCAGTTCCCAACCTTGAAAAAAGAGCTTCCAAACGAAGTGTTTGTCACTCGTACCCTTTCAACTTATTACTACGAGCCAAACAACGAGAAAGCACCATTTAACGACGTGCGTGTACGTAAGGCGTTAAACCTTGCATTAGATCGTAGTATTATTACGGATAAGGTATTAGGTCAAGGGCAAACACCAACCTACGTGTTTACACCGCCATACATTACCGAAGGTCATTTAATTCAGCAACCTGAATATTCAAAACAAGATATGAAGGAACGTAAAGCTGAAGCGATTAAATTGTTAGAAGAAGCTGGTTTTAGCAAAGCGAATCCATTGAAATTCACGCTTTTATATAACACCAACGAAAACCACAAAAAAGTGGCGATTGCAACGCAATCTATCTTAAAACAAAATACGAATGGTTTAGTGGATATCAAGCTTGAAAACCAAGAGTGGAAAACTTTCTTGGATACTCGCCGTGCAGGCAACTACGATGTAGCTCGTGCAGGTTGGGCGGCTGACTATAACCAAGCATCAACTTTCGGTAAATACTTCTTATCTAACTCAAGTAACAATACCGCTCGTTATAAGAGTGCAGCTTATGATGCAGAAATCAACGCAGCATACAAAGCAGGCAGTGCAGAAGAGCGTGCGGCAGCTTATGCGAAAGCAGAAGAGCAGTTAGCGAAAGACTTTGCGATCATTCCTATTTATAACTACGTTAACCCACGTTTAGTCAAACCATTCGTGAAAGGTTATGCGGGTAAAGATCCGCAAGATGATATTTTATTAAGAAACTTATATATCATTAAACAATAATGCTTTACAAGCGGTGGGATTTTCTTAGAAATTTGCAAATTTTCAGGGAAATCTGACCGCTTGTTTTTATTTATAAGTGTGGATTGGAGAATTTACCTATGTTGAAGTTTATTGTGAAAAGGATTTTGGAAGCCATACCGACGCTTTTCATTTTAATCACATTTTCATTCTTCCTAATGCGTCTTGCCCCGGGTAGCCCTTTTACATCTGAAAGAGCTTATCCGCCTGAAGTCATGGCAAATATTGAAGCGAAATATCACTTAAATGAACCTTTGTATAAACAGTATTTTATTTATTTAGAAAACTTATCTAAAGGGGATTTTGGGCCGTCTTTCAAATATAAAGACCAAACCGTTAACGATTTAATTGCCTCTGCCTTCCCTGTTTCGATTAAATTAGGCGTGGTGGCATTTATTTTTGCAGTGACTTTAGGATTATTAGCGGGAACCGTTGCCGCCTTGAAGCAGAATAGCAGGTGGGACTATATTGTGATGTCCTTTGCAATGACGGGGGTGATTATGCCAAGTTTCGTCTTTGCACCGTTATTAGTGCTTGTTTTTGCGATTTATCTTAAATGGTTGCCAGCAGGTGGTTGGAACGGCGGGCAGCTTTATTATATGGTCTTGCCGGTGTTGTCGCTCACCATTGCGTATGTCGCAGGGATTGCGCGTATTACCCGTGGCTCAATGATTGAAGTATTACACTCTAACTTTATCCGTACCGCAAAAGCAAAAGGCTTACCACTCAGCCGTATTATTTTCAAACATGCGTTGCGTCCAGCGTTATTGCCTGTGATTACATATTTAGGACCTGCTTTCGTCGGGATCATTACGGGCTCAATGGTAATTGAGAGTGTGTTTGGATTACCAGGTATCGGGCAACTATTCGTTAACGGTGCGTTAAACCGTGATTACTCTTTAGTATTAAGTTTAACGATTTTGGTCGGCACATTAACCATCACATTCAATGCGATTGTGGATATTCTTTATGCCGTTATTGATCCGAAAATTCGTTATTCATAAGGAGTCTGTGAGATGTTAAATAACAAAAAGAATCAAGAACTTGTGGATAAGCTGGCAGAACAAAATGCAGAATTGATTTTAGAAGGGCGTAGCCTTTGGCAAGATGCTCGTCGCCGTTTCTTTCGCAATAAAGCGGCGGTTGCCAGCCTTATTATTCTCTTTTTTGTGGTGCTTTTTATTACCTTTGCACCGATGTTAATGCCATTTAGCTATGAAGATACCGACTGGAATATGATGAGTGCCGCACCTGATATGGAATCGGGTCACTATTTCGGTACAGACGCATCAGGGCGTGACTTGCTTGTCCGTATTGCAATCGGCGGTCGAATTTCTCTGATGGTCGGGATTGCAGGGGCATTAATTGCCGTGGTTATCGGCACGATCTACGGGGCGATTTCAGGTTATGTTGGCGGAAAAGTCGATATGATGATGATGCGTTTCCTTGAAATTTTAGGTTCTTTCCCGTTTATGTTCTTTGTGATCTTATTGGTCACCTTCTTCGGTCAAAATATTTTATTGATCTTCGTTGCCATCGGGATGATCGCATGGTTAAGCCTTGCCCGTATTGTGCGTGGACAAACCTTGAGTTTGAAAAACAAAGAGTTTATTGAAGCGGCAATTGTCTGTGGTGTACCAAAACGCCAAATCATTTGGAAACATATTATTCCAAACGTGTTAGGCATTGTGGTGGTTTATGCTTCTCTTGAAGTGCCGTCGTTGATCTTATTTGAATCCTTTTTAAGTTTCTTAGGATTGGGGACGCAAGAGCCAATGAGTAGCTGGGGCGCATTATTAAGCGACGGCGCAGCACAAATGGAAACTTCGCCGTGGTTATTAGCCTTCCCTGCGTTTTTCCTGTGTTTAACCTTATTCTGTTTTAACTTTATCGGCGACGGTCTGCGTGATGCGCTCGATCCAAAAGATAGATAGGAGATCTCATGTCAGCAATAAATCATTTACTTTTAGACGTGCAAGATCTGCGTGTCAATTTTAAAACGCCCGATGGTATGGTGACCGCCGTAAACGATCTGAATTTTACCTTAGATGCAGGTGAAACTTTAGGCATCGTTGGCGAATCAGGTTCAGGCAAATCCCAAACCGCCTTCGCTCTTATGGGCTTATTAGCCGCTAATGGTATCGTTTCAGGCTCCGCAAAATTCCGTGGCAAAGAGTTGGTGAATTTACCTACGTCGGAATTAAATAAAATCCGAGCCAATGAAATTGCCATGATCTTCCAAGACCCGATGACATCGCTCAATCCCTATATGAAAGTTGGCGATCAGTTGATGGAAGTGTTAATGCTACACAAAGGGTTAAGTAAAGAAGCGGCGTTTAATGAATCTGTGAAAATGCTTGATGCGGTAAAAATGCCCGAAGCGAAAAAAAGAATGGGTATGTACCCGCATGAATTTTCAGGCGGTATGCGTCAGCGTGTAATGATCGCGATGGCGTTGCTTTGTCGCCCGAAATTGTTGATCGCCGATGAACCGACAACCGCATTAGATGTGACCGTTCAAGCACAAATTATGACCTTGTTAAATGAACTGAAGCGTGAATTTAACACAGCAATTATTATGATTACCCACGATTTAGGTGTGGTCGCAGGTATTTGTGACAAAGTCTTGGTGATGTACGCTGGACGTACTATGGAATACGGCACGGCAGATCAAATTTTCTATCACCCGACTCACCCGTATTCTATCGGCTTAATGGACGCAATACCACGTTTGGACGGCAATGCAGAAACCTTGGTAACAATTCCGGGCAATCCGCCAAACTTATTACAACTGCCAAAAGGTTGTCCGTTCTCACCACGTTGTAAACACTTTACGAAACAATGTTTAGTAGCCCCTAAATTGGAACGTTTGAGTGACGATCGTCTGCGTAACTGTTGGATTCCTGTGGAGAAGTTTGCACTATGAGCGAAAATATGACAGAGAAAAAATTGATCCTTGAAGTGAGCAATTTGGATGTTAACTTCAAAATTAAAGATAAAAAAGCCCTCTTTTTTGCCAAACCGCAAACACTCAAAGCTGTGAATAATGTTTCGTTTAAACTTTATGAAGGCGAAACCTTAGGTGTGGTGGGGGAATCAGGTTGTGGTAAATCGACCCTTGCCCGCGCCATTATCGGCTTAGTGGAGTCATCGGCGGGTAATATCGTATGGCTAGGTAAAAATTTAAGTCATCAATCGAAAGCGGAATGGAAAAACACCCGTAAAGATATTCAGATGATTTTCCAAGATCCGTTGGCGTCATTGAATCCACGCATGAACATCGGTGAAATCATTGCGGAGCCGTTGAAAATCTATCAACCGCATTTAACCGCGGAAGAAGTGAAAGATCGTGTACAAGCGATGATGATGAAGGTTGGTTTATTACCAAACTTAATCAACCGCTATCCGCACGAGTTTTCAGGCGGTCAATGTCAACGTATCGGTATTGCCCGTGCATTGATTATTGAGCCGAAAATGATCATCTGTGATGAACCTGTGTCGGCGTTGGATGTATCCATTCAAGCACAAGTGGTTAACCTGCTGAAATCTCTACAAAAAGAGATGGGATTATCGTTGATCTTTATCGCACACGATTTAGCGGTGGTTAAACATATTTCCGATCGTGTATTGGTGATGTATTTGGGTAATGCCGTGGAGTTAGGGACAGATGAAGAAGTCTATAACCACACGAAGCACCCTTATACCAAAGCTTTGATGTCTGCGGTGCCGATTCCTGATCCAAAATTGGAACGCAATAAAGAAATTCAGCTATTGGAAGGGGATTTACCATCGCCGATTAACCCGCCGTCAGGCTGTGTATTCAGAACACGCTGCCCGATTGCTGATGAAAATTGTGCGAAAGAAAAACCAGTACTGAAAGGCAACGACAGCCATTTTGTTGCGTGCTTTAAAGTCTAATAACAAGCGGTCGGATAGGTAAAATATTTTGCAAATCCGACCGCTTGCTTCTCTTAAGAATAAAGTTATTCAACTAACCCTTTCTTTAATCTCTCAAAATAACTTCTTGTTTCTTCAATAACGACATGACGTAAAGCAACTAATGCGACTAAGTTAGGGAATGCCATTAAGCCGTTCACAATGTCAGCGATAGTCCAAATCGTACTTAATTTAATAAATGGTGCAACAGCAATCAGTGCAATAAAAGCAAGACGATAGAATTTAATCCATTTCGTTCTGCCACCTGTTAAATAAACAAAGCAACGTTCGCCATAATAGCACCAGCCCAAAATAGTCGTGAAGGCAAAGAAAACTAAACTTACTGTCACAATAACTGCGCCAATAGAACTACCCAATCCTTCTGAGAAAGCTAAGTTAGTTAATTTTGCCCCTTCGGTAGAACCACTCCAAACGCCTGTTAATACAATGACTAAGCCCGTCATTGTACAGACGATGATCGTGTCTAAAAAGGTACCTGTCATGGAGATTAAGCCTTGGCGTACAGGCTCTTTTGTATGTGCGGCTGCGGCAGCAATAGGTGCTGAACCTAAACCTGATTCATTTGAGAAAATACCACGAGCCACACCCGCTTGAATGGCTTGCATTACAGTGAAGCCGACAATACCACCAAGCGCTGCTTGAGGGTTAAAAGCTGCATGAATAATCAAACTAATCGTTTCAGGAATTTTGTCTACATTGATAACTAAAATGAGAACAGATGCCGTAACATAGCTGATTGCCATAAATGGCACGATCACCATCGAAATTTTAGAAATACGTTTTACTCCACCGAGCGTAATGGCCGCCACCATTAATGTTAGAACTATAGAAGTAAGCGTAATTGGTAAACTAAATGTATCTTCTAAAGCGGTAGTAATACCATTTATTTGTGGGAATGTACCGATACCAAATAAAGCTACCATAACACCGAAAATAGCGAATAATTTAGCAAGCCATTTCCATTTTTGTCCCATTCCCAATTCAATGTAATACATTGGTCCACCGGCGATAAAACCATCTTTATCTTTAGTACGAAATTTTAAGGCAAGTAAGCATTCAGCGTATTTGGTTGCCATACCAAAAAGGGCAATGATCCACATCCAAAAGACTGCGCCAGGTCCACCAGCTTGGATTGCTGTTGCAACGCCAACGATATTCCCAGTACCAATAGTTGCTGCAAGAGCAGTGGATAGAGCAGCAAAAGCGGAAATATCGCCTGATTGCTGTTCGCCTTTTTCTCGCTTAAACATATAGGAAAATGCGCGGGGGAGACTGAAAAATTGAATGAGCTTTAATTTCAAAGTGAAATAAATACCTACACCTGAAATAAGAATGAGTAGGGGCGGTCCCCAAACGATGCTGTTAATATTGTTTAGAATGGTGTCGATTGACATGATTAATTCCTCGTAAAAACTTCTTACAAGGAAAGAAAAGTCACCAAGACAATCGGTCAGATTTTGCAAAAAATTTGCAAAATGTTACCGCTTGTATCCCTGTACTTTTCTCCCCTGTCCTTTTGCCTGAGCGTTTCACATTGCTGTTTGCGCCTTCGGCGGTCATTTTCTGTGTGAATATACAGATTGACTCTCTCCAAGGGTTCGTCCAATAGCTGTCCTCGCTGTCGCACCTGAAAGATTTTACCTCGTCGGTGTAGAGTTAATTCCCTACTCTCCAGCTATCTTCATCCGAACTATCTTCTTCATATTAAGAAGGGCGCAAATTCTAACAATTTTTAGTTGGGAGTCAATGGGAATTAATGGAAAAATCAATGATAAATCTACGTAATATTTTGGCAGATGCTATAAAAAGTGATAGGATATACATCATTTTCATGGTAGATAAAAGTATAAAAAATGAAAGAAATTCTACGCATTGCAACGCGCCAAAGCCCATTGGCTCTTTGGCAAGCCAATTTTGTTAAAGACGCATTGGAACAGCGTTTCCCACAATTATCTGTCGAATTAGTTACCATGGTAACGAAGGGCGATATCATCTTAGACACACCGCTTGCTAAAATCGGTGGTAAAGGTCTTTTTGTTAAAGAATTAGAATTAGCATTATTGGAAAATCGAGCGGACATTGCGGTTCATTCAATGAAAGATGTTCCGATGGAATTTCCTGAAGGCTTAGGATTAGCGGTGATTTGTGAACGCGAAGATCCGAGAGATGCTTTCGTTTCAAATAAATATCAAACCCTTGCGGAGTTACCAGAAGGTGCTGTTGTTGGAACCTCTAGCTTACGTCGTCAATGTCAATTAATGGCTAAATACCCACATTTACAGATCAAATCTTTACGTGGCAATGTTGGAACACGTTTAAGCAAATTAGATAATGATGAATACGATGCGATTATTTTGGCTTCAGCGGGCTTGATTCGTTTAGGGTTGTCAGAGCGAATCCGCAGTTTTATTTCTGTCGAAGACTCTTTGCCTGCTTGTGGACAAGGCGCTGTAGGTATTGAAACTCGTATTAATGATGAACGAGTATTATCTTATCTTGCAGAGTTAAACCATGAACCGACCGCTTGTTGTGTGATGGCAGAGCGTGCAATGAATACGCGTTTACAAGGTGGCTGCCAAGTTCCAATTGGTGGTTATGCTGTGCTAGATGGCGATGAAATTGAATTAAATGCATTAGTCGGTGCCTTAGATGGCTCACAAATTATTCGAGCATCAGCAAAGGGCAACGTGAAAAATGCCGAAGTTTTAGGGATTGAAGTCGCTGAAAGTTTACTTGCTAATGGCGCAGATGAGATTCTGAAAGCAGTTTATCAAAGCGAATAAGATGAATGTATTAGTAACTCGCCCCGATCAGCGTGGTGCCCAATTGGTTGAACTATTAGCAGAACAAAATATTTTTGCGCTGCATCAACCTTTGTTTTCTGTTATACCAGGCAGAGAATTACCGCAATTACCCTCAGCAGTGGCTCGGTTAAATCGTGGCGATTACGTGTTTGCAGTATCTAAAAATGCAGTGGATTTTGCAAGGGATACTCTTAAGGAAACAGGCTTTCATTGGCGTAATGATTTAAATTATTTTGCGGTAGGACAAGGAACGGCGCAATATTTTAGTTCACAGATAGAACAGAATGTGATTTATCCGATAGAATCGGAAAATAGTGAAGGTTTACTTGCATTGCCTGAAATGCAAGACTTGATTGGTAAGAGCATACTTATTCTACGAGCAGATTCAGGTCGGGAACTCTTCCCTGAACAAGCAAGTTTAAGAGGCGCTCAAGTTCAAATTTTAGAATGCTATCAGCGTATTATTGAGCCAGATTTATCTGAGCAAATAAGTTTATCAAAGCGTATTGGTGTTGATGTCATTGTCGTTACTAGTGGTGAAAGTTTACTAACGCTTTTTGAACAAACTGCAGAGAGTGAACGAAATTGGTTATTTGAATGTCGTTTAGTGGTTGTTGGGCAACGTATTGCAAAGTTAGCAATAAAATTAGGTTGGCAGCCAAAAGCTATTCAGATTTCAGATAAAGCAGATAATCAAAGCTTATTGAAATTGTTAATCAATCATTGAATTTAACTTAAAAAACAGGTGGGATTTATGTCAAAACAGACTAAAAAACAACACGCAAATGACCCCGTTATCGAAAACAAAGTAGAAACAGTTGAATCTACAGTCGATAATGATGAACAAGCGGTGAGTTCTGTTTCAGATCTTGGACAGGATATTGAAATAGAGAAAGAGAAAATCGCTGAAACAGAGATATCAGATGCTGTATCTGATGAGAAATTATTAGCAGAGAAAGATCCTAAAATGGTAGAAAAAACAAAATCTGGCGGTAAAGGTATTGCGTTACTTGCTTTATTGGTCGCTGTAGGTATTGGAGCAGCAGGTCACTTTTTTGCTAGTAATAAGTTCTCACAAGTTGAAGCACAAATTCAAACATTAGCCCAAAAATCGAATAGCTCTGTAGCCTCTGTTGAAGTACCAAATTTCGATAATGAGAGAGCTCAAATTGCAGAGTTAGTTTCTAATTATCAAAAATCCTTATCTCGTGTTGAACAATTAGAACGTGAACAAGCGAGTTATACACAGCAAATCAACGTATTAAAAGATCAAATTCAAAAATTAGGGGCTGGTCCAAAAACAGATCAGTCAGAGTGGTTGCTTTCAGATGCCGATTTCTTGCTAAATAATGCGCTACGTAAAGTTGTTTTAGATAATGATATTGATACTGCTCGTAGTCTATTAATTGAAGCAGATAATGTATTAAGTCAGGTTTCCGATACCCGTGTGCTTTCTGTTCGTGATGCGATTAAAAATGATCTCAATCAGTTAGCAAGCGTGAATAAAGTCGATCAAAATAACTTAATGCAACGTTTAGCACAACTTGCAAATCAAGTAGATGATATGCCAATTCTTCCACCAGAAGATGAAACAAATGATACAGATAGTGGCGAAGTGAGTGGTTCTATTGAAGATTGGCAGAAAAATATTGAGAAAAGTGCAGATTCATTCTTAAATCACTTTATCCGTATCAGCGATAAAGCTGTTGCGAATGAAAAAGCCTTTATTGCACCAAATCAAGAAATTTATTTGCGTGAGAATATTCGTCTTCGTTTACAAATTGCGATTTTGACGATTACTCGCCAACAAAATGAATTGTATAAGCAATCTCTTGAAGCTGTCAGTTCATGGGTAAGAAGTTATTTTGATGTACAAAATGACCAAGTAAAAGCATTCTTAAAAGAAGTTGATGATTTAATTGAGCAATCTATCTATATTGATGCGCCAAGTCGTTTACAAAGTTTAGGTTTGTTAGATCAATTATTGAATAAAGCGCCACAACCTATTGGTAAAATTCAAATTGATGAAGATAAATCATTAGAACAGCTTAGCGTTAAGCCTGAAGCTTCTCCAGTAGAGCAGTCGACACAGGAACCTGCTGCGTCTGAACCAAAATCTACTACAGAGCAACCATAAGGAGATAGATTATGTTTCGAGTTCTCTTTTTAATGCTACTGGTTTTAGCAGGATTAGTATTGGCACCTTATATTTCAGGGCATCAGGGCTATGTTCGCATTGAAACCGCGGGTAAAGTAATTGAAATGAGCCTTGTGATGTTAGTGATTTTCTTTGCCGTTGCCATGGCCGTTGTGTATGGTTTGGAATGGATTTTACGTCGTTTCTTTGGATTAAGCCGCGGAGCATATCAGTGGTTTGGAAATCGTAAACGTAAGCAAGCACAGCAACAAACATTAGAAGGCTTAATGAAAATGACAGAAGGGGATTATTCTAAAGCTGAAAAATTGATTGCGAAAAATGCGAAACATTCAGACGAGCCAGTGCTTAACTTTATTAAAGCAGCAGAAGCGGCTCAACAGCGTGGTGATGAGCTAAGTGCGAATAAACATTTGATTGAAGCGGCAAAAGTAGCTGGTCCAAATAGTGTTGCGGTTGAATTAGCTCGTACACGTATTCTTTTACAGCAAGGTAAATTACCAGCAGCACGCAGTGCCGTAGATAGTTTATTGATTTTGGCTCCGAATAATACGGAAGCGTTACGTCTAGCAATTGAGATTTATCGTAAGTCAAAAGCTTATAATGCGTTAGATGACATACTTGAACAAATTGGTCAACGTAGTTTCCTTTCTGTCAGTGAATATGAATCACTTGAACGTGAAGTGGATGACGGTCTGCTTGATGAAATTATGAATGAAGATGGTCAAGAAGGCTTATTAAAATGGTGGGATAATCAACCAAGTCGTCGCCGTCGTTCTGTTTATGTTCGCGTTGGTTTGATTAAACGTTTGATTGATACGGATGATCATGTATCTGCAGAAGCATTAGCGCTTGAAACGGTGAAGAAATTCCAAGATGAGCAACTTGATCTTCTTTACCCAGAATTAACTCGTTTACAAGTGGATGAAGCGAGTAAATTGTTAAAACTCTTAATGAAACGTAGTGATAAGGCACCAGAAAATTATAAAGATGATTATGCAAGAGTGCTTGGCTATATTTATGTGAGAGAAGGACGCTTTAATTTAGCTAAGCCATATTTTGTTCAGTTGCTAGATCATAAAGAGTGTGTAAATAAAGATCGTATTATGGCACTTTATGTGGCAGAGCAAACAAATGATTTTGAGCTAGTTAATCGCTTAAAAGCAGAAAATCTGAAGGAAGTGAATGTTGATGTACAAGCGGTGCAAACAGAGCCTGTTTTAGCACTACCAGAAGAAATCAATAAATAGAACATTAAAATCCTACTGCAAAGTAGGATTTTTTATAAGAAAAAAGCTGAATTCCAAAACGGGATTCAGCTTCTTCATTTTAGTTATTGATATTACTTTGCTTTAAATGACTTAAGGCTACAAGACCTTTGTCACAGCTTTTTTCTTGTAGAGCAATATCCATTTTTAAGATTTGCTGTTTTGAAGATGATAACTTATTTTTCATCTTCTGCATTTGTGTATGTGTGCCGGGTTGTTTTTCCGCATCAGCAACTAATCTATCAATTTCTTTAAACATCTGTTGGCACTGCTGTGGTAATTTACCGCTAGATTGAGCCTTAGCAATTGAAAGAGAAGATGTTTTCAATTCAGTTGCTGAACCATTTATTGCAACGAGTAAAGGAGCCATTGCAATAATTATTGAACGTAAAAGAGATATTTTCATCGTTTTCCTAATGGTTAGTTAAACTGTTTGATAAAAGATTACACATATTAACATAATTAAAAAGGATTCGTCACGATTTATTTAGATCGACAGGGATCTTAAATTGTAAATAGTTTGTTAAATATGCTTGATTTTTTATAAGATGCTATATTGATAGTCTTGGATATAGGGAATTTTACGCTAGAATAACTTGATTTATATCAAGTAGATATTTAGATCAAGTTTATATTTTTTAAATGTTTAGCTCTAAAATGTGATCAATGTAATAATTTTGCTATTTTTTATTTGTCTATTTACGAGTAAAATAGTTCCTTGACATTATTGCTATTTATTAGTCTTGGAATTAATAACTATGCAAAAACAATGTTGATTGGGGGATTACTTGGCATTCTTGTAATCAATAATTCAGACTTGTATATACAAAGAGGTTTGAGATGTTAGACGTTGTTGAACTCTCACGTTTGCAGTTTGCATTAACTGCTCTCTATCACTTCTTGTTTGTACCTCTTACATTAGGTCTTTCTTTTGTCCTTGTGGTGATGGAAACGCTTTATGTAACAACAGGTAAAGAAGTGTATAAGGATATGACCAAGTTCTGGGGTAAGTTATTTGGTATTAACTTTGCTCTAGGGGTAACGACAGGGATTACAATGGAATTCCAATTCGGTACTAACTGGTCATATTATTCTCATTATGTAGGTGATATCTTCGGGGCTCCATTAGCTATTGAAGGCTTGATGGCGTTCTTCTTAGAATCAACCTTTATTGGTCTTTTCTTCTTCGGTTGGGATCGTTTATCAAAAGGTAAACATTTATTAACTACTTTTGCAGTCGCATTTGGTTCTAACTTCTCTGCATTATGGATCTTGGTTGCGAATGGTTGGATGCAAAACCCTGTCGCTTCTGAATTTAATTTTGAAACTATGCGAATGGAAATGGTAAGTTTCTCTGAACTTGTACTTAATCCAGTAACACAATCAAAATTCTTACATACTGTAAGCGCAGGTTATACTTGTGGGGCTATCTTTGTTTTAGGTATTAGTGCTTACTATATCTTAAAAGGTCGTGATTTAGGCTTTGCTCGTCGTTCATTCTCCGTAGGGGCAAGCTTCGGTTTAGTAGCGATCATCTCTGTATTAATTATGGGAGATGAATCAGGCTATGAAATCGGTAAAGCTCAACCAGTAAAATTAGCGGCAATGGAAGGGGAATTTGAAACTCACCCTGCACCAGCTGCGTGGAATGCCTTTGTGATTCCAAATACCGCTGAAATGAAAAATGAGCTAGCGATTGCTGTGCCTTATGCAGCAGGTATCATCGCAACACGTTCTTTTGACAAGGAAATCAAAGGCTTAAAAGATCTTCGTGAAGAGAATGTTCAACGTGTTCGTAATGGTATGGTGGCTTACGGCTTATTAGAAAAACTTCGTTCAGGCAACTATACTGCGGAAGATAAAGAAGCATTCAAAGCGGTACAAAAAGATCTTGGCTTTGGTTTATTGTTAAAACCATATACAGACAAAGTCGTTGATGCAACGGAAGAACAAATTGCAAAAGCTGCAGCAGATACTATCCCGAATGTAGGTCCTACTTTCTGGTCATTCCGTATTATGATGGCAGCTGGTGGTTTAATGCTACTTCTCATCATTTCAGCCTTTGTACAAAACGTTCGTGGTACTGTTGGATCAAAACCGATTTTACTTAAAGCATTATTATGGGGTATTCCACTTCCATGGATTGCAATTGAAAGCGGTTGGTTCTTAGCAGAATACGGTCGTCAGCCTTGGGCAGTATATGAAGTATTGCCAACAGGAGTAGCTAACTCTGCATTAACAGTGGCAGATCTTTGGATCTCTATCGGCTTACTCTGCGGTTTATATACCATTTTCTTGGTAGTAGAAATGTATTTAATGTTCAAATATGGTCGTCTTGGCCCAAGTGCATTAAAAACAGGTCGTTATCACTTTGAACAATCTGCGAAATAAGTAGGAGTAAAATATGTTAGATTATGAAGTTCTACGCTTTATTTGGTGGATTTTAATCGGTGTTTTATTAATCGGTTTTGCGATTACCGATGGTTTTGATATGGGGGTTTTAACCCTATTACCAGTTGTAGGTAAAAGCAACGTTGAACGCCGAGTCATGATTAACTCGATTGCTCCGCACTGGGATGGTAACCAAGTTTGGTTATTAACTGCAGGTGGTGCGATCTTTGCTGCGTGGCCAACGGTTTACGCTGCGTCTTTCTCTGGTTTCTATTTAGCGATGGTTTTAGTGCTAGCGGCGTTATTTTTCCGTCCAGTTGGCTTTGAATACCGTGCGAAAATTGACGATCAAAAATGGCGTAATGCGTGGGACTGGGGTTTATTTGTGGGTGGTTTCGTGCCATCACTGATTTTCGGTGTGGCATTCGGTAACTTATTACAAGGCGTACCTTTCCACTTCAACGAGTTAAATCAGGTTACTTACGAAGGCTCAACCCTTTGGAAATTATTAAGCTTGTTAAATCCATTCGCCTTACTTTGCGGTGTGGTGAGCTTAATGATGCTGACAACACAAGGTGCAACGTGGTTACAAATGAAAACCACAGGCGAATTGCGTAACCGTGTAAGAAATGTGGCTCAAGTGACCGCTTTAGTTGCTCTAGGTGCATTCTTACTTGCAGGTGTGTGGGTTTACTTCAAAGAAGGCTTTGTCATTACCAGTGCATTAGATCACAACGGTCAATCCACTTTAGTGAACAAAACTGTTGTGTTAGAAACAGGTGCGTGGTTCAAAAACTACTTTGAAATGCCAGTGCTTTTCATCATTCCAGCATTAGCGGTGATCGGTGCATTAGGTACTGTTGTTAGCTCTAAGGCGAATAATGGTGGACTTGCGTTCTTATCTTCATCAATTATGCAAGCAGGCGTGATTTTGACTGCTGGTGTGGCAATGTTCCCATTTGTTATGCCATCAATCACTCACCCAGAAATGAGTTTGACAATGTGGGATGCAACAGCAAGCCATAATACTTTAACAGTCATGTTTATTGTTGCATGTATCTTTGTTCCGCTTGTATTGAGCTATACAGTTTGGACTTACTTCAAAATGTTTGGTCGTCTTGACGCTAAATATATTGAAGAGAAAAGTGCAAGCCTATACTAAGGAGAGCCATTATGTTTTATGTAACTTGGGTACTTGGTGTTTTACTTGCTATCTTGTTTGCAACAGTAATCACTGTAAGCATTGAAAAAACAGGTAAATTTGACGAGTAATGAGATGATTAATTCACTCTATCAACTCACAAGAAAGGGCTGGCTAAAAGCCCTTTCTTTTATCTTGTCCATAGCTATGGTGGCAATGATTTTGCTTAATGCAAATACCTTCGCTCTATATTTTGGCGGAGAGATCCCTTTTTTAGTATTACTTGTTTTTTACGGGATGCTGATTTTATTTGTTCATGGATTTGGTTTTGAGCTTAATGCTAGTTTGTGGCAGATCATTTTTTTACCATTATTAGGTTATGCGATTATTATTCCATCCTTAGTTATTTTAACTATTTTTTGAATTTCTCATCAGAGCTTACAAGAAGTAAGCTCTTATTCTTTTTTATATTCACTTATTACATATTTTCATTGAAAAGTACTTGCACAACGATTTTACTCTCTCTAAAATGGCAGGCAATTTACGCCTAGTTTTTGGGCGTTTTTTCTTTTTTGAAAAAGATTGGGAACAATTATTGTGGACTTTCCTATTCGGGTGTATTACGAAGATACGGATGCGGGTGGAGTAGTATACCATGCTCGCTATTTACATTTCTTTGAAAGAGCAAGAACAGAATTTCTACGTCAATTGGGGTTTTCTCAGCAAGAATTGTTAGCCGAGTCGCTAGCTTTTGTTGTTAAAAAGATAGATATTGACTATAAGATCCCTGCTCATTTAGATGATTTATTGAATGTAGAAACAACAATATCTGAACTAAAAGGCGCTAAAATAGTCTTTCATCAACAGCTATGGCGAAATAAAGAGTGCTTAACTGAAGCATCGGTTACGGTCGCATCTGTTGATCTAAAAAAAATGAAGCCTATTGCCATTCCTGCAGATATCAAACAGGCTTTTCAACAAATCGCAATTTAATATTTTTATTTTGGAGTTATTCAATGGCAACTGAATTTAATTTAGTTTCATTATTTATGGAAGCAAGTATAGTAGTTAAGTTAGTTATCCTGATTTTAATTGCATTCTCTGTGTTATCTTGGGCCGTTATTATTCAGCGTAGTAGTGTATTAACGAGAGCAAAAAAAGACTCTTTAGCCTTTGAAGATCGTTTTTGGTCTGGTGAAGACTTACATCGTTTACATGAAGGTTTAGAGAATCGTCGAGATGGTTTAAGTGGCTCGGAGCAAATTTTCTATGTTGGATTTAAAGAGTTTAATCGTTTACAGCAAGCAAATCCAGACTCACCAGAATCTATCATCCAAGGTTCTAGTCGTGCGATGAATCTTGCTTTAAATCGTGAAGTTGAAGGGTTAGAAAATTACATTCCATTCTTAGGAACAGTAGGTTCTATTAGTCCGTATATTGGTCTATTCGGTACTGTATGGGGAATTATGCACTCATTCATGGGATTAAGTGCAGTAAAACAAGCAACATTACAATCTGTTGCGCCGGGTATCGCAGAAGCGTTAATTGCAACAGCTATTGGTTTATTTGCTGCAATCCCTGCAGTTATGGCTTATAACCGTTTGAATTTAAGAGTGGGCAAATTAGAACAAAATTATGTGAATTTCATTGATGAGTTCACTACGATTTTACATCGCCAAGCATTTGCGAAAAAATAATTTGTAAATTTTCAGCAGGATCTTACCGCTTGTAAGATCCTTTATAAATTGTATAGATAAGAGGAAACCATGTCTTACCGTCGTCGTAAACGTAATGACATTAAATCTGAAATTAATATCGTTCCTTTTTTGGACGTATTACTTGTATTACTACTGATTTTTATGGCTACAGCTCCAATTATTAGCCAAAGTGTTGAAGTGGAATTACCAGAAGATCGTCATAGTCAGTCAGTTTCTAATGAAGATAAAACACCTGTCATTTTAGAAATTTCAGGAGTGGCAGAATATAAGCTAAAAATTGATGGAAATTATATTCAAGAGAACCAACAAGAACATTTAACTGAACAAGATGTTATTGCCTACGCTGGAGAAGCCTTCCAGAAAGATAATAATACATTGTTTTTAGTTGCTGGTGGAAAAGATGTTCCTTATGAAGAAGTAATGAAAGGAATTTCATTATTGAAAGATGCAGGCATCAAATCAGTAGGTTTAATGACTGAAGGTAAGTAATACTAGCGAGGATGATACGTGAAATCTCAAAATGATAGGCTAGAACTTGCTGTAATTGTCTCAGTTTTATTGCATTTACTGCTGATGGGACTTCTAATCTTGGGATCATTATTTACTAAAACTACTCTACCATCAGCTGGAGGTAGTGGTGGAGATAGCGAATCTTTAGATGCAGTTATGGTTGATACAGGGCAGGTTGCTGCAGAATATGGACGATTAAAAGCAGAAAAGCAGGGTAGTAAAGCGGTAAAGGTTGAACCTAAAGAAGAAATTAAGGAAGAAACTAAAGAGCAAGAACCTACACCTATTGAAATTGCAGAGCAGCAGGCTAAAGAAAAAGCAATTCAGATAGCTCAACAAAAGCAGCAGGAAGAAAAGCGTCTAAAAGAAGAGCAACGTAGACAAGAGCTGGCGAAACAGGAGCAAATTAAACAAGAGCAACTGAAGAAACAGCAAGAAGAAGCGACGCAACGTAAGTTAGCTGAAGCGGCTAAATTGAAGGCAGATGCTGAAGCAAAACGTTTAGAAGCCTTAGCAAAACAAGCGGAAGAAGAGAAAAAGCTTAAAGAAGAGCAAAAAAGGCTAGAGCAACAGAAGTTAAAAGAGCAGGAACTCGCTAAAGCTCAAGCAGAAAAAGCTGAAAAACAAAAAGCAGAAAAGGAAGCTAAGGAAAAAGCTGCGAAGGAAGCGAAAGCGAAGGCTGAGAAGGAAGCAAAAGAGAAAGCTGAGAAGGAAGCCAAAGCTAAGGCAGATAAAGAAGCTAAGGAGAAAGCAGCGAAGGAGGCTAAAGCCAAGGCAGAGAAAGAGGCTAAGGAAAAAGCTGCGAAGGAAGCGAAAGCACAGCAAGCTAAAAATAACAAAGCCCTAGATGATTTCTTAAATGGGGGAGACATTGGTGGAAATGCTAGTAAAGGTGGGAATAAAAATAGTACTGGCTCTCAAGGAAGCGGTGGAACATCAGGCTTAGGACAAGGGGCAAATGTTGACGGTAGTGCTTATGGACAACGAATTAAGAAATTAATTCAATCTAAATATCGTGTGGACCCAAGTTTTGCAGGTAAACAGTGTGATGTGAAGATTTTCTTAGAACGTGATGGTACTATTCGAAACTATCAGGTTGTTTCTGGTGATAAAGAAGTGTGTGATGCTGCTGTGAGTGCAATTGTTGCAACTCGTAAAGTACCACCAGCTCCTTCAGATGCGGTATATCAACAATATAAATCTCCAACACTAGATTTTAGTTTAAAAGTTAAATAATCAACCGAGAGGGTTAAAATGAAATTAGTATCTCGTTTAACGAGTGTAATTGGTACAATTAGTTTACTTTTTTCTGTAACTGCAAAAGCAGAATCAGATGTAAGAATTGCCATTGATCAAGGCGTAAGTATGGCACAACCTATAGCGGTTGTTCCATTTAAAGCAACGGGTGGTGTACCAGCAGATGTTGCTCAGATTGTAGCTGATGATTTACGTAACAGCGGTAAATTTACGCCATTAGATAGAGCGAGTTTACCTGCTCAACCAGGTTCTGCTACAGAAGTTAATTCTGAACAATGGACGAATATTGGTATTGATAATATTATTGTAGGTCAAGTATCCCCTGCTGGCAGTGGTTATAATGTGGCTTATCAACTTATTGATACTTTAGGCACATCAGGTAGTGCTGGTAATGTAATCGCTCAAGGTGCTTTTAATGTTTCTGCAGCCCAAATTCGTTTAGGTGCACATACAGTAAGTGACCAAGTATTTGAAAAATTAACGCAAATTCGTGGTGCTTTTAGAACAAAAATTGCTTATGTAGTACAGCGTGGTGTATCATCTTATGAATTACGTGTTTCAGATTATGATGGTTTTAACGCATTTACTGTGGTAAAAAGTAAAGAACCATTAATGTCTCCAGAATGGTCACCAGATGGTTCAAAATTGGCTTATGTAACTTTTGAGAATAAAAAATCTCAAGTTGTTGTTCATGATATTCGCTCTGGTAGTCGTAAAGTTGTCGGAGCATTAAAAGGTCATAATGGTGCTCCATCATTCTCACCAGATGGTTCAAGAGTGGCATTTGCTTCTAACCAAGATGGTTTATTAAATATTTATGTAACAGGTGTGGGCGGTGGCTCACCAAAACAGTTAACCAGTAACGCAGGAAATAATACCGAACCAAGCTGGTCTCCAGATGGCGGCTATATCCTGTTTACGTCAGACCGTGGTGGGCAACCACAAGTTTATCAAATGAGTTCATCTGGCGGTGGAGCTAGCCTAATTGGTGGCAGTGGTAGCGGCAAAATTTCGGCAGATGGCAAGAATTTAATCATGGTTTCAGGTGATCGAATTGTAAAACGTGATCTTGTTTCGGGTGGCACAGAGACAATAAGTTCAACGTTTTTAGATGAAAGTCCAAGTATTTCACCAAATGGTACCATGGTTATTTATAGCTCTACCAAAGGCGTGAGCAAAGTGCTACAATTGGTGTCCGCAGATGGCCGTTTTAAAGCTAATTTGCCGGGAGCAGGTGGACAATATAAATTCCCTGCTTGGTCACCTTATTTGACGAAACAATAATTCTTTTTGGAGAAAAAAATGAAAAAACTAGCTAAAGTTTTAATGATCGCGGCACCAGCTTTCGTTTTAGCAGCTTGCAGCAGCTCAAACGACAACGCAAGTGCAAACGCTAATGCAAATGCAGGTCAAACCTTCGGTGGTTTATCTGTTCAAGATTTACAAACTCGTTACAACACTGTGTACTTCGGTTTTGACCGTTATACAGTTGAAGGCGAATACCAACAACTTTTAGATGCTCACGCTCAATACTTAGTAGCATCACAAGGTAAAGTAACTGTTGCAGGTCATGCTGACGAACGTGGTACTCCAGAGTACAACATCGCGTTAGGTCAACGTCGTGCAGATGCAGTACAAAGCTATTTAGCAGCTAAAGGTGCTAACAATGTAGCAACAGTTTCTTACGGTGAAGAAAAACCAGCAGTATTAGGTCACACAGAAGCTGATTATTCTAAAAACCGTCGCGCAGTATTAGAGTACTAATTTTTAGTTGTCTAAAATGCTAATACATAAAGCCCCGATTTTCGGGGCTTTATTTTTTTAATTTCTTAATTATTTTTTAAGGATTTTCCGCTAAAATAGCCACCAATTTGATAAACAGTAGATAACAGAATAAGGGCAATCAATGCAATTTATTGGGAAAATTTTAGGTTTCATTTTAGGCTACAAATTCTTTGGCGGATTTTTTGGTGGCTTGTTGGGCTTGTTAATTGGACATTGGGGCGATAAAAAACTGTATGAATTAGGCAGCGTATCTTCTTCCATTTTTGGCAAAGCACTCACTCGCCAATCGCTTTTTATGCAAACTACCTTTGCTGTATTAGGGCATATTTCCAAAGCCAAAGGACGAGTGACAGAAAACGACATTCAACTGGCTCGTCAGCTAATGGCGAATATGAAATTAGATGCCAATAATCAACAGCTGGCACAAAAAGCCTTTACCTTAGGCAAAGAAGCCAATTTCCCACTACGTCAAGTCATGCAAGAGTTTCGTGAAGCTTGCGGACAACGCCGTGATTTATTGCGTTTCTTTGTGGAAGTGCAGATGCAAGCGGCTTTGCAAGACGGCAATTTAGACGGTAACGAACAGCAAATTCTCTTTACTATTGCCGAAACGCTTGGTATGTCTCGTTTGCAATTTGAGCAGATGATTGCAATGGTGGCAGCGGCTCAACGTTTCCGTTCGGGCTATTATCAATATGAACAACAAGGTTCAAGCCAACAAGGGCAATATCAAGGCGGCTACAGTGGTTATCAACGCTCAAGCGGTCCGAGCCTAAAAGATGCCTATAGCGTATTGGGTGTGTCAGAAAATGATGATCAAACAGCCGTTAAACGTGCATACCGTAAACTTATGAATGAACATCACCCTGATAAATTGGTTGCCAAAGGCTTGCCGCCTGAAATGATGGAAGTTGCGAAAGAGAAAGCACAGCAAATTCAAGCGGCTTATGATCTGATTTGTAAATCAAAAGGTTGGAAATAATGCAAACTCGTTCTCATATCATACCGCTTTTTCTAGCGATAGTGATTACTGTGATTGCCGTATGGTCTGGACTTAACCCTACCGACCGTGCCGTTTGGTATGCAGAAGTGATGCCAATTTTTGCTGTGTTTGGCTTGCTTTTGTTCACCTATCCCCGTTTTCAATTTAGCGGTTTAGCCTATTTTTTGATGTCTCTTTGGCTGATTATGCACTTGATCGGGGCAAAATATACCTTTGCTAATGTGCCATTTGATTGGGCAAATCAATATCTCACCTTTTTAGGCGAAGATCGCAACCATTTCGACCGAGTTGCCCACTATATTATCGGTTTTTACAGCTTCCCAATGACTGAATGGTTGCTGCGTAAACGTAAATGTGGCTTAGGCGTGGCATTTTTCTTCTCACTCTTTTTCATTATGTCAGTGGCGGCAGCCTATGAAATTATCGAATGGCAATATGCGGTGATCGAAGGCGGCAATGCAGGTATTGAGTTTTTAGGATCGCAAGGCGATATTTGGGACGCTCAAAAAGATATGCTTGCCGATACCTTAGGGGCAATCACAGCGTTGGTCATCTACCTTGTTGCACGCCCTGATTTGCGTTTGCGACACAATACCTACTAACAAGCGGTCAGATTTCGTGGAAAAATTACCAAAAGTCATACTTGCACCAATGCAAGGCGTGTTAGATCCTTTTGTTCGCCAATTATTAACGGCAGTGAACGAGTACGATCTCTGTATTTCCGAATTTGTGCGAGTAGTCGATCAAAAATTACCGAAAAAAACCTTTTACCGCCTTTGCCCTGAACTGCACAACAACGGCTTTACCCCGTCTGGTACACCTGTGAGAGTACAGCTATTAGGGCAGCACCCTGAATGGCTGGCGGAAAATGCCCTATTAGCCGTTGAGCTAGGTTCGCACGGTGTCGATCTGAATTGTGGTTGCCCGTCCAAAACCGTCAATGGCAGTAACGGTGGAGCGTCTCTACTCAAACAGCCCGACTTAATTTACCGAGCAACCAAAGCAATGCGAGAAGCGGTACCGAACCACTTGCCCATTTCTGTGAAAGTTCGCTTAGGTTGGGACAGTAGCGAGCAAGCCTTTGAGATTGCCGATGCGGTGGTGCAGGGCGGTGCGACAGAAATTACCGTTCACGGCAGAACCAAAACGGACGGCTATCGAGCCGAGCGGATCAACTGGCAAGCGATTGGCGAGATCCGTAAGCGCTTGCCGATCCCTGTGATTGCGAATGGCGAAATTTGGGATCACCATTCTGCAAAAAAATGTATAGAAGTGACCGCTTGTGATGCCCTAATGATCGGGCGTGGGGCGTTAAATGTGCCAAATTTAAGCAAAGTAGTGAAATATAATCAGCCGAAAATGGCGTGGAATGATGTGTTGCAACTGCTGTTCCAATATGTACATATGGAAAACGAACTCGACACAGGTTTTTACCACGTCGCTCGCATTAAACAGTGGCTACGCTATTTGGATAAAGAGTACCCAGAAGCCGTGCAACTGTTTGATATCCTTAAAACCGAGCATGGTTATGAAGGACTGAAACGCCATATTACGCAGGCGGTGTTGGATAAATAATTACATATTTTGATGGCGCACGTTTTTAACCACAACTGTTCGAAACATATAATTAATTGATTTTAAATCATTTCCTTCCCCCGTTTACGGGGGAAGGTGCCGAAGGCGGAAGGGGGGATTGCAACGAAGTTGCAACACGATCTTGCACTTATATGGCTGATCTCCCCCTCTCAGCCTTCGGCAGCTCCCCCCGCAAGCAGGGCGAGCAAACGGAAAATCAGATTAAAATCATAGTGTTATAGGTTTCAAACACTTGTGGTCACAAACGAGTGTCAGCGTACATCTATTAATAGTAGTATCAACCATTTCAGGTAAATTTATCAGGTTTAAAATGGAAAAACGCATTTTTAGTGAAGAAACTGTTGAGAAAACAGAACAACATCAGCCAAAACAAGAGTTTAATGACGCAGAAATTCGTCTTGATGATGAGCCAAAAGAAGTACAAGCAGAATTAATTATCGAAGAAACATTCAAACCTTCTCGCTTTTGGTTACGGCTGTTTTTAACGGCATTGGCGTTGTTTGGTGTGGCGACTATTGCTCAATCAATCCAGTGGTTGATTGACACTTGGCAAGCAAACCAATGGATTTATTTTGCCTTTGCGGTCGCTTTTTTCGGTGTGAGTTTGGCAGGCGTTGGAGCTGTGGTTAATGAGTGGCGGAAATTACGTTGGTTACGCAAACATCATTACAATCAGCAAGTGAGCCAGCAATTACTGCTTGAAACCACTGAAACAAGCGGTCAAAAAGCGACAGAATTTTGTCAATCGGTACTGAAAAATCTTACTCAAACACCGAGGGTTCAGCAGTCAGCACAACGTTGGCAATCACAGCTTGATGAAGCCTATAACAGTAAAGAAGTGCTGTATCTGTTCAGTGAAAATGTGCTAGTACCGATAGATAATCAAGTGAAAAAATTGATTAGCAAAAATGCCGTAGAAAATGCGGTGATTGTGGCAGTTAGCCCACTGGCATTGGTAGATATTTTAATGGTGGCGTGGCGAAACATTGCGTTGGTCAATCAAATCACTAAAGCCTATGGTATGGAATTGGGCTATATCAGCCGTTTGAAACTGTTCCGCATGGTGATGACAAATATGGTTTTTGCAGGGGCAACGGAAATTGCCAGTGATGTCGGTTTGGATTTTTTCTCACAAAATCTGACTGCTCGTTTGTCCGTCCGTGCAGCACAAGGGATTGGAGTAGGCTTACTGACCGCTCGCTTGGGGATTAAAGCGATGGAATTTTGTCGTCCTGTTACTTTCCAAGCAAATGAACGTCCAAAAATTTCTGCTGTCAGACAAGAGCTAATTGGCGTGCTGAAAGAGCGCATTTTTAGTAAAAGTAGTGAAAAAGAGAGTGAAAAAGTCTAGTTTTTGCTATATTCTGCACAGCTCCAATTAACCTTATCGTTTTTTGGAATAACAGTATTTAGTTTTTTTATATTGAGGATTATGTATGAAAAAGTGGCTTGTGATTATTGTGTTAGCGGTTGTTGCTGTGGTTGGCGGTATCACATTAAAAAATAGCTATAATGAATTAGTGAAAGCAGAAGAAGATATCAATTCTGTTTGGGCAAATGTAGAATCAGCATACCAACGCCGTGCAGATTTAATTCCGAATTTAGTCAATACGGTAAAAGGTCAAGCAAATTTTGAGAAAGAAACTTTAACCAATGTGATTGAAGCCCGTGCAAAAGCAACTCAGACTAAAATTGATCCTGCTAATGCAACGGAAGAGCAAATGGCTCAGTTCCAACAAGCACAACAAGGTTTAAATTCAGCGTTATCTCGTTTATTGGTGAGTGTAGAAAAATACCCTGAATTGAAAGCGCACGAAGGTTTCTTAAACCTACAAGCTCAAATTGAAGGCACAGAAAACCGCATTAATGTTGAGCGTAACAACTTTAACGGTGCAGTGAAAGAGTACAATAAACAAGTTCGCCAATTCCCAACAAAATTAGCCGCTTGGATTTTTGGTTTCAAAGCAAAACCACAATTTAAAGCCGAAGCGGGTGCAGAAAAAGCACCAGTGGTGAATTTTAACTAATCTTGATTATTTCTATCATTGTAGGGGCGGACCGATGTGTCCGCCCTATTCAAATGGAGTAACATTAAATCAATGAAATTTTTCTCTTTATTCCAACGCAAATTGCCTCTCGATACAGCCAAAATCGAAGAGGCAATTTCGCATTTAGAACAACAAACGTCCGCAGAATTACGGGTTGTTGTTGAACGCAAAGCTAAAAAATGTACATCAGCTTTAGCACGTGCCAATGCCTTATTTGATGAACTGAAAATGCGAGAAACTGCACAGCGTAATGGTGTGCTGATTTATCTTTCATTTAAACCGCATTATGTAGCGGTGATCGGTGATGAAGGTATTCACCAAAAGGTTGGCGATGAATTTTGGCAAACGGTTTACGGCGCAATGAAAGTATCTTGTCAAAAGGGCGAGTTTACTCAAGCGATTTGTGATGGGATTGCACAAGTTGAAAAACAGCTTGCAGTACATTTTCCACTTGAGCCTAATGATAGCAATGAGTTAGCTAATGAGGTGATTATAAAATGAGAAGATTAACACTCTTTTGGTTTAGCTTATTGGCACTATTTAGCTTAACGAGTTGGGCGAACTATCCTGATGTGCCAAAGCCGTTTCGTTATGTATCAGACTATACCCAAACATTAAGTTCGCAGGACAAACAAACATTAGAAAATGCATTGGTAGAGTACGGTACAAAAACGAGTTCACAAATTGCAGTCGTGATTGTTTCGACAACGAATGGTGAAGAGATTGCGAGTTATACCCATAACTTATTTAACAAGTGGGGTATTGGTCGTCAAAAAGAGAATAACGGCGTGTTGCTTTTAGTGGCAAAAGATGATCGTAAGCTCTTTATTGCAACAGGGAGAGGCTTAGAAGGCGCACTGCCTGATGCGATTGCCTCTTCTATTATCCGTAACGATATTACACCATACTTCAAACAGAACTTATATGCACAGGGCATAGCAAAAGGGCTCTCATCTATTATTGCGGCAACGCAAGGAGAATATGCGCCAGCGCCTGTAGCAGAAGAAAGTGGAGAAGAGTTTGCTGATTTTGAGATTTTTATTATTGCGGCAGTCGCTATTTTCTTTCTCTTTAATATTTTATCTCGTGGTGGAAACACCTATGTTAGCCCAAGTAATGCGGGACGCATATTAAGAGATGTTGATGCTATTCGCCGTAGTGGCGGTTTAAATGGCGGATTCGGCGGAGGTTTTGGTGGTGGTCGTCGAAGCGGTGGATTTGGTGGCGGTTTCGGCGGTGGCGGTAGCAGTGGTGGCTTCGGTGGCGGAAGCACTGGCGGCGGTGGTGCTGGAGGAAGTTGGTAATAAAAAAACCTAAGGTAGACTATGTCACCTTAGGTTTTTTGTTATTTTATCGGTTATTTTGTACCAAAAATTTTGTCGCCCGCATCACCGAGACCTGGAATAATATAGCCATTTTCATTTAGGTGGCTATCAATAGCTGCCGTATAAAGTTCAATATCAGGGTGTGCAGCTTCTAATGCTTTGATGCCTTCTGGTGCTGCAACTAAAACCAACACTTTGATCTGTTTACAGCCGGCAGATTTTAGAAGATCGAGCGTTGCGATCATTGAACCGCCAGTGGCTAGCATAGGATCTACAACAATAGCTAAACGCTCGCCCACATCGTTGGCTAATTTTTTAAAGTAAGGAACCGGTTCGAGAGTTTCTTCATTACGGTAAATTCCCACAACACTGATACGAGCACTTGGGATATGTTCAAGAACACCATCCATCATGCCTAATCCAGCTCGAAGAATTGGTACTACAGTAACTTTCTTTCCTTTGATTCGTTCAATTTCTACCGGGCCATTCCAACCATCAATAGTTACTAACTCTGTTTCTAAATCTGATGTTGCTTCATAGGTGAGCAAGCTACCAACTTCAGTTGCTAAGGCACGGAAATCTTTGGTACTGACATCAGCCGCTCTCATTAAACCAATTTTATGCTTAATAAGCGGGTGTTTAACTTCAACAATTTTCATTTTGGTCTCCGATTGTCTAAAAAAATCGGGCTATTTTAGCAGAATTTCTTTTTGAATGTTTAATTTAGATCAGATAAAAGTTCCCAAAATGCGCGAATAACGGGTTCTTGTAAACGGCGCTGTTGTACACAAATACCAAGCTCAAATGCTTGGATAGGTGTAGCAAGCTGAATTCGAGATATTTGGTTTGCAACAGGGCTTTGTTGTACTACAACATCGGGAATCATGGCGACACCACAGCCAAGTGCAACCATAGGTACAATTGCTTCATGACCTTCCACGGTTGCATAAATTTTAGGTTCTTTAATTTTTTGTAATTTAAACCAACTTTCTATCCGCTTGCGAGCAGGTCCATCAACAGGCAGAATGAAAGGCATATTTTGCCAGTCGATTGGAGACTGTTGTAACAGTTGTGTTGCAGGGCAGGCAATACGAGGGGCAATGAGCGATAACTGAATATCATCAATATAATGAAATACAATGTTATTAGGTAAATTCTCTGGTTTACCTGCTAAGGAAATATCTGATTGTAGCGATTGTATGCTATGTAATGCTTTAGCTGGATCTCCAGTGCTGAGTTTGATCTCAATTTTGGGGTACTTTTTTCTAAATTTTTCTAAAATTTGCGGTAAGTGGCTATAGGATGCAGTAACAGAACAAAATAATTTCAGTTCACCCTCGAGTTCTGTTTGTACAAGAGAAAAACTACGATGAATTTGTTGCCAATCAGCCCAAGTCTGATTAGCAAAATGTAAAAAACGTTCTCCTGCATCAGTTAAAATGACTTGTCGATTATCTCTCAAAAAGAGTGGCTGCCCAATTTCATACTCCATACGTTGAATATGGCGAGAAAGAGTTGATGCACTCATATGGTTTTTTTCTGCAGTGCGAATAAAACTACGAGTATGAGCAATATCTAAAAATAGTTTGAGAGATTGAAAGTCCATTATGATTCAAAATAGCGAATAGTTTTTATTGGAAATATTTGGTTTATTAATTTCTTCAATTTTTCCGCTGAATTTCGTTTTTTCTTTTCAAGCGGTAACTGATTCCAATTATATTCAGACAAGATTGAAATTTGTTGGTCTACAGATAAATGTTTCAGGTGCGCGTTGACAAAGAAATCTGCAATGAGACGATTCCATTCTTCTTTATTTCCCCAATAATGCCCAATGATCGTTTCGCACGAATTTAATTGAGCTAAATGTTTTAGAGAAATGGAAAATGCAAATTGTTCAATCAAACGGCGTGGACAGTCTGTTGCACACATTTCATCACATGTGGCTAAAGCTAATTTAATAATCTCTTTAGCATTTTGTGCTGATAATGCAATAACGCCAGCATTCCACATTTCCGAATTTTCATTAATTGTAATATTAGAGAAAGATTTTCCATTTAAAGATTTAAACATCTTTTTAAATGTATTACTACTATTAAACGATATCTTATTTTCTAGAATATGCATAAAAGCATGCCCTTTATCTAATTTATCATTTATTTCAGTTAAGTCTTTAGCAAGGAATGTGTCTGAATCAACATAAAGCAGATGATCATCTGGGTATTTACTCTGAACAAGCTCAAGCGCTTTTATTTTTACTTTCCAGAAAAATTGATAAGGTTCTTGCCATTGTAATAATGTTGATTTATCTATATTAATGATTTCAACTTTTTCATTTAAGAATGAATAAAATTCAGAGCGATCTGTAACGACGATAATTCGATTTATTAATTTATCTTTTGCAAAAGATAAAATGGAAAATACCGCTTGATAATGATTTTCTAAGCGTTCACCAAAAGTAAGTAGGAGTAAATTCATATAAATTCCTTAATGCTTCATTCTTAAGTAAATTGCTTTTTTGACTATATCAATAAGTTTATAATATTCACGTAATAGTCTTATTTTAACTGTTCTGTTTTTTTTATTTTTATCTACTTCAATGTTTGTTTTAAACTCAAAGCTGGGTTTAACACAAGGGGGATTTACATTGAGAATATTGAGACGATTTTCCCAAAATCTATCCATCGTTATATCAACTTCATAGATCCACTCTTGACAGTAATCTAACAGCTTTTTCGCGGATTGTGGTGTTATATAATAACCTGTTGCATTATCATGTTTACCAACAAACTTAATTAATTCAGTATTACTATTTTTAATTTTTAATGTATGTTCACCATTCATTTTCTCAAAAGCGGGAGGCGATAACCAGAAAAATTCAAATGAGTTTTCATCAGATGTACAAAATTTATAGACATCTAAGAAATTATCTTGCAAAATAGCATCATCTTCTAAGATAATAATACCTTTATTTAATTCAATACATTTTTCCCAAAGCAGATAATGACTTGCGAAACAGCCTAATTGAGAAAAACTCATTATATTTCCTTTGCGAAGAAATCTTTTGGCTTTATTATATTTTTTGAAAAGGTAGAATTCTTTTTCTTTATTACCATTAATTGCAGGGAAGAAAGTATAATGTATACTGTCTTGATACGTATTAAATTGTTTTTTAATATATTCTTTTCTATCTAATGATGACTCTAAGTTAATTATATAAATAGGTGTTTGATTCATAACTTATTACTCACTATCTTTCTAAATGTTCTTTCTATTTGTTCTTTAATGTTTTCTTCAGAGAAATCTAAACTTCTTTTTTTCCCTTCTTTTATATAATGCTGATATAGGCTAGGATTTTCTAGTAATTCAACAACAGCTTGACAAAATTTCTCTTTATCGTGCATTGGAATTAATTTTCCATACTCATTTTTTTCACCTATAATTTCTTTTGGCCCAGTTGGACAGTCCATCGCAATAATAGGGGTTTCACAAGCTAAACTTTCTAGCAATACCATGCCTAGTCCTTCACTTTCTGATGTAAAAAGAAATAGGTGGGCATTTCTAATATAAGGATATGGATTTGTTATTTCCCCTAGTAATATACAATGTTCATCTAGAGAATATGATTTTATATGTTCATCTATTTTATACTTGTAATCCCCATCACCTATAATATATAGCTTGTGTTTTATTCCCCTATTTCTTAACATTGCATAAATATCAATTAGTTCTAGTAAGCCTTTTCCATTAACTAATCGAGTAACAACGATAAAATATTCTTCACATAAATTGAACTTAGGTAATAGTTTAGATTTATATGTAATATCTTCTATATTAATAGGGTTATATATAGTAGTGATAGAATCTTTAGGTAGTTTTATATTTTTTTGCAAAAAGCTTGTCATTTCTTTGGATATAGAAATAATTTTTGTATATTTTGATAATTTTTTAAAATGCTCTGTACTTGATTTTTGTTTAGATAACTGAGAATGGTTCCAACGGATAATTGGTGTTCCACATTTAGCTATAAATGGTTTGTGAATTAAACGATCTAGTATCCAGCTAAAATCAATAATGAGATCAAAATTATTTTCTTTTATTTTATTTTTAATGGTGTTTTCTATTTTATGATTACTTTTAATTCTACCGTATTCATATTTAAGTTTTGTGAGAAAAGAAGATCTTTTATTACTCTTTAATGCTAAAATTGCTTTAGATTCATCTTGAGAAAATATATAACTAACATTAATATTAGTTGGTAATAATGTTTGTAATGAATTTTCTTGATATCCAACATCATAGGTTAACAATATATCGAGTTGATAATTGAGTTTCTGAAAAACAGAGATATATGAAAGAAGAACTCTTTCAATACCTCCAGTGACTAGCCATTGATGTAATACTAATATGCGCATAAACTTTTCATATACAAAAAAACCTCCACTATTGTGGAGGTTTTTCTTGGAAAATTCAAATTATTTTGTGCTTGGAATGCTGAAGCGTTTGTTGAAGCGTTCAACACGACCACCAGTATCAACAACACGTTGTTTACCAGTGTAGAACGGGTGGCAGTTGCCACATACGTCTAAGTTTAAATCTTTACCCACAGTTGAGCGAGTTTTGATTACGTTACCGCAAGAACATGTTGCAGTAATTTCTACATATTTAGGATGAATACCTTGTTTCATTATAGAAAACCTCTAACGAAGCCATATCGCCACTAGAGCATACTACTCGGCTGTCTAGTACCATATGTATTAATAAAAAACTAGGCAAAAGCCTAGCAACCAAAAGAGATAACATTCTACGTAAAATCAAGGTAAATAGCAATGAAATTTTTATGATTTATGGGTAAACGTTTGCGAATAATGGGGATTTAAATTTGTGATCTAGATCACATTTTACTTTGGAGATTTTCCGCAAGTTACTTTAAAAATAGTGTAAACTTAATAAGTTTTTCAGATGGTTATATGTAAGGTGGGTTCTAACCCACCATTACAAATCAAATTTAGTTAGGTGAAGTAAAAACACCGTACTTTATTTTTTTATATTCATTAATTTTTAGGAGTCGAAAATGGCAGAACGTAGAGAACTGGCAAATGCAATCCGCTTTTTAAGTATGGACGCAGTGCAAAAAGCAAATTCGGGTCACCCAGGTGCACCAATGGGTATGGCAGATATTGCCGAAGTATTATGGCGTGATTTCTTATCTCACAACCCAACCAATCCAGCGTGGGCAAACCGTGACCGTTTTGTGCTTTCAAACGGACACGGTTCAATGTTGATTTATAGCTTATTGCATTTAACTGGCTACGATCTTTCTATTGAAGATTTAAAACAATTCCGTCAATTGCACTCTAAAACCCCAGGCCACCCTGAGTATGGTTATGCACCAGGTGTTGAAACGACCACAGGTCCATTAGGTCAAGGGATTACCAATGCAGTCGGTATGGCGATTGCAGAAAAAACCTTAGCGGCACAATTTAACCGTGAAGGACACGAGATCGTAAACCACTACACCTACGCTTTCTTAGGCGATGGCTGTTTAATGGAAGGGATTTCACACGAAGCCTGTTCATTAGCGGGTACTTTAGGTTTAGGTAAATTGATTGCGTTCTATGACGACAACAATATCTCTATTGACGGTCACGTTGATGGCTGGTTCTCTGATGATACCGCAATGCGTTTTGAGTCTTACGGCTGGCACGTTATTCGTGGTGTTGATGGACACAATGCGGACGAAATCAAATTTGCGATTGAAAATGCTCAAGCAGAAAAAGATCGCCCAACCTTAATTATCTGCAAAACCATTATCGGTTATGGCTCTCCAAACAAATGCAACTCTCACGACTGTCACGGTGCGCCATTAGGCGATGCAGAAATTGCGGCTGCTCGTGAATACTTAAAATGGGAACACGCACCATTTGTTATCCCTGCAGACATTTACGCTGAATGGGACGCAAAAGCGAAAGGTCAAATTGCCGAGAAAGAGTGGAATGCAAAATTTGCTGCTTATGAGACCGCTTACCCAGAGCTTGCGGCAGAGTTCAAACGCCGTGTAGCAGGTGAATTGCCTGCAAACTGGGCGGCTGAATCACAAGCCTTTATCGAAAAATTACAAGCAAACCCAGCCAACATCGCAAGCCGTAAAGCATCACAAAATGCGATTGAAGCCTATGCTCACATTCTGCCTGAGTTTTTAGGCGGTTCAGCAGACTTAGCAAGTTCCAACTTAACTTTATGGTCTGGTTCAAAACCAATTCGTGCGGATTATAATGTTGATGGCAACTACATCAACTACGGAGTGCGTGAGTTCGGTATGTCAGCGATTATGAACGGTATCGCATTACACGGCGGCTTTATTCCATATGGTGCAACATTCTTAATGTTTATGGAATATGCTCACAATGCGGTGCGTATGGCAGCGTTAATGAAACAACGCTCACTTTTCGTTTACACCCACGACTCTATCGGTTTAGGCGAAGACGGTCCAACACACCAACCTGTTGAACAAACTGCAGCATTACGTTTAATTCCAAATCTACAAACGTGGAGACCGTGTGACCAAGTGGAATCTGCGGTGGCGTGGAAAGCGGCGGTTGAACGTAAAGATGGCCCAAGTGCATTGATCTTCACTCGCCAAAACTTAGCACAAATGGAACGTACCCCTGAGCAGTTAGCGAATGTAGCTCGTGGTGGTTATATCTTGCGTCAATGCTGTGAAAAAGGCGATTGCCCAGATTTAATCTTAATCGCAACAGGTTCAGAAGTTGAAATTGCGATGAAAGCGGCGGACGTACTAAGTGCAGAAGGTCATCAAGTGCGTGTTGTTTCAATGCCAAGCACGAACGTATTTGATGCACAAGATGAAGCGTATCGTGAATCTGTGTTACCAAGCTCTGTAACAAAACGTGTGGCAATTGAAGCAGGTATTGCAGACTTCTGGTACAAGTATGTAGGCTTCGGCGGTCGTATCGTGGGTATGAATAGCTTCGGTGAGTCTGCACCTGCAGGTGAGTTGTTCAAACTCTTTGGCTTTACCGTTGAAAATGTGGTTGCGAAAGCGAAAGAGATTCTGTAATTAAATCTTGATTTTAATTTAATAAGGAGCTTAATAAAGCTCCTTATTTTTATCCGATATTATGTAGTAGTTACATAAAATTCAAAAAGCTTGTAAGGCGGGATAAACCCCTATTTCTATACTGTATTTATGCAACAGCTACATAAAACTGTTTTTATCTATTTGTTATCTTTAAAAATGCGTTTAAATGTGCTATTTTCTGCGTCGATTTTTTTAGTATAAAAGGCAATTTCAATGTCCATGAATTTAACAACAAAACAGAAACAATTTTTAAAAGGGTTAGCTCACCATTTAAGTCCTGTCGTAATGCTCGGCGGTAACGGTTTAACTGAAGGTGTGTTAGCTGAAATCGAAAACGCATTAGATCACCATGAGTTGATCAAAGTGAAGATCGCAGGTGCAGATCGTGAGATGAAACAGCTGATTATTGATGCAATTGTGCGTGAGACCAAAGCGGTTGAAGTACAAACGATCGGGCATATTTTAGTGCTTTATCGTCAAAGCGAAGAGAAAAAAATCAGCTTGCCGAAGGCAACAAAGGCAATTTAAGTTTGTCGCCTAGCACGGCATAGCCGTACTAGGTTCAAATCTGACCGCTTGTTGTCGCAAGCGGTTTTTTTATAAGGGAATTTCTCGTGGTAAAAAAACTCTCTTTTTTAACCTTTCTAATGTTACTTATTCCGTTTGTCGCTTGGGCTATCGGTTGGCAATGGAATTTACAAACAAATTTGGGCTTTAATCTGTTTGATTGGGCGTTGTTTATTTTAACGGAAACAGGCTCAACGCCTTACGCACTCATCACTTGCGTGTTATTTATGTTATGGCTGATGTGGTTGGCTCGCTCTCGTTATTCTTGGTTTTTAATTGGCTTTATTTGTGCGACATCCGTAGTCGGCACACAGGCGATTAAAGAAGGGGCAAAAGCGGTATTTCAAGAGCCACGTCCCTTTGTAACACAAATGTTCCAGCCGAATACAGAAGCCTTTTATGCCTTGCCAAAAGCAGAACAGGAAGTGGCGGTGCTTAAATTCGTTACCCCTGAAAATCAGTTTGTGGTTGAACATCAAGCCGATGAATTGGGCTATTCTTTCCCGTCTGGGCATACCATTTTTTCTGTTTCTTGGATGCTAATGTTTGCAGGATTACTATTTGGTATTCGAGGACAAGCGGTCGTTTTTGCCCAAATTTTTGCAATTTTATGGGCAGGTTTGATGTTGATCAGTCGTTTACGTTTAGGAATGCATTATCCTATCGATCTTTTTGCTAGCACCTTGATTGCGTGGGTGTTCCACCTGATCATCTTCCTATGGGCAATCCCTTTTTTAGAAAAATGGACACTATTTAAAAAGCGAGGCTAACTATGGTTTATTACGGTTTAGATATTGGTGGTACAAAAATTGAGCTTGCTGCCTTTAACGAAAAATTAGAGAAATTGCACAGTGAACGTGTGCCAACGCCACAAACGAGCTACGAAGATTGGTTAAGAACGGTGGAAGCCTTAGTGCGTAATGCGGATGCTAAATTTGGCGAGCAAGGCACGGTGGGGCTTGGTGTGCCGGGTTTTGTTAATCATAAAACTGGCATTGCGGAAATTGCCAACATTGCGGTGGTTCACGGCAATAAAATTATTCAAGATTTGGAAGAGCGTTTAGGGCGTGAGGTGCGCGCCGAAAATGATGCTAACTGCCTTGCATTATCAGAAGCATGGGACGAAAGCAATCTGCAATACCCAACGGTGTTAGGCTTAATTATCGGCACGGGTTTTGGTGGCGGCATTGTGATTAACGGCAAAGCTCACTCAGGTCAAATTGGTATGGCTGGCGAAGTAGGGCATATTCAGCTCAATTATCACGCTTTAAAACTGCTTGGTTGGGAAAAAGCCCCGATTTACAAATGTGGCTGTGGCAATACTGCTTGTTTGGATAGTTATGTTTCAGGGCGTGGTTTTGAAATGTTGTATGCGGATTTAGTCGGCGACAACATTGACGCAAAAACCATTATTCATCGTTTCTATGCCGAAGATCCGAAAACCGTTGAATTTGTCAATAAATTCATTGAGTTATTGGCGATTTCGGTTTCAACATACATCACTGTGCTTGACCCTGATATGATCGTCTTTGGCGGCGGATTATCGAATTTCGACCACATTTACGAAGCCTTGCCAAAAGCCTTACCGAAGTATTTATTACGCACCGCAGAAGTGCCTGTGATCAAAAAAGCCATTCACGGCGATTCAAGTGGCGTGCGTGGGGCTGCGGCGTTGTTCTTAAAATAAAGGTATGCTATGACTAAATTGCCTATCAGCGTAACGATGCTGGTTAAAAATGCTGAAAAATATCTTGCTCAATCGCTACAATCATTAGTGGATTTTGCTGAAATTATTATTTTAGATAATGGTTCAACGGATCGAAGCCTTGAGATTGCAGCTCAATTTGATAATGTAAAAATTCATCATCATGAGTTTATTGGTTTCGGACCAATGAAAAATTTAGCAGCAGAACTAGCAAGTTATGATTGGATTATCAATGTGGATAGTGATGAAATTTTTTCTCAAGCATTGATTGAAGAGATTAAGCAGATTGATTTGAACGATACACAGAAAGTGTATGCGATTTTGCGGATTAATCACTATCGTGGTAAACCGATTAAAACCTGCGGTTGGTATCCTGATTATGTTAAGCGTTTATATCATCGAACGACGGTGAGATTTAACGATAAACAAGTCCACGAATCTTTGATTATTCCTGAACAGATCGCTTTGGTGCGCTTGAAACAGCATTTTCTGCATTACTCTTTTGATGGAGCTGAAGGCTTAATCAATAAGATGCAACAATATACGAGCTTATTTGCACAGCAACAACAGTTCCGTAAACGAGCATCTATTTGGAGTGCAATTAGTCATGGGCTGTCTGCCTTTTTTAAAAACTACCTGCTAAAACGTGGCATATTGTCAGGGCGTGATGGTTTTGTTATCTCCTTTGCTAATGCTTGCGGTGCTTATTACAAGTATGTCAAATTAGCAGAAGCAAACCAACGTTTAACTACGTCGTTGATTATTACTACATATAACCGCCCCGATGCTTTAGAAGCGGTGCTAACGTCGGTGCTACATCAAAAAGTGTTGCCCGATGAAGTCATTGTGGCTGATGATGGCTCAAAAGATGATACAAAAGCGGTGATTGAACGTTTTCAGACAAATTTCCCTGTGCCGTTAAAGCATGCATGGCAGGAAGATGATGGTTTCAGATTAGCCGAATCTCGTAATCGAGCTATTGCTCTGTCGGAATGCGATTATGTGATTATTATCGATGGCGATATGGTATTGCACCCAGCATTTATTGCCGACCATAAAATGGCGGCAAAAAAAGGGCTATTTGTGCAAGGCGGACGAGTGGTTTTAACCAAGGAGAAAACTGCAGAATTATTGCAAAATCCGACCGCTTACCGAGTTTTAAAATGGTATGAAAAAGGGTTAGAAAAACGGCTAGAAAAACGGTTGTCTGCTTTGCATCTTCCTTTGATTTCTGCCTTTATACTGAAAAAAGAGAAGCAACAGTTGCACGGTATTCGTGGTTGTAATATGGCTTTCTTTAAAGAAGATGCGTTGGCAATCAATGGCTTTAATAACGCTTTTGTTGGCTGGGGGCGTGAAGACAGTGAATTTGTGGTTCGTTTCTTTAATCGTGGTGGGAAGCGAGCGAATATCAAATTTTCCGCCATTGCCTATCATTTATGGCACAACGAAGCAGAACGAGATGCATTGCCTGAAAATGATAAGTTGCTCAAAAATGCGATGAGTCAAAAATTAGTTTGGTGTGAAAATGGTGTATCTCAATTTATAAAATCAAATTAAAATTGGTCAGGTATTTTTACCTGACCTATAATTTTTATGGTGCATACAAATATGTTAAACATCACCCCTATTCCCGCCCTTTCCGATAATTACATTTGGATCTTACAAAAAGACAATCACGCCATTATTGTCGATCCTGCTGAATCTCAGTCTGTGTTGGACTATCTTGCAAAAAATCAGCTGGAACCGACCGCTATTTTACTGACCCATAATCATCATGATCATACGGACGGCGTGGCGGGATTAGTTGAGCAATTTCCACATTTGTCGGTTTATGGTTCGGAAGAAGTTCGACAATTTGCGACCGACATTGTTTACCTTAAACAGCAGTTTGAATTGTTAGGTTTGAACGTTCAAGTGATTGAAAGTGCAGGACATACAGCTCAACATATTAGTTATTTGATTGATAACGAATACCTGTTTTGTGGCGATGCGTTGTTTTCGGGCGGCTGTGGAAGAGTGTTTACGGGGGATTATCAAGCTCAATTTGATACGCTACAACGTTTTAAAGCCCTGCCTGATTTTGTGCAAGTGTATGCAGGACATGAATATACCCAAAGTAATTTGAAATTTGCTGAAACTGTGTTGCCAAGTAACTGTGTTTTAATGGAATATCAAGAGCGAGCGGATATTTTACGTTCTCAGCAAAAGCCGACATTGCCTACAACGATAGGGACTGAAAAACAGATTAACCCCTTTTTACAAGCGGTCACTTTAAGTGAATTTATTGCAATACGGAAACAAAAAGATAATTTTTAATCTTCCTTTCAAATAAAAAGCGAAAAGCAGAGGGGATAGTCAATTCCCCTAGGCGCTATCCTATGGTATAGTTATCACCATTTTTCATTCATCTCAATTTCTTAATTAAGTGGGTAAATTCCTGTGAGTATTGATCTTCAAAATATGCCACAACATGTTGCGATTATTATGGATGGCAACGGCCGTTGGGCAAAACAGCAAGGGAAATTACGCATATTTGGACATCAAAACGGTGTGAAAGCTGTTCGTGCTGCAGTTAATTTTGCAGCAAAACATGGTATTAAAGTCTTAACGCTTTACGCTTTTAGTAGCGAAAATTGGTCTCGACCTGAAGCTGAAGTTTCTGCATTAATGACGCTTTTTATGAAAGCTCTTGATTCAGAAGTAAAAAAATTACATAAAAATAATATTCGCCTAAACATTATTGGGGATAAATCTGCTTTTAGTGATAGCTTACAAAAGCGTATCGCTCAATCGGAAGCCTTGACTGCAAATAACTCAGGCTTGATTTTAAATATCGCCGCTAATTATGGTGGTTATTGGGATATTACCCAAGCCGCACAAAAAGTGGCGTTACAAGTCAAAAATGGGGAACTTGCTGTTGAAGAGATTACGCCAGAATATTTTCAACGTCACTTAGTAACAGAGACACAGCCCCAAGTAGATTTGTTAATTCGTACTAGTGGCGAACAACGGATCAGTAACTTTTTATTATGGCAGATTGCTTATGCTGAATTAGTGTTTAGCCCTGTTTTATGGCCTGATTTTGATGAAAAGGCATTTACAGATGCCATTATTGCTTACCAACAACGTGATCGCCGTTTTGGTGGTTGTTAATTTATAAGGAAAATTTCATGCTTAAAGAACGAGTCCTTTCAGCCATTGTGATGATTATTGTCGCTGTCGTGGCATTATTTTGGCTTTCGCCATTGCCGTTTACCATTGGGTTATCGGCAATTATCGTGTTAGGTATGTGGGAATGGGCGCAATTTGTAGGTTTTAAACGTCCGATTGCTCGGGCGATTGTGGCATTTGTGGTGACTTGCTTATTAATTTTCCCGATTATTGCTGGCACAAATTATATTCAGGCAACCCGTTTTTTAACGGATGAAACTACGCCATTGTTATTTGTCGGCGGCTTTTGGTGGGTGATTGCTTTTGCTTTAGTGGTGAGCTATCCAAAATCGGCTGATATTTGGGCAAAATCAGTGGCGGCAAAATTCATTTTTGGCTTTTGTACCTTAATTCCCTTTTTAATTGGCACGTTGGCGTTACGTTTTTATCAATATAACATCGAACAACACCAAGGCACTTACTTATTGCTTTATGTTTTCTTACTTGTTTGGGGCGCAGATTCTGGTGCTTATTTTGCAGGACGTGCTTTTGGTAAACATAAATTAGCGCCAAAAGTATCACCCGGAAAATCATGGGAAGGGGCTGTCGGCGGGGTGATTACCTCTGCGATTATTGCGCTGATTTTCTTAAATGCAACGCCTGAAAATGTCTTTGGACGTGAGTTAAATACAACGGCATTTATTGTGTTATCTATTATTACTGTTGCGGTGTCTATTTTAGGCGACTTAAGTGAAAGTATGTTCAAACGCCAAGCTGGCATTAAAGATAGTAGCAACTTAATCCCGGGACATGGTGGTATTTTAGATCGTATTGATAGCTTAACTGCTGCGGTGCCTGTGTTTGCCATCGGTTTCTTTTTCTTCCTGTAAGGTGGCGTAATGACATCGATTTTAGCCTTTTTTATCCTGATTTGCGTATTGGTCTTTGTTCATGAATATGGACATTTTTGGGCTGCACGCAAATGTGGGGTAAAGGTATTACGCTTTTCCATTGGCTTTGGCAAAGTGTTATGGCGTAAAAAAGATAAACAAGGGACAGAGTTTGCCTTTTCGCTCATTCCATTGGGCGGTTATGTGCAAATGCATAACGGCGAACCTGAACATAATTTGCCTGAATCACAGTCATTGCAGAGCAAAACTGTTTTACAACGAGCCTTTATTGTGTTGGCAGGCCCTGTAGCCAATTTTCTCTTTGCGATTGTGGCATATTGGGCGGTGTTTATTGCAGGTGTGCCAACACTTAAGCCTGTGGTTGGTTCTGTCATTCCAGATACCATAGCAGCACAAGCGCAACTTGAACCTGAATTTGAAATTAAAACAGTTGATGGTCGTTCTGTTCAAGATTGGGAAGATGCAACCTTAGCGCTATTAGGCAAAATCGGTGAAAATCATGTTTTGATTGAAGGTAACCATATTGATGAAAATATCTCTCATCAGTTTAGCTTAGATTTATCTCAATGGAATGTCGATGGCAATAAAGAGAATCCTTTAACGACATTAGGTATTCGCCCTAAAGGTGCGGAAGTTGAACCAATTGTTAAAAGCGTAGTCGAAAATTCGGTTTCTGCTAAAGCGGGTATTTTAGCAGGCGACAAAATTATCTCTGTAAATAATAAACCTTTTGAGTGGCGATATTTATTAGAGCAAGTTCAAACAGGTCAAATTGTTCATTTAAATATTGAACGAGCAGGTCAACGCTTAGATTTTCAATTACAGCCAGAAAAGTCAGAAAAAGAAGGACGTTATCTGATCGGACTTGTGCCAACTTATCAGCCTTTGGCGGATAAGTACCGAGCAGAACTGAAATATGATATGCTAACGGCATTTAGCAAGAGTATTGAAAAAGTCGGTTCATTGACTTATACCATTTTGCAGTTTATTGGCAATTTAATCACAGGTGATTTGTCTTTAAGCAATATGGGCGGTCCGATTTCAATGGCAAAAGGCGCAGGTGCAACGGCTGAAATTGGTTGGATTTATTACTTAAGCTTTATGGCGCTAATTAGCGTTAATTTAGGTGTGATGAATCTTTTTCCTATCTTACCTTTAGATGGCGGACAATTGCTATTATTAGGTGGAGAAGCAATACGGGGTAAACTGCTTTCAGAAAAAATTCACCTTCGCTTTCAGCAATTAGGTATTGCATTTGTTTTAGGATTAATGCTTTTTGCATTGTTTAACGATTTAATTCATTTCTAGCCTTACAAGCGGTTAGATCTTAATATCATTTTACGAAACTAGTAGGATCATTTAGATGAAAAAACTATTACTCTCAACGCTTTTAGTCGCAAACGGTGTTGCATTTGCTGCGCCCTTTGTCGTAAAAGATATCCGTATTGACGGTGTTCAGCCAGCAGCGAGTGCGGCAATTATTCCAACGCTACCCGTGAAAGTGGGGCAAACAGCAACAGATAATGATGTGGCAAATGTTGTTCGTCAGTTATTCGTACAAAACCATTTCCAAGATGTACGTGCTGTGCGTGAAGGTAATACACTTGTTATTAAAGTAGTTGAATATCCGATTATCAATAATGTAGATATTGAGGGAAATTCAGCCATTCCTAAAGATCCACTAGAACAAAATTTAAAAGCAAACTTGATTACTAAAGGTGAGCTTTATGATGCAGCTAAGTTAGAATCTTTTAAAGCGGCATTGATCGAACATTATCATTCAATTGGTCGTTATAATGCGACAATTGATACGAATGTCACACAATCTCCAGAAGGTGGAGTAAATGTAAAATTAGACATTAAAGAAGGCGATGTTGCTTATGTTAAAAACATTAACTTTGAAGGGAACCAAGCATTTTCTTCAAAAGAGTTAACGAAACAATTAGATATTCAACCTGATGTTTCTTGGTGGAATATTTTTGCAAGTAGCAAATTTGAACAACAAGCTTATAACCAAGATTTTGAGAATTTACGTAATTTTTACATGAATCGTGGTTATGCAAAATTTAATGTTGATGCAGCACAACCTGTATTTAGTGAAGATAAAAAAGAAGTAAATTTAACTTATAAAATTCATGAAGGCGAAGCTTACAATGTGAGTGATATTCGTATTGTTGGTAATACGGCTAAATTGGATAAAGAGTTAAATGAGCAATTAAAAGGATTCAAACAAGGTAGCTTATTCCGTAAGGATGAATTATCAAAATATGAAGAAGGTATTAAACAAGTTTTAGGTGACAATGGTTTTGGCTCTGCAAAAGTAGAGTTACATCCTACTTTTGACGATGCAAATAAAACAGTACGTTTAACTTTTGTTGTTGATGCTGGTCAACGTGTTTATGTAAGAAAAATTCGTTTTGAAGGCAATGATGTAACAGCAGATTCCACATTACGTCGTGAAATGCGTCAGCAAGAAGGTGCTTGGTTATCAACAAGTAAAAGCCAGTTAGGTAAAGCAAGATTAGAGCGTACTGGTTTCTACGAAACAGTAGATATGAATTATGTCAATGTTCCTAATACAACTGACCAAGTAGATGTCGTTTATAAAATCCGTGAGCGTAATACAGGTAGTGTTAACTTTGGTATTGGTTATGGTACAGAAAGTGGTATCAGTTACCAAGCAGGGATTAAGCAAGATAACTTCTTAGGAATGGGATCAACAATTAGTTTAAATGGTACACGTAATGATTATGGTACCAGTGTTAACTTAGGCTACACAGAACCATACTTCACCAAAGATGGCGTAAGTTTGGGGGGGAATATCTTCTACGAAGATTATGATAACTCTAAGAATGAAAGTGTTGCGAGCTATAAACGTCAAACTTATGGTGTTAATGGTACTTTAGGTTTCCCTGTTGATGAAAATAACTCATACTATTTAGGTTTAGGTTATACTCATGACACGATTAAGAATGCACAAAGAGAATATAATCGTGAGTTATATGTCAAATCAATGAACTATCCTATTGATTCGACAACAGATAAATATCCACGAATTAAAGCAGATGACTTTGATTTCTCTTTTGGGTGGAACTATAACAGCTTAAATCGCGGTTACTTCCCAACAGAAGGTACAAGTGCTAATATCGGTGGTAAAGTAACGATTCCAGGATCAGATAATAAATACTATAAATTAAGTGCAGATTTCAAAAATTATTTACCATTGAATCGTGAACATAAATGGGTCATCTCTACGAGAGCAAGTATTGCATATGCGAGCGGGCTAAGTGGTAAAAAATTACCGTTCTATCAGACATATAGTGCAGGTGGTATCGGTTCTTTAAGAGGATTTGCTTATGGTGCTGTTGGTCCTCAAGCTATTTATTTAGGCAAAGATAGCAATGGTAATAGTGTCTTTAACTCTGTTAATGGAGACATTATCGGTGGTAACGCAATGGCAACAGCAAGCCTTGAGTTAATTATGCCAACGCCATTTATTAGTGAAAAATATCAACATAATGTAAGAACATCTGTGTTTGTTGATGCAGCGAGCGTTTGGGATACGAAATGGAAACGTTCAACTTATCCAACGTTACCTGATTATGGTAATTATAAACGTATTAGAGCATCAGCAGGTCTTGCATTCCAGTGGAACTCTCCAGTTGGGCCTTTAGTATTCTCTTATGCGAAACCAATTAAGAAATACCAAGGTGATGAAATTGAACAATTCCAATTTAGTATTGGTAGCACGTTCTAGTTTAACAAGCGGTTAGATTTGCTAAATCATTTGCAAATTAACCGCACTCTTCTTTAAGGATATTAAATGAAAAATGTATTTAAAATCACAGCTATTGCAGCAACATTAGCTTTTAGTAGCAACTTAGTAAATGCAAATGATAAGATCGGTTTTGCAGATGCTAATTTTTTAATGCAAAATCACCCATTAACGATTGAAGCAAGTGAAAAATTCACTAAATTTATGAAAGAAAGTGAAGATAAATTTGCTCCACAAGAAAAGAAATTGGCAGAAGAAAATAAAAAACTGTCAGAAGATGAAAAAGAGTTAATGGCAACTCGTAAAAAGATTGAAAGTGATGCTCAAGCATTACAAAAAGAGCAAGCTGCATTAGAAGCTTCTATGAAGAAAAAAATTGCTCAATTGGAAAAAGATGCACCAAGATTAAGAGCAAAAGAGATTCAGGCTCGTCAAGATAAGATTAATGCTGAAGCAAAACCATTCCAAAATAAAGTTGCAGCGTTACAAAAGCGTGAAGCAGATTTTGGTAAAAAAGCTGAAGAATTCCAAAAGCGTGCAGATGAGTTTCAAAAGAAAGTAGCAGCTTTCCAAGAAGAAATTGCTAAAGCGCAAAAAGAATCAGGTGCAATGACTCCAGAACAAGTTCAGCAAAAAGTCATTGAAGATATTAATGCGAAAATTAAGCAGGTTGCAGAAGCTAAAGGCTATACTCTTGTTCTTCCACCGTCAGTTGCGCTTTATGCCAAAGATGAAAGTGCAGATATTACGGAAGAAATTTTGATTGCAACAGGTGGTAAAATGCCTGAAGCTCCAAAAGCAGATGCTCCAAAAGTAAATTCAGCAACAGAAACAAAAGCTGAAGAATCTAAACCAGAAGAAGCGAAAAAATAATGGCTGGATTCCGTTTAATTGACTTAGCGGAGCAGATCGGCGGTACCCTAAAGGGTAACGCCGATTTAGCTATTTTAAGCATTGCTCCTTTAGATAAAGCAACAGCAAATCAGATTACTTTTATCTCAAATGCAAAATACCGCCCACAGCTTACTCAAAGTCAAGCGGGTGCTATTATTGTCACAGAGGCAGACGTTGAATTTTGTGCTGAAGAACAAAACCTGATTATTGTTGCAAATCCTTATCTTGCCTATGCAATTCTTGCACAATATATGGACACAACACCAAAACCTGCTCAAGATATTGCAGACAGTGCGGTGATTTCACCGGATGCCAAATTAGGCAATAATGTCTCTGTTGGGGCAAATGCAGTGATCGAAAGTGGCGCAGAAATTGGCGATGATGCGATCATTGGTGCTGGCTGTTTTGTTGGTAAAAATAGCAAAATTGGGGCGAGAACAAAGCTATGGGCAAATGTCTCAGTCTATCACAATGTTCAAATTGGCTCAGATTGCTTAATTCAATCTTCTGCGGTCATTGGTAGCGACGGTTTTGGCTATGCGAACGATAAAGGACAGTGGATCAAAATCCCACAAACAGGTGGTGTGATTATTGGTAATCGTGTCGAAATTGGCGCTTGTACCTGTATCGACCGTGGAGCATTAGATCCAACGGTAATTGAAGATAATGTGATTATTGATAACCTTTGTCAAATTGCCCACAACGTTCATATCGGCTATGGTACAGCGGTAGCTGGTGGTGTGATTATGGCGGGCAGCCTAAAAGTTGGACGCTTCTGCCAAATCGGAGGTGCAAGTGTTATCAATGGACACATGGAAATTTGTGATGGTGCGATTATTACAGGAATGGGTATGGTAATGCGCCCTATTACAGAAAAAGGTATTTATTCATCTGGTATTCCATTACAAACTAATAAAGAGTGGCGTAAAACAGCTGCTCTCGTAATGAATATTGATGAGATGAATAAGCGGTTAAAAGCACTAGAAAAGCATTTAAGTGAATAAAATATTTTAAAGAGGTTTAAACGTGACAATCGAAGTTCAAACAGAAAATAGAGAAGCAAGAATTATTGAAGTAACGGAAATCATGGAGATGTTACCACATCGTTACCCATTTTTACTTGTAGATAGAGTCGTTGATTTTGAAGAAGGGAAATGGTTACGTGCAGTTAAAAATATCAGTGTCAATGAACCTTGTTTTACTGGACATTTTCCTAATCAGCCTATTTTCCCTGGTGTTTTAATTTTAGAAGCAATGGCACAGGCTACAGGTGTATTAGCAATTAAAAGCTATGGTAAATTAAAAGATAACGAACTTTACTATTTTGCAGCTGTTGATAATGCACGTTTCAAACGCCCTGTTGTACCAGGCGATCAAATGATCATTGAAGTCACTTTTGTGAAAGAAAAACGTGGTATTACGGCATTTACAGGCAAAGCTTATGTAGATGGAAAAGTCGTTTGTGAAGCAGACCTAATGTGTGCTCGTAAATAACATTCACTCTAATTAGAGAAAATAATTATGCAACTTATTGATTCTTCAGCAAAGATTCACCCTACAGCACTGATTGAAGAAGGTGCAATGATTGGTGCTAATGTAGAAGTTGGTGCTTTTTGTGTGATTGGAAAAGATGTCAAAATTGGAAAAGGTACAAAAATTCATTCTCACGTCGTTATTCAAGGTAACACAGAAATTGGTGAAGATAACCACATTTTCCAATTTGCGAGTATTGGCGAGATTAACCAAGATTTAAAATATCAAGGCGAACCAACCAAAACCATCATTGGACATCGTAACCGCATTCGTGAAAGTGTGACTATTCATCGTGGTACAGTGCAAGGCGGAGGCATTACTCGTGTGGGCAACGACAATCTATTTATGATCAACTGTCACATTGCCCATGATTGTACCATCGGCAACCGTTGTATCATTGCAAATAACGGTACCCTTGCAGGGCATGTTACCCTTGACGACTTTGTGATTGTAGGCGGAATGTCTGCTATTCATCAATTTGTCGTGATTGGTTCTCACGTAATGCTTGGTGGTGGTTCAATGGTTAGCCAAGATGTGCCTCCGTATGTAATGGCTCAAGGTAACCATGCTCAACCATTTGGGGTAAATCTTGAAGGATTAAAACGTCGTGGCTTTGAAAAAGCGACGATGCATGCGATCCGTAATGTGTATAAACTCATTTACCGCAGTGGTAAAACCCTTGAAGAAGCGATGCCAGAGATCGAGCAATATGCCAAAACAGAAGCGGCAGTGAGCTTGTTCTTAGATTTCTTCAAACGCTCAACTCGAGGCATTATTCGTTAACAGCAAGCGGTGGGATCTTGTGAAAGATTTGCAAGATCTCACCGCTTGTTATCACACCAAATTCGATGACATCACATCGTTATCTGTCTGGTTTCCCGCAATCCGCTTTTCTTCGTTTGCCCATTCGCCTAAATCAATGAGCTGACAACGTTCGCTGCAGAATGGACGATATTTACTTTCAGAAGACCAAACAACTTCTTTTTCACAAGTAGGACAATTTACAACAGTCATTCTTTTCGTTCCTTATGTTTTGCTAATGCTAAATAACGATGATGTAGTTTAGCGACTTGATGAGCAAGATTTATCGCATTTTCATCGAGAGAAAGATTATTTTCAATGACATCATCGGCATAACTTAATCGTGTTTGACGAGAGACTTGTGAAGCCATTATATTTTTAATGGTTTCAACGTTGCTTTGGTCCCGCTTAGTTGCCCGTTCAAGCTGAATTTCAGGCAATACATCAATCACTAAAACCCGATCACAATATTCCGTCAGCTGATTTTCAATCAACAGTGGTACAACCCAAAGTACATAAGGGGCATTACTTTCTTTCAGTTGTCTTAACATTTCAGCACGAATAGCGGGGTGAAGCAGTTGATTTAACCACTGCTTTTCACTTTCCGATTGAAACACAATCTGACGCAAAGCGGTACGATCTAGCTCACCATTTGCAAGTAAAATCTGATCACCAAAACGCGCTACAATTTGAGCCAACAGTGGCGAACCTTTCTCAACCACTTGGCGAGCAACCACATCAGCGTCAATAATGGGTACATCTAACATTTCAAAAAGATTGGCAATCGTCGATTTACCACTGCCAATACCGCCTGTTAGCGCTACGGTGTAAGTCATAATAAAATCTCAGGTGATGAATATCGTCAGATTTTACCAACAATTCCAATTAAAGTCGAAAGGCTAATAAATGGCACAAATGGCAATCTTGCTATTTTTCTTTTTGTCCATAAAAAGTAACCCAACGCAAATAACAGACCAAATACGCAAGCAAAAAGCAGTAGTTCGATCATTTTTTCTAAGGAAAATAGTGGAGAAATGGCAATAAAAAGTAACATATCGCCGATGCCTAATCCTTCTCGTTTTAAAATAAATTGGCTAATTAAATGAAATAACAGAAAAAAGAGTGTAGTGATAAAAAGTGAAAAAAGTCGTTCATATAAAAAAACGTTATCATAAAAAAGTAGTTGCCACAGGGATAAAATAAAAACAATGGCGACATATTGAACATCGGTTAAATAATAGAAATAATCTAGCAATGATAAATAGCTTAAAATAAATAGGATAAATATGATTGGCAATGATAAATGATGTTGCCAAAAAGTGATTAATGGCAATAAAATAAAAAATAGATTTATCAAATAAGATGATTTTGCCTGTAATTGAGATTGAGCTAAAAATTCCGCCAAACTTAAATTAGGTAAATTGGGTGAAATCATTGACGCATAATCTTGATAAAGTTGTTGATTTATTTTAGTTGGAAATTGAGCAATTTCTAATTTAAACCAATATACCAAACATAATGAAAAAAGAAATAAGATCATTCAATCATTGCTCCCATATCAAAGATTGGTAAATATAAGCCGACTAAAATGGTGCCGACAATAATGCCCATTAATAACATTAACATTGGTTCTAACAATTGTGAGAGTAAATCAATCTGATAATCTAACCGCTGTTGATAAATATCGCTGATCTGTTTTAGCATCACCGAAAGTTTGCCACTCTGCTCACCGATAGCGATCATCTGTAACACATCATTTGAAAAGAGTTTCGGATCTAAACTGTCGGCTAAACGGTAGCCTTGTTTTAAAAAAGTTAATGTGCTGGCAAGGGAATGTTGCAATAAAATATCATCGCTTTTATTAGCTAAAAAAGAGTGTAGTACGCTATCTAAGCGAATGTGGGATGCTAACATTAAACTGCTATTTTGGCAGAAAAAGATAATTCGTGAATCTTGAATAATCCCTTTAAATATCGGGAGTTGGCTTAAAATAAGCAATTTTACTTTTTTAATAATGGTCGTCTTTTTATTTAAAAACGAAATTATCAATAATGAAATTATGATAAATAATATTAAATGAATAATGTTTTGTTGAAGGAAATTAGATAATATAAACAATACATTAGTAATCAATGGGAGTGATTTTCCTTTTGAGCCATACAGTTCTGCAAATTGTGGCACAATAAAAATTAATAATAAAATAGAAAGCGTAATGGAAATGGTTAAAATAAATAATGGATAAAACAGAATTTTTTTCACTTTTTTAGTAAGTTTTTCTGATTTTTCCCTTGTTTGTGCAATGTTGGATAAAATAATACCTAAATTACCGCTTGTTTCTGCCATTTTTATTAATTGGATCTCTTGAGCATTTAAATACTTGCCCTGTTTTTCCAAAGCAGAAGAAAAAGCAAAACCGGCTTCAAGCAAGCGGATCGTTTCCTGTTGCCAACGGTAAAAAGAGAGATTTTGGCAACTTTCAAGCAACATTGATAGGCACTGTTTTAGGGGGATACTGGCTTGTACCAACATCGCAAGTTGTTGAATATATCGATTAATTTCTTCTTTTTTCGGGGCGGTTGACAGCACAAATTGACGGCTAATGCGTAGCTGTCGATAGCCTTTTTGTTGTAGCTGTTGTTCAAGTACCGCTCGGCTGGTGGCGATACGTTGCCCCGTCTGTTTTTGCCCCAAGCGGTTACGCCCTTTCCATTGAAATAGGTAAATGTTATTCATAGCCTAACACCCTATCGACTTCTACATTTGTAGTAAGTTGTTGATTTACTTTCTGTTTTGCACTTTCTCGTAGGCTTGAAAAGTCCAAACAAGCGGTCGCTATCTCAAATTTTTTTGCAGATCGGCTTAAACATTGATAAACGCCAATCCTCCCTTTGTAGCCTTGATAACAATCATCGCACCCTGCTCCTGAACATTTGGTGCAGAGCTTGCGTACCAAGCGTTGTGCTATCACTAATAGCAGCGAATTTTGAATTTCATACTCTTGAATACCCAGTTGCAACAGGCGTTCGATAGCAGACGGGGCATCATTGGTGTGCAAGGTGGAAAGCACCAAATGCCCCGTTTGGCTTGCTCGTAACGCCATTTTGGCACTCTCTTCATCACGAATTTCGCCTAACATAATGATGTCGGGATCTTGTCGCAAAAAGGTTCGCAACAGTTGGCTGAAATCAAGGTTAATCGACCTATTAACTTGCGTTTGGATCAAACCGTCAATCTCGATTTCAACAGGATCTTCCGCCGTAAGAATATGTTTATCTAGCTGATTGAGATAGCTCAAGGCACTGTAGAGCGTAATACTTTTGCCGCTGCCCGTTGGACCTGTTACCAAAATCAACCCCTGTGGCTGTTTGAGTGCCTTGAGCAAGGTTTCCTGTTGCGGTGGGGTAAAGCCAAGTTGCAAAAAGTCGAAGCTAGTCGGTTTATTTTTCTGCAAGCGTAGTACCAGCTTTTCGCCGTACAGGGTCGGCAAGGTTGAGACACGGAAATCTAAGGTTTCGGCAAGGGCGGTGGTAAAGCTAAATTGCCCGTCTTGTGGCTGGCGAAGTTCGCTAATATCCAGTTTCGCCAACAGTTTGATACGAGAAATCAGACGGCTCGCCAGTTGGTTGGATAGGCTTTTGTACAGGTGCAACACGCCATCAATCCGCAGGCGAATAATCAATTTCTGCTTGCGTGGCTCGATGTGAATGTCAGACGCATTTTTGGCTAAACAGAATTTGAACAGGTTATCCAACAGCTGAATAATTGGGTCGTTGAGATTGAGCTGATCATTGTCTTGCTCAACGCTGTGCAGTTCGCTTTCTTCATAGAAATGTTGCTGTTCGGGCGATAGGGCGTTGAGCAGATATTTGAGTTCGTCCGATGCCACGACCACAGGTTCGATTTGCTTGTGGGTCATAAAGGCGAAGATTTCGCAAGCGGTGAGATTGTTCTCATCATCGACAGCCAGCCATAGTTTCTGCTCCGTTTCTTGTACAGGTACGGCAAGATAGCGGAGTAACAGCTGTTTTTCATCGCAGTTTTTCTGCCAAAGGTGATCGGTGATTTCAAAAATGCGTTCAGTTTGAAGTTCGCATACGGCGTATTGGGGCATAGAAGATCCTTTAAGATACAATGTAGGGGCGGACCGATGTGTCCGCCCGAAATTAATGATGGATTAAACCCACCCGATTACTGTCCGCAGAAATTCGCAGGGAACAAACTTGTATCAGAGCCTTGACAGCTAGTTGCCCAAGTAATGTTGTTATTGGCAAATTTCGGTGTCATTGTGTAACCGTAGCCGTCAATGTTTCCTTTACCTGTGACAGTAATAACACCTGCGGATACCGAAACGGATTTCAGGTATTTGGTATCCGTACTATCAGTTTTGTTCGCTTGAATGCCGTTTGAACCACCAGTACAGTTTGTTAATGCTCCCGTGTTATAAATACAGAGTTCCACATCGGATTTATAAGATGCAGACGCTCTCAATAATTCCGATAGGGCAGCTTTTTGTGTGTAGCTGGTATAAGACGGAATGGCGATAGTGGCTAAAATTGCAATAATAGCGATCACAATCATCAGCTCAATCAAGGTAAATGCTTTTGCAAGCGGTCGGATTGCTCTAGAATTTTTCATAAATTGTCCTTAAACAGTTGATAAATAAACGATGCGTATCAAAATACGCCTAGCAAATTTGCCATTTCTGGCAAGAAAAGCGATGAGCAAAATTTATTTTTTCGACGTAGATCGAAAAAATCACATTTTCTTCCTGTTCATTTACACAGTATTTTTGCTAAAATAACCAAAATTTGATGGTAAAGAGAGAATAAAATGGCAAAAGCACCAAAAACGGCTTATGTATGTAATGATTGTGGGGCGGAATATGCTCGTTGGATGGGGCAGTGTAAGGCGTGTATGGCATGGAATACCATTAGCGAAGTCCGTCTGATTTCTGCAAAAGAGAGTAGTAAAAGCGACCGCTTGAGTGGCTATGCTGGGGAAACAACGGGAAAAATTCAGCGTTTATCGGAAATTGATTTACAGGAAGTACCACGTTTTAGTAGCGGTTTTTATGAGTTGGATCGGGTGTTAGGTGGCGGTATTGTACCAGGCAGTGCGATTTTGATCGGCGGACACCCAGGGGCAGGGAAAAGTACCTTGTTGTTACAAGTGATGTGTGGGTTGTCGCAAAGTTTGCCAACCCTTTATGTGACAGGGGAAGAATCGTTACAACAGGTGGCGATGCGAGCGAATCGTTTGGGATTGCCAATGGATAATCTCAAAATGCTGTCGGAAACGTCCGTTGAGCATATTTGTAACCTTGCCGATCAGGAAAAGCCGAAGTTAATGGTGATTGACTCTATTCAAGTAATGCACCTTGCAGATATTCAATCTTCGCCCGGTAGTGTGGCACAGGTACGAGAGTGTGCGGCGTTTTTGACTCGTTATGCTAAAACTCGCCAAGTAGCGATTATTATGGTCGGACACGTGACTAAAGACGGCACGTTGGCAGGCCCGAAAGTGTTGGAGCACGCCATTGATGCGTCTTTGTTGCTGGAAGGTGAAGCGGACTCTCGTTTTCGTACTTTGCGTAGCCACAAAAACCGTTTTGGTGCGGTAAATGAGCTAGGGGTTTTTGCGATGACCGAGCAGGGCTTGCGAGAAGTAAAAAATCCGTCAGCAATTTTTTTAAGCCGTAGCGAAGAACAGACTTCAGGCAGTTCGGTAATGGTGTTGTGGGAAGGAACTCGACCTTTACTTGTTGAAATTCAAGCGTTGGTTGATCACTCAATGCTTGCCAACCCTCGCCGTGTGGCAGTCGGCTTGGAGCAAAACCGCTTATCGCTACTGCTTGCTGTATTGCACCGACACGGCGGATTACAGATGTCCGATCAAGATGTGTTTGTCAATGTGGTAGGCGGCGTGAAAGTAACTGAAACCAGTGCGGATTTGGCTCTGTTGTTAGCGTTAATTTCTAGTTTCCGCAATCGCCCGTTACCGCAAGATTTGGTGGTATTTGGCGAAGTAGGTTTAGCAGGGGAAATTCGCCCTGTGCCGAGTGGGCAAGAGCGAATTAGCGAAGCGGCAAAACATGGTTTTAAACGAGCTATTGTCCCTTACGGCAACGCCCCGAAAAAAGCGATTAAAGGAATGGAAGTCTTTACCGTGAAAAAACTGAGCGATGCCTTGGATATTGTGGGAAATTTGTAAAAAATGGATGAAAAAAGACCGCTTGTTGTAACAAGCGGTCAGATTGGATTATAAATTTGCAATATCTAGCCTGTATTGCGCATACCCGCTGCAATACCTGTGATGGTAATCATTAGGGCTTGCTCTAAGGCTGGATTTGGATTATCGCCTGCGGAACGTAAACGATGCAACAGCTCCACCTGTAATAAGTTAAGCGGGTCGGTATAGATATTACGTAGCGCGATAGATTCTGCAACCCAAGGCAAATCTGCCATCAGTTGCCCTTCGTGTGCAAGTGAAAGCACGGTTTGGATGTCCGCTTCTAATTGCGTACGAAGTTCACGACCTAAACGATGTAATGTTTGTGGAACAAGGCGCTGGTCATAATGTTCTGCAAGCCATAAGTCTGCTTTACTGAACACCATCTCTAACATTCCAATACGGGTGGAGAAGAACGGCCATTCTGTACACATCTCTTTCAAGAGAGCTTCATTGCCTTGTTCAATCAACTGTTGTAGTGCTTGACCTGCACCAAGCCATGCTGGGAGCATCAAACGGTTTTGCATCCAAGCAAAGATCCAAGGAATTGCACGCAAACTTTCTACGCCACCATTTGGATTACGTTTTGCTGGACGTGAGCCGAGCGGTAATTTTGATAACTCTTGTTCAGGGGTCGCTGCTCGGAAGTAAGGAACGAAATCAGGCTCACCACGCACAATGCCACGGTAGATTTCACAAGAAATTTGAGAGCCTTTATCCATAATATCTCGCCAAGCCTGTTTTGGCTCTGGTGGTGGACAAAGGTTTGCTTCTAAAATCGCACTTGCATATAAATCTAAACTTGATACGGCAACAGCAGGTAAACCAAGTTTGAAACGAATCATTTCTCCTTGCTCTGTTACACGTAAACCGTTTTTGAGTGAGCGTGGTGGCTGTGAAAGTAGTGCCGCGTGAGCTGGCGCACCGCCACGACCGATAGTACCACCACGTCCATGGAAGAGGGTTAACTCAATATTATATTTTTCCGCTAGGTTAACCAGTGCTTCTTGCGCACGATATTGCGCCCAAGATGCTGCTAACATACCGGCATCTTTGGCAGAGTCAGAATAACCAATCATCACCATCTGCTGATTATTGATAACACCACGATACCAGCCAATGTTGAATAATTCGGTCATCACTTTTTCACAGTGATCTAAATCGTCTAATGTTTCAAAGAGTGGCGCAACACGAATAGTAGTTTTGCAACCTGCTTCTTTTAGTAATAGGTGAACTGCCAATACATCAGATGCTTCACGAGCCATAGAAATCACATAAGCTGAAATGACACCTTCAGGCTGTTCAGCAACCACTTTACAGGTGTCTAAAATCTCTTTGGTTTCAGGACTTGGTGTCCAGTTTGTTGGTACAAGCGGGCGGCGAGAGCTTAATTCACGTACAAGGAAAGCTTGTTTATCATCTTCTGTCCATTGTGAATAGTCGCCTAAGCCGATATAGCGAGTGATTTCGGCTATCGCCATTTCATGACGTGTACTTTCTTGACGGATATCTAAACGAGATAAGCCTAAACCAAAACAGCGAATGCGGCGTAAGCAATCAAGTAAACCGCCGTTAGCGATAATTCGCATACCGCATTGGTGGAGCGATTGGTAGCAGTCATAAAGCGGTTCCCACAGCTGTTCATCATCCGTTAAAATTTCATCTCGGCTGATCGTGAGTGGTTTATCTTGTAATAGTTCATCATAGTAAGCTAAAGTTTTGACCAGTTTAGCACGTAGTTCTTTCACCACCACACGATACGGCTCTAAATGATCGCCATATTTTGCACGGAATGCGCCTGTTGCGTGAATAACGGAAAGTTCATCAGCCAAAGATTTTATATCTTCAAGGAATAATTCAGCTGCTTTGTAGCGGTTCATACGCAACACTTTACGAGTGGTTTCTGCGGTAACAAACGGGTTGCCATCACGGTCGCCGCCCATCCAAGAAGAAAAATGCACAGGAGCAAGTCCCACAGGATGTTGCACACCGAAGTTTTTCTCTAAATGGAAGTTTAATTGACGGCAAAATTCAGGCACGGCTTTCCATAGACTATTTTCAATCACCGCCATGCCCCATTTAGCTTCATCAACAGGAGTTGGACGTTGAGTACGAATTTCATTGGTATGCCATGCAAGAGCGATTAATTGCATTAAACGACGTTTAAGTTTGGTTGTTTCTGCATCAGTTAAATCGTCATGCTCTAAACGGCTTAAACAACGATTGATTTCTACGTGTTTATGCACTAAAGAACGGCGAGTTACTTCTGTCGGGTGTGCGGTTAACACAAGATCAATCAATAGTTTTTCAACGGTAGCAATCACTTTTTCGGTAGGTACATTTTGCTCTTTTAATCGAGCAAATAGCACTCCCATTGAACGTTCGCCTAAAGCAACATCTTTGTTATGACGAGAAATTGTATGGTATTGTTCTGCAATGTTAGTTAAGTTTAGAAACTGGCTAAAAGCACGGGCGACAGGAATCACATTTTCTGTGGAGATGTTGGCAAGAATATTAAGTAATTCTTCACGTGCTTTTTCATCACCTGAACGTGAAGCACGTGAAAGAATACGAATATTTTCAATCAAATCTAAAATTTCATTGCCTTGGGCATCACGAATTGTTTCGCCTAAAAAATCTCCCAACATATGAATATTACTGCGCATAGATTCATAAACTTGGCTCATAGATTGTCCTCTTTATTGGTAAAAATTCACTAGGCGTAGATATACCTAAAAAGAGAATAAATGGCAATGAAATTTAATTTTTTTAATGAAATAAATTAGATAAATTTATCTTTAAGCAAATAAATGTTTATTTGCAATCAGTTGCTCTCTCGTCAAACTAAACACGCCTAATCCGCCGTGTTTAAATTCAAGCCAATGGAACGGTACTGTTGGGAACTGCTCGATCAGATGCACCATACTGTTGCCGACTTCGCACACTAACACGCCGTTATCGGATAAGTAATCCGCCGCTTGTGCCAAAATCCGTTTGGTGATGTCCAATCCGTCTGTCCCTGAACCTAACGCCATTTCAGGCTCGTGGTGGAACTCTTCAGGCATATCGCTCAAATCTTCCAAATCGACATAAGGCGGATTGGTGACAATCAAGTCGTAGCGATCTTGCGGGAGATCGTTAAATAGATCCGATTGGAACGGGAACACACGATGAACCATATTGTGTCGTTCAATATTGATCTCCGCCACATTTAACGCATCAACAGAGAGATCGACCGCATCAATTTCGGCGTTGTGGAATTTATCCGCACAAGCAATGGCAATGCAACCGCTGCCCGTACACATATCTAAAATGCGTTTAGGTTCCGCTCGCAAAATGCCGGTAAAGCCTTGTTGGATAAGCTCACCAATCGGGGAGCGTGGCACAATCACACGTTCGTCTACATAAAATTCTAAGCCAGAAAACCAAGCCGAATTGGTCAAATAAGCAACAGGTTTACGCAAGCCCAAACGCTGTTCAACCATTGCGATAATTCGCTCTTTTTCTACACGGGTTAAACGTGAAGCGTAAAGGCTTTCAGGCACATCAACGGGCAAGGCAAGGGCGGTTAATACCAACTGATTAGCTTCGTCCCACGCATTGTCGTGTCCGTGTCCGTAATAGAGATCGGAGGCATTAAAATAGCTGTATGCCCAACGCATCATATCTAAAATCGTGGCTAAATCGTCCGCCACAGGTGATGAAGCGATTTCATCAAGCAGTTCAAGGTTATGTTCGTACATCATCGTTAATACTCACTTTGAAACATTTTGAAAAATTGCCGTTTTATACCACATTTCCCTTTGTGTTAGAATGGCAAAGTCAATTTAAAAGGAAAGATTATGTTAGAGAATATCGATAATGATGAATTAGCTCTTTTTCGAGAGGCGATAAAAGGCACGAAGAAGATTAAACAAGATACCTTTGTGCCGAAAACGGAACCACGTAAAAAAGTAAATGAAATCAGAGAGTTAAAAGAGAAAGCGGATACTTTATTCTATTTTTCTGACGAATACGAACCGCTTTTAACGGAAGAAAATGAAAAAGTTCGTTACCGCCGTGAAGATGTCGACCCTTATATTTTAAAACAGCTCCGACGTGGCGATTTTCACCCCGAACTCTTTTTGGATCTGCACGGCTTAACGAAAGAAATGGCAAAAAAAGAGCTGGCGAGTTTGATTTTAGCTTGTGAACGTGAAGGTATTTATTGTGCCAGCATTATGACAGGCTACGGCACCAGAGCCTTGAAATATCAAATTCCCCGCTGGCTTGTGCAACACCCAAAAGTCATCGCCCTACATCAAGCCCCGAGAGAATGGGGCGGTGATGCGGCGATTTTGATTTTGGTGGAACAGCCTGAAAAGGTGGATTACAAGCGGTAGCATTTTTAGGAAATTTTACAAATCCGATCTCCATTATTTAAAAAGAATCGATAAAATTTTGTAAAATAACCTAGTTTTTTATACTTTAAAAGGAGACTAAATGTTAGAACTCATTCTAGCTATTTTATGTAGCGTATCCGTTGGGGTACTGATTAAGGTTGCTCGTAGCAAAGGAATTGCAATTGCTCAAAGCATTGCTGTGAACTACATTGTTGCGACAAGTTTGTGTTATTTTTTACTAAAACCTGATTTCAAAGGGCAAACCTTGGTAGATATTGTAGCGAACAATCCGTCATCTTATCTGTTTTTCGCTTTAGGGATTTTGTTGCCAACAGTCTTCTTAATTCAAGCCAAAGCTCTTGAATTTGCAGGTATTATCCGTACGGATGCGGCTCAACGTTTATCCCTGTTCTTACCAATTTTGGCAGCCTTCACCATTTTTGGTGAAGCGGTCACTTCCAATAAATTGTTTGCACTCTTGCTTGCCTTTGCGGCGCTAGGCTGTTTGCTTTGGAAAAGCAATGAAGGCATGGGTGCTAAAGGCGGCAAAACAGCGATTATTAGTCTTGCGCTTGTCTGGGTTGGTTTTGGCGTGATCGATATTCTGTTTAAACAGATGGCAAAAACAGGTTCCGCTTTCCCATTGACCTTGTTGATCTCTTTTATCTTCGCAGGCTGTGTGATGTTTATTTACTTGCTGCTTAAACGTACACAATGGCATGTTCCAAGTGTGTTAGTTGGCTTGTTATTAGGCACGCTGAATTTTGGGAACATTCTGTTTTATATCAAAGCACACCAAGTGATGAAAGATGACCCAACTTTAGTATTTACGGGAATGAACTTAGGTGTCATCTGTTTAGGTACATTGATTGGTGCTTTCGCATTTAAAGAAAAAATCAATAAAATCAACTATGTAGGTGTTGCAGTAGCTATTGTGGCAATTGTCTGCTTATTCTACTGGCGTTAAATTGATAAAATAGCTCTGGCAACAGGGCTATTTTTTATGGAGAGAAAATGAAAAATCCAAAACAGTATGCGCAAAATTATGTGAATTGGGTACTTCGTCTAGGTAAAGGGAAATCAGCTTTATTTGGGCTATTTGTATTAGCGATTTTTGCCATTATCACACAAAGTTTATTAAGTTGGCTTTTTACTGGAAGAGTACATGCAGAGGATATTTTGCGTTCCATTGCTTTTGGATTAATTTCAGCGCCTTTTGTTATCTATTTCTTTAACTTGATTGTAGAAAAGTTAGAGCGCTCTCGTATTCGTCTTGAACAATCGTTAAATGATCTTTCTCTGTTACGGGAACACGATGCTCGTTTAAATGTAGAGTTAGAACAACAAGCGGAGTTTTTGCGTTCTTTCTTTGACGCATCACCAGATTTAGTTTTTTATCGTAATGATAAAGGGGAATTTCTAGGATGTAATCGAGCCATGGAAATTTTGACAGGGCGTTCAGAAAAAGAGTTGATTCACTTGACGCCTAGAGATATTTACCCCGAAGAAACGGCAAAACTGATTTTAGATACGGATAGAGACACGTTAATTAGTAATACGGGTGTCACTTATGAGCAGTGGATTCGCCACCCTAATAATAAACTCTCTTGCTTTGAAATCCGCAAAGTGCCTTATTACGACCGTGTAAATAGTCGTCACTGCATTATGGGCTTTGGGCGTGATATTACCGAGCGCAAACGTTATCAAGAAGTGATTGAGAAAAACAGCCGTGATAAGTCGACTTTAATGGCAACAATCAGCCACGAGTTATGTACGCCCTTAAATGGCATTATCGGATTAAGTCGTATTTTGTTGGAAGGTGAATTGTCTGAACAGCAAAGAGAATATCTGAAAACCATCAATATTAGTGCAGTCTCTTTAGGACATATTTTTAGCGATATTATTGATCTAGAAAAAATCGATAGCCGTCGTATTGAGCTTTTTCGTAGTGAAATTGAGTTTTCTCAAATCATCAGCAATATCAGCCATTTTGCAAATTTAATGGCAGAGCAGAAAAAGATTAAGTTTACTATTCAATATGATGATAATTTGCCTGATTTTATTTTTGTTGATAATGCAAGATTGAGCCAAATTTTATGGAATTTAGTGAATAATGCCGTGAAATTTACCCCAGTTGGCGGAGAAATTTCACTGCGAGTTGAGAGACGAGACCAAGATCATTTTGCTTTTATTCTTAAAGATACCGGCATTGGTATTAAGAAAAGTGAGCATCGAAAAATTTTTGCGATGTTCTATCAATCGGAAAACTCACAAGGCAAAAAAGCACAGGGAAGTGGCATTGGCTTGGCTATTTCCAAACGCATTGCTCGCTTAATGGGTGGCGATTTGACCGTTGAAAGTGAGCTAGGGCAAGGCTCGACCTTTACTTTGCTGATTCAAGCAGATGAAGCTTGTCAACATAAAGAAGTGGCGATTAATACCCATGCATTAAAAGTACTTTTAGTAGAAGATATTGAAGTTAATATTGTAGTAGCAAAAGCTATGTTGGATAAATTTGGCTGTGATGTAGATGTTGCTATGACAGGTGAAGAAGCCTATGATTTATTTGATAAAAATAGTTACGACCTGATTTTACTTGATATCCAGTTGCCAGATACAACGGGGGTAGAAATAGCGCAAAAATTACGTCAGCGTTATGAAGAAGGTGATGTGGATTACTTACCTCTACTTGTTGCTTTAACGGCAAATATCATGCAAACAAAATTAGAGTATCAACAACAAGGTATGGATGATGTCTTACGCAAACCTCTATCATTAGAAGCATTATCTGATTGCTTAAATCGTCACTTTGATGATGACTTTTTGCAAAATTCTCCTGAAAACTTACCGCTTGTTATTGAAGAGCAAAAAGATAATCAGCCTTTCGATCAAAAAATTTTAAAAGAGCTGATTGATGTGATGGGCAAAAATGCTGTCTTAGCCAATTTTGAATTATTTGCAAAATTTATGCCTGAATATATGCAAAATTTAGAGAGATTTCACCAAGAGTGGCGTATATCTCAAGATCTACAAACCCGAAAATTAATTGCAGATGAAGCCCATAAGATTAAAGGCGCACTAGCATCCGTAGGACTATCTCGTTTACAACAAGTCGCCCAATTAGCCCAAACAGACGATGGAGAACATTGGAAACAGCAAATTGAAAATTGGATTGAACAATTGAAAGTTTGGAAAGATGATTTAGATAAAGCGATTCAATGGGTTTCTATGACATAGTAGACAAACGGGTTGGGTTTATTATTTTTAAATAGTAATGGCATATAGGTCAAAATAGTTGGTAAAAACGAGGCATAGTAGACAAAATTGTTGCTGAACCGTCAAAAACTATGCCATGTGGACAAAATTGTTGCTAATGTTTATTTTT
>NZ_PTPX01000008.1 GCF_003260095.1 Glaesserella australis
CGAATATTGGCAAAAAGGACAGTTTTTTATTCATATTTCAAAAAGGTAGCTTAAAGCCTTGTACTATAAGGCTTTAAGCTCATTTTTACCAACTATTTTGTCCTATATGCCTTTTTATCGACATAGTAGACAAGGCATAATAGACAAAAGGTTGGTGTTTTGCAAAACTATGTCTCTATTGAACAAAAGGGTTGGTTTTATTATTTTCAAATAGTAATTACCAACCTTTTTGTCTACTATGCCTTTATGATGTTATTAAGCACAACAAGAGATTTTGGGCTTAGTCACACCCGCCATTTCACTCAATTCATCCATTCTATTGATCGTAATATATTTACCTTGCACAGTAATCATACCACTTTTTTGGAAACGACCGAGTAAACGGCTGATAGTTTCAATCGTTAAGCCAAGATAATTACCAATATCTCCACGGGTCATCGTTAAGCGGAATTCGCGAGCAGAAAAGCCACGAGCAGCATAGCGCTGGGATAAGTTATAGATAAATGCAGCCAATTTTTCTTCGGCACTCATTTTAGAGAGTAATAAAATCATTTCTTGATCACTTTTAATTTCATTACTCATTAAACGCATGATTTGATGACGAATTTTAGGCATTTTACCTGCAAGATCGTCTAAAATATCAAAAGGAATTTCACAAATCATCGATGTTTCAAGCGCTTGTGCAAATCCAACATGTTTCATATCAGTAATTGCATCAAAGCCAACAAGATCTCCAGGTAAATGGAATGCAGTAATTTGCTCTTCCCCATTTTCACTTATTGTATAGCTTTTAATTGTTCCTGAACGGATCGCATAAATGGAACGCAACTCATCTCCCGATTGGAAGATAATTTGTGATTTTTGAACCGGTTTTTTACGTTCAATAATATTATCTAGTTGGGTTAATTCATGTTCATTGAGTGTAAAAGGTAAGCATAATTGACTGATACTACAATTTTGACAGTGAATTGTGCAGGCTGTTCTTCCATTTGCTTTAAAATCAGATACAATTTTCATAAGAAACCATCCTAAAGTTTGATTTAGGGCAAATTTTAACATTTTTTTAGGGAATTATGAATAGAATAATTCTTATTTGGAGTGAAAATGGCTGCAGAAAAATTGACCAAGAAACGATTAATTCAGATAAGCATCATGCTTGCTATTTTAGTGTTAGTATTTTTACTGAGAACTTACAATTATATTTAAACAAAAATAGCGGAATTTTCCCTATTTCTATCTTATAAACCTAATTTTTCTTTATAATGTAAACGACAAACGGAAAGGTAACTATCATTTCCGCCAATTTGGATTTGATCTCCATCTTTAACAGCTTCACCGTTTTCATTCATTCGAATCACAAATCCTGCTTTACGACCACAATAACAGATTGTCTTAAGCTCTTCTAATTGATCTGCCCATGCTAGTAGATAGCGACTTCCTTCAAATAATTCCGCTTGGAAATCCGTACGCAAGCCATAGCAGAGAACGGGAATTTTAAGTTTATCAACGACTTCAGTAAGTTGGTAAACTTGTTTTTTAGTTAAAAATTGAGCTTCATCAATAAGAATACAATGCAATTTTTCATTTGCAATATGCTGGAAAATTTCATCAAATAAGTCACTTTCTGCATTAAATAAGCGCGCATCCTGTGAAATACCAATTCGAGATGAAACCTTTCCAACACCATAACGGTCATCAATCGCTGCAGTATATACAAGCGTATTCATGCCTCGTTCCTGATAATTATATGAAGATTGCAGTAATGTCGTTGACTTCCCAGCATTCATTGCTGAGTAATAAAAGTAAAGTTTAGCCATAGAATAAGATCATAAAAAACGGCTAATTTACTTAGCCGTTTTCAATAAATACAATTAAACGTTATCAATTTGACCTAAAAGAGAACGTAAACGATCTTGGAAACCTTGATGTTCAGCTTTAAGTTGTTCATGTTCTTGACGCAATGACTCGTTTGCACGATTTGCTTCATCATTTTTTCCTTTAAGCTCTTCAACTTCTAATTGAAGTAATTGAATAGTCTCTACTGCTTGTTTAATTTTTTCTTCAAGTTGGTCTAAGATAGTCACTGACATAATGTTTTCCTCTAAATTAGGTGAGATAGATAATGTAAAGATTTTACCCTAATTAGAAGTGTTTTTCATTATAAAGTTCTGATTTATAGGTAAAAAAATCCCCTAACGAGTTGTTAGGGGATAACTGAAATTATTTTACACGAGAAACATATTCGCCTGAACGGGTATCAACACGAATCACTTCGCCGATTTGGACGAAAAGTGGTACACGAACTACCGCACCAGTGCTTAATGTTGCTGGTTTACCGCCAGTACCTGCTGTATCACCTTTTAAGCCCGGATCAGTTTCAATCACTTCTAATTCAACGAAGTTTGGTGGTGTTACACCAATCGCAGAGCCGTTCCATAATGTGATGATACACTCTGCTTGATCGACTAACCATTTGTCGTTATCGCCTAACGCTTTTGCGTCCACAGAAATTTGCTCGAATGTTTCTGGGTGCATAAAGTACCAGAAATCTTCATCTTTGTAAGAGTAGGTGTAGTTGTAATCAACAACGTCTGCTGCTTCAACGGTTGAACCTGATTTGAAGTTAATCTCTAACACTTTGCCAGAGATAAGTTTACGGATTTTAGTACGGGTAAATGCTTGACCTTTACCTGGTTTTACGAATTCGTTTTCAACGATAACACAAGGTTCGCCATCTTGGATAAATTTTAAACCCGGTTTGAAATCATTTGTGCTGTAACTAGCCATTGTGATCCTCAGAATTTTAGATAAATAACGCCCAAAGGGCTAAGAAATAAAAAGATGCATATCATACACTAAAAACTGCTAATAATTAAAACTTTTCTTAACACTAGCAGATTAAACCATTTCAGGTATAATCAGCTCCTTTCAATTAAACAAGGAACGAAAATGAAAAAAGCTGTATTAATGGGCGTGGTACTTGCCCTGACTGTTTCAACGGTTCAAGCGAAAAAAGCAGGGGGAATGAAATTCTCTTCAAGTAAGAAAACCCCAGCGACTGTGCAACAATCTCAAACTACACAACAAAAAGCCGATGCGGATTTCAACAATACGCCAAATCAAGCAATGCCAAACGCAGGGGCGGCTCAACAGGCTCAAGGCAACCGCTTAGGTAATTTTGTTACAGGTGCAGCGGCTGGCTATCTATTAAGTGAAGCCCTTTCACCAACGGAAGCACAGGCTCAAACGACAACACAAACACCTGCAGAGCAATTAACGCAACAAGTACAACAAGCTACACCTACTATTCCAACATTTAAAGCGATTGATCCGCAAAATGACCCTTATCTTATTGAGAAAACCCCGGGCTATTTGCGTTACTGCTTAAATGGTGTGCAATATATGGTGGGCACCAACAACAGCCAACTGCCGCCAACGCTAATGGTGGATAAAACTAATGCACCTGTTCAATGTGTGATTAGCCAATAACATTCATTAAAATAAAAGGGGCAAGGTTGAACATTCAATTTCACGACACAAAAAAGGCAAAATGGTTGCAGGATTTAGCGGACGCATTTAACCGTCCTGAAGATCTGTTACAGTTCCTTGAGCTAGATGTTGCAGATTTTCAGCAAGATCTACCCGCTCGTAAATTATTTGCCTTAAGAGTACCACGCCCCTTTGCTGAAAAAATGAAAAAAGGGGATCGCACCGATCCCCTTTTTTTACAAGCGGTCACATTGCAAGATGAATTTGCAAATGTCGATGGCTTCGTTACCGACCCGCTAGAAGAACAACATTCGCCAGCCCCTAACATTTTGCATAAATACCATAACCGCTTGTTATTTATGCTAAAAAATAGCTGTGCGATTAACTGCCGTTACTGCTTCCGTCGCCATTTTCCCTATGATGAAGTGAAAAGTGGCAAAGAGACGTGGAGCAAAAGCCTTGCCTACATTGCAGAGCATAAAGAAGTCGAAGAAGTGATTTTGTCTGGCGGAGATCCGCTCATGGCAAAAGACCACGAAATTGACTGGATTTTGACGCAATTAGAGCAAATCCCACATATCAAAACCTTACGCATTCACAGTCGCTTACCTGTGGTGATCCCCAATCGTATCACGGACGAATTATGTGAACGGTTATCGCAAAGCCGGTTGAATGTGGTGCTTGTGACACATATCAACCACGCAAATGAAATTGACGCTACATTTGCCGAGAAAATGCAGAAGTTAAAGCAAAGTAATGTGATGTTGCTCAATCAATCTGTGTTACTCAAAGGGGTAAACGATCACGCAGAAACGCTGAAAGCCTTGAGCGATAAGCTATTTAGCTACGGTATTTTGCCTTACTACTTGCATTTGCTTGATAAAGTCGCAGGGGCAAGCCATTTCTATATTGATGATCATCAAGCCTTTGAAATTTATCGGGAATTACAGCGGATCACGTCAGGCTACCTTGTGCCAAAACTTGCCCGTGAAATTGCCAAAGAGCCGAATAAGACGTTGATGGGCTAACAAGCGGGGAGATTCTTTCGTTTTTTTGCAAAATTTACCCCAAAACAGACCGCTTGCTTGTGCTAAAATCTTGCCAAATTTTCAACTTAGGATTTCTCAATGAACAAGCAAGGCAAACCTTTTATTCTGCATTCTCCTTTTAAACCGTCAGGCGATCAGCCGACCGCTATCGCCAAACTGGTTGAAGGTTTAAATGATGGCTTGGCACATCAAACCTTGCTTGGCGTAACAGGCTCGGGCAAAACCTTTACCATTGCGAATGTGATTGCGACTTTAAACCGTCCTGCGATGGTGCTTGCCCCGAACAAAACCCTTGCGGCACAGCTTTATGCCGAGATGAAAGCCTTTTTTCCTGAAAATGCGGTGGAGTATTTCGTTTCCTACTACGATTACTATCAGCCCGAAGCCTATGTGCCAGCGAGCGATACCTTTATTGAAAAAGATGCGTCAATCAACGAACAGATCGAGCAGATGCGACTATCGGCAACCAAATCTTTTTTAGAACGGAGAGATACCATTGTGGTGGCATCGGTTTCCGCTATTTACGGTTTGGGCGATGTGGACGCTTATATGCAGATGATGTTGCATTTACAAGTGGGCGAGATGATCGACCAACGCAAAATTCTCTCACGCTTAGCCGAATTGCAATACACCCGTAACGACCAAGCCTTTCAGCGTGCGACTTTCCGTGTGCGTGGCGAAGTGATCGATATTTTCCCTGCCGAATCGGACGATGTGGCATTGCGTGTTGAGCTGTTTGACGATGAAATCGAAAATTTATCGCTGTTCGACCCTTTGACTGGGCATAGTTTAGGGCGTGTGCCACGTTATACCATTTACCCGAAAACCCACTACGTTACGCCACGAGAGCGGATTTTAGAAGCGATTGAGCAAATTAAAGCGGAGCTTGCCGACCGTCGAACCTATTTCATCAAAGAGAATAAATTGTTAGAAGAACAGCGGATCGCTCAACGAACACAATTTGACATTGAGATGATGAACGAGTTGGGCTACTGTTCGGGGATTGAAAACTACTCACGCTATCTATCGGGCAGAAAAGAGGGCGAACCGCCGCCGACTTTGTTCGACTATATGCCGTCCGATGGCTTGCTGATTATTGATGAATCTCACGTTACCGTGCCACAAATCGGCGGAATGTTTCGTGGCGACCGAGCGAGAAAAGAAACGTTGGTGCAATACGGCTTCCGCTTGCCGTCAGCATTAGATAACCGGCCGCTTCGTTTTGAAGAGTTTGAACGGTTATCGCCGCAGACGATCTATGTTTCGGCAACGCCCGGACCGTATGAATTAGAGAAAAATCCTGAGGTGGTCGATCAAGTGGTTCGCCCGACAGGATTGCTTGATCCGATTATCGAAGTTCGCCCTGTGGCAACGCAAGTTGATGATCTATTATCGGAAATCCATAAACGTGTGGCGGTGGACGAGCGAGTGTTAGTTACCACGCTGACAAAAAAAATGGCGGAAGATTTAACCGATTATCTGGACGAACACGGCGTACGAGTGCGTTATCTGCACAGCGACATCGACACGGTCGAGCGGGTGGAAATTATCCACGATTTGCGAATAGGAATGTTCGATGTGCTAGTTGGGATCAACTTATTGCGTGAAGGCTTGGATATGCCTGAAGTGTCGCTTGTCGCCATTTTAGATGCGGACAAAGAGGGCTTTTTGCGTTCCGAACGTTCACTTATTCAAACGATTGGACGTGCCGCCCGAAATCTCAACGGTAAAGCGATTTTATACGGCGACCGAATCACCAATTCAATGCAAAAAGCGATCACCGAAACGGAACGCCGCCGCGAGAAACAGCAAAAATACAACGAAGAAAACGGCATTGTGCCACAAGCCTTAAACAAAAAAGTCGGCGAATTGCTCGACATCGGACAAACCGACAAACCAAAACGTGGCAAACAAGCGGTCAAAAAAGCTGAAAATTCTGCAAATGAATACAAACCAAAATCTCGCAAAGAGCTTGAGAAAGAACTCAAAACGCTTGAACAGCAAATGAGAGATTTTGCTAAAGATCTTGAGTTTGAAAAAGCGGCGGCGGTGCGGGATAAGATTGGGCAGTTGAAAGCGTATTTGTTAGAGATTTAATTGATACCACGTTTATTAGGGACCGTTGATAATAGTAATAAAGTAGGGACACACTGCGTGTGTCCGTTGAAAATTCCCTTTATGCAGCCGTTAGATTAGGCGGACACACGCAGTGTGTCCCTACATTTTGGGGTAAATTAAAGACATTTTATAAATTATCAACAACCCCTAAAATTCATTGAAATTTTTATGAAAAGTTTTATGCTTAGCGACGGAATTTTCCACACAAGCATTTAATTTCAAATCTAACTTTAATATATGGAGGAACTTATGGCATTAGGTTGGTATGAACTAAAATTGGCAAAAGACGGACAATTTATGTTCAACTTAAAAGCGGCGAACAGCCAAACAATTTTAACGAGTGAGTTATACAAAACTCGTGCAGCCGCTGAAAATGGTATTGCATCTGTACAAAAAAATGGGGTTGATGAAACCAAATTTGAGTTAAAAACCACAAAAAGCGATCAACCGTACTTTATTTTAAAAGCGGGAAATCATCAGGAAATTGGTCGCAGTGAATATTACTCATCAAAAGCAGCTGCACAAAATGGGATTAAGTCTGTTATCAACAATGCAGCGACAACAGTAATTAAAGATAAAACAGCTGAAGCATAATTTCACTAGATAACAAAACTCAGCATCCCAGTTGGGGGAGCAAGCTGATTAAAGTATATTCTTTATCTGTTGTGAAAATAAAATATGAGAGTTTCTTTTTTAGATTGAATTTAGTACTCATCTTCTAAACTGGAAACTCTCACTTTTTAGCGTAGATTGTCAGATCAAGTCTGTTCTTCTACATATTATTCTACTTTTGCCATTTCAAATTCAATCAGCATCATCAGAATATGGATCACTTTGATATGAATTTCTTGGATTCTATCTGCATAACGGAAATGGGGTACACGAATTTCAACATCTGCAAGACCAGCCATTTGCCCACCATCTTTTCCCGTCATTGCAATGACTTTCATCCCCTTCTCTTTTGCTGCTTTAATTGCATTTAATACATTTTTAGAGTTTCCTGATGTTGATAAACCAAATAAAACATCACCTTTTTGACCAACCGCTTCAACATAACGAGAAAAAACATATTCATAGCCAAAATCATTACTTACACAACTTAAATGGCTCACATCTGAAATCGCAATAGCAGGATAACCTGGACGGTTTTCACGATAACGCCCTGTTAACTCTTCGGCAAAATGCATTGCGTCACAATGCGAGCCACCATTACCACAAGAAAGGACTTTCCCCCCTTGCTTAAAACTGTCCGAAATCAGTAATGCTGCCTGTTGAATCAACGCCAGATTTTGTTTATCGCTAACAAATTTATCCAAAACTTGCTGTGCTTCTTGTAATTCTGCAAGAATTTGTTGTTGGTACATAACATGATCCTTTTTGAAAAATAATTAATAAATCTTACCGCTTACCACGGTCAGTAGGTAAAAGTCTAACACACTCACTTACACTTAACACTATGAAAAAGACAATAAATTAGGTAAAATCGTTCCGTTTTATTATTTAATAAAAGGATAATCTCAACATGATCAATGAAATCAAAAAAGACACGCAAGAGCGTATGGAAAAAAGCCTTGAAGCACTAAAAGGACACATTGCAAAAATTCGTACAGGCCGTGCTCAACCAAGTTTATTAGATGGTATTCAAGTAGAATACTATGGTTCTGCAACACCGCTTCGTCAATTAGCAAATGTTGTGGCAGAAGATGCTCGCACATTAGCTGTTACCGTATTTGACCGTTCTTTAATTAGTGCGGTTGAGAAAGCTATTTTGACTTCTGATTTAGGTTTAAACCCATCATCAGCAGGTACAACAATTCGTGTTCCGCTTCCACCATTAACAGAAGAACGTCGCCGTGACTTAATTAAAATCGTTAAAGGCGAAGGTGAACAAGGCAAAGTAGCTATTCGTAATGTACGTCGTGATGCAAATGATAAAATCAAGGCATTAGAAAAAGAAAAACAAATCAGTGAAAACGATGAGCGTAAAGCACAAGAAGATATCCAAAAAATCACTGATACGTACATTAAAAAAGTAGATGAAATTCTAGCGGATAAAGAAAAAGAATTGATGGATTTCTAATCCATTAACTAAGATAAAAGAAAGAGACCTTGAGTCTCTTTCTTTTTTAGTTTTTTTCGTCTAATTTATCAAATCAACTTTCTCGTTTAACAATAAATTCCGCTAAGGAAGCAAGTGCAGAGATATCAAAAGGAAGTTGTTCTAACGCTTGAATGGCGGTTTGATATAAGCTTTCTGCCTTTTGTTTTGCACCGTCTAGTCCTAATAATTTAGGGTAAGTACTTTTATCTAATGCTTCATCAGAGCCTGCAGTTTTACCAATCACTTCACTATTTCCAATCACGTCTAGAATGTCGTCTTGAACTTGGAAAGCAAGCCCGATCGCTTGAGCATATTCAACAAGTTTCTGCTTAATTTCTTGATTTTGTGCATAAATGGAAAGATTAAAACCCATCATCACAGACGCTAAAATCAATGCACCTGTTTTATTACGATGAATCAGCTCCAATTCATTAAGTGAAATGGCTTTATGTTCTGATTCTAAATCAAGGCTTTGCCCTAAGCACATGCCTTTTGCTCCAGCCGATTTGGATAGCCATTGCATCTGTGCGACTTTTTGTTCTGCACTCAGTGTTGGATCAAAAGCCAATAATTCAAAGGCAAAACTTTGCAGTGCATCGCCCGCTAAAATAGCAGTTGCTTCATCAAAGGCTATATGGCAGGTCGGCTTGCCACGGCGTAGTGTGTCATTATCCATGGCGGGTAAATCGTCATGAACAAGAGAATAAGCGTGAATTGCTTCCATTGCCCCAGCGGTGTGATCCAGTTGTTCTAGTGAAACGCCTAACATTTTCCCTGTCGCATAGATTAAAAAAGGGCGAACACGTTTTCCACCAAGCAACACTGCATAAGACATGGCATCAACAAGCGGTGTGTTATGGGCAGAATATTGCGAAAGCTGTGTTGCAAGAAATTGGTTCACTCGCTGTTGGTAGCCAGTTAATTCAGTTAAAAGATCGTAACTCATTATTCGTAATCCGTTAGCTCAGCTTGTTCATTTTTTTGTAATAGAATTTGAATACGTTGTTCTGCTTTTTGCAAGCGTTCTTGCCCTTGTTGAACCAGTTTTACCGCTGTTTCAAATTCTGTTAAGGCTTCTTCTAAAGGTAAATCGCCTGTTTCTAAACGAGTGACAATTTCTTCGAGTTCTTTCAATGTCGTTTCAAAATCTTGAGTTGGTTTCTTCGCCATAAAACTATTCCTTTTGTAAATATCTGCCCTATTTTACTTGAGAATTCTATAAATGTAGATGGTTTTCTGTTATTGTTTGTCGCCCAATTTGGAGATACTTATGCAAGTTAAACAACTGAATCTTTATCCGATCAAATCAACTCGTGCTTATCAAGTTGAGCAAGCCTTTGTGTTGCCACAAGGTTTAAATTTTGATCGTGAATTTATGATCACCGAAACGGACGGCACCTTCATTACTGCTCGTAAAGATGGAATTTTGTATCGTATTTCGGCTTTTCCTATTTCTACGGGGCTTGTTATTCAGCGAGATACAGGGGAAAAGTGTATTGCGTTATATCAAGATTTTATTGAACTGCAATCAAGTGAAGTATGGGGAACACATTTTCTCTCTTATGTGGCAAGTGATATGGTAAATCAATGTTTGAGCCAATGGTTTCAGCGTGATGTTCAATTACGTTGGATTGGTCAACATTCTCAACGTATGGTTAAACATTTTGACTCGAATCCGTTAAGTTTTGCAGACAGTAATCCATTATTGTTGGTTTCGGAAAAATCCTTAGAACAGGTAAAAGCTTGGTCGCCAGTACCTGTTACGATGGAACAGTTTAGAGCAAATGTTGTCATAGATGGCATTCAAGCTTTTGAAGAAGAAGGATGGCGGAGAGTTAAAATTGGTGAGATAGAATTTGAGTTTGCTCAATGTTGTACCCGCTGTATTTTGATTACCCGTGATCCGAAAACGTTTGAATTAGATCCAAAGGCAGAGCCTTTTCGGACATTAAAACAACACCATACCAATGAGAATGGTAAACCAATTTTTGGTATTCATCTTGTACCTAAAAATAGTGGAGCTATTCGAGTTGGGGATCTTATTACGATTTTAGAGTAATTTTTATGCAAAAAAACAATCGCTTTATTTTATTCCCAATATTTTTCTTTATTGGATTAAATATCGTTATTTTCACCTTATCACGTTTAGGGCTGTCTTTATGGCAAGCAGAGCGTGTAACCGCTGTTGATGGATGGTTTTCCCTTTTCCTTCAAGGCTTACGTATTGATATTGTTGCACTATGCTATCTGTTTGGTGTACCTGCCTTATTTACCGTATTATTTTTACACAATAATGGTTTAGGACAGCTATGGAAAAAAATCCTAAGGGTGTGGCTAACCTTCGGTAGTGTCTTTATTCTCTTTATGGAAGCCGCAACACCTGCCTTTATTGAAACTTACGATTTCCGTCCAAACCGTCTCTTTATTGAATATCTGCTTTATCCAAAAGAAGTCTTCACGATGTTGGCTAATGGGCATTTAACAGCGGTAATCAGTAGTTTAGCGGTAACCATTATTGCTACGATTGTTTATTGGAAATTAGCTGGTTGGGCAGTGAAAGATTTACGTTTACCAAGCTGGAAAGTTCGCCCTGTGATTGCATTATTGGTGATTGCGATTGCTTTTGCTGGCGCTCGTTCTTCATTAGGACACCGTGGTATCAATCCTGCGATGGTTGCGTTTTCAAGTGACCCATTGGTAAATTCATTGGTGCTTAATTCAGGTTATTCCGTATTGTATGCGGCACAACAGCTAAAAGATGAAGAAAAATCATCAGAGCAGTACGGCAAAATGTCAGATGAAGAAATGTTGAATATTGTAAAAAATAGCCGTAATCGACCCGCTTCCGACTATATTTCTAGCGAGATTCCAACATTAACTCAAAATACGGCAAGTTACCAAGGTAAGCCAAAAAATATTGTGATTGTGCTAGAAGAGAGCTTAGGCGCACAGTTTATTGGTACTTTAGGCGGAAGACCGTTATCGCCAGAGTTTGACCAATTAGCGAAAGAAGGTTGGCTATTTGAGAATCTCTATGCAACTGGTACTCGTTCGGTTCGTGGTATTGAAGCGGTTACCGCTGGATTCACGCCAACGCCTGCTCGTGCAACGGTAAAATTAACGAAGAGCCAAAATGGATTCTTTACGATTGCAGAATTGCTACGTCGCCAAGGTTATAGTACATCCTTTATCTATGGTGGTGAAAAGCACTTTGACAATATGGCAAGCTATTTCTATGGCAATGGATTTGAAACCATTGTGGACGAAAAAGATTATAAAAATCCAAAATTTGTCTCAACGTGGGGAATGAGTGATGAAGATTTATTCGATAAAGCGAATGAGACATTCACTGAATTAGCGAAGGGCGATAAACCGTTCTTTAGCTTAGTCTTTACATCAAGTAACCACGATCCGTTTGAATTCCCAGATGGTAAAATTGAGTTATTTGATAAAGATAAACAGACCCGTAATAATGCAGCAAAATATGCAGATTATGCGTTAGGGCATTTCTTTAAGTTAGCAAAACAGTCAAATTATTGGAAAGATACAATCTTCCTTATCATTGCTGACCATGATTCTCGTGTTGCAGGTGATAGCCTTGTGCCAATTAAGCATTTCCATATTCCAGCACTGATTCTAGGTGAAAATATTGAACCGCGCCGAGATAATCGTCTTGTGAGCCAAATTGATATGCCAACAACATTACTTTCTGTTGCAGGCATTAGTGGCGAATATCCAATGATTGGTTTTGATTTAACAAAAGATGTGAATCCAAATCGTGCATTTATGCAATACGATCAAACCCAAGCGATGATGAAAGGTAAAGATGTTATTATTTTGAAGCCAAATCAAGTGCCACAAGGTTATGAATATGATAAAGCAAACGAAAAACTCAATCCAAAAGAGCAATCTGAAGAGATGAAAAAAGAAGCTTTAGCACATGCCTTATTGGGTAGTTACTTATATAAAAATCAATTATATAAACTACCAACTGTAAAAGACTAACCGTTTTATACAGTTTAGGGCGGGATTATCCCCGCCCGTTAAATTTGGGTATGTTATGCTACAGACATATCACATGCAAAAGTAGCAACTATTTTGTCCTATATGCCATAAAAAAACCGAGTAACATAAAATTACTCGGTTTTTTCATAACAAGATTATTTATTCTCTTGTACTTCACTATTTGCTACAGAGTTCCCTAATGGTTGCTCATTTTCATCTGAAACTCTTGTTTTACCTTCTTCCTTTGTTCCTTCTGATGGTGGCGTAGTTGTATTACTATCATTATTACCTACATCACTCCAACCTGCAGGTTCACCGACTGGCTTACGTTCCATCAAGTTTTTGATTTGTGGCACATCGATGGTTTCATACTTCATTAAAGCATCTTTCATTGCATGCAAGATATCCATATTGTCAGTTAATACTTGTCTTGCACGCTCATAGTTACGATCAATGATTTTACGCACTTCTTCATCAATTAACTGCGCTGTAGCTTCTGAAACAACACGTGGTGCGCCAAAGCCTTCTTCCTCTTTATAAAGGATTGGACCAAGATTTTCAGAGAAGCCCCATTCTGTTACCATACGGCGAGCGATATTAGAAGCAACTTGGATATCACTTGATGCACCTGTTGAGATATTCTCTTTACCGTAAATTAACTCTTCAGCTAAACGTCCACCATAGGTGCTGGCTAATTTGCCTTCAAGTTGTTTTTGGCTAATGCTCACTTTATCCCCTTCTGGTAAGAAGAAGGTGACGCCCAATGCACGTCCACGAGGAATGATCGTTACTTTATGCACGGGATCGTGTTCAGGCATTAAGTAGCCCACAATCGCATGACCTGCTTCATGATATGCGGTAGAAATTTTTTGCTCTTCCGTCATAATCATAGAACGGCGCTCAGGTCCCATATTGATTTTATCTTTGGCTTTCTCAAAATCATTCATGGTGACAACACGTTGGTTCGCACGGGCTGAGAATAAAGCCGCTTCATTAACTAAATTCGCTAATTCCGCACCTGAATAACCCGGTGTACCACGGGCAATAATCATTGGATCAACATCTGGCGCAAGCGGTACTTTCTTCATATGAACTTTCAAAATTTGCTCACGGCCTTTTACATCTGGCAATCCAACCATTACTTGACGGTCAAAACGTCCTGGACGAGTTAACGCATTATCTAGCACATCAGCACGGTTTGTTGCAGCAATGATAATAATTCCTTCGCTACCTTCAAAACCGTCCATTTCAACGAGCATTTGGTTTAAGGTTTGCTCACGCTCATCGTGTCCGCCACTAAAACCTGCACCGCCACGCTTACGTCCAACCGCATCAATCTCATCAATAAAGATAATACAAGGTGCATTTTTCTTCGCTTGGTCAAACAAGTCACGTACACGAGAAGCCCCTACGCCCACGAACATTTCAACGAAATCTGAACCCGCCATCGTAAAGAACGGTACATTCGCTTCCCCTGCAATCGCCTTAGCCAATAAAGTTTTACCTGTTCCTGGTGGGCCAACCATTAAAATACCTTTTGGAATACGACCGCCAAGTTTTTGGAATTTGCTTGGATCACGCAAGAAATCAACCACTTCAGCAACTTCTTCTTTGGCTTCATCACAGCCTGCCACATCACTAAAGCGAGTTTTGATTTGATCTGGTGCGATCATTTTCGCTTTGCTCTTGCCAAAGCCCATCGCTCCACGACCGCCACCGCCTTGCATTTGGCGCATATAAAAAACCCAGAAACCAATGAGAATAATCATTGGGAACCAAGAAATTAAAATTTGTGATAATAATCCACGACGCTCTGCGGGTTCACCGATCACCTTGACGTTTTTATTTAAGAGATCGTTCAACAAATCACGGTCATACATTGGCATTACCGTTTGATATTCAGAACCATCTACTTTAGCAACGGTAATGACTTCATCATTACTTTTGAAATTCACTTCTTTTAAACGGTTTTGTTTTAAATCGTCAATAAAGGTTGAATACTCTACTCTATTTGTATTACTGAAATTGCTTTCAAAGCCTTGGAACGCTGTCATCAACGTAATACCAATGACAACCCAAAGCAAAATATTTTTAAACATATCGTTCAAGGCGATTACCTCTTTTTATTAAAAAACTTGTCAAGATTACTATAATTTCACAGGATATGCCACATTATCCTTTGTAGCCTGTGGCGACAATATACACTTCACGAGAACGGTCACGAGAAGCTTCAGGTTTACGAACTTTTACCGTACTGAAGAGTGAGCGAATTTCACGAAGATATTCATCAAATCCTTCCCCTTGGAACACTTTGACAACAAAACTACCTTTTGGTGCTAACACTTGACGACACATATCTAATGCAAGCTCAACCAAATACATCGCTCTTGGAATATCCACAGAAGGCATTCCGCTAAAATTCGGTGCCATATCTGACATTACGACATCCACTTTGCCTTCGCCTACGCGTTCTAGCAACGCATTTAAAACACTCTCTTCACGGAAGTCGCCTTGCAAGAAATCAACCCCAACAATCGGATTCATATCCAAAATATCACAAGCAATCACCCGCCCTTTATCACCGATTTGCGTGACAACGTATTGGGACCAACCACCTGGCGCAGCCCCTAAATCCACAACAGTCATGCCGTGCTTAAATAAGCGGTCAGTTTGTTGAATTTCGTCTAATTTAAAATAGGCACGTGAACGAAGTTTCTGTTTATGTGCCTTTTGAACGAATTGATCTTTAAAATGTTCTGCAAGCCAACGTGACGAGCTTGCACTGCGTTTTCTACCCATTATCTACTCTAATTACCTAAAAATTGCCGTCTATAATAAGGCTGAAATGGCTGATTTCAAGGGAAAAGTTAAAATTTTGTTGGTAGCTCATTCAATTTTACAAAAAACAGCTCGGATCTGACCGCTTGTATTTGCTCGAAATGGTAACTTTTCGATATAATCGCTAAAATTTTTGCCAATGTGGCATTTTTTCATTTTACAGAGGACAGATTTATGGGCTTTTTAGCTGGAAAACGTATTTTAATCACAGGTTTAGCAAGCAACCGTTCTATCGCTTACGGTATTGCTAAATCAATGAAAGAACAAGGTGCAGAATTAGCATTTACCTATTTAAACGATAAACTTCAACCACGAGTAGAAGAATTTGCAAAAGAATTTGGTGCAGAGATCGTCTTACCATTAGACGTTGCAACAGATGAAAGCATCACAAACTGCTTTGCGGAATTAAGCAAAAAATGGGAAAAATTTGACGGTTTTGTTCATGCGATTGCCTTTGCACCAGGTGATCAATTAGATGGCGACTATGTAAACGCCGCTACCCGTGAAGGCTACCGCATTGCTCATGACATCAGTGCATACAGCTTTGTGGCAATGGCACAAGCCGCTCGCCCATTCTTAAATAAAGATGCGGCGTTATTAACTCTCTCTTACTTAGGGGCAGAACGTGCTATTCCAAACTACAACGTAATGTGTTTAGCGAAAGCATCACTTGAAGCGGCAACACGTGTTATGGCAGCAGATTTAGGTAAAGAAGGTATTCGTGTTAATGCCATCTCAGCAGGTCCAATCCGTACCCTTGCAGCATCAGGTATCAAAAACTTCAAGAAAATGCTTGCTGCCTTTGAACAAACCGCTGCATTACGTCGTACAGTAACGATTGAAGATGTCGGTAACTCTGCGGCATTCTTATGTTCAAACTTAGCATCAGGTGTTACAGGTGAAGTATTACACGTTGATGCAGGTTTCAGCATCACCGCAATGGGCGAATTAGGCGAAGAGTAATCGCCCAAAAACAATAAGGACAGGATTATGCCTGTCCTTTTTTATTTAAAATATCAGAAGCGATGATTATCCTAAAAATTTACAAAATACTCATTTAATCTTACCGCTTATAAATACCTAAAAGATTAAAGCTTCATACCTTACTTAATGTGTAACAACTAAAAAATCACAATTTCCTCAGACAGCCCACCCGAAATCCGCTATAATCATCATGCTTTGTCGGTGCATTTCGCACTCTTTTTTATTTTATTAACTCGAGAATTTATGTTTCAAAACAATCCCCTATTAGCTCAATTAAAACAACAAATTGAAGCAAGCAAAGAATATGTCGAAGGCGTGGTGAAAACCTCAGATAAAAGTTACGGCTTTTTAGAATGTGAGAAAAACAGCTATTTCATTCCCCCTGCGGAGATGAAAAAAGTGATGCACGGCGATAAAGTCAAAGCGGTGGTAAAACGTGACGGTGATAAAGAGCAAGTGGAAATCGACAGCTTGCTAGAGCCAATGTTAGAACGCTTTATTGCACAAGTCCGTTTTAATAAAGACGGCAAATTACAACTGGCAGTCGATCACCCGAATATTAGCAACTTTATCCCTGCCAATACCCAGAAAAAAGTCACCGAAACCCTTGAAAACGGCGACTGGGTGGTGGCACAACTGAAAACCCACCCGTTGCGAGATGATCGCTTTTTCTTCGCTCAAGTAACACAATTTATCTGTAAAGCGGACGACAATTTTGCACCTTGGTGGGTAACATTAGCTCGCCATGAACAACCACGAGAGCCAGTCGCCAACGAAAAAAGCTATGAACTGCACGATCAGATTGAACGTGAAGATCTCACGCATCTCTACTTTACTACTATCGACAGTGCTAGCACTAAGGATATGGACGATGCCTTGTATGTGGAACCGATTGATGAAAACGGCACACAAACGGGCTGGCGTTTGGTAGTCGCGATTGCTGATCCGACCGCTTACATTCCTGAAAATTCAGCGATTGAGAAAGCTGCTCGCCAACGCTGTTTTACCAACTACTTACCAGGCTTTAACATTCCGATGTTGCCACGAGAGCTGTCGGACGATCTCTGCTCTCTTGTGCCAAATGAGAAACGCCCTGCCTTAGTCAGCTATATTGAGACCGATTTGCAAGGCAATGTGATTGGGGAAACGCGTTTTGTGTCGGCGTGGGTGAACTCAAAAGCTCGCCTTGTGTATGATGAAGTGTCTGACTATCTTGAAAAAATCGAAAATCATTGGACACCTGATTGTGCCGAAACGGAACAGCAGATCAACTGGTTACATCAATTCACTTTGGCTCGTATCGACTGGCGTAGCAAAAATGCCCTGCTCTTTAAAGAACAAGGGGATTATAGCTTTGAATTAGAAGAAAATGGCGCAGTAAAAGCGATCCATTTGGACTATCGTCGCATTGCAAATCAAATGATCGAAGAATCGATGATCATTGCCAACATTTGTGCCGCACAGTTCTTGGATAAACACGCTCACACGGGCGTATTCAATACTCACTCAGGGTTTGATAGCAAAAATTTAGAGCCTGCTCGTAAGTTTTTACTGGATACCTTAGCGACCGATGAAAACCGTGAAATGCTTTCTGAACGCTATGCACCTGAACGTTTAAGTACGTTGGACGGCTACTGTGAAATGCGTCGTGATATTGAGCAGTTCCCTGAAAACTTCTTGGAAATGCGTTTACGCCGTTATTTGACCTTTGCTGAATTTAAAGCAACATCTGCACCACATTTAGGCTTAGGCATTAGCCATTATGCAACTTGGACATCGCCGATCCGTAAATATGGCGATATGGTCAATCACCGTTTGATTAAACAAGTGTTGGCAAACCAAACTGCTACGCCTGTGGACGAAAGTATTTTGGCTCGTCTACAAGAAGCCCGTAAGCAAAACCGAATGGTTGAGCGAGATATTGCTGATTGGCTTTACGCCCGTTATCTTGCCCCAATGGTTGAGCAAAATATCGAATTTGACGGCGAAATCCACGATGTCTCTCGTGGCGGTTTGCGAGTAAAAGTGATTGAAAACGGAACATCGATTTTCGTGCCGTTCTCGACGTTGCACAATAACAAAGAAGAAATGCTGTTCAGCCCTGAAGAAATCGCCCTTTACATCAAAGGCGAAAAAGCCTACCAAATCGGACAAGCGGTTCGAGTGAAACTCAAAGAAGTGAGAGTGGAAACGAGATCGATTGTGGGCGAATTGCTTATCTAATCTTTTACTTTTACAAGCGGTCAGATGCTGTCTTACATTTGCAAAATTTTCACGGGATCTGACCGCTTGCTACTTTTGGGGAAACTATGGCGACTTATATTATCGGTGACTTACACGGCTGTTTTGACGAATTTCAACAACTGCTCAAACAAGCGAATTTCGATCCAAATCAAGACGAACTTTGGCTTACAGGGGATTTAGTTGCCCGTGGCGATGATTCGCTCTCTTGCTTACGTTACGTCAAATCACTCGGTGAAAAAGCAACGGTCGTTTTAGGCAACCATGATTTACATCTGCTTTCCACGTTACAAGGCATTAAATCAGTTAAACCGAAAGATAAGGTTGATGCAATATTTCAAGCGGAAGATCGTGAAGATCTGCAAAATTGGCTACTAAACCGACCGCTTGTTGCTCAACATCCAGTACATAAATTCATTCTAGTTCATGCAGGGATTAGTCCTGAATGGGATTTAGCGACAACATTCGCTTGTGCAAAGGAAGTTGAAGCTGTTTTGCAAAGTGATAAGTTCAATACACTACTTTCTCAAATGTATGCCAATACACCAGAACGTTGGAATACTGACTTACAAGGCATTGAACGCTTGCGTTATAGCATTAATGTGTTTACCCGAATGCGTTTTTGCTATGCTGACAAGCGGTTAGATTTTGATTGTAAATTACCCGTAGAAGAAGCACCTGCAGAACTCAAACCTTGGTTTGAATTAGATAATCCGCTTTATCAACAATATCCGATTATTTTTGGTCACTGGGCAAGTTTGATTGGCTATACAACGCCCCCAAATATCTATGCATTAGATACCGGCTGTGTTTGGGGTAATCATCTCACCATGTTGAGATGGGAAGATAAGCAGATTTTTACACAAAATCGCTTAAAATTGGATTAAAAACAAGCGGTTGGTATTTTGACTCTTGCAACCCACCGCTTTTTTCTCTAAAATACATCTCGTTTTTATGCGAATATAGCTCAGTTGGTTAGAGCACCACCTTGACATGGTGGGGGTCACTGGTTCGAGTCCAGCTATTCGCACCACTATTCCAATCCCAGCTTTATAAAGCTGGGATTTTTCTTTTTAAACTTCTCCCATTTCACTCTGTTTGCTAAACGAATGCCAATATTCGCCATGTGGCAAAATAGATACCTTTATCGTTTCACCTTGATAGCAAAACTCAAGTTGATAGGCATGGAGATAAAGTCTATCGGCTTGGTCACCACCATAACGATCGTCGCCTAAAATTGGGCTACCTAAACTTTTCATGGCAACTCTTAATTGATGTGTTTTACCCGTTTTAGGTTTTAACTCAAAAAGACGTAGATTGGGTGAAATAGATTGAGAGCTAAAATGGGTAATTGCAGGGTTTTCTTTTGTGTGTGTGAGTTTCCAACAACCATTTCGTGTTTTTTGCATATCGCCCACAATTTTTCCCTGTTTCTTTTTTGGTTTATGGTTTGATAACGCCCAATAGGTCTTTTGAATTTGGTGGTTTGCAAATAAATCATAAAATCGTACCGCTGCGACTTTATTTAGGGCAAGAATTAATAAACCCGACGTGCCTTTATCTAGGCGATGAGCAAGCCACACTTGCTCAACACCTAGCTGTTTAGCCACTTGTTGTGTAAATCCTATTGATTCATCGTCTTTATGTACACTGATACCCGCAGGTTTATCAATGATGACAAAATCAGTATGTTGATAACAAAGGGTAAAATTCGTCATTTTTTGCTATACTCCAAATAAAATCAAAGCATAACTGATTATTGAGAAAAAAGGAAAGCAAATGGCATTACATCTTTATTTAATCCGTCACGGTCGCACAGAGTGGAATCTTGAAGGGCGCTTACAAGGCGTAGGCGATTCGCCGTTAGTTGAAGAAGGGATTTTAGGCGCAAAAAATACCGGAAAAGCATTAGCGGAAATTCCTTTTAGTGCTTGCTATTCAAGTCTCATGAAACGAGCGCAAGACACGGCGGATTATATTATTGGCGATCGAGATATTCCCCACTTTCACCATCGTGGCTTAAATGAATTTAGTTTTGGTCGTTGGGAAGGGCAAAAATCAGCCGATTTAGTCGATCACCCTGAATATATCTTATTAAAAACCGATCCTAAGAATTATCAAGCTATTGAAAATCAAGGTGAAACCTATGAGCAACTTTATCAGCGAGTGACGAAAGCATTAGCTGAGATTATCGCTCGTCATCAAGATGGTGAAAATGTGTTGATTGTTTCACATGGAATGACGTTGACACTCTTAACGGCTGTACTGAAAGGCATACATTGGCATGATTTTCGTGATCCCGAACGTCATAGCTTTGTTGCAAATACAGCAATTAATATTGCCAAAGTCGAAAATAACCACATGGAATTGATTAAATTTAATGATGTAGAACATCTACTATAAAAATAGGGGCTTTTGCCCCTATATATTTAACCTTCCAGCGCTTGTTGTAATTTCCCTTGATGTTTGAGTAATAAAGCATTCGCACTGCTTTTATCAAGATCTGCTAAGATCATCAAAATCGCTAACTTCGCATTATTCTCCGCTTGGCGCAAAGTCGATTCAGCAATGTCACGAGAACAGTCAGTGGCTTGCATTACAATGCGAATAGCTCTTGCTACTAATTTTTGATTACTGGCTTGAACGTCAACCATCAGATTTTGATAGCACTTACCGATTAAAATCATACTTGCGGTGGTAAGCATATTTAGCACCAATTTTTGTGCAGTACCCGATTTCATTCGGCTTGAACCTGTTAGCACTTCCGCGCCAACTACCGTATCAATCACAATATCGGCAAGTTGGCTCATGGCAGAATGGGGGTTACTGGCGATAGAAACCGTTGTCGCGCCCAATGCTTTGGCATATTCCAAAGCCCCTAATACATAAGGCGTTCTGCCACTGGCAGCGATACCGACGAGTACATCTTTTTGGCTAAAACTCACCGCTTGTAAGTCGCTTTTCCCCATCTCTTTGTTATCTTCAGCGCCTTCAATAGGATGGCGTAAGGCCCGCTCTCCGCCAGCGATAATCCCTTTAACCATTTCAGAGGAAACACCAAAGGTTGGCGGACATTCAGACGCATCTAACACGCCCAAGCGTCCGCTCGTCCCTGCACCAATATAAACCAATCGTCCGCCTTGTTGAAAAGCTTCTACGATTTTCTCAACGGCTTGTGCTATTTGTGGTAGGACTTTTTCAATCGCCACAGGGACTTGTTTATCTTCATTGTTAATGATTTTGACAATATCATAAGCGCAAAGGCTGTCGATATTCATGCTATTTGGGTTACGCTGCTCGGTAATTAATTGCGTAAGCGTTTTTAATAAATCTTGTTCTGCCATGATATTCCTTAAAGATTGGGAAAAATTGCGCCTAAACTGACCGCTTGTGTTGCCCCAGTGACACTCGGTAAATTTGCAGGCAAGTTATGCACACGTTGATGCGCCAACCATGCAAAAGCAGCTGCTTCTACATAATCAACATCTAACCCATATTCTGTGGTCGTTGCAACATGCCACGTTTTCAAGTTTGTTTGCAACCCTTGCATGATCAACGGATTTTTCGCCCCGCCGCCACAAACCAGTAGTAAACAAGGTAAGTTCTCTGGATTTTCAATCTGCTGTAGCGCTTGTACGATACTTTGAACGGTAAATGCCACAAGCGTTGCTTGAACATCTTCAGGTGCAAGCGGTTCGATTTGCGTTAATTTTTGCGAAAGCCAATCTAAATTAAACAACTCTCTCCCTGTGCTTTTAGGCGGTGGCTGTTGAAAAAATGGCTCATCTAACAGAAACGAAAGCAGTGTCGGATTTACCTTACCTGTTTTAGCCCATTCACCGTTTGCGTCATAACGCTTACCAAGATGTTTTTCGATCCAAATATCTAATAATGTATTCCCCGCCCCCACATCGTAGCCAATGGTCGCTTGCTGTGGATGAAGTACAGAAATGTTACTGATACCGCCAATATTTAATACCACAGTCAAACGTTCAGACGAACTAAACACGGCTTGATGAAAAGCTGGGACGAGTGGCGCACCTTGCCCGCCGAATGCCATATCTCTGCGACGAAAATCGCCAACAGTCGTTATCCCTGTTTTAGCTGAAAGCAGATTCATATCGCCAATTTGCATCGTAAAAGGGTATTGTCCTTTAGGACTATGCCAAACCGTCTGCCCATGGCAACCTATCGCAATAATATCTTGAGTGGACAGTTGCTGTTTCTCTAAAAAACGGTTGATACAATCAGCGTAGAGCAAAGCCAATTGGTGATCTAACTCGCCAAGTTGCTGTAATGTTGTATTTCCCTGTTTGACCAGCTCAGAAAGCGCCAAGCGTAGATGTTCAGGCATAGGCGCAAAATCAGCAGCAATTAATTTAGACGATTGGCTAAAATCGACCAAAGCTAAATCCACCCCATCTAAACTTGTCCCCGACATTACGCCAAGATAATATTGTGCCATAGGCGAAACTCCTTCTAAGAAAAAAGGGAAATATCACATTTCCCTTTTTTCTCATTTTTGGTTAAACATACTGAACATCGATAATATCAAATTCTACATTACCACCCGGGGTTTTGATATTGACAGAATCATCAACTTCTTTGCCAACTAAGCCACGGGCGATAGGCGAATTTACCGAAATCAACCCTTCTTTAATATTCGCTTCATCATCACCAACAATACGGTAAGTCACTTCTTCATCCGTATTTGCATTCACTAAAGTAACGGTTGCACCAAAAATCACTTTGCCATTATTGGTCATTTTGGTTACATCAATAATCTGCGCATTGCCCAGTTTACCTTCAATCTCTTTAATACGCCCTTCACAGAAGCCTTGTTGCTCACGTGCGGCATGGTATTCAGCATTTTCTTTTAAATCGCCATGCTCACGAGCTTCTGCAATCGCATCAATAATTTCTGGACGGCGAACGTTTTTTAAAAAATCAAGTTCTTCACGCAGTAATTCTGCACCACGAACTGTCATAGGAATTTGTTGCATTTTTTATCCTTGCATAAAAAATTCCTGCCAAAACAGAAGGCTGTTTTGGCAGAACGTTATATAATGATTTCAGAACGCTATTATTCATTTTCTTTATCAAAATATCAACCTACTATGATTTCATTTTTTACAAAAGCGACTCGTATTTCTCTTTTTATTTCACTCTGCTCGTCTTCCGTGGCGATTGCGAAAGTTGATGTCGCACAACTTGTCAGCCAACTTCCCCAAGGAGCAACGGTGAGTGTCATCGCAAAGAATTTAAATACAGGTGAACTGATCGCAGATTATCAAAGCCATAACTTTATGTTACCCGCAAGTACACAAAAAGTGTTTACCGCACTAGCAGCTAAACTTGCTCTGCCCGATGATTTTAAGTTTCATACGGCATTATTGAGTAATGGGAAAGTGGAAAATGGCACCTTAACAGGCGATTTAATTGCAAAATTTACAGGCGATCCTGATTTAACAAGCGGTCAGTTATTACAATTAATTTCCCAATTAAAAAAGCAAGGCATTAACCAAATTCAAGGCAACTTGATTATGGATACATCCGTCTTTACTAGCCATGATAAGGCGGCGGGCTGGGTTTGGAATGATTTAAATATCTGCTTTAGTGCGCCCCCTGCTGCCGTGAATATTGACCAAAATTGTTTCTATGCCAATTTAGATGCAAATCAGCCTGTAGGAAGCCCAATAAAAGTCGATGTACCAAGCGCTTATCCTGTTCAAGTTTTTAGTTCCGCTTATGTCGCCGATAAAGCAGAAGCAGGTTACTGCGAGCTAGATGCGGTAGTGAATGATAACAATCGCTATCATATTAAAGGCTGTTTAGCACGCCAAGCCAAACCTTTTGGCTTAAGCTTTGCGGTACAAGACCCGACAAGCTACGGGGCAAATCTGATTAAAATGTATTTAAAACGAACAGGGATTCAATTTGATGGGCAGATTCAGACTGCGACAAAAGCGGTGGACGGTACATTGTTAGCAGAACACTATTCTGCGCCACTACAAGATCTGCTTAAAAAGATGATGAAAAAGTCAGATAACCAAATTGCTGATGCGCTATTTAGAACCATTGCACATCAACAACACAAACGTCCAGCGACCTTTCCTTTAGCCAGTCTGACATTACGGAATATATTGAAAACGCAAGCGGGTGTTCAATTTGACAATAGTGTCGTGACTGATGGATCTGGGCTTTCTAGGCATAATCTGGTTAATGCTGTGACGATGTTACAAGCTCTTGAAGCCATTGCCAAACATGAAGAGAATTTTCACCTATTTGAAACCTTCCCGATTGCGGGAGTAGATGGCACCATTTCAGGTCGTGGCTCTATTGCCGTTGAGCCGTTAGCAAAAAATGTGATAGCGAAAACAGGATCGTTGAAAGGGGTTTATAATTTAGCAGGATTTATGCTTAACGCCCGTGGAGAACGTATTGCATTTGTGCAGTTTATTAATGGCTATTCAACAGGTGAGCTTGAAAGCAAAACGAAACGTGGACCGTTAAATCAGTTTGAACATAGTTTATTTATGAAACTATACGATAATTAACAAGCGGTGTGTTTATCTCAGAAATTTCCTAGCCCTTACTTTGATATCAAATTAAGGGCTTTTATTTTGTCCTATAATTCCATCTCTGATATATAAAAAATAAAAAGGACTAAGTCCTTATAAAACTTAGTCCTTTCATAAAATTACTAACTACTTAAAGCTAATAAGTCAAATATCCGATGATGTTTACCATTGATATCCAACACTTGCAGCAGCACCTACACCACCACGAGTATCGGTATTGAATGATACTTTAACACCAGTCTTACCATTATCAGACAGTCTAGAATATCCTACAGATAACGCTGATTGTCCTTTATAGGTACCTACGCCTGCTGCTACCATTGATTTACCCGGAATAGTTGCATGATATAAGTTTCCAGCAGCCATAGCTCCTGCTATACCAGCTTTTAAGTCCTTATTCATATTATTCACTTTGTTATCAATATGGTTCACAACTCCTTTTAACTGTCCAACATTAACAGCATCTGTATTTTTCACCCCCGCTGCTACGTTTGTTACTCGAGTAGGCGCATCAGTTGAACCGACACTTAGCTCTTTAACTCCATCGTTTGCCACAGTTGACGAAATATTCACGCCATTATCACCGCCAATAGTAACACTATTGAAGGATGGGTTATCAACAGTAGCAACTGATACAGTATTACCAGATTGTTTTACTTTGATGTTCTTACCGCCATCAATCGCAACGGTATCTCCCATCTTAACGTTACTTTTCACATTAGATGTCTCTGTATTACCAGAGGTTGTGACATACCAACCTTTTGCAACTTCATTTGTAATATTTGTCACATTTTGGTTAGTTGCATATAACTGGCTTCCGTTTACCGCATCTTTAGAATCCGATGAAACTTCACCTGCCGCTACGTTAGTGATTTTCTTATCACCTGCATTAATGCCACCATCTTTAGTGATGCTTGGCCCGCCATTGATTGTTAAGCCATTATTGTTAACGGTAGTATCACCAATAGTTACAGAGCCATCTTTTGTTAAGTTAACATCTTTATTCAACTGAACTTCAAGAGTATCAGAACCATTTGCTTTCACATTGATATTGCCTGATGCACTGCTGAATTTCTCTGATGCTGCCTTATCAACGCCTTCTCCCACTAGTTTCACAACGCTATTAAGTTTATGATTATTCTTAACTTCGTTATTACCTGTGAAAATTAAGCCATCATTTAAGGTCGCAATTTCTTCAGTTGTACCATCTGGTTTCTCATAGACGATTCGGGTTTTGCTTTCACCGTCTTTACCATCGTTTCCGTCTAAGCCTTTCGCTCCGTCTTTCACGCTGATATTCGCTGATGCTCCATTTTTACCGTCTGCGCCTTTCGGTCCTGTTAAGCCAATTGAGCCGTCTTTTCCGTTTAGAACAACAGACGCTCCGTCTTTACCTGTTACACCGATAGAACCATCTTTACCATCTGCACCATTCTTACCAACCAAGATATCTGTACCTAAGCTGACTTCTAATGCTTTAGAACCATCACCTTTTGTGATCACATTGGTTTTCACATTGCCATCACCCACTACAGAAACGGTTGTACCTAGATCTTGGACGATCGCATTTCCACTTTCATCCTTCAAGCCAAACGCATTTTTGGTTAACTCATTCTTCACATTGTAAAGTTGTGAACCATTTATTGCTTCAGTTGAAGTCGCTGAAATATCACCATCTGCAACACCTGTAATCACTTTGTTACCAGCATTGATACCATCTTTAGTGATGCTTGGACCATCTTTAATGGTTAAACCATCTTGAGTTAATGATGTATCACCTACTTTCACACCGTCATTATTCACTACAGTATTACCAATAGTTACAGAACCATCCTTAGTAAGATCAAGATCTTTATTCACAGAAACGGTATAGATTGATTGACCATTTTTACCAGTTGTTTCAGTTACAGTGATGTTATCACCTTGTTTAACTTCTGTTTTTGCAGCCTTAGCAGCTTCTTGAACAGTATATAGTTGTGAACCATTTACCGCTTCAGTTGAAGTTGCTGAAATATCACCATCTGCAACACCAGTGATCACTTTGTCACCTGCGTTGATACCATCTTTAGTGATACTTGGACCATCTTTAATAGTTAAACCATCTTGAGTTAATGATGTATCTCCTACTTTCACACCGTCGTTGTTCACTACGGTATCACCAATAGTTACAGAACCATCTTTTGTTAAGTTAACATCTTTATTCAACTGAACTTCAAGAGTATCAGAACCATTTGCTTTCACATTGATATTGCCTGATGCACTACTGAATTTCTCTGATGCTGCCTTATCAACGCCTTCTCCCACTAGTTTCACAACGCTATTAAGTTTGTGATTATTCTTAACTTCGTTATTACCTGTGAAAATTAAGCCATCATTTAAAGTTGCGATTGTTTCGGTTTCACCGTTTGGTTTTTCGTACACAATACGGGTTTTGCTTTCACCGTCTTT
>NZ_PTPX01000016.1 GCF_003260095.1 Glaesserella australis
AAAAATAAACATTAGCAACAATTTTGTCCACATGGCATAGTTTTTGACGGTTCAGCAACAATTTTGTCTACTATGCCAATAATATGATCTTTACCGATCAAGGTTGCTCTTTTAATGATGACTATGTTAGACAACTATGCTGCACTTCTTGGGTTATAGCCATGATTACATTCTTCATGCTATTCAAAGTCAGCAACTATTCTGTCTATATGTCTTAGAATTTATAAGTGATACCTGCGAAGTAGACAATAGGATCTAATTTAATTTTAACTTCGTGATTAAGTACTACGCCATCACCACCAACGCCTGTAGTGGTAAAGTTCGCTTTTGTTTTGATCTTGGTATACCATAATGCTGTATTTAAGTAGAGATTTTTACTTAATTTAATATCAATACCAGCATTAATAACTGGGCCAAATGAATGTTTTTTCACTTTTAAGTTACTTACTGCTGGATTTAATGCTTTAGCATTAAAGAAACGAGTATAGTTTAAACCTGCACCAATATAAGGTCTTGAACCTGCATCTTTATCTAGGAAATAATATTGTAGATAGAGACTTGGTGGTAAATGTTTGACTTTAACCACATCGCCTAAAGCACCAATTCCAGGTACAGTTGCTGCAACTTTATGAGAGAATGGTGTTGCGCCTAATAATTCAATACCAAGGTTATCTGTTAGCATATAAGTAGCAGTAAGACCAAGTTGAGCGTTATTATTAACATCTAAGTTAACATCAACAGCTTTATTTGGAGTTGTCGTTGTTGAACTTGAATTTGCATCAACAACGATACCACCAACACGGAAAAGAGTACTTCCTGCTTCATGAGCTAGTGCGTTACCTGTCATTAATGTGCAGCCTAATAACATAGCTAATACGTTTTTTTTCATTTTGTAATCCTTATGTATTGCGTTTGATTAAAAAGTAACAAAAGTGTTACTCGACGTGAAATATTGTAAAAAATTTATATAAAGATATTTGTTGATAAATATCAAAAAAACATGATTTTTCTTATCAAGTAGCTATCATTTTTATCACTATATAACTATCCAAATTTGATATAAAACAAATTCACTATCTTAATGACTTATTTATAGATAATAAGCAACGAGCTTAAGAAGAATCAAAAGAAACGCCTAAGAGTAAAAAATTTGTGATCTTTTTCACATTTTTGCTTGAAATCCCCTTGACAATCCCAATTTATAGTTTCGTCAAGCGAGAGTTATCTCGAAGTCAGAACAATTTAACTACAGAATTAGAGGAAACTATGAATATCGATAAATTTACCAGTAAATTTCAATCCGCCATTGCCGATGCACAATCTTTAGCCGTTGGCAAGGACAATCCTTACATTGAGCCAGCACATTTGATGTTGGCGTTGCTTAAGCAAAATGACGGCTCGATCACGCCGCTTGTAACGAGTTTAAACGTGCAGCCGAACCGTTTAATCAGTGAGCTTGAGAGCATTATTAATCGCTTGCCACAAGTGCAAGGTGGAAATAATACACAGCCGTCACAACAGCTTTTTCGCCTGTTAAATCAATGTGATAAGCTCTCTCAACAGTTTGGCGACAGCTTTATTTCATCGGAGCTATTTGTGCTTGCTGCCCTTGAAGATAATGGCGATTTGGGCAAGTTGTTGAAAAATTTGGGTTTAACTAAAGAGAAAGTTACCGCTGCTATTCAGCAAATTCGTGGAGGGGAAACCGTGCATAATCAAAACGCAGAAGAAACCAGACAAGCCTTGCAAAAATATACGATTGATTTAACTGAACGTGCCAAAGCAGGCAAGCTTGATCCTGTGATTGGGCGTGATGAAGAAATTCGCCGTGCGGTGCAAGTGTTGCAACGCCGTACCAAAAATAACCCTGTGTTAATCGGTGAACCAGGCGTGGGGAAAACGGCGATTGTGGAGGGCTTAGCTCAACGCATTGTCAATGGTGAAGTGCCTGAGGGCTTGAAAAACAAGCGTGTGTTATCCCTTGATATGGGGGCGTTGATTGCAGGGGCAAAATATCGTGGCGAATTTGAAGAGCGGTTGAAAGCGGTGTTGAATGAGCTTGCCAAAGAAGAGGGGCAGGTGATCCTGTTTATTGATGAAATTCATACAATGGTCGGGGCAGGCAAAACGGACGGGGCAATGGACGCAGGCAATTTACTCAAACCAAGCCTTGCTCGTGGTGAGTTGCATTGCGTTGGGGCAGCAACGTTAGACGAATATCGTCAATATATTGAGAAAGATGCCGCCCTTGAACGCCGTTTCCAAAAAGTGTTGGTGGACGAGCCAACGGTTGAAGATACTATTGCGATTTTGCGTGGGCTAAAAGAGCGTTACGAAATTCACCACCACGTGCAGATCACCGACCCAGCGATTGTGGCGGCAGCAACCCTTTCGCACCGCTATGTGTCTGATCGTCAGTTGCCTGACAAAGCGATTGATTTGATTGATGAAGCGGCATCAAGTTTGCGTATGGAAATCGACTCAAAACCAGAGCCGTTGGATAAGCTAGAACGCCGTATTATTCAGCTTAAGTTGGAACGTCAAGCGTTGCAAAAAGAAGAAGATGAGGCAAGTCGCCAACGTCTTGCAAAATTAGACGAAGATCTGACCGCTCGTGAGCGTGAATATGCGGAGTTAGAAGAAGTTTGGAAAGCGGAAAAATCGGCGTTGCTCGGCACGCAACATATCAAAACGGAGCTAGAAAATGCTCGCATTGAAATGGATCAGGCTCGCCGTGAAAATAATTTTGAGAAGATGTCCGAGTTGCAATACGGCAAAATTCCAGCGTTAGAAAAACAGTTGCAAGAGGCGGTGAAACGTGAAGAAGAGGGCGGTGAAAATCAGCTACTTCGCACCAAAGTGACCGATGAAGAGATCGCCGAAGTGTTATCTAAAGCTACGGGTATTCCTGTGTCGAAAATGATGGAGGGCGAAAAAGAGAAATTGCTACGAATGGAAGACGTGTTACATCAGCGAGTGATCGGGCAGAGTGAAGCGGTCGATGCGGTGGCAAATGCGATTCGCCGTAGCCGAGCAGGATTGTCCGACCCAAATCGCCCAATTGGTTCGTTCTTGTTCTTAGGTCCAACGGGCGTAGGGAAAACGGAGCTGTGCAAAACGTTGGCAAACTTCCTGTTTGACGATCAAGATGCAATGGTGCGAATTGATATGTCTGAATTTATGGAAAAACATAGCGTCTCTCGCTTGGTGGGAGCGCCCCCAGGTTATGTGGGCTATGAAGAAGGCGGTTATTTAACCGAAGCCGTTCGCCGCCGTCCGTATTCCGTTGTGCTACTGGACGAAGTGGAAAAAGCTCACCCTGATGTGTTTAACATCTTATTGCAGGTGCTTGATGACGGGCGTTTGACTGACGGACAAGGTCGCACGGTGGATTTTCGTAATACAGTGGTGATTATGACATCAAACTTAGGTTCCCATTTAATTCAAGAAAATGCGGAAAATATGAGCTATGATGAAATGAAAACGATCGTGATGAATGTGGTTGGGCAACATTTCCGCCCAGAGTTTATCAACCGTATTGACGAAACGGTGGTGTTCCACCCGCTTGATAAAGCCAACATTCGTGCCATTGCCCGTATTCAGCTTGAGCGTTTAATTAAACGTATGGCAGAACGTGGTTATGACGTGACGGTGACAGATGCGGCGGTAGATCATATCGGCGAAGCAGGATTTGATCCGCTATTTGGGGCAAGGCCACTAAAACGTGCTATTCAACAAGCCCTTGAAAACCCACTGGCTCAGCAGATCTTATCAGGTAAATTACTACCGAATAGTCCTGTGACCGTGGATTATCAAGATGGACGGATTGTCGCTATACAATAATCTTAAGGGCGTATAATACGCCCTTTTGTTTTGTGAAATTCATTGACTTTTCAGTGATTTACCGCTAATTTGTGAACGTTTTAAATACAAAAACACCATTTACTTATAGGAGATTCTATGCAAGATCGTTTAGTCACTTCCACACGAAGTGAATCCCTTCTTAGCACACATAAAGTGTTACGTAATACTTATTTTCTCTTAGCGTTAACACTCGCATTTTCTGCCGTTGTTGCGTCTGTGACGATGGCGCTTAACTTACCACGTTTACCTTGGTGGGGAATGTTAGTGGGCTTTTATGGTTTACTTTTCTTAACCAATGCAACGGCAAATAGTGCCGCAGGGTTAGCCAGCGTCTTTGCGTTAACAGGCTTTTTAGGCTATAGCTTAGGACCAATTTTGAATGCTTATATCAGTAATGGTTTAGGCGATGTGGTTGCCCTTGCGTTAGGTGCGACAGCGTTAGTGTTCTTTAGCTGTTCTGCTTATGTGCTTACCACTAAACGTGATATGTCATTCCTTTCAGGTATGATGATTGCGTTATTTGTGGTGTTATTGGTCGGTATTGTGGCAAATATTTTCTTAGCAATGCCTGCATTAAGTTTAGCGATCAGCGCTCTTTTTGTGGTGTTCTCAACAGGTGCAATCTTATTTGCAACAAGTAACATCATTCACGGAGGCGAAACTAACTACATTCGTGCAACCGTTGATTTATATGTTTCTATCTATAACTTATTCGTTAGCTTGTTACAGCTTTTTGGTGTTTTAGGTAGCGATGATTAACTTTAAGCTAATATAGTTAGAACGCTTATTTTTCGTAGGGGCGGGGTTTATCCCCGCCCTAAATTTATCGTGGTTACAGATGTCACTTAAACTATGATCCATTTTATTGAATTAAATAATCAACAATATCCCACCGACGAACACGGCTATTTAAAAAATTTAGATGATTGGTCGCCTGAATTGGCGGTCATTATTGCCCAACAAGATAATCTTGAACTCAGTGAAGCCCATTGGGAGATTGTTTATTTTGTCAGAGATTTTTATCAAGAGTATAAAACATCTCCTGCTATTCGTATGCTAGTCAAAGCGTTGTCACAGAAATTTGGCGAAGAAAAGGGTAGTAGCCGTTATTTACAACGCTTATTTCCTGAAGGCCCAGCTAAACAGGCAACTAAAATTGCAGGCTTACCAAAGCCCGCAAAATGTTTATAGGAGCGAAATATGCATAGCCCACAATCCATTTGTATTTTACGCCTTTCGGCAATTGGTGATGTCTGCCATACACTTGCGGTGGTACAAGCCATTCAGCGCCAATATCCCCAAGCCGAGATCACGTGGATCATTGGTAAAACCGAAGCGATGTTGATGAACGGTATTCCAAATGTAACTTTAGTGCCTTATGACAAAAAAATGGGTTGGAAAGGGATTTGGGCGTTGTGGCAACAGTTGCGTCACAAGCGGTTTGATTATCTCTTAAATTTGCAAACGGCATTGAGGGCTTCTATTTTATCTCTCGGCATTCGTGCAAAACAAAAAGTCGGATTTAACCGTGACAGAGCAAGGGAAGGGCAGTGGCTCTTTACCAATCAAAAAGTAGAACAAACCACTTCTCCACACGTTCTAGATGGGCAGATGATGTTTGCCAAAGCGATTGGGGTGAAAGATTTAACGGCAACGTGGCATTTGCCTGTGAGTGAAGCAGATCTCGCTTACAGTTCACAATTTATTGATAAACAAAGAAAGAATCTCGTTATTGCCCCTTGTTCAAGTAAGAAAGAGAAAGACTGGTCGCCTGAAAATTACGGGCAGCTCGCCCAATTTGCGCTAGCGAACGATATTAATGTAATTCTAGTGGGTTCACCATCGCCGTATGAGATGGAAACCGTCGAAAAAATTCAACAACTTGCGCCGAATTGCCTTAATCTTGCAGGGAAAACGAATTTAAAACAACTTGCTGCATTGATTCGTCAAGCTGATTTAGTGCTTTCTTCCGATTCAGGCCCCGCCCACATTGCAACTACTCAAGATACCGCAGTTATTGGTTTATATGCAATTCATAACCCACGCCGTACAGGGCCTTATCGAGATTTGGATAAGGTGATTTCCGTTTACGATCAGGCGGTGTTAGAAAGTCGAGGGAAACCTTGGGATCAACTACCTTGGGCAACGAGTGCTAAAGGGGAAGGGTTGATGAACCGAATTAGCGTAGAGCAAGTGAAGCAAAAAATGATTGAAACTTTGCAAATTACGATGTAAATTAGCTTTGTATTGATTTTTTTACATTCAAAGGAAATAAAAATGAACACTGTTGTTAATCAGGATAGTTTACATAACGTCAATATTTGCGACGAGAAGGTTTTACTGACACCAAATGGCTTAAAGAAAGAATTCCCGTTACCTGAACATCTGCGTAAACAAATTGAAACATCAAGAAGAACAATCTCAGATATCATTCATAAACGTGATAAACGTCAGTTAATTGTGATTGGTCCTTGCTCTATTCACGATCCTGTTTCTGCGTTGGAATATGCAAAAAAATTAAAGGTTTTAGCGGAACAAGTGTCAGATAAACTTTACATTGTCATGCGAGTTTACTTTGAAAAACCGAGAACGACAGTGGGTTGGAAAGGCTTGATTAACGATCCTAACTTAAACGGTACTTTTGATGTGGAAAAAGGGTTGCGCATAGCTCGTAAATTATTGCTTGATCTTGCGGAACTTGGCTTACCCTTAGCGACAGAAGCGTTAGACCCGATTAGCCCGCAGTACTTGGCGGATCTCTTTAGCTGGTCTGCGATTGGTGCAAGAACCACCGAGTCTCAAACTCACAGAGAAATGGCGTCAGGCTTATCTATGGCGGTGGGCTTTAAAAATGGTACCGACGGCAATTTAGGCGTGGCGATTAATGCAATGCAAGCGTCTGCCATGGGACATAGTTTTATTGGTATTAATCAACAAGGTCAAGTGACCGTCTTACACACGAAAGGGAATCCTGATGGGCATGTCATTTTACGTGGCGGAAAAGCGCCTAATTTTGAAGCGTCTTATGTCGCAGAGTGTGAGCAGGCATTACGCAAAGCAGGCTTGCCTGAAGCCATTATGATTGACTGTAGCCATGGTAACTCAAACAAAGATTATCGTCGCCAGCCATTGGTTGCTGAAAATGTGTTACAACAATTAGTAGAAGGCAATCAATCCATTATCGGCTTGATGATTGAAAGCCACCTTTTTGCAGGAAACCAATCTTCAGAACAGCCTTTTGAACAGATGCAGTATGGCGTTTCTATTACCGATGCTTGCATTGATTGGCAGACAACAGAAACGCTTTTAACACATTTTGCGGAAACATTAAGAAAGTAATATGAACCCGTTAAACCCTATTCGTGAACAGATCGATCAAGTCGATAAACAATTAATTGAATTGCTTGCAAAACGCCTTGAACTTGTGGCGGAAGTCGGCAAAATTAAACATCAACATGGGCTTCCCATTTATGCGCCTGAACGTGAAGCTACGATGATTTCCGCTCGTCGTCAAGAAGCAGAAGCACAAGGCATTCCAGCCGATTTAATAGAAGATGTGTTGCGTCGCATTATGCGAGAGTCCTACGCTAACGAAAATAAACACGGCTTTAAGGCAACCAATGAACAAGTGAAAAAGATTGTTGTGGTGGGCGGTCGTGGTAAGCTTGGTGGTTTATTTAGCCGTTATTTTGAACTGTCGGGTTATCCTGTAGAACGGCTTGATCGTGATGATTGGAATAGGGTAGAGCAGATAATGGCAGGGGCAGATTTAGTGGTTGTTTGTGTGCCTATTGCCAATACTCTAGAGACGATAGAACGTTTACAGCCATATTTAACCGAACAGATGATCCTAGCCGATCTTACGTCGGTTAAAGCTCAACCCTTAGCAAAAATGTTAGAAGTACATTCAGGGGCTGTGGTGGGTTTACACCCGATGTTCGGTCCTGATATTGCAAGTTTTGCTAAACAAGTGATCGCTTGTTGTCACGGGCGATTTAGCGAGTGTTATCAATGGTTATTAGATCAAATGCGAATTTGGGGCGCTAAAATTGAAGAGATTGATGCGCCAGAACACGACCACGCAATGACCTATATTCAGGCGTTGCGTCACTTTTCAACCTTTGCTTATGGCTTACATTTATCGCAACAAGCGGTCAGATTACCGCAATTACTTGCACTTTCATCGCCAATTTATCGTTTAGAACTCGCGATGATCGGGCGTTTATTTGCACAAGATGCGAAACTTTACGCAGAAATTATTGCGGATAAACCTGAAAATTTAGCCGTGATTGAGTCGCTACAGAAAAGTTTTCAGCAAAGTTTGTCCTTTTTCCAACAAAATGATAAGCAAGGCTTTATTGATGCTTTTGAAAATGTTCATCACTGGTTTGGCGATTATTCAGAACAATTCTTGAAAGAGAGTAGAAACTTGTTGCAACAAGCAAACGATTTGAGAGGTTAAAAAAATAAGGTCTAGTAACTTAGGCATAATAGACAAAATTGTTGCTAAAAAGTAGCTTAAAGCCTTATAGTACAAGGCTTTAAGCCTACTTTTTGAAAT
>NZ_PTPX01000005.1 GCF_003260095.1 Glaesserella australis
ATTTCAAAAAGTAGGCTTAAAGCCTTGTACTATAAGGCTTTAAGCTACTTTTTAGCAACAATTTTGTCTATTATGCCTTTTAATTAATTTATTATTTTTATACCAAGGTGATTACTTACTTCTCGTTCACTTCCTTGAAATAAAGGTAAATCCGATTGGCGTTCTGTGTCTACAACGAAGGTTGAGCTACCACCACCATCTAGGTTGATAGCTTTAGTTAGTTTGAGTTTACTAGCGAGAGTGGCAAGCTCATCTAAATTCATTCCACTAAAACTTAAAAGGCGACCTTCCACCACAACAAAGTAGAGTAGATTTTGTTTTTCATCTAGTCCAATCATTGTTCTAGGATGCTTTCCCGTAAAAATATCTTGTGAACAACCAATTTTATCTTGTGTAGCACATTCAAATTTAGCTGTGTTTGGATTAAATGATTGCCATCCTGAAACAGCAACTGCCCACTTAGGATTAATTTTGGTAATTTGCCCTTTAGCTTCAATCATACACTTATTTTCAGAAGTACATGCAAAGATAGTTCGAGATCTTGTATCTCTCGTATTTTCCCAACGTTTCCTGTTGCTTATCGTTAGACCAATAGGCGTCATATCTTTTCTAAAAAAATTGGCATTTATTGCGATTTTTGTTTGGTTTTTTTGTGAAAATTCAGAAACTGTCATTCCTTTATCTTCGAAAGATGTTCCTATAATTTTCAAGTTAGGACATGATAAGTTTATTTTTGCGATATGTGTGTTGGCATTTTCTGTATAAATATGGAAGCAGGCTGAGTTTGTATCAGCCTGAACAGTAGATATAAATAATAAAGATGAAAGCAACCCTTTCTTAATTATAGTAATAATGCTGCCCCCCATTTAATGATGTCGAAGAAGAATTTATTATCACCTGTAGCCACTTTATCTCCACTTTGCGTAGCACTAGTTTCTTTTGTGGATTTATCTTCAACCATTCCACTGCTATATTGCCCTTTCACTACAGCGAGATCGTTTTTTGCTTGAGCTCGTAAAATTTCACATTCTTCGGTCTTCAATGCTTTTACTTCAATATGTTTAAATTTTTTAAATTGCAATTGAGCATAACCCATTGATTTTTCATCTTCCTGAATCATTTTGACATATTCTTCTCCGATGATTTTTTCTAAAGGGTAAAAGAAGACATATTGTGCATGTATATAGGCATCCTCTTTTCCAAAATGTTGTTGTTGGATCTTAGTTAAATTTGGGTATATGCATTGTTCGGCTTGTTGACTTGCCATTGCCCAACGCTCAGCATCTGCTTCTGATAGGAGATAGTCAGCGCCGATAAATTCTCCAGGAAACGCAGTATCTTGTTGGGACTTAGCTGTACAGCCCATAATGGAAAGTATCACCATACTGGAAAAGAGTAAATTACGAAACATATGACACCTTTTATTATTTAATATGAATAAGAAAGTCTATCAATAAGTCAGGAAAAGTGCTATTAAATTCCTTTTTGAAATTTAGGAATTTATAGTTTTTATGGACTCTAATTGAGTAACTTCAGTTAATAAGTCATTGAATATTCAGACTAAATACAAGCAATTCTCAATACATAGAAAAGGATAAAATTGTTTTTTGAGATAGATCACAAAACTTATTTTTTTATGTTAATAAATTGTAAAAGGTGATTATAAAACATCGAAAATAATGGCAAAATATTCCTACTTTAGGTTGATATATTTTATTTTCCGAGGAGGAAATCGTGCAAACTGTCAATGTAGATGTTGCAATTGTGGGGGCCGGTGGCGGTGGTTTACGTGCTGCGATCGCGGCAGCGGAAGCAAACCCTAACTTAAAAATTGCTTTGATTTCAAAAGTTTATCCAATGCGTAGCCATACGGTAGCAGCTGAAGGTGGGGCGGCGGCAGTCGCAAAAGAGGAAGACTCTTACGATAAACACTTCCACGATACCGTTGCAGGTGGTGACTGGCTGTGTGAGCAAGATGTGGTGGAATATTTCGTAGAACATTCCCCTGTCGAGATGACCCAGTTAGAGCGTTGGGGCTGTCCGTGGAGCCGTAAAGCTGATGGTGATATCAATGTTCGCCGTTTCGGTGGTATGAAAATTGAGCGTACTTGGTTTGCTGCCGATAAAACGGGCTTCCATTTATTACACACTCTTTTCCAAACGTCCATTAAATATCCGCAAATTATCCGCTTTGATGAGCATTTTGTAGTCGATATTTTGGTCGATGACGGTCAAGCTCGTGGCTGTGTGGCGATGAATATGATGGAAGGTACTTTCGTTCAAATCAATGCTAATGCAGTTGTAATTGCAACAGGTGGTGGTTGTCGTTCTTATCGTTTCAATACCAACGGCGGTATTGTTACAGGTGATGGCTTATCAATGGCTTATCGTCACGGTGTGCCACTGCGTGATATGGAATTCGTACAATATCACCCAACAGGTTTACCAAATACAGGGATCTTAATGACTGAAGGTTGTCGTGGTGAAGGCGGTATTTTGGTCAATAAAGATGGCTACCGTTATTTACAAGATTATGGTCTAGGACCTGAAACCCCAGTGGGCAAACCTGAAAATAAATATATGGAATTAGGTCCACGTGATAAAGTTTCACAAGCATTCTGGCAAGAGTGGCGTAAAGGCAATACTCTAAAAACTGCTAAAGGTGTAGATGTGGTACATTTGGATTTACGTCACTTAGGTGAAAAATACCTACACGAACGTCTGCCGTTTATTTGTGAATTAGCCAAAGCTTATGAGGGCGTTGATCCTGCAAAAGCACCGATCCCAGTTCGTCCAGTAGTTCACTATACCATGGGTGGTATTGAAGTTGACCAAAAAGCGGAAACTTGTATCAAAGGCTTATTTGCAGTGGGTGAATGTGCGTCTTCAGGTTTACACGGCGCAAACCGTTTAGGTTCTAACTCATTAGCTGAATTAGTGGTCTTCGGTAAAGTAGCTGGTGAAATGGCAGCACAACGTGCGGTTGAATCAACTACTCGCAATCAAGCGGTAATTGATGCACAAGCACAAGATGTCTTAGCACGTGTTTATGCGCTAGCTCGTCAAGAAGGTGAAGAGTCTTGGTCTCAAATTCGTAATGAAATGGGAGATTCAATGGAAGAAGGTTGCGGTATTTATCGTACTCAAGAAAGTATGGAAAACACCGTGGCTAAAATTGCTGAACTTAAAGAACGTTATAAACGTATCAAAGTGAAAGATACGTCAAGTGTATTCAATACCGATTTACTTTATAAAATCGAGCTTGGCTATATTCTTGATGTTGCTCAATCTATTTCTTCATCAGCGGTTGAGCGTAAAGAGTCTCGTGGTGCGCACCAACGTTTAGATTACGTTGAGCGTGATGATGTGAACTACTTGAAACATACTCAAGCGTTCTATAATGAAAATGGTGCTCCAACCATTAAGTATAGTGATGTAAAAATCACCAAATCACAACCAGCTAAGCGTGTGTACGGTGCAGAAGCAGAAGCACAAGAAGCAGCGAAAAAGGAGTAACAGAAGATGAACCAAAGTAAAATGACGGTAGAAGTGCTTCGTTATAACCCTGAAAAAGATAACGAACCGTACTTATCAAAATATGAAGTGCCTTATGATAGTCAAACTTCATTGCTTGATGCACTTGGCTACATTAAAGATGAATTAGAACCTGAGCTTTCATACCGTTGGTCTTGCCGTATGGCGATCTGTGGTTCTTGCGGAATGATGGTAAACGGTAAACCAAAATTAGCATGTAAAACATTCCTGCGTGATTACAGCGGACATATGCGGATCGAACCGCTTGCAAACTTCCCAATTGAGCGTGATTTAGTGGTTGATTTAAGCCACTTTATCGAAAGTTTAGAAAGCATTAAGCCGTATATTATTGGTAATAAAGCTCCTGAGCTTGATGGTAAACCACATCCATCTGCTGAATTAGCGAAAAGCAGAACTAAACAAACTCCTGCACAACTTGAAAAATACCGTACATTCTCTATGTGTATTAACTGTGGTTTATGCTACGCAGCTTGTCCACAATTCGGCTTAAACCCAGAGTTTGTGGGTCCTGCAGCCTTAACTCTTGCTCACCGTTATAATCTTGATAACCGTGACAACGGTAAAGCAGAGCGTATGAAGATCATCAACGGTAAAAACGGTGTTTGGAGCTGTACTTTTGTTGGCTACTGCTCTGAAGTTTGCCCGAAACACGTTGGTCCTGCATCTGCGGTTAACCAAGGTAAGATCGAAAGTGCTAAAGACTATGTCTTTGCAATGTTAAAACCGCAAAAGTAAGGAGAAAGTAAGATGACAACAGCAACAACAAGTAAACGCAAAAAATATGTGCGTGAAGTTAAACCAACTTGGTGGAAAGCGTTAGATTTTTACAAATTCTACGTCTTACGTGAAAGTACTGCCGTTCCAACCATTTGGTTTTGTTTGGTACTTTTCTATGGTCTAGCATGTTTGGGAAAAGAAAATGGATTTGTTGAAAGCTTCATTCCATTTTTGCAAAATCCATTGGTAGTGATATTAAATATTATCACTCTCGGCGCGGTATTACTTAACAGCTTCACCTTCTTTGGTATGGCTCCTCAAATGATGAACGTGATTGTTAAAAATGAACGTATTGATGTGAAACTTGTTTCACGTGTATTTTGGGGAATTACCGCATTTGTTAGCCTTCTTGCGTTAATTTTAGTATAGGGAGCAATAAAATGGACAAATTAAATCCACCACGTTCAAACGAACCTGCGGTATGGCTACTTTTCGGTGCGGGCGGTGCAATTAGTGCAGTATTTTTCCCTGTATTAGTGTTAATTCTAGGATTTTTACTGCCATTTGGCTTGATCACACCAGATAATATCATTGCATTTGCACATACTTGGATTGGTAAACTTGCAATACTTGCATTACTTATCTTTCCTATGTGGTGTGGTATGCACCGTATTCATTTAGGTTTACATGATTTCAAAGTTCATGTTCCTGCAGGAGCTTGGATTTTCTATGGATTATCTGCACTTTACAGTGTTCTAGTGATTTTTGCAGTGATTAATTTATAGAGTATAGTAAAAGGCTACTTATTTGATAAGTAGCCTTTAATTCTTGAATAACTCTTTTAATTTTAGGCATAATAGACAAAATTGTTGCTAAAAAGTAGCTTAAAGCCTTATAGTACAAGGCTTTAAGCCTACTTTTTGAAAT
>NZ_PTPX01000021.1 GCF_003260095.1 Glaesserella australis
AAAAAGAACGACGCACTGTAATCTTAACTGCTTCACAACAGTGCGTCGTTGTGTGGTGCGCATTATAGAGATTTTAGGAATATGTGCAAGTGTTTTTTGTAAAAAATTTTTAAAAAATGAGATTTTGGTTAAATTAGATCCAAATAGACTGATTAAAAGACAAAAAGCGGCGATCTTTTAAGATTTGCAAAACATCTAAAAGATCTTACCGCTTGTATTCAACATATTATCTTGTGATTTGCCCAAATTTTCCTTCTTGTACATCACGCATCGCTTGAAGAATTTCAGCATCTGTATTCATAACAAATGGACCATAGCCAACAACAGGCTCGTTGAGAGGCTCGCCAGTTAGAATCAATAATTTAGCTTCATTATTGGATTCAATTTGTACATCTGAGCCACCTTTTTCAAAAGTGACTAATTCTCCACGACGAGCAATGTCTTCACCATTAATCTAAACAGTGCCGTCAAGCACAAGAATAATTAAGTTATGGCTTTCTGGTACCGCAAAGGTATGAACTTTGCCAGTATTCATCACAACATCCCACATATTAATTGGGCTAAATGTACTTGCAGCGCCAGAAATACTTGCAAGTTCTCCTGCAATAATGCGAGCTTTCCCTGCATCATTATCAAGTTGAACCACTGGAATTTCAGCTGAAGTAATCGCTTGATATTTCGGTGTTGTCATTTTGTGTGCCTTTGGTAAATTCACCCAAAGTTGTACCATTTCAAACATGCCACCTTCTTTAGAAAACTTCTCTGAATGGAACTCTTCATGCATCACACCTGAACCTGCAGTCATCCACTGTACATCACCCGTACCGATAATACCTCCACCACCGTAAGAGTCTGCATGTGCAACTTCCCCTTGGTATGCAATGGTTACGGTTTCAAAACCACGATGTGGATGTTCGCCTACTCCACGAAAATCCGATTTGCGACCACCATCAAAGTGACGGGGTGGGTTGTAGTCCATCATTAAAAATGGATCGAGATTTTTATCGGTATCATTATAGGTAAACATAGATTGAACGTGGAAGCCATTACCCACCCAATGTTTTTGCGGAGCATAGTGTACATTTGCAACTTTTTTCATTTTTATATCCTTTGTTTTAGGTTAATCACTTAAGCGTTTTTCTCATATCGCTCTGTTGATGCACATTATAGATTCTTATTTTAATTAATAAACATGCTATTTATTGAATTACTCTTTCAAATTAGTAAACAATAAAAAGAAAAATCGACCTTAACAATAAAATTGTTATAATGAGCACTTCTGCGAGCGGTTCGTTTTTGTAAAATTTTTGCAAAATCGTACCGCTTATTTATTCACTTTATCGTGGTTCGCAAACCTCCCACGCAAAAAAACTAAGGAACAAAATGAACACAACCCCAAAAGCTGCCGTGATTTTTTCAGGCGGTCAAGACTCTACCACTTGTCTCTTCCTTGCTATTCAAGAGTTTGGCAAAGAGAATGTCGAAGTGGTTACCTTTCAATATGGACAACGCCACGCCATTGAATTAGAAAAAGCACGCTGGATCGCTCAAGATCTTGGCGTGAAGCAAACGGTGATCGATACATCTGTCATCAAAGCGATCACCACCAACGCCTTAATGGACGATAACGCCGAAATCAAGCAAACAGGTGCGACACCGAATACCTTTGTGGACGGTCGCAACGCCTTATTTCTGCTCTACACGGCGATTTACGCCAAAAGTCAAGGTATTCAAACCCTTTATACTGGCGTGTGTGAAACGGATTTCAGCGGTTATCCCGACTGCCGAGATGTGTTTATCAAATCGATGAACGTTACCCTCAACTTAGCGATGGATTACAACTTCAACATTCGTACGCCATTGATGTATCTCACCAAAAAAGAGACCTGGGCATTAGCAGACAAACTCGAGGCATTCGACTATATCCGTGAGCATACTCACACTTGCTATCTGGGTGTCGAAGGCGGTTGCCACACTTGCCCGAGTTGCCTATTGCGTGAAAAAGGCTTGAACGAATACTTAGAGGAAAAAGGCAATGTTTAAAATCGCCAAAGAATTTAGCTTTGATATGGCACATATGTTGGACGGACACGACGGCAAATGTAAAAATCTACACGGGCATACCTACACCTTACAGGTCGAAATTTCGGGCGAATTGCACGCTGACGGGGCAAAATCGGGGATGGTGATGGATTATAGCGATCTGAAAGCGGTCGTTAAGAAGCATATCCTTGACAACATGGATCACGCTTTTATTTACGATCTCACCAGTGAAAAAGAGTGCAAAGTCGCCGACTTGCTGAATTCACTAGACTCTAAAACCTTTGGGATCCCGGCTCGCACCACCGCGGAACAGATGGCGAAATATATGTTTGATACGCTCAAAGCCGAAGGGCTGCCGGTAAGTCTTATTCGGCTGTGGGAAACACCGACATCCTATTGTGAATATAGTCCGTCGGTGTAGCCGAAAAGGCTAAACATCCTGACGAATATGCTTTTCTGCAATAGCGACCACTTTATCCACACGGGTTGTGTATCGTGGATTATCCGATAAATAATCGGTAGTCATCCACGTATTGACAATCTCGTGAGCAATGGCTGAACCGATAATTTTACCGCCTAAGCAAAGCACATTCGTATTGGAATGAGAACGCGCCAACGCCGCACAGAACGGATCTTGGCAGATTGCCGCATAAACGCCGTAAATTTTATTGGCGATCATCGCACTACCATAACCGACACCGTCGATAAAAATACCGCGATCGACATCGCCCTTGCTCACGGCAAGCGACGCAGGATAAATAAAGTCGGGTAAATCGCAGGATGCTTCACTGAACGGTCCGAAATCAATAACTTCATGCCCTTGTTTTTCAAGCAAGGCTTTGATTTCCTGTTTCATTGCAAATCCGGCGTGATCGCCTGCTACTGCTATTTTCATACTGTGGTACTCCTATGATGTGTTGGCTTGAAATGAATCATTGTCAGCATAGAACCAAAGCTTGAAACTGTAAAGACAAGCGGTCGGTTTTATCCTGTTTTTTGCAAATTTAAAACTATGTTGAATACCGAATATCGAATCGTCGAAATCTTTGAAACCTTACAAGGCGAAGGATTTAACACCGGCATGCCGAGCATTTTTATCCGTTTTGGCAAATGCAATTTGGCTTGTCCGTGGTGCGACACCAATTACAATCAATATCAAAGCAAAACCCTTGGCGAAATTATGCAAATCGTACGGGGATTTCGCGCACGTAATATTATTATCACCGGCGGAGAACCGACGATTCAGCCGAACCTTGAACGTCTGCTGGACCAATTGAAGTCCGAAGGTTATTTTATTGCCATCGAAACCAATGGTTTAAAACCTGTGCCGTTGCAAATCGATTATATTGCCACCAGCCCAAAGCGGCTGTATCAGAAAAACTATCTGAAACACCATATTCCTTTTGCCCATGAAGTCAGAATTGTGGTGGATGGCGATGTATCGGCATTTTGCGAACAAATTGAACAGACGATTAAGGCTGATCGTTATTACCTTTCTCCTTGTGAAAAAAACGGCAAGATCAATATGTTAGAAACCATCACGCAGTTGGGATTACTGAATCAAAGAAAGGATAAACCGCGTTGGCAATTGAGTATTCAAACGCACAAAATTGCGGGGATTGCATAACAAAAAACGGAGCTCTCACTCCGTTTTTATTTTATGAAATCTATTCCAATAGGCATAGTAGACAAAATTGTTGCTGAACCGTCAAAAACTATGCCATGTGGACAAAATTGTTGCTAATGTTTATTTTT
>NZ_PTPX01000007.1:0-1906 GCF_003260095.1 Glaesserella australis
ATTTCAAAAAGTAGGCTTAAAGCCTTGTACTATAAGGCTTTAAGCTACTTTTTAGCAACAATTTTGTCTATTATGCCTTCCAATATTCATCAAAGAAGTGGAACAATCCACTTCTTTTCATTTTATTAGAATTTATATCCTACACTTGCACCACCCATATAGTGACCAGAGTTATTCACACTACCAGTTACCTTCAAGATGATTTTTCCATTATCAGAAACTTTAGAATAACCTAAGGCAAGTGCTGACGCACCACGATAGGTACCACCACCAACTGCTAATAATGAATCGCTTGGATTATAGGCTTGAACTAAAGAGCCAATTGCCACTGCACCAGCAACACCACTACGTAAGTTCTTATCGACTGAATGAACTTTATTATTGACATTAGCCATTGCATTATTCAATTGCTCTACATTTACGGCATCTCCTGCATCACGACCAGGCGCAACATTTGTAATTCTCTTATTATTCATATTAATACCATCAGAGTTAATTGATGGACCATCTACGATATTAACTGAATTAGACTGAATACTATTAAATGTTGGCTTATCTGAAACCGCAACATTAATGTTCTTACCTGAACCGCTAATAACAATATTATTACCTGCATTTACAGAAACTGAATCTCCAGCTTTAACTTTGTTATCTTTAGCTGAATAGCTACTTGCATTACCATTAGAGCCTTCTACTTCGCCTACAGCCACAGTCCAAGAAACATTATTCACAGCATTTACTACATCCCCTGTTGTTGCAAGAGAAGATTTATCGCCTGAAGTTACAACTGCTTGACCATTATCGTTTGTACTGATTTCACCTTTCACAACTTCTAAGCCATTTTTGCCATTACGAATAGAAGTACCATCTGTATTTACAGATAGATCGTGATTATTACCACTTGATACTACAGTAATAGAATTATCATTAGATGAAACCGTTGTTTTCGCTGCGGTAATCGAGTCTGTTAATTGCTTCACATTTACTGCGTCTGTATCTGCTGTACCAGTTGCAACGCCTGTAATTTTCACATTACCTGCATCAATACCTGTTTTAGTAACACTTGGACCACCGTTAATAGCTAGACCATTATTATTCAATACGGTATTACCTGCAGTTATGCTATCCACAGTTAAATCTTTTGCAGTTTCAACTGTATAAATAGTCTGTCCGTTACTTCCCACATTACTATTTACTACAATGTTATTTCCTGCTAACACTTCAGTTTTTGCCGCTTTCGCCGCTTGCTGAACATCATACAATTGGCTACCGTTTACTGCATCTGTGCTATCTGGAGAAATATCACCATCGGCAACACCAGTAATCCCATCTTTTGTGATCTGCGGTCCACCATTGATACTTAAACCATCATTATTTAATGTCGTATCTCCTGATTTCACACTATCTACAACAAGATCTTTAGCTGTTGATACCGTATAAATAGTTTGCCCATTTGCTCCAGTTGTGCTGTTTACAACGATGTTATCTCCCTGTACAACTTCAGTTTTTGCCGCTACTGCTGTTTGAGTTACAGCATATAACTGGCTTCCATTAACTGCATCTGTACTAGTCGATGAAATAGAGCCATTCGCAACATTAGTAATCACTTTATTCCCTGCATTAATGCCAGAGAACGTGATGCTTGGACCATTATTGCCAAAGACTAAACCATTTGTATTTAATACAACATTACCTAAATTCACGCTATTTACATTGAGATCTTTAGCTGTTGCAACAGTGTAGATAGTCTGCCCATCAGTACCGGTCTCGCTACTCACAACAATGTTGTCACCTTGAACAACTTCCGTCTTCGCTGCCTTACTCGCACTGTTTATCGCATCTGCAACATCTTCCGCCGTCGCAAAGTTATCTCCCTTCGCATCCGATGTCACCGTGCCATCTTTAG